>JALHQW010000042.1:19939-72620 GCA_022841745.1 Saprospiraceae bacterium | reverse complement strand
CACAGGTTGTCGAAAATGCCGGACAAGTTGAGCCTGAAAAAACGACGGTTCAGAGCTTCGCTTAACGTCCAATACCTGCAAGAAGTCCTAACAATACTTTGATGCTTTTACCCTGAAAATTAACTTGACGCCCATGCGACATGTCGGGAGGGCTGTCAGGAGCTGCTTTATCTTTCGTTAGTTTGATTTATTCAAAAATGGAACGACAAGTGCCTACCAACTCCACAATGACGAACTGCAAACTGTTTTCTATTTTTGCGCCTTACTTTTATAGCCATTAATGAAAAAGCCACCCGTTCACAAGCCTAATTACTTTTATACCATTGTAAGCGTGACCTTGGTGTTGTTCTTGCTGGGGCTTTTCGGCCTACTGGTCGTGCAGGGGCAGCAGCTTTTGAAAACACTGCGTGAACAGGTGGACATAATCGTGGAACTGAAGGAAGAAACCCAACCCACCCAAGTTGATTCGCTTAAAATGCACTTGAAAGCAAGTGCTTATTGCAAGGCTAATTCCTTTGAGTTCGTCAATAAAGAGCAAGGGGCTGCTATCATGAAGGATGAGTTTGGGCAGGATTTTGGAAAGCTCGACATGGCCAACCCGCTTTACGATGTGCTGATCTTCCATGTGAATGCTGCTTGGATGCAATCGGATAGTATGAGCCTTGTTCGGGAAGACCTCAAAGCCCTGCCTTACGTCAACGATGTTTTCTATCAACAGAGCGTAACGGAAAGTATTGCCAACAACCTGAACAAGATCAGCATATGGGTGCTTGGACTGGGACTGTTTTTCATTATCGTGGCAATTGCCTTGATATTGAACACGGTCAGGTTGGCGCTCTATTCCAACCGTTTTTTGATAAAAAACATGGAACTGGTGGGTGCGTCATGGGGCTTTATCAGCAGGCCCTATTTGAGCAGAAGCTTTTGGCAGGGGTTGCTGTGCAGCCTTTTGGCCATTTTGGGCCTCACTTCCTTGCTCTATGTTATCTTCAAAAATGTGCCTGACATGCAATCCGCCATCAACCTGCCCGGCGTAGCCATTGTTTTCGGTACCTTGGTTGTGCTCGGCTTTACCATCATGGTGGCCAGTACCTACTATGTGGTAAAAAAATACCTGCGGATGCGGGTGGATGATATGTACTAAAAGTAAAAAGTAAAAAGTAGAAAGTAAAAAGGAGGGCATGCACAGTTGGCCCGCTCCTTTGTACTTTGTACTTTGTACTTTGTACTTTTATTGTAAAATGAACTTCTTTCCCAAATCGGTTTATTGGGAGTTAAAACATAAAAAATGAGTACAAAGAAGAAAGTTGTTGTAGCTACCACGCCCACCAAGTCGGCACCAACAGTTCAGCGTTCGAAGGCGGCAGCAGTTGCGCCCAAGAGCACCATCCTGATTTTTGACAAAACCAACTACCTGCTCATGTTGGTCGGGCTTGCGTTGATTGCATTCGGCTTGGTGCTGATGAGCGGTGGCCAAATGCCTGACCCCAACACCTGGGATGAGAGCCTTATTTACAGCCGTCGCCGTACGGTGATAGCACCAGCCATTATCCTGCTGGGGCTTGTGGTCGAAATCATTGCCATTTTCAAGAAGCCAATGCACGAGGTTACCCCAGCAGCAGAGGTTGCATAGTTGGTTTGTTTTGGAATTGGTATATTTTTTTAATACAATATGCTGAACTGTGCAATATCGCCAGTTTAGTCATCAAGGGCCAATGTTGTTCCTGTCCAATCGGGAAGCCTTTTGGCCTTAAATCCATTTACATGGAAGACCCTTTGCCGAGTCGAAGGTTGGTGGACGGAGCTACCCTGTTGGTTGACAAGCCACATGGATGGACATCCTTCGACGTCGTGAACAAAATCCGTATCAGCCTACGTCATAGCCTTGGCTTGAAAAACATCAAGGTAGGTCATGCGGGTACGCTTGACCCCATGGCCACAGGCCTTCTTATCATCTGCACTGGCAAAAGCACCAAGAAGTTGTCTGAATACCAAGACCAAGCCAAGGAGTATGTTGGAACCTTGGTGCTTGGGACTACCACGCCGAGCTATGATGCGGAATCCGAACCTGATGCTTTTTTCCCGATTGAGCACATAACCGAAGAAGCGATTGAAACTGCAAGGCTGTCATTCATAGGAGACTTGGAGCAATTGCCCCCCATGTTTTCTGCCATTAAGGTGGACGGGCAGCCACTTTATAAAAAAGCCCGGCAGGGCATTACCATAGAAGTTAAACCAAGACCTGTCAAGATTTATGAATTCGACATCACCCGCATTGAGATTCCACAGGTTGATTTTCGGGTGAAGTGCAGTAAGGGCACTTATATTCGTTCTTTGGCTTTTGACATGGGGAAACAGCTCGGCAGTGGTGCTTACCTGACTGCACTGCGCCGAACTAAAATCGGTGAATACCATGTGGACAATGCCTGGAACCTCGATTCCTTGGTAGAACATATTGGGAATATAGCAACCACCGAAGCTACTTGATAAACTACCATAGCTTTTGAAAGATGCCTATCTTACATTGGCCGCACCTTCTACGGGTGAGTTTCGCGACCGTGGCAGCAAGTTCCTTGCTTATGCTTGGCCCATTCGGTCAGAAGCGGAGATCGCCCACTATCTTGATTTTTTGAGAAAAGAACACCCAAAGGCCCGGCACCATTGCTACGCTTACCGCTTGGGCCTTGACAAGAATAATTTTAGGGCAAATGACGACGGCGAACCCAGCGGCACTGCGGGAAAACCCATTTTAGGCCAAATTGACAGTTTTGGACTATCGAACGTCTTCATTGTAGTAGTCCGTTATTTTGGTGGTACGCTTTTGGGCACCTCAGGCCTCATTAATGCCTACCGTCAAGGGGCACAGGAAGCGCTCCAAAAAGCTTCGATTGTTGAAAAAATTGTGGAAGATTCCTTTAGGCTTACTTTTCCCTATGCCATCATGCCCGATGTAATGAATGCCGTAAAAAAGCTGGAAATAAACGTGGTTAACCAAGTTTTCGAAGAAGATGCTCTTCTTGAAATCACCATTCGAAAAACGGAAGTTGAAAGGACTTTCCTATTGCTGAAAGCACATATTGCTAAAGTTTCGGTAGAGGAGGCCAGTATGATTGAGGCTATCTCAGGGCTTGACATTGTTCCGTTGCAATCACCTTGAGTACTGCCAATTGAAGTCACACTGTTGGATGAAGAATAATTAGAAACTTCCTTGTTTTTTTATTTTTTTCCGATTAAACAGATTGATTCAAAGATTATTCTAAATTTGTGAAAATTTCGAGGTTGAAGAAGAATGTATTATCCAATCTCAATTATACCAAAGCTTTCCTTTTTATTGGTTTGATATGCCGAAAATACATCCGCTAGTTCTATCCTAATATAAGTTCTACATCAATAGCTTCAAGTAACTGCTCCATTTTTTTTGCTTTTGTTCACCTAAAATTAGAGCCTTATGTCTGCACGTTTGACATTGCTTCCTATAGGATTGTTCGTGTTGTGGTGCGTGGTCTGCCAGCAATGGTATGTCTGCCATATCAAACAAGCGTGTGGTGAAAAAATCATTGCACCACCTCCTGTAGTAGATACTGTTGACAACCGACCAATCGTCTTTTCATGGCAAAATGCCCAGCCTGAAACCCGTCCTACCTGGAATGCCCACCGTGAATCCTTGCTAGCAAATCTAACTGAGGGGAAACTGCTTGAAATAACAGGACTGTATTTCAAGGATGAGAAATCGCCCGAAGATTTCCCCAATATGGGCATTGCTCGTGCCGCCAAGGTCAAGGAATTGCTGTTGAAGGAGGTACCCACGTTAAACCCTGAGTGGCTGACCGTTACTTCTCGGTTGGTGGATGAAACTTCCGACTCAAGGACGAAGAAATTTGAGGCTGCCAGTTTCAGCACGAAGGATAAGCCCAAGGAAGATATTGTCGAGATTGTAGAAGTGGACAACACCATTACCATCCTTTTCCCTTATGCGAAATCTACAAAAGAATCTGACCCAAGGGTGGACGAGTACTTGGAGAAATTAGCAAGCAGGCTTTCCAAGACTGATGAAACGGTTGCCATCACTGGTCATACCGATGATTCAGGCACTATAGCTTTCAACCAACAACTCGGTTTGGAACGGGCTAAGCATATCCGTGACATTTTGGTAACAAAAGGCATCGCCAAAGAGCGGCTTTCCATTGAGTCCAAAGGAGAATTGGAGCCTGTAGCCGATAACACGACAGAAGAGGGAAGCCGACTTAACAGGCGGGCTGTGCTGGTGCTCAATAAAAAACCCTCCATCTAACTAAGTGATAGACAATTAATTGCATGACAATTTTTGCATTAAATACCTTTAGCCATGTTTGAAAATACCTTCCAAAGCCCTGGATCAGGCACTTATGTTGACCACACATTGGAAATCTTGTTAATGCTGCTCGTAGCATTCCTTTTGGGATTGTTGTTGGGATATATTTTATGGTACAAATGGCACAAGTTGTACCAAGAATTAGATGCCGAACATAACCGGATGAAGGCGGTGCTACTTGACTTGGAGAAGGAACATATTAGCGTCCAGTACAAGTTGGAAGAAAGCGAAAAAGACAATTCGAGCCTCCGCAGGAAAATCATGTCCTTGGAAGGTGACTTGGCAGGCATGAGGTTTCGGTTAGAAAAAAGCGAAAGCGATTTGATTGCATTGGCATCCCAAAAAGGGGAGTCCAATGCTTTGGCTTCTGTTGCAGCACCGGTAGCTGCTGCTGCGATGGCTGCCCCTGTTTTTGCGGCTGCGGCGCACCATCAAGACGACCTCAAGAAAGTGGAAGGTATAGGGCCAAAAATAGCACAGTTGCTCAATGAAAATGGTATAGGGAGTTTCGCCATACTTGCTCAGACCTCCGTCGAAAAGCTTAAAGAAATAATAGCGTCTGGCGGTTCAGCTTTTCGCATGGCTGACCCAGGTACATGGCCACAACAAGCAGCGCTCGCTGCTGCGGGCAAGTGGGAAGAACTAAAGGCTTTCCAAGACGATTTGAATGGAGGAAAACCCTCCTGAAAAGTCGCTAAAATCAAATGAATTCGAAAGGGCAGCCGCTTTTGTGCGGTTGCCTTTTTTACAAATCAAGCAAGCCGTCGGGCAGGCGCAGCACGATAGTCTGCTTTTTATCATCCAATGAGACTACAAGGTTGGCATGTAGTGGCACAAAGATTTCGCTCTCCTTGTAGCTGACAATCGCCAAATATTGGTGAGGAAGTACTTCCACATCAACTATTTTTCCCACATACCCAAGTTGCTCGTCATGGAGGTCGTAGCCAGTTAACGATTCAAAGGTTACAACGCCAGTTTCTTCCTTGAAGAGCTTTATATCCTGCTCCCTCAGGAACAGTTCTTTTGAAGTTAGTTGCTTGGCCTCGGTAGATGAATCCACATCTTCGATTTTCAGTAAAATATCACCTGCATCCCGCAAGTTCTCTATAAAAAACGGCAGTGGCTTGCCTTGTACGTTCATGAACACGACATCCGAGTTGGCGAAATCGTCGAAATATTCGTCCTTGACGGTGATTCTTAACTCGCCCTGTGCGCCGTGTGTTTTCTTGGTAAAGCCTACCGAAACCAGTTTGTCGGACATTAATTATGGTTGATGATGGTTTGTCTTAAAATGAAGCCCTTCTCAGCTTTTTGTTCCCATGGTTGGCCTACGCAGTCGTCAATGCATTGAGTATCCAAAATCCAAAGCTCCCTTGCAACCAAGCCAACACCCTTTGCATAGGTGGCATAGGAGCGCCTGAGTTCTATCAGGTTCTCATTTTCGGCCTCTTCTATCAGGATTGTTTCATCAAACTGAAAGCCACCTATTGTATCTGCTACGCCGAAGTCATTTACCCTGTATTCCCAACCTTTGAACATGGCAACAGTTTCCCCCGCAATATCCACAATCAAGCCTTCGTCAAAGTGGCTGTTCCCTTTCCAACGGTTTCCTTTGGCCAATGGGAAGGCAATTTTTACAAAATGAAGGTTGTCTTCAGTCCTTGTTGCTTGGTTGTCAACCAAGGCAACCGACAATACTTTTTTGATATTCCATGGCAAGGTATCGGCGGCTCGCTCGTATTGTTCGATTTTATACATGGTGTTCCCCTCGTTGTCGGTCAGGGTATCGAGGATTTCCTCCCGAAGGAAAGAAGTTGTATGAAAAACTGTGGTGTCCCCGTTCGGGTCGAAAATGATAGAATCCATTTGGTATTCAAAAAACTTGCCTACCTCCAATGGATAGTAATCGTAGCCTAAATTTGGATTGTAATCATCCGGTGTCTCCTTGCAAGCGGCAACAAGGATGATTGAGAATCCAAAAAGCAGGTATAGGAAACGGTTTTTCACAATGGATTGATTTAAGGTATTAGTTGCAATGGTTCGTGAAGTTTTCGGGTTTTCGGGTTCTAAGGTTGCGGCACAGTAGCCGTTTTTGAAAAGATAGGTTGCTTTTCCAACCTTTTCAAAAATGATTTACGATTAGGTTTTGTCCCAAATCCCGAAAACCATAAAACCTTACAACTTCACGAACCATTGAGTTAGGAATGTTTAACGATAAATGATGCCCCCGCCTACCACGTCATCGCCCTCGTAAAAAACGGCTGATTGCCCCGGTGCGATGCCTTTTACATTGGCTAAAAAATCTACTCTCACATGCCCATTTTCCAAGTTTTTCAGTAGGCTGAAAGTGCCGTTGTCACGATAACGGACTTTGGTGACGAGCTCTAACCCTTCTGGCAAGGAAGCATATTTCATGGCGTTCACTTGGCCTACGTTCATGCTGTTCCGGATCAGTTCGTCTTCTGAGCCAAGTACAACCGTGTTGGTTTCAGGTCGGATTTCTGATACGAACATGGGTTGGCCAAAAGCAATGCCAAGCCCTTTCCGTTGGCCAATGGTGTAGAAGGGGTAACCTTCATGCTCCCCGAGTACTTGACCTGCTGCATTTACGAACTTGCCACCTGCTACCCGCTCTTCCAGCCCTTCTATTCGCCGCTTCAGGAATCCTCGGTAGTCGTTATCGGGCACAAAACAGATTTCGTAACTCTCGCCTTTTTTGGCAAGCTCGGTATAGCCCCTTTCAAATGCAATTTGCCGAACCTCTGGCTTCGTCATATAGCCCAACGGGAAACGGCTGCGGCTAAGGCATTCTTGGCTAAGTCCCCATAGCACATAAGACTGGTCTTTTTGAAGGTCTTTGGCTTTTGTGATAAAATGCCTGTCTTCATGTTGGTTGATGATAGCGTAATGGCCAGTTGCGATGAACTCACAGTCCAAGGAATCGGCACGTTTCAACAAGGCGCTCCACTTGATGTGCGTATTGCAAAGCACACAGGGGTTGGGCGTGCGCCCAGCCATGTACTCGTCCACGAAATTGTCTATAACATGGTCGCCAAACTCCTCCCGTATATCCACGATGAAATGGTGGAACTTCATGTCCACGGCCACTTTGCGGGCATCGTTGATGGAGTCGAGGCTGCAGCAACCAGTCTCTTTGTGCGTACCTCCAGAGGTGGCGTAGTCCCATGTTTTCATGGTAATTCCTACCACTTCATAGCCCTCCTCATGCATGAGCATGGCCGTCACCGTGCTGTCAATGCCGCCACTCATGGCTACCAAAACCCTACCGTGCTTACTCATTATTGGTTGATTGCAACTACTGAGAAGCCATTTTGAAGTGGATGGAAAAATCAATTCCTCCTCCTCGTCATGTTGGGGATTTCTTTGGGTGGAAATTTTCACCCATAAAATCCTCCTTCCAAGTAGATACGGTTGATTTATCAAAAAAATGTGGCAAAATCGGGTTTGCCGAGTCAAATGGGAATCAAAACACAAGAACTTAGTGCAAAGTTACAATTAACGAGTAAAACCTTGGTTTTTGATGGCTCAAAGGAATAAGTAATCCTGATTGCTCTCAAAAATTAGCTGAAGTCTCAAAAATTCTTTTTGTATTTGCATTTCAAGACCGCCACTATTAGAAATTGCCATTTTGAGCATTTGATTGTAATCAGGACAACTCGTTTGTAATTCATTGTTGCGCAATGAATTGATTTTCAATGTTTTGATGATTTTCACCTTAATCGTATGACCATGAAAAACTGTTTAGTCTTACTCATTTTGTTGGGCTTTTTCTGTACCCAATTGGTTGCACAAGACGAGGAGGGCATGGCAGCGTATTACAGCAACAAATACCACGGGGCACGCACCTACAGTGGGGAACGATACAATAAAAACGCTTTGACCTGTGCCCACAAAACTTTTCCAATGGGCACTAAACTGAAAGTAACCTGCTTGGATAATGACAAATCAGTGGTGGTAAGGGTTAACGACCGCATGTCGTCAACCCGAAAAGTGATTGACCTCTCAAGGGCCGCTGCCTCAAAACTTGGCATGATCAGCAATGGAACGGCGAAGGTTAAAATTGAGGTGGTGACAGAGGAGAAAGCCAGGGAGGCCCCAATTAAAGAGGGTCAAAAAATGGAACAAAGTACCGAATCCAAGGAAGGTAAAGGGTAGTTTTTCCATTGACAATCAATCAGTTGTACGGGAAAGGTTGCTGTTTATGCGAAAATGTGGTTAATTTGTAACAAAATTGACCTACAGTTTTAATTGACGGGCAAAGACGAACTAGATTTTAATCAGCGTTTGTAACTTCTTAAGAGGTTTTGGATTGTGTTTTGAGCAATTTGAAAATTTTGCCCAAAACACTCCCCCTTCCAACGAGCTACCAGCGTTTTACTTTAACCATGAAAAATACGCAGCAGGAGGGAACGTTGTAAGGCTTTGCATATCAACGAATTAGCTTCTTAGCTGCATTTCTTTAACAAACTTACCATGAAAAATTTACTGAAGATTTTCTTCCTTAACCTTGTTTTCACAACCAGTCTTTTGGCTCAAGACGAGGAGTTTGGGCTGGCCTCCTACTACTCCGATCTCTTCCATGGAAAGCCAACCGCCAGTGGTGAAGCCTACGACAAAAACAAATACACCTGCGCCCACAAGACACATCCGTTCGGCACCATGCTGAAAATCACCCGCTTGGACAATAACAAAACCGTGCAGGTTAGGGTAACTGACAGGGGCCCTTTCATCAGTGGCCGAGTGGTGGAGATTTCGAGGGCAAGTGCTGAAGCCATTGGCCTGATTCAAGATGGCTCTGCAAGGGTGAAAGTGGAAGTCGTAAGTGAAGCCAAGCCAGCAGAAGCTGTTGCCGAGACACCAAAGCCTGTGGTGGACAAACCAGCTGAGGAGAAGCCAAAGCCCGCCGAAAAAGAAGTGGCTATTACCAAAGAGGAAGATAAGCCGAAAAAAACGGAGACCAAAACAGCAACTGAGCCTGCGGCCAAACCAAAAGAAGCAGCGAAGGAGACCAAACCTGTTGCTGTCAATGAAAAACCATCTGCCAAGGATGCAAAAAAAGCGGAAAAGACTACGGCCAAAGGTACCGACAGTAAGGCTGTACTTGTGAAAGGCAGCCAGTATGAAACATACGACCTCTTTGAAATTGAGCTGAAAAAGCCTGCAAAAAAAGGCTTTGGCGTACAGGTAGCCGTCCTATCAACCCAGGACGCCTTGTTCAAAAAAATTGCCGACCTACAGGAGGATTGGTTCAGTTCTATTCTCGTGAGTGTTCAAAAAGGGGCGAAGGGCGAACCAGTTTACAAGGTCATCTTGGGTTCCTTCGAGACGGAGAAAGAGGCTTCCAGCTACAAAAGCAGCCTGAAAAAGAACAAAAAAATGGATGGCTTTGTAGTGGATTTGTCCAGCTTGGAAGTGAATAAATAATCTTACCACTGCATCCAAGAAAGGGGAAACGAAAATTTTGCGAAGTAAAATTTTCGTTTCCCTAAAAAAAGCTCCTCGGCTGCTTGTGAAGAACCCACAAGCAGCCGAGGAGCTTTTATTTTTTGGGTCAGTAAATTGATTTTTTACCTCAGCAAAAAATCAATTTACTGACCCTAATAGGGAGTCCCGCCTAACAACGATGCAGTAACAAACACTAATTGGAACCCCTAAAAACTGCCGAAAGCCCATTTCATGAACCCGCCCTTCGAATAAATTCTAAATGACTAATTTTTCTTTGCGAAAGACAACCATTGAGTTTCAAAACTGTCCTTCCGAAATAAATCATAAAATTCTTCAACAATGAAATCAACCAATTCTTCCTACTTGACCCTGATGGCATTCCTTTTCTTGACCGCAACCGCATGCAGCCAGAACTGGGGTGATGGCCCAGGCATAACTGGCGAAGGGCCAAGCGTCACCAAAACTTTGGACATCGCCAGCTTTGATGGACTCAAATTGGCTATTGCCGCCGATGTTTATATCAAACAGGGTAGTAGCCAATCCGTAAAAATCGAAGCGCAACAGAACATCATTGACAACCTGAAAAAGGAAGTTAAAGATGGGGCCTGGAAAATCGGGTTCGATAAAAATGTGAAGAAACATGAATCCATAAAAATTTGGGTAGTAGTTCCAAATATTGATGAGCTAAGCGTAAGTGGGTCAGGTTCGATTGTTGGGGAAGGTAAGTTCTCAAACCTTGGGGACTTGACCTTGGCTATCAGTGGAAGTGGCAGTATTCAAATGGATGCAAATTCTAAGAACCTCACAGTGGCCATCAGCGGCAGTGGTGACATGAAGCTTGCAGGTTCTACTGGCGAAACGACGATGACCATTTCAGGTAGTGGCAATATTGGTGCGTTCGACCTCAATTCCCGCACCTGTACTGTCAAGATTTCCGGCTCTGGCGATTCCTCCGTAAATGTCAGCGAGTCATTGGAGGTAGCTATTGCTGGAAGCGGCGATGTTTACTATAAAGGCAAGCCTAGTGTCCGTTCCAAAATCAGCGGCTCGGGTGAAGTTGTCTCAAAATAGTCCAAATTTTCATAACTAATGTTTTAGAGAGTGTGCTCCACCGTTGTTTTAGCAACGGTGTTTTTTTTTGCCTTTTTTTCAAACACTTGAAACAAATTTTCCAAAGTCCAGTAAAAGCCAATGCAACAAAATCAAAAACACCGTTTGCTTTAAAAATAAACTTGCTTTAGATTTGTTGCCCATTCAAAGGAATGATGGCCTTTTAAAGACAAGCCACCCTAGCTCAGCCGGTAGAGCGACGCATTCGTAATGCGTAGGTCAGGAGTTCGAATCTCCTGGGTGGCTCTTTTTTTAGTTTGCAGTCCAACAGTTAGAAGTTTACAGCCAAGTTTAAATTAGCATAAATTTGACTGCCCACTGCCCACAGCCGAACTGCCAACTAAAAAAACGGGGTGTAGCGCAGCCCGGTAGCGCGCGTCGTTCGGGACGACGAGGTCGTAGGTTCGAATCCTGTCACCCCGACAAAAAGCCCTGCAAGTAGTCAACTTGCAGGGCTTTTTTTTATTTTCGCCACATGGAATTACAACTCAAGGACAAAGTCATCATTGTCACAGGTGGGGCTAAAGGCATCGGTGAAGGTATTGCCAATGCATTGGCTTCGGAAGGTGCAATTGTCGCAATCATTGGCCGAAACAAGGAGGATAACTTGCTTACGGTTCAAAAAATAAAATCAACCAAAGGCAAAGCTTTTCAAGTGGTAGCCGAACTGACGAAACCAAAGGATTGCCAAAAAGCAGTAGCCGCTGTTGTCAAAAAATTCGGAAGGATTGACGGCTTGGTCAACAACGCTGGGGTAAACGATGGCGTTGGCTTGGAAAGCGGTGATTATGAACGGTTTATACAATCACTGCACCGCAACCTCGTACACTATTACTTGATGGCGCACCATGCTTTACCTCATTTAATAGCATCGAAAGGAGCTATCGTCAACATAGGTTCTAAGACGGCTGAGACTGGTCAAGGCAACACATCGGCCTATGCCGCCTCAAACGGTGGCCGTAACGCACTTACCCGTGAATGGGCGGTTGAACTCCTGAAATACGGCATCCGGGTTAATGCAGTGATTGTGGCCGAATGCTATACCCCTTTGTATGAAAAATGGGTCAAAACCCTGGAAAATCCAGCTG
This sequence comes from Saprospiraceae bacterium, assembly GCA_022841745.1. GTDB lineage: Bacteria > Bacteroidota > Bacteroidia > Chitinophagales > Saprospiraceae > UBA6168. The sequence continues at coordinate 60,605 of JALHQW010000042.1, read as the reverse complement.
AGACTTTGGGAAAAATAAATGCCAAAATCCCGTTGGGCAATCGAATGACCACTTCCGAGGAGATTGCCAACATGGTGGCCTTTCTGCTTTCAGAGCGGTCGAGCCATACAACTGGGCAGTTGATTCATGTTGATGGCGGTTATGTCCATTTGGATCGGGCGCTTTTGTGATTTTTGTCAAAAAATGATGTAACCTTGCAAGCCCCGACTGGCCAACTATTTCAAAACAAAACCTATGACCAACCCATCCCAATCGGGTGCTCCTGAAGGCGTTTCAGCCTCAAATGAAAAAAAATGGGGCATTGGAAAAGTGATTGCAGCTTCCAGTGTCGGAACCCTGATAGAATGGTACGACTTCTATATTTTCGGTTCTTTGGCTGTCATCATTTCGTCCCAGTTTTTCCCAAGTGACAATCCAACCGCTGCTATCCTTTCCACCTTGGCCACTTTCGCTGCCGGGTTCATCGTAAGGCCTTTTGGTGCGTTGGTCTTCGGACGCCTGGGCGACCTCATTGGAAGGAAATATACCTTCTTGCTGACGCTACTTATCATGGGGCTTTCCACTTTTGGCATCGGCCTGGTGCCAAGCTATGCTACCATCGGAGCAGCTGCCCCCATCATCATCTTGATTCTCAGGCTCTTGCAAGGTTTGGCCCTTGGCGGGGAGTATGGAGGGGCTGCCACCTATGTGGCAGAACACGCACCCGCAGAGCGGAGGGGATTCTACACTTCTTTCATTCAAACCACTGCCACGCTCGGCCTTTTCCTATCGCTCATCGTAATTGTTGCAACCCGCCAAACTTTGGGTGTGGATGCCTTCAATGAGTGGGGCTGGCGGCTTCCTTTTCTGGTTTCCGTTGTCTTGATTGCCATTTCGGTGTATATCAGAATGAAGATGGCAGAATCGCCAATGTTCACGAAAATAAAAGCAGAAGGGACAATCTCCAAAAATCCCTTGAAAGAAAGCTTTGCCCATCGGGGAAACCTAAAAATGGTATTGCTGGCCTTGTTTGGTGCAACGGCTGGTCAAGGAGTGGTCTGGTACACAGGCCAATTTTACGCCTTATCATTTATCCAGCGCACCTGCAATGTCGAGTTCATCCAGTCGAATTGGATTATAGCGGTAGCGGTATTGCTTGCAACCCCTTTTTTCATTGTGTTTGCTGCATGGAGCGATAGGGTGGGGCGGAAATGGATTATGCTGGCAGGTATGGCATTAGCAGTCGTCTGCTACCGACCTATTTATAAGGCCATGTACCAGGTCTCCGATGTTACGGCTAAAACTGAAATACAGGCTGAAACGCAAGAGGAAAGAAACACGAGCTTTGATGCTGCCAAAGGTGATTCTGTGCTCGTGCAAGTAAAAACCACAAAATTTACAGATGGCACTGTATTCGTGGAAACAACCAAAGCTCATTTTAACTCTAAAAATTTAGGCAGCGATTTACCAAAGCCTGAGGTGAAAAAAGCCTTGTCCCTACCGCTTGGAGGATTTTGGACAATGGTCTTTCTGGTGTTCATTCAGGTCATTTTTGTTACGATGGTTTATGGCCCGATTGCCGCTTTCTTGGTTGAGCTTTTCCCCACTCGTATCAGATACACCTCAATGTCACTTCCTTACCATATTGGCAACGGTGTGTTCGGAGGGCTTACCCCATTTATTGCAACCCGATTGTACGAAGCAAGCAAGACAGAGGCGAACCCAACTGGTGACCCCTACGCTGGGCTGATGTACCCAATTGTCATCGCAGCAGTTTGCTTTGTCATTGGGGCGCTGTACATGTCGAATAAACGGGATGAAAACGTAATGGATTAATCAAAAATCATAGCTGTTGGAGGTAGGTGATTTTTTAAGTAGAATAGAAAATCCCACCCTTCACATGGTTGCAAATAATCAATGATGGAAGCAACAAAAAGACTTCTTGGGATTGTCTGGCTATTGATGGGGCCGGCTTCCATCGCATTGCTAATATGGCGTGCCTTTGTTGAGATTGGAGAAAAGCCGACCCAAGAGAACTGGATTTTCTGGAGCATCATCATCATTATCTTCCTGCCCATTGCCCTCGGCATGAGCATTTTTGGTTACTATGCCATAAAAGGTTATTATGAACATTTGCCTACCAAATCTGACGAGATAGAAGAGGACTAAAACAAGAAAACCTCCACGGAAGCAAATTCCATGGAGGTTACCTTTCTCTTTTTGGGCAATTGCTTATTTCACCATTTTGACCTTGCTCAATACCAATTCGCCTACTTTACGACCCTGCTCGACGCCAACTTCGCAAGCCGGGGTGTAATGGATTCCTCCATACAAACGGCTCTTTGCCGCCTCAGCGGCTGCCTCGTTGAACGACTTGAAGCTGCGCACCGACATGCCATATTGTACTTCAGTGGAGTCCGTATAGGCGAAATTATCCCCAAAAACAGCGGTCAACGCAGTGGCGGCAGCTGTAGAAATTACGCTGTGCCCACTTGTGTATTCCGGGAATGGTGGTGTTTGGAGATGGGGTACCCAATTCGGGTCAATATAGGTCGTGATGACCGTTTCAGGACGAACCACTTCGCTTCGGTATTTCTCATCCCAGCATGAAATAAAGCCGTCCACCAAAGAAAGCGCAACCAAAGTATAGGCTTGCGCAGACTTCATGATGTCAGCCTTAGCTTGTATGCAGGCAGTTTTTGCGATTCCCATCCAATGGCCACCGGGCGTGATTTTTTTGGTCGCAAACATCACGTGGCCTTTGTGGTGGGAGACGTAGGGATTGCAATCCCAAAAATTGGCAATAGCGATGCGTTCGTTTTTTTCGGCTTCTGGTACGTCCAATGCTTTGTAAACCTCAAAGGCATCTTTGTAGAACTTGCTGTTCTTGTCCGTCATATTGAAGGGCGGTGGCGCTACTGGTTTAAACTGTTGTGCCGAATCAAGTACAAAGGGGCGAATCTTGTTCCAATGTGGTTCAATGGCATCCATATAATCTGGAGGGGTTGGCTTCCAGCGGCGAGCCTCGTCATTGATGCTGTACTTGGGGAAAGTTCGGGTTTGCTTGTAGTTGTCCTTGTCAGCCCAAGCGAGGATATGTGCGCCAACTGCCTCGCCGTACGCCAAAGAGCGTTCGTAAACATCTTTAGGCATGTTTATTTTTTTGAAATCCGCCAACATGCCCTTTTCATATTCATCAATTTTTTCCTCAGAAAAAATCAGCTTTTTCCCAACCACGAGCATTGCCTTTGCACCAGCTAAGGGGTAGCAGTATTGCTGACCCGCCTCTGGTTTTGGGCCAGCTTCAAGGCCCCTCAATTGGCCAGCAAGGCTTTGGTAGGTAGGTGACCCAGGGGCCATTGCTTCATAAGCTGCGATATTAGAGTAAACATAAATCCGGCTCGCAACTGGCGGCGAAAAAATGTCATGCACAATGACATCAGTGATTTTCTGAAGGGTGTTGTGCAAAAATTCCGGTTTTGCGCTGTCAGCCTCCCATTCTGGGTTCGAATTGTTACAGCCAACCAAAAAAAGGCTGACGATAAGCAGCAATTGGTAAATCAAGTTTTTCATCATGAAATTATTAATTTGGAACAACCATTCGGATTTTGCAAGGATTGCGTCAGATAGGTAGGTATCAGTTGTTAAAAAATCGGTGCAAAACTAAGAAAAAACTCTACGGCCAATTGGACTAAGCTGTTGCAAATACTTCTTAGAAAATACTTAAAATGAAAAAGGCCACCCATTGCTGGGAGGCCCTTTTCCGTATTCACTTGAAAATCAGGTTGTTTTAACCCTTTGTAAAGCGGATTACTTCACGCTGGCCATTGTTGTAATTCATGCGCATGAGGTAATTTCCAGTAGGCAGGTGACCAAGGCTAACCGTTTTGCTGAAACTGCCAGCATCGAGGTTGATTGCCTGAACCATACGGCCTTGCATCGTATAGATTTCGACCGTTGTTGCTGTTTCCACATTGCTGTTTGCTTCAATGGTCATATTGTCGGCCACGAGGCTTGGACGTACCAAGAAGTTCTGGGCATTTGCGAAGCGCTGTACCAACTTCGTGTTGGAATACATGGTGTGCTCACCTTCTTTCACCATTTCAACCCGGTAAAACGCATTGCCTTTTTTCGGGAAATAGTCAGCAAAAGTATATTGGTGGTTGCCTTCGCCTTCAATTTGCGCAATTGCTGCGAGCTTCTCATAGGTTACGCCATCATTGGAACGCTGAACCTCAAACTCGTAATTGCCATCCATGCGCTCAAGCTGCCAATCAACCATTACTGCATTGCCAAATTCACCAACGTTGATGATGATGCCATTGCCACAGATAATTGGGCTGTTGGAGATAGCTGTAGGAAGCACATCTGTTGAAACGCAGCCATTCTTTGTAACCGTCAGCGTGATATTCACAACACCGGCTTGGTTCCAAGTCACTGTTGGGTTTTGAGCTGTGGACGTGGATGGCGTAGCCCATGGGCCAAAGTTCCAGGAGTAAGTTGCGCCAGCGCCATTGCTGGTAGCGAAATATTGCTCAGAGTCCCCTACGCAAGTAAGGTCTGGGCCAGTGATTTCAGCAACCGCTGTATTTCCGACTGTGATTGCAACCCTGGCTGTTTCCAGCCAATCTGAACAGTTCTGTGCTTTTACACAGCGCACGAAGTAGGTATTAGAATAGATGACACCTGGGTCATAGTTCTGGCCAGTGGCACCGGGGACAGGCGTCCAAACGTTCGGGTCGTATGGCGTATCCTGGGAATTGTACATCCACATGTATTGGGTGGCGCTACCACCTCCTGTTACTGCCGAACCAGTAATAATGGCAGCATCAACACCTGGGCCGCAAAGCACCTGGTCGCAGCAAATAGTGCCTGCATCAGGTACGTTCAGGCAATTGTCATAGATACCTGCGTCCACGGTTACGTTGCAGTGGCCAGCAGCCAATGTAATATTTGCTGTGCTGCCTGAAGCCAAAGCATCGCTGTCCGTGAAATCATCCGTACAGTTGTTGGCAGGAGAGAAGGCATAACCAACTGGCGCCGTGAATTTCACCTGATAGGTGCCAGGCTGTAGGTTGTTAAACTGGTATTGCCCGTTCAATGCAGTGGTCATCGTCATGGCAACTGCCGCACCACCAGCGGTTGTGCCAGTCAATTGTACAGTGACATTGCCTACACCAAATTCGCCTGGATCTTGGCAGCCGTTGCGGTTTGTGTCATTCCATACACGGTCGCCAATGCAGCTTGGCTCAATCAGCGTAACCGTGCCAGTACCTGTGCAGCCATTGGAAGAAGTAACAGTGACCGTGTAAGTGCCAGGGCCAAGATTGGATAGGGTAGAAGTGGTGGCCCCTGTGTTCCAGGCATAAGTATAGGGAGCAGTGCCGCCGGTAACGGTGGTTGATACAGCACCGTCATCTTCGTTCACGCCACTGATTGGGTTGGTTACGTTGACAGTCACGTTCAATCCTGCTGTGCTGTTGCTAATGTTAACCATGCCCATTGCTGCGCAACCCCTTGAATCGGTAGCAGTCACGGCATAAGCACCACTGTTCAAGTTGGAAATAGAAGCACCAGTAGCGCCATTGCTCCAAGCATAAGTATAGCCAGGTGTGCCGCCACTAGCAACTGCTGTAGCAGAGCCAAGTGTATTGCAAGCACCATTGACGCCAGTCACTGCCACCCCTACTTGGGTAGGCTGTGTAACTTGTACACTGGTATTGGCAGTACATCCGCTTGCCGTATGCGTTACGGTCACAAAGTAAGTGGCAGCAGTAAGGTTGTTAATAGTAGCCGCATTGCCGCCATTGCTCCACTGATAAGTGAAAGGAGCTGTTGCGCCCGAAGCAGTTACCGTGGCAGAACCGTTGTTGCCACCAAAACAGCTGACCGACACGGCAGTAGCTGATGCTGAAATGGTGGAAGAACCAGTCACGGTTACTGAACTGGTCTTTGTGCAACCATTGGCATCAGTGACAGTTACCGAGTAATTGCCAGCTGAAATATTGTTGATAACAGACGTCGTTGCTCCATTGCTCCACAAGTAGGTAAATGGCGCAGTACCCGTGCCAACTGACACCATTGCAGCAGCAGAACCATTTGAAACGCAGCCTGCATTTACGCCATTGATGGTCAGGACAATGGCTGGAGTACCACCTACGGTGACGTTGGCATTTGCTCCGCAACCTTGTGCATCCGTCACGACAACGCTATAGTTTCCTGGAACCAAGCCGGAGATGGAAGCTGTGGTTTGATTCGTGTTCCACAAATAGGTGTATGGAGCTACCCCGCCAACCGGTGTTGCCGTCGCAGTGCCAGTTGCTGTGCCACATGCAGAGGATGCAGTCGCATTTGCATTGATCGTCAGATTCGATTGGGCTACTATAGAAACCGAAGCAACGCCTTGGCAACCCAAGAAATCGGTTACCGTGACGGAATAGCTGCCAGGCATCAAACCAGAAACCGTGTTGCCAGTGGCACCAGTGCTCCATTGAACTTGATAGGGGGCAGTACCACCTGTAGGCGCAACCGTCGCAGAGCCTGTCGCGCTACCACCGCTACCGCAAGACGGGTTGACGGTAGAAAGGTTTAAGGTGATTTGAGCCGGGTTGGTAACAGATGCAGTTCCTGATTTGGTGCAACCATTGGTATCTGTCACTGTGACACTGTAAACACCAGGGCCAAGGTTTTCATTGACAGAACCGTTTGCGCCGTTGCTCCAAGAATAGGTATAGGGCGGTGCACCCCCTGTCACAAGGGCTTCTACACTTGCATCGCAAAAGTTGAAGCAGGCAAGCCCCTTGACGTCAAGGGTGAGGTTCATGGCAGCTGGGATGTTTCTGCACATGACTGCTGCGCAGCCATTGGCGTCCGTTGCAGTTACACAGTGCAGGCCAGCCGAGAGGCCAGAAACGGTGGCACCTGTTGCGCCATTGTCCCATTGGTACGTGAATGCGCCTGTCCCGCCAGTTGCAGCAGCCGTGGCGTTTCCACCACCAGCACACGGGTTATTCACCGTAATGCCTACAGAAACTGCGCTTGGTTGCGACAAATTGAAACTTGCAGTTGCAGTAGCGCCATTGGCATCAGTAGCAGTGACTGATATGCTGCCTGCGCTAAGGCCTTGAACGGTGCTGCCATTAGCTCCGTTGCTCCATGCAAAATTGTAAGGGGTGGCACCACCAGTTGCGGTTGCGGTTGCAGAGCCATTGGTATAGCCGTTACAAGAAGGATTGGTACCGGAAATGGAAACGTTGACCTGGGAAGTTGCCAAAATAGGTAGCAAGCAGACCAAGGCCATCGAAACATAACGGGTAAACCCGAATTGGGGAAATCCCAAGCGTTGAGATGGATTCATAATCGAAAAGTTTTGGTAATAATTATTAATAGTTAATCGAGCTTACACTCAAAAGTGAATTCCTAACTTGATGTGATTCGATTGAAATGAGCCAGTTTGATAATAGAAACTGTAGTTGCTTGAATTGTTCAATGAAAAAAAAATGCCATGCTTATTGGGCACTAAAAAATCAATTACCTGTGTCAAACAGGACCTATTCGATGGGTAGATGTAGCTCCCCTTGAAGTAGTGTTCCAAGGACTATAGAAGCGGAAATGTGTAACAAAAATCGGTATTGGTGAGCGAAATCGGGTGCAAGGTACAAAGTTCCAATATATTTTTCCTAACGTAAAACATTTAATGGTTGTATCGTCAAAAAAATTATTGGATAAAAAAAATTGACCTTGCGTCCAAGACCCACGGCTGATACGTGGATAGTGAAACCGTGTTTTGCTGTCTCTCACGTTGCGTGAAAATGCATTAGGTTTTGATTATATAAAAAATGGGCTTGGGGATTACACCCCAAGCCCACGGCTTCTCACTAATTCCATTTGATAAACCCTAATTGGTCAACAGCATCATTTTGGAAGCTGTGTTAGTGCCTGAAGACAATCGGTAGTATAGGATTCCTTCTACAAAACCGAGTTCAGATCTCCGTATCCTGATTTCATTATAGCCTTTCTGGTATTCCCCTTTTACGGTTTTTACCATTTTGCCAGATGCATCCATGATGGTCAATGTTGCCTCTCCAGCAACCGGAAGCATGAATGAAATCAAGGTCTCGCTGTTAAACGGATTTGGCCTGTTTTGGAACAGTTCAAACCCTGTAACCGACTCATTTTCAAGGAACAAGAGTCGAACTTGCTGGCTCGTGCCTTCCCTGTTATAAGCTTCCGTCTTGGTGAAACGGTCGCTTAACCAAAGTGCTTCGCTAATTCGGCCTGCTTGTTTTGCCCTGAAAACAAGTGTGAAATATGGCTTTTCTTCCATTGCGTTTTCACCGTATTGGTTCCAGCTTGCCGTAATGGCATTTTCATCCAATTTGGCGAGACCGAAATTGGCCACTGATGCCTTGCCTTCTCCAACCTCAATGAACTCAACCAATGTCGGGTCAAACTCAAGGGTAAATTGATAGCCTTTAGTTTCAAGGTCACTCATTTTGAAGCTGACTTCGTAGGTCTCACCGGCTTTCAGGTTTTGCTCCTGCGCCTCGAAGACCAAAGCTTGGCCATCCCTTTCGTCGGGGTTTTCACCTGTAAGGGCTGATGAATTGTTCACGTCACCAATTTTTACCGCCACGAAATCGGCATTAAGCACATCGGCAGGCAGGTTATTGATGTTGATGAACTCAGGGAAGGTCTCCAACCATGGGTTATCAGGGTCAGGGAACTGGTAGCTCCTTTCCACAAACCGCCAGGAAGTGTTGTTGGAGAAATCATTGGTCATCAGCAGTATCAATTTGCGAAGCTCCACCAAGTCGAAGGTTGTAATGGTCTTCGAATTGTTAACGTCGGCTGCAATCATCTTGTACGGTGAATCGAGCAGGGTCATGTCCAAAATATGCTGGCTGATTAACACCAAGTCATACGTTGAAACGCCTTGTAATGGATTGATGTCGTGTGTAGGAACTACGCTAACATCATTGCCAACTGGAACGCCTGTGAACATAAAGCCTCCATTTGCAGAGGTGCTCGAAGCCCCAAAGCTTTGGCCACTCAAATTCACTGATACATTGCCAACTGGGTCGTTGTCTTCGTTTAAGATGAAGCCACCGATGTTAACCACCAAGGTGTCGTCCATACAACTCATTGTATTGTCAAGAATAGTAACTGTCGTGGTACAGAAGCTTTGGTTGCCCGCAGCGTCAGTAACGTAAAGTGTAACAGGGTTGTCACCTTCGTCCTCACACATGAAAATCTGCGAGGTTGTGGTCGGGTCAGGCGTGAACGAGAAGATCAGATTGCTCGTGCAATTGTCCGTTGAACCTGCATTCAACTGGCTGGCATTGACTGGGACCATAGGGGGTGTACCGGGCATAAGCGGTACTGAGATACCCATATTGCAAGCTGCACTTGGTGCTTTGCAATCAACAATTGTGAGCGTTGCTGAGCAGGAGGTTGTACTACCACATCCATCATTCGCTGTGAATATCGTAGTAAATGTACCCGGTCCTGAATTAAACGGACCAAATCCATTGCCCAATCCTGCGGTAGTAGCAGTAATCGTTAGTTGAGAACTGCAATCCGTTGCTGTTGGCATCGGGATTGTGAAATTGGCAATACAAGTCGGCCCGTCAATGCACACTATTGGTATGGTGCAGTTGGTGAGAACTGGAGGCACGTTGTCCACAACATGGATGGTCTGCCTGTAGATGATGACGCCATCCCATGGATCGCTGTCAGGGTCGGTATCTGGCCCAAACTGTACCGTTGCATTGGCAGCGGTAGGTCGCTGGGTCGCCGTCCAGCTGTCCCTGAAAGTGCGGGAATCACAGTCGCCGTCGCCGTCCACGTCACATTGTGGGAAAGGTAAACCAAGTGCTGACTCGGGCACTTCCACCACTTCCTGGTCGAGGCTTGCACCCTGAACGCACCAGTTCACTACCTGCCATGTACGAATCACTTTGTAGCAAGCACCCGGCACGACTTCAAATGGGCCATCGTTGTGCGTGATGGCTATCATTTCACAGCTCTCCCTGAAAATGGTTGGTTCACCAAAGCTTGGCAAAGTCTGGCCACAATTGATGGTTAAATCAGCCGGGAAAGAAACAGCGAAATCGGACACATGGTCAACAAAAATTTGCTGCGTACAAGCCGGAGAAGTCAATCCACCTGCATCGGAGGCCGTCCAAGTGCGGGTAATGACACCTTCCTTGCATTGTGTCAAATTGCTGTTGAATGAGCGATTTATCGTCACGTTATTGCAATTGTCTGCAAATACAGGTTGCCCAAAGGCAGCATCGAGGAACTGGCTCTTGGCGGCTTGTGTAGTAGCTAAGTTAAGCCCCACTTCGTAATTGTCCACGAAAGCGTCACAAGTGATCCGCTGGTTAGCCGGGCAGGATGTTACTGCTGGTGCCTGTTTGTCATTCACCTCAACTTCCACCATGCAGTCGTTGAAATTCCCATGGCAATCAAAGGCCCTGACTACTACCATTACTGGCGATGCAGCAACGTCTTCACAGCAGAACACAACTGATGCGCCAAACTGGGTGTCGTTGTGCCCGTCGTCACAAGGGTCGGTCATGCGCCTCACCTCGAAATGGTGCAAACAGCAGTTGTCTGTTGAGCCATTGTCGAAAAGGTTGGCAAGTACTGTCGCTGTAGCTCCTGGCGTTGACGGAAGATTAACATCAACAACGCCGTTGCAAATGGTTGTCGGTGAAATATTGTCCACCACGGTCACTGCCACGGTGATGCTGCGGCTGTTGTTGCATGCATCCGTTGCTACATAGGTAATATTGTGTGTGCCAAGCGGCAAACCAGGTGCGGGGATGAGGCCGCTATTATCGGGATTCATGATGGCCGGACCAACTGGCGTATTGATTTGCAAAGTGATTGTATTGCTGCAATCATCGGTCAATACGGTTGGCGGTAGCAATAATCCCATAGAACGGCACGGGTTCGGGTGCACTGCCTGAATATTGGCGCTCACTTGGAAAGGAGGCCTTGTGATATTCGGTGCAGCATTATCCATGACGTTGATGATTTGAATATTATCCTCACCACCTGCACCAGTAGTTATGATAGCGCCGGTACACCAATCCACCACCGTCCAGGTGCGGACGATTTTGAAACTGGTGCCGCAAGTACCTACCGTTTGGTCGGAATGCAGCACGTTGTAAGCACAGATAGAATTGTTGGCCACGTTAACATTGCCAGATCCAGTAGCCATAAGCACCGCCTGCGTCAAGTTTGGGCTAACGTTAATACCCGGCTGGCCTGCGTCGGTGTCCGTTATGGAACTGTGCAAGGCAGTTGCATTGATGATGTTCGGCCTGGAAGCGTATTGCGAGCAAGACCAATTAATATCCTCAGGGAAATCAATTGGCGGACGAACCACATTGATGGTCTGGTTGCAATTGGCCAAGGTCGAATTGCCCTGGTTATCAGTGGCCTTGTAGGTGCGGCGAATCACATAAGTGCCATCGCAGATATTGTTGTCAATCGTCTGCTGGCCCAGTAATGCAATGACTGGGTTCGGGTCGCAATTGTCAACGACAACCGGAGCTGGTACTGTGCTCAAGTCAATGTTGCAAGCCACTACAATCGGTGCAGTCGGGCAAGTGAACACTGGAGCCGTCTTGTCTTCCACCAGGATAAAGCCCCAGCACGAGTTGCCGTAAACCTTGTCCTTGATCTTGACAGTCAGCGTCTGGCCAATATAGCTGCCACTGATTTCATACACATTCGGCGTAGCTGGGTTCAAATCTGGTACAGGCACGTCCCATGCATCAGTTACCATGAATACCTCATAGTAGAAGCCTAATGGGAAATATGTCGGATTCGTGCAAAGGCCCGACTCGCCCTCCAGCACCATGGTTGGTGTCAGCCAGATTTCGCAGTTCTGGTTCAAGGATACTTGTACCAAATCGTTGCAAGCCATTCCTTCGTCCAGTTCATCCCAACATTTTTGCAGCAAGGCTGGGTCATTTGAGCCACCTGTATCGCCCGGCCAGCCAGCGTTGCTGGTGCGTGGGTTAGGCCCGGCATCTGTCAAATCGTTGACAACGGATGGTGGGAAGCAATTAGTAACAGTACCAGACGCAGTAGCTTGGTTGCGCAGTACGGCTGGTGCCCCTGGTGCGTTCGGGTTTATTTCCACCTTAAAACGGATGACCACCCTTTGGTCAGGCTCCAGCAGACCACCGCCCGACAACAAGTCGCCAGTGCCATTATAGGCAGCATTCGCTGTCGGTAAGGTAGTGGCCGTCGTCGTAACGCCCGTGGCACCCACGCTAAGGATTTGAGGTGCCTGGGTCACAGCGATGAAAGCGGTGCCAAAATTGGATGGATTGCCCAAATTGTCAACCACGCTCAAGTTGTTGAGGCTTGAGCTCCCAGCGTTCTGTAAAACGATTTCCGTGATTACATCGAAACGTCCTGGCGTGCCACTCGATGCTGGCTCAATGCCTGCAAAGTATTTTGAGGCAACGATGGACGGAGGCAATGCGGTAACCGTAAAGGTCTGGCTGCAGGAAATCGGTATTGCACTGCACGGGTTCGTGTAGGTGAACGTAACCGTGGTTGCGCCGCCGCAAACAGAAGGTGCACCAAGGTTGTCGTTTGTCAATGCTCCTGGGCAGCCGCCCGTCACAGTTGCTGATGCCAACCAAGTTTGGAAGGCAGCATTGATCTGTGCTTGGGTCAGGTTTGGCCCAACTGTCATTGGAACTGGGCAATTCAACACTGGCGTAGAAGCAGCAGTCACTGTGAAAGTCCGGGTGCAGGTCGTCATCGCTGCTACGCAATTGCTGTTGGCAGTGAAGATTACACTGACCGAACCGCCACAAGCACTTGGAGCGGAAACTGCATTGTTGCTAACGGTAGCGCTGCAACCTCCTGTCACCGTTGCCATCGCCAACCAAGCATTGAACTTGGTGTTGATTTGGGCTTGTGTTTGACAGCTTGCTTCCGTCCTATCACTAGGACAGTTCAGCGCCAAAGTCGGTGAAGCAATTACAGAGAATGTCTTTGTAATACTGACAGGTGTTGAGCAACTGGAGGTTGCCGTAAAGGTCACATCCTTGCTTCCACCACAGGCAGAAGGTGCTCCCGTGTTGTTGTTTGACAACACAACCCCACATCCACCAGTGGTATTTGCCGAAGCAAGCCATGTTGCGAACTTGGCGTCAATGGCTGCTTGCGTTTGGCAGGCTGCTTCAGATTGGTTGTTCGGTGCATTCAATACCAATGGAGAACTTGCAACTGTGAAGGTCGCTTGGCAAGTCGTAGTAACCGGTGCACAAGTGCCAGTGTAAGTGAAGGTAACTGTCGTTGAGCCACCACAAGCAGGGGGTGCCCCTGTGTTGTTGTTGGTTAATATGCCCCCACAAGCGCCTGAAGCTGTTGCCGTTGCCAACCAATTGGCAAATGCAGTATTCACCGCAGCTTGGGTTTGGCAGGCTGGGGTAGTTGCATTTGCAGGACAGTTCAAGGCTAGTACGGGCGCAGCAACGGTAAATGTTGCTTGGCAAGTCGTTGCCAAAGGAGCACAGGTGCTCGTATAGGTAAACGTCACGGTCGTTGAGCCACCACAAGCGGGCGGCGCACCCGTGTTGTTGTTTAAAAGAGCGCCTCCACAGCCGCCAGTTCCGGTTGCTGTAGCGAGCCAATTTGCAAATGCTGCATTCACTTGCGCCTGAGTCTGACAGGCTGCCGTCGTAGTATTCACTGGGCAAGTTAGCACCACGCTTGGTGCAGCTGGCACGGTGAAAGTGGCCTGGCAAGTTGTTGTCAGCGGTGCGCAAGAGCTTGTATAGGTAAACGTGACAGTCGTTGAGCCGCCGCATGCCGATGGAGCGCCTGTGTTGTTGTTCGTAAGCACACCATTGCAACCGCCGGATACGCTCGCTGATGCAAGCCAAGCGTTGAATGCTGTGTTCACTGCCGCTTGTGACTGGCATGCTGCCACCGTTGTGCTTGCCGGGCAATTCAATACCACCATAGCTGGCGCTGGCACAGTGAATGTCGCTTGACAAGTAGTAGTTGGCGCAAGGCAACCACTCGTATAGGTAAACGTAACGGTCGTCGAGCCACCGCAGATGGGTGGAGCACCCGTGTTGTTGTTCGATAGAACACCGCCACAGCCACCTGAAGCGCTTGCAGTTGCCAGCCAGGCACTGAATGCCGCATTCACTTGAGCCTGTGTTTGGCAGGCTGTTGTTGTCATGTTCACGGGGCAAGTCAGTACAATTGGCGCTGGCGTAGGCACTGTGAACGTCGCTTGGCAGGTCGTTGTGAGTGGTGAGCAGGTACTTGAATAAGTGAATGTGACCGTTGTTGAACCTCCAGAAGCTGGAGGCGCACCAGCGTTATTATTCGTCAATACACCGTTGCAGCCACCAGAAGCACTTGCTGTCGCAAGCCAGTTATTGAAGGCTGTATTGATGGCCGTTTGCGTCAGGCCCACCGCTGTGGTCATGTTCATTGGGCAAGTCAATACAACGGCTGGCGCAGCTGTTACCGAAAAGGTTGCCTGACAGGTAGTCACCAAAGTGCCACAAGTACTGGTATAGGTGAATGTCACGGTCGTTGTGCCGCCACAGGCAGCAGGTGCACCCGTGTTGTTATTGGTCAAAACGCCATTGCAGCCGCCTGTTCCATTTGCCGTACCGAGCCAAGCCGTAAAGGCTGCGTTCACCTGTGCCTGTGTCTGACAAGCATTGATGGTCGTATTGGTTGGGCAGGTCAGTGTAATCGGTGGTATTGCTGGCACTGTGAAGGTTGCCTGGCAAGTAGTGGTCAATGGCGCACATGAACTGGTATAGGTAAAGGTTACCGTCGTCGAGCCACCTGTGAATGGTGGGGCGCCCGTGTTGTTATTGGACAAGGCACCATTGCAGCCACCGGAACCACTTGCTGTTGCCAGCCATGTTGCAAAAGCTGCATTTACTGCGGCTTGTGACTGTCCTCCCGCTGTTGTGGTGTTTACCGGGCAGGTTAGTGTTACTGGCGGCGCTGCCGGAACGGTAAACGTACTCTGGCAAGCTGTAGTTAATGGCACGCAAGCGGCACTGGTATAGGTGAAAATAACCGTCGCAGAACCACCACAAGCCGATGGGGCACCTGTACTATTGTTCGTCAGAACACCTGAACAACCACCAGAAGCGGTAGCGGTTGCCAACCATGCATTATAGGCTGCATTTATAGTTGCTTGTGTTTGGCAAGCAGCAGTTGTCGTGTTCACGGGACAGGTCAAGGCCAAGGGCTGTGGAGCCGTCACCGTAAAGGTTGCCTGACAAGTTGTTGTCAACGGTGCACAGCTGCTTGTATAAGTGAACGTCACTGTGGTTGAGCCACCACATGCCGATGGGGCACCTGTGTTGTTGTTCGTTAGAACACCATTACATCCTCCACTTGCAGATGCCGTAGCAAGCCAAGTGGCGAATGCAGCGTTCACTGCCGCCTGCGTTTGGCAAGCCGCCGCAGTCGTATTTACGGGGCAAGTCAAAACCACGTTCGGGGAAGCTGGCACCGTGAAAGTAGCTTGGCACGTAGTGGTCAATGGCGCACAGGAACTTGTATAAGTAAAGGTCACCGTTGTTGAGCCACCACAGGCTGAAGGTGCGCCTGCGTTGTTGTTCGTCAGAACACCGTTGCATCCACCTGATGCTGTTGCTGTTGCCAACCATGTAGCAAAAGCACTGTTTACCGCCGCTTGCGTTTGGCAAGCTGTAGTTGTCGTGTTTACTGGGCAGGACAACACGACGGTTGGTGTTGCAGGCACCGTGAAGGTAGCCTGACAAGTCGTGGTCAAAGGCGAACAGGCACTGATATAGGTGAAAGTAACCGTCTTGGAACCACCACAGGCTGAAGGTGCTCCGGTGCTGTTATTGCTCAGGATGCCATTGCAACCGCCCGAAGCTGTTACAGAAGCCAGCCAGTTATTGTAGGCTGCATCAACTGCTGCTTGTGTAAGACAAGCTGCCGTAGTCGTGTTCGCTGGGCAGTTCAGCACCACAGGCGGCGCTGCTGGCACGGTGAAGGTGGCTTGGCAGGTCGTCGTTGTAGGCGAGCAACTGCTGGTGTAGGTGAAAGTCACCGTCGTTGAGCCACCACATTTGGATGGAGCGCCCGTGCTGTTGTTCGTCAGAACACCGTTGCAACCACCTGTGACAGATACAGAAGCAAGCCATGCATTGTAAGCTGCATTCACGGCAGACTGCAACTGGCATGCGGCAGTAGTCGTGTTTACCGGACAGTTCAGCACGACAGGCGGTGCTGCTGGTACGGTGAAGGTAGCTTGGCAGGTGGTCGTTGTTGGTGAGCAACTGCTGGTATAGGTAAACGTCACGGTCGTAGAACCACCACAAGCTGGCGGCGCACCCGTGTTGTTGTTCGTCAGAACACCATTACAGCCACCAGAGGCAGATACTGTTCCGAGCCAAGTGGCAAATGCAGCGTTAACTGCGGCTTGCGTTTGGCAGGCTGCCGTGGTCGTGTTGGCCGGGCAGGTCAGCACAACGGTTGGTTGCACTGGAACAGTGAAAGTAGCTTGGCAGGTCGTCGTTGTTGGAGAACAACTGCTGGTGTAGGTAAACGTTACGGTTGCAGAGCCGCCACATATTGATGGAGCACCTGTGTTGTTGTTGGTCAAAACACCGTTGCATCCGCCTGTGGCAGAGGCAGAGGCAAGCCACGCAGCGAATGCGGAGTTCACCTGGGCTTGCGTTTGACAAGCCGAAATGGTCGTGTTCGATGGGCAAGTCAGGACAATGGTTGGCGCTGCAGGTACCGTGAAGGTGGACTGACAGGTCGTCGTTGCAGCTGAGCAAGCGGAACTGGTATAGGTAAATGTCACGGTTGTAGAACCGCCACAAGCTGGTGGAGCGCCGGTGTTGTTGTTCGTCATAACGCCGTTGCAGCCTCCGGTCGCAGTTGCAGTTGCAAGCCAGTTATTAAATAACGTGTTCACAGCCGCCTGCGTTTGGCATGCAGTCGTGGTGGTATTTGCCGGGCAATTCAACACCACGTTCTGTGCTGTAGCCACCGTATAAGTTGCTTGGCAAGTTATGGGCGTTGCGGAGCAACTACTGGCATAACTAAAGGTCACGGTCGTTGAGCCACCACAAGCTGGTGGTGCGCCCGTGTTATTGTTCGTAAGAACACCATTACAACCTCCTGATGCGGATGCCGTTGATAGCCACGCTGCAAACGAGATGTCCACAGCAGCTTGCGTTTGACAGGAAACCACCGTGGTATTAATTGGACAGTTCAGCACTACAGTAGGCTGGGCTGGCACGGTGAAGGTTGCCTGGCAAGTCGTGGTCAGCGGCGCACAAGTGCTGGTATAGGTGAAGGTCACCGTCGTGGAGCCACCGCAGATTGGCGGAGCGCCCGTGTTGTTGTTGGTCAAAACGCCGTTGCAGCCACCCGTAGCGGATGCCGATGCGAGCCAAGTGGCAAAAGCTGCGTTCACTGCGGCCTGTGATTGGCAAGCCGTCGTCGTTGTGTTGGCTGGGCAATTGAGCATCACGTTTTGCGGAGCAGCTACCGTATAGGTGGCTTGGCAAGTGGTGGTCAGCGGCGCACAGGTGCTGGTATAGGTGAAGGTCACGGTCGTAGAGCCGCCACAGGCAGGTGGAGCTACCGTGCTGTTGTTCGTCAGTACACCGTTGCAGCCGCCCGAGGCAGTGGCCGTGGCGAGCCAATTAGCAAATGCCGTATTCACAGCCGCCTGTGTTTGGCATGCTGCCGTGGTCGTGTTCACCGGACAGTTCAACATAACGGTCGGCGGAGCAAGCACCGTGAAGGTGGCCTGGCAAGTCGTGACAAATGGCGCACAAGTACTGGTGTAGGTGAATGTCACGGTCGTTGAGCCGCCGCAAGCAGGTGGCGCACCCGTGTTGTTGTTCGTCAAAACACCGTTGCATCCGCCAGAGCCAGAGGCAGTGGCAAGCCAGTTGGCAAAGGCTGTGTTTACAGCTGCCTGCGTCTGGCAGGCAGGCACAGAGGTGTTCATCGGGCAATTGAGCACCACCATAGGAACTGGTGGCACTGTGAAAGTTGCCTGACAGGTAGTGGTCAAAGGCGCACAACTGCTGGTAAAGGTGAAGGTCACTGTTGTGGAGCCACCTGATGCTGGAGGTGCACCTGTGTTGTTGTTGGTCAAAACACCGTTGCATCCGCCCATGCCGTTGGCCATTGCCAACCATGCGGCAAAAGCTGCATTGACCTGTGCCTGTGTCTGTCCAAACGCAGTTGTCGTATTGGCCGGACAATTCAGTGTCACGACTGGTGGCGTAGCTACCGTGAAGGTGGCCTGGCAAGTCGTCGTTGCTGCTGAACAAGCAGAACTAGTATAGGTAAAGGTCACCGTTGTAGAACCGCCACAAGCAGGTGGCGCCCCCGTGTTGTTGTTCGTAAGAACACCGTTGCAACCACCCATTGCCGAGGCACTTGCAAGCCATGTGTTGAATGCTACGTTCACAGCAGACTGTGTTTGGCAAGCCGCCGTGGTGGTGTTTGCGGGGCAATTCAGCACCACGTTCTGGGCCGAAGCAACCGTGAAGGTGGCTTGGCAAGTAGTTGGCGAAACCAAGCAACTACTGCTATAGCTGAAAGTCACTGTCGTTGAGCCACCACAAGCAGGTGGAGCGCCCGTGTTGTTGTTCGTCAGAACACCATTGCAGCCGCCCGAGGCAGAAGCAGTTGAAAGCCAAGCACTGAAGGCCGTATTAACAGCCGTCTGAGTTTGACAGGAAACCACCGTCGTGTTCACTGGGCAGTTCAACATTATGGTTGGTTGCGCAGGTACCGTGAAGGTAGCTTGACAAGTCGTGGTCAGCGGCGCACAAGTGCTGGTAAAGGTGAAGGTCACCGTCGTCGAGCCGCCACATGCTGGTGGTGCTCCCATGCTGTTGTTGGTCAAAACGCCGTTGCAGCCGCCCGTTGCGGATGCCGAAGCGAGCCAGGTGGCGTACGTTGCATCTACTGAGGCCTGTGATAGGCAAGACGCCGTCGTCATGTTGGCTGGGCAATTCAGCACCACGGTTTGCGGAGCAGCTACCGTAAAGGTCGCTTGGCAGGTGGTGGTCAATGGCGCACAGGTACTTGTATAGGTGAATGTCACGGTCGTTGAGCCACCGCATGCAGGTGGCGCACCCGTGTTGTTGTTCGTCAGAACGCCATTGCAGCCTCCCGAGGCAGAGGCCGTGGCGAGCCAAGTGGCAAACGCTGAATTAACCGCTGCCTGTGTTTGGCAAGCTGCCGCGGTCGTGTTCACTGGGCAGTTGAGTGTTACGGACGGTGCGGCAAGCACCGTGAAGGTGGCTTGGCAAGTCGTGACAAATGGCGCACAAGTGCTTGTATAGGTGAAGGTAACGGTCGTTGAACCGCCGCAAGCGGGTGGTGCTCCTGTATTGTTGTTCGTCAAAACACCGTTGCATCCGCCGGAAGCAGATGCCGTGGCGAGCCAGTTGGAAAAGGCTGTGTTCACAGCTGCCTGCGTCTGGCAAGCTGCCGTTGAGGTGTTCATTGGGCAGTTGAGCACAACCATTGGAACAGGTGGCACGGTAAAGGTAGCCTGGCAGGTTATGGTAGTTGGCCCACAACTGCTGGTATAGGTGAAGGTCACCGTTGTTGAGCCACCTGATGCTGGGGGCGCTCCCGTGTTGTTGTTGGTCAAAACCCCGTTGCAACCGCCCGTGCCGTTGGCCATTGCCAGCCATGCGGCAAAAGCTGCGTCCACCTGTGCCTGTGTTTGTCCAAAGGCAGTTGTCGTGTTGGACGGACAATTTAACGTCATAACTGGCGGAGCTGCTACGCTAAAGGTCGCTTGACAAGTCGTTGTGAGTGGCGCACAACTGCTGGTTAGGGTGAAAGTCACGGTCGTAGAACCTCCACAAGCTGGTGGTGCTCCTGTGTTATCATTGGTAATGACACCATTGCAGCCACCACTGGCGGAAACGCTACTAAGCCAAGTATTGAATGCCGAATTTACCGCCGTTTGGGTTTGACAGGCAGCGGTTGTCGTATTCACAGGGCAGGTAAGCACGGTGGTGGCGGGTGCTGCCACCGTGAAAGTAGCTTGGCAGGTCGTTGTCAACGGTGCGCAAGAACTTGTGTAGGTGAAAGTCACAGTTGTCGAGCCGCCACATGCTGGAGGGGCAGTGGTGCTGTTGTTCGTTAGAACACCATTGCAACCGCCGTTGGCCGTCGCAGTTGCTAACCAAGCAGCAAATGCCGAATTCACCGCTGCTTGTGTCTGGCAAGCGGCAGTGGTTGTGTTTGTTGGGCAGTTCAGCGCAATGGTCGGTGGTGAGGCAACGGTGTAGGTTGCCTGACAGGTCGTTGTGAAAGGGGCGCAGGAGCTTGTATAGGTAAAAGTCACGGTTGTTGAGCCGCCACAAGCAGGTGGGGCACCCGTGTTGTTGTTGCTCAAGGCGCCATTACAGCCACCCGATGCACTCGCTGTTGCCAGCCATGCTGCAAAATTTGTATTGATAGCAGATTGTGTTTGGCAAGCTGCAGCAGTCGTATTGATTGGACAGTTGAGAACAACGGTCGGTGGGGCCGTTACCGAAAAACTTGAGTTGCATGAACCAGTGTTGTTGCAGTCGTCTGTTACAATATAAGTATGTGATGTAGTTCCACCGCAGATACTAGGAGGGGTAAGACCCGTTACAGGGGGGAAAGGTGTTGTGACACAGTTGTCGGTGGCTGTAAACCCGGCTTGCCAATTGGCGAAGGCCGAATTTAAGGCTGCTTGTGTGGTACAAGCAGAAAGGATAACTGAACTTGGACAAGATGCAATAGGTGAAACATTGTCATCCACTATTACATCTATCATGCACTGGTTTGTGCAATTGACTTGGGTCACTTGTAAGGTAAGGCTATAACCTCCGCCACAAGTACCGTCAGCTGTCACGGAAACCGATTGGCCGGTTACGGAGCCTACAATGGTTCCATTTCCAGAAATTGTCCATAGATAGCCAGTCATGCCCGGCGGGCCGGTGTACATTATTCCTGATGCGTCAGGGCAAACACTGGCAGGCCCAGTAATCGTACAATTTGGAGGTGGGGTACAACAGTTGGGTGCATTACCTGCAACGTTGGCCGTGCAAGCAGTAGGGTTCAGTGGGTCAGGACATGGCCCTGCTACGTCAATGCCGATGTTGATGTTATAGTTGACACCATAAGTATAGTTCAGTGAAAGCATGCCTGCAGTCTGGCCTCCACTGCCTATGTTCTCCAAGCAAACAGCCACTGAAGGTGAGTTCAAGGCATTTGGGTCGGTGGCAACATAATTGCCGTTTTGCCCTACTATAGGTATGTTGACAGTATAGGTTCCATTGCCATTACAAGAGGTGGCAGGTGTTCCGGTTTCAAGTTCGCAGTAAAGGTCGCCATTCCCGCAACCAAACCTCGCTTGGAAGTTTTGGATGGAAAGGTTGTTGTCATCGTCTTGGTCCCAAACAGCCAAGTACCAGTTGGTGGGCTGGGTGAACGAAGGTGTCGTAAATGTCTTCCAAGCATTGTTGCTTGCTTGGCCACAAAGGTAAAATACAAGATTGCCGCAAGCACCGCTTTGGTAATGTGGTGGACCGCCAGTGCTGGTAGTTGGGCTTGCAGAATAATACAAGGCCCAGCCAAGGTCATCCATTGAATTGTCCTCGTTGATTTGAATCTGAAAAGTGCCCACATTGGGCCTTACATCGAAGTTGAGGAAGATGATGGGTGTGCCTACCTGTGGGGCGGAGGGAGGGGGAATCACCGCCCCAGTTATGGGATCGGTACAGGTCATTATTGTGATAGGGAACGCCGTAGGGTTGTAGTTACATCCAAATTGCGTCGCAATATTGGACTGTATGTCGGGAGTGCCACTGCAACGCAAAATGCCCTTGGGCGGGGAATTCGGATTTTCGTTAACGGTACCGTTCATGTTCCAGGCCGCACCTTCTGTCCAGCGCTGGGAGCATTCGCAAGGCGTGTCGTTTTGTGCCGATACCTGCACCACAAACGGGAGGCAGGTAAGTAATAGAAAGATTCCAATGTGCCGAAGTAGAACTCGATGCTGGTAGTTAGGCGGGCATGGCTGCCGGTCGTGACTACCACGAGTGATTTTAGGAAAAAGAAACTGTTTCATTAATCTGGACTATAATTGAATTAATAAAAATGCCTTACCGGGGCCGGGTGTGACCGGCGCAGTTCAAATCGGTGGATGGGAATGCAGCTAAATTTTGTGCTGGCTTTGTGTTTTACTTCGAAGAGAGCTTTTTACGGAAATATCTTACATATTAGCAATATCTAATATGATGCCAATTTTTTGACGATGTTTTGTAATGTGTAAAACATTGATAAATAATAGATTATGAAATAAATTATCATTTTTGGGCAAAAAAAAGAGGCGTGGACAGTAGCCACGCCTCTTTTCTTTAGTAATGTTTGCTCAACCAAGAAGTGACTGAGCATTGCGTATAGGACTTAGTTCTTGTTCTTTTCCTGCTTGTACTTGAGGATGTGGTCAACGACCTCCGGCAGTTGCTCCGCCCCTATCCGCTTCGAAAGGATGGTCTTATCTGCATCCAAGACAAAAATCTGCGGGGTGGTCTTGATGTCATAAACCGTCTTGTAGCGGCTTCGGTGGTAGGGGTCAACAGAGTTGAAGAACACATCCATTTCTTTTTCAGCAATGGTGCTCCAGCATTTGTCCACTTCTTTCAAGGTAACATTCCCATCGTCATCACGGGTTGCCAAAGCGGTACAGACAGCAAAAACGGCCACACCTTTATCCTTGTAATCTTTTGCAAACTTTACCATGTCGGGCATGGACTTCTTGCAGTGGCCACAATCAGGGTCCCAGAAGAAAAGGACCGTGAGTGGGGACTTGAAATCGTGCAGCCATATCTTTTCCTCTTTTTGGGTCTGCATTTCGATATTCGGTGCCACCTTGCCAATCAAGAGCGGTTCGAGTTTATCGCCGTTTTCGATGATTTTCTTCAACTGGTCGGCCTCCGTCCATGGGGCGAGTCCTGCCTTGTAGTATTTCTGGGCGATGTGGACATAGATGGCATCCATGCCGACAATGTTGGACTTGGCAAACTGGTTCAGGAAATGGATAAGGTAGAACTTGAAATTGTCTTCGGCAGGGCGCATTTTTTGCAGCACATAGTCAATGGCAATAATGAGCGAATCGGGGTGCTGTACGGTCATCTTGTCCACAAAATGCGTCACCTTGGGAAAAAGGAATGGGGTTCTTACCAATTTAGGGTCAGCGAGGTCGAAATGGTCGAACCAATGGGATCGCATCCAATAGAATGCCTTTGTTTCCTTTTCTTTGGACTCTCCCTCGAATTTCGGCACGTCGAGCGGCAGGTTTGCCTTGATGACCATTTCAGTCATGGTGCCTGGGTATTTGGCAATGAGATTCTTCTGGTAATCGCTCACTTCTTTGTCCAACGCCTTGATCTTATCCTCAATATTGGCCTTCTTTTTCTCGTCATCCTTTGCTTCTTCCAATTCCTTTTTGAATTCGTCAGCTTTTGGACGTCGGTCGCTGATGAATTTCATGTAATCGTAGAAGCGTTTGTTGTCTTCTGAGCCGGTGATTTTGATGCTACCTGCAAGGTCAGTTAATTTGGTTTCAAGCCCAAACCACTGATTGTTATCGTCCACCAATAACTGGATGAATTGGTTGTCGGGTGGCAGCACAATAAGGTAGATACCGCCGGCCAGCTTTTCGTTTCCTTCAAAATAGAATCGGCCATCTGGCTCTACGAAAGCAGTGTCTTTCAGGTATTGCTTGTCGCCAAAATAATAGCCCAGGTAAGCCTCCTTTTGCTGGAAGCCCTCAATCTTGGCCTTTATTTGATACCCTTTTTTTTGTTGGGAAAAGACAATTGCCGGAACGGCAAAAAGCGCAATGAAAAAAGTCAGAAAATGCTTCATTTTTTCAGAATTGTTAGTGGGTGTTAATAGAGAAAAATCGCTCCAAAATTGCATAGCGATAGACTAAGCAGCCCAAAAAACGCAAACCCCGCAACGATTGTTGCGGGGTTTGTGTCCAGAATTTAATACGCATCAATCGTTGGCTGTCCAACGTCCATCGTCTACCGATTTACATTTTATTGGCCCCTGAGAAAATCCGGCTCCAATTGATGCCATTGCCGATGCTACCGTTCTTGGTGGAGAACCAGATGAACAATGGTTTGCCTACGACATGGTCTTCTGGCACGAAGCCCCAAACCCGGCTGTCTTCCGAGTTGTGGCGGTTGTCGCCCATCATCCAATAGTAGTCCATTTTGAAAGTATAGCTGGTCGCTTCTTTGCCGTTGATGAGGATTTTACCGTCTTTTTTCTCCAACTTGTTGCCTTCGTAAACAGTTATTACCCGCTCGTAAAGGGAGATGTTCTGTGGACTGATGGCAACGGTTGCTCCTTTTTTGGGAATATAAACAGGGCCATAATTGTCGTTGCCCCACCCAGGGAAGTTCGCCTCATCGTGTGGGAAGAGTGCGCCCGGCTGCTTAGGATAATCAATGATATTAAAAGTTGCATCAGGCATCACCTCCTTAAGTTTTGCTTGTTGAGTCTCCGACATAGCGAAGATATTGTCATTGATTTTTTCAAATACATTGACTCCTATCTCATCCAATTTTTCTTCGTTGATGCCATTTGGTGCATTGATGACCGTCAAGAACTGCATATTGGTTGGGTTCTTGGCCGCTTCACCATTGATGAAGACTTGGCGGTTGACCACCTTGAGGCTGTCGCCCGGAAGTCCGATACACCTTTTGATATAGTGGTCTTTCTTGTCAATCGGTCGGGTCACAAGCTCGACCCTGCCTGTTTTGATGGCCTCTTGGTACATCGGGTTAAAACCCGCAACGGCTCCCCTACGGTAATCACCGATGCTGAACGTTCGGTCAGGGAAGATATAGACACTATCGCCATCGGGGAAATTGAAAACCACTGGATCATAGCGCTCCACCTTTTGCAAGGCGGGGAAGCGGTAAAACGGCAAGTTGGGTTTTTCCAAATAGCTTTCCGAATTGGAGAAAGGGAGCCGGTTGTGCAGCAAGGGGAACATGACCACGGTCTTGGGCGTGCGGATGCCATAATGCATCTTGCTCACGAAAAGGAAGTCGCCGACTTTAAGGGAGCCCTCCATGGAAGAGGTTGGGATTACGTATGCCTCGATGAGAAACATGCGGATAAATGCAGCCGCAAAAACGGCGAATACAATGGCCTCCGTCCATTCCCTCAACTGTGATTTCACGTAGGGGTTCTGTCGCTGTAGCTTTTGATATTCTCGGTTGTTGCCTGTCTTGAAGGCTTCCTCCATTTTTGCTTTGTATTCTTTTTCAGCAGTGAGGGTGGGGCCGAGGTACTTGTCGTCTTTGTTGTTGCCCACCAAGTAGAACATGATGGGGGCATAAACCACTGCAAGAGCTGTATGCCAGAAATCGTATTTGCCGAACGAGCGAACCAAATCCACGCATAGCCCTACAAAAATGAAGATATTGACGATGGGGAAAAGAAGCCAGAGTGCGTGGCTGGGTTTTTGGCCCACCAATTTGCACATCTCGACAAAATTCACACCGGGAATTAGGGCTTTCTTGCCTTCAACCCCTGCTTTTTCAAACAGCTTCATCATCGTGATGCTGAACAAGATGTAGGAGACTACCAGGAATATTAAGATGGTCATTTTTTTTAAGTAAAAAGTAAAAAGTAAAAGGGAGAAGGGTAGCGAAAGCTACTTTTTAAGGGCGGCAAAGATAAACCAAATTGCAAGCCAGCAATAGAAAGCACAGACTAATTGCAAGGCTCATTCGACAAAGCCCTCGATATGCAGCTTTTCTGGCTTGCGCTTGTGGGTGAAGAACACCGTTATTTTCTTGGTGAAATAGCCTTGTTTGCGGGCATCGAAACCCACCTTTATCACGCCTTCCCTGCCGGGCAGAACGGGTGTTTCCGTCCATTCAGTGGAAGTGCAGCTACAGGTGAACCGCACATTTTCTATTTGCAAAGGGGTGTCTCCTGTATTTTTGAACTTGAATTCATGGCTGACTGGCTTTCCTTGGGGGATGTCGCCAAAATCATAGGTGGTCGGCGTCGCCCAAACATAGGCAGCCGACATTTCCGAAAAGGAAAACGGGGAGAACAAGATAACTACCAGTAAAAATGCACCCATGTCGAATAGATTCTGTCAAATAACTATGCCCATTCATCCCTCATCCCTCACCCCTCATTCCTGTTTAATTATCTCCCAGGTATGGTCTGCAAGCAGTTTAACTGTGGCTTGAAAACTCACTTTGGCGCTACGGCCCCATTCAGTTGGCGCTACCATCGAAAGGAATTCGGAACCATCGGGCCGGGTGTATAAATGATAAACATGACCAATGAGCGGCTTGAAATTCATGCCTACCTTATAAATGCGCTCCGAAATGTCCACCCTTAGGTGAATTTCACGTGCTTGGGCAGCCAACAATTCTACTTGCTTGCGGATTTGTTCCAATTGCATTTCCGTCTGCTCGTACATGGCTGCGACGGCAAGCCCGGTCACCCTTCCCCGGTCAATCGGCTTTATGATGGCACCGCCCACGGTGTGCGCATACGGCAGCGTGCTTGGCGATTTCGCCACTTTTTTTTCATCAATTGGGTTGACAAAGTCAGGATTCATTGAATGATGGTTGAATTGTTGGATGGTTGAATTGTTAAACTTTTGAGACGAAGGTGGCCTTCCAACAGTAACCCAGCCAAAGAGTTTTGGCGTAGCCCCAACAATTTTACAATTCAACCATCCAACATTCTTTTCATTTCAAGTCAAACGTGCTTTTGCCCGTTATATAGCCTTTGTTATAGACTTCCACGGTGTATTTGCCTTTCGAAAAAGCACCGACATTGGGATCCCAATTGAAGCAAACTTCGGCTGCGTCCTGGTTGTAGTCGTAGTCTTTCGTAAAAGTGTAGCGGATTTTGTCGTTGTGCTCCTTGCTGTGGAACATGCCAGAACCCAATTCATCAATGGCCATTGTTTCGCCAACAGGGTTCAGCAGGCGGACGTAAAATGTCTCATTGCCTGGGCGAGCTACCCGGTTTTCTGAAGTTGTGAAGCAAATTTTCAATTGGTCAACGTTCTTGGCATATTTCTTTTTGACCGTTTTACCACTGTTGCGCTCCTTGAGCGGCGTGACAGTTATTTTGTCCACTTTGATGGCTGAGCCAAGCGTTACTTTTTCGGTTAACTCGGTTTTCTCCGTTGTAAGTTGTTGTTTCTCAGCCGTTAAGGCCGATTTCTCACCTTCTAGTTGTGATGCACGTACAGCGGCACTGTCAAGGTTGGCCGTGAGGGTTTGGGTGCGGGAGGTCAATTGGTCACGTTCCCCTTTCAAGCCTTCGATTTCGGTTTTCATGCGCTCAATTTCGGCGACATAGCCTGCCACTTGGCTGCGCATGTTCTTCATTTCAGCCTTTGCACGGCTAACTTCGTTGCCGCTTGCAAGCAACCCATCAATTTTGGCTTTTTGCTGGCGCAATTCTTCTTTTTGCTGGTCAATGATAGCATTCAACTCATCGTTGCTGCCCCGCATTTCTTCCAGTTCTGAAAGCGCCTCTTGGTATTGTTTTTCCAATTCTATCTTCAATTTGTTAGACTCGTCAAGCTGGGCAGCTTGGGTGTCAACCACATCATCCTGCTTGTACTTATTGAATAAAAGGATGCCGTTGGTGAGCAGCAGCACGGCTATGACGATGCCTGCGATAATGAGGAGCCTTTGCTGCGATGAATTATTGTTTGCCATGTTTCAAGAATTGAATTTGAAGAATGTTGTTTAAAAATGATGGGTTTTAGGTAAATACTTAGCTTTTGAACCATGAACCTACCTGATTTGGTGTTTTCACTTGCAAAGTTAGCAATATTGTCTGACCCCAAGAAGACTTGCGAATTCAACCGAATCCATACCTTCGCTGCTTAGAAAATCGCAAACCATGATAGAATCAATAGACATCGCAAATATCCTTTTCCTCGACCTCGAATGCGTATCCCAGCAGCCCAACTACGAGGATTTGGACGAAACGTTCCAAGAATTGTGGGCCACGAAGGCAAAAGGGATAAACAAAAGGGAACTGACGGGGGACGAAATCGAAATGACCTACAATGATAAGGCTGCCATTTATGCCGAATTTGGCAAAATTATCTGCATTTCTGTGGGCATTGTGGTGCGAGACGCCGACCAAACATTGAAGGTGCGATTGAAGTCTTTCTCCCATTTGGATGAAAAACAGCTGCTGAAAGAGTTTTGCAATATGCTAAACCAGCACTACAAAGACCCAAACCGCTTCTATTTGTGTGGCCACAATATCAAGGAATTTGACATCCCCTATATCTGTAGGAGACTGGTAGTGCATCAATTGGAATTCCCTGCGCTGCTCCAAATTCATGGCAAAAAGCCGTGGGAGGTCAAATACCTGCTTGATACCATGGAGCTTTGGAAATTTGGCGACAACAAAGCCTATACTTCACTGAAATTATTGGCTGCCGTGCTCGGCTTCCCTTCTCCCAAGGACGATATTGATGGTAGTGACGTTGGCAGGGTTTATTGGGAGGAGCAGGACATTGACCGTATTTCCTTGTACTGTGAAAAAGATGTTTTGGCCACAGTTCAGCTATTCCTTCGTTTCCGCCGGATGCCGATTCTTGGGCCAGAACAGATTCACCACATAAGGTGATTGCGGATTTTGGGATTGCGGATTGTGGATTGGGCAGCTTCGGCTATCTGAAGTAAGTTTAAAACCGGTTAGGGATTGATTAATCCCTTCACGTCACTTTTGATTTAATGAAGTTGCATGTAATTCGACCATTAGAAGTTGGGAAAATGACTGCTTCGATAGGTTGCAGTGGATGGACACACATTCCAGCATCCCAATCCGAAATCCGCAATCACCAATCCGCAATCAAATAGTCCACACAAGGAAATAGTCCCAAAATCGCTCGAAGAACACCTCCAACTCCCAAACAACTCCTTCTTTCTCAATCCAGCCTTTGGTGCTTCCAGCCCTTTGATAGTCAAATGGTTGTATATGGATATGTTGCCGAAAATCCAATGCCTTACGACCATAAGCCTTGTACAGTGCCTCTTTTGCGCCCCAATAAAAATGCAGGTGCGCAAGTCTCGTCTCCTCCTTCAAACTATCCAGTTCGTCCTTACGCATGAATTTAGGTGCCAACCGCTCTATTTTTTCAACCATGGCTTGTATGTCTACGCCAGTTGACTTGTTTGCCAAAATAACGGCCACGAGGTCATGAGAATGACTGAAAGAAAGGTGCAATGGTGAGCCATGCAGGTGTGGTTTTCCAAATTCGTCCTTTAGGACGGGGAAGCGGTCTGTATGGCCTAGTGAAAGCAGCATATCGTGAACCAGGTAACGGCAAGCCAGCCACTCTATGATCCGACGGCCCTTCAATTTCGACAATTCTTCCAGTTCAATCGGTTGTAAATCAAGGGATTGCAAGAAGAATCCAGGTTGTTCCTCCATTCGCCACAAGCCGATGGTTGCACCATTTCCCAATCTTTTTATTAGCAATAAGCCCATTATTTAATTGACATTTGTCCCATTATTCACCGCACAATTTAATTTGCGGGGTAAATGCACAAAGAACGCAAACCAATCGCATACTACCAATGCAGGTAAAAAAACAAGCCCAATGCACTGGCCACAACGCTGCCATTTTTGCCCTTGCCCAAGGTGAACATGACCGGGAGTTTTACTCTGCTGCTGGCGACGCTTGGGTTGTAAAATGGAACCTCGACAACCTGGAACTGGGCCAACTCGTCGCCAAGGTGGAGGCGCAGGTTTTTTCACTTTGTTTTTTGAGAAATGCCCAAAAAATCGTGGCGGGGAACATGAACGGCGGTGTCCATTGGATTGACCTGCACGACCCCAACCTGACCAAGAACATTGCCCACCACCAAAAAGGCGTATTTGACATTTTAGCGTTCAACGATTTTGTTTTCACCCTTGGCGGCGATGGGAAAATAACCCGCTGGGAAGTAGATGGCATGCGTTCATTGGAAAGCTACCAGCTTGCGAATCAGGCACTTAGGGCAATTGACCTTTGTGAGAAAAGAAACGAATTAGCCGTTGCTTGTAGCAATGGCAATATTTATTTTTTAGATGCCAAAACACTTGAACTTCGCCACACCATCCTTGGCGCACACCAGCAATCCGTATTTTCATTGCGCTACTCACCGGATGGCCAACACTTGTTGAGCGGCGGACGGGACGCCCATTTATGCGTTTGGGATTTGGAAAAAGATTTTGAGAAAATCAGTACGCAACCTGCCCATTGGTACACCATCAATAGCATTGTATTCAGCCCAGATGGCCGGTATTTTGCCACAGCCAGCCGTGACAAAACCTTGAAGATTTGGGATGCCAAAGGGTTGGAACTGCTAAAAGTATTGGAAGGTGGCAGGGACGGTGGCCATTTCAACTCGGTGAATAAATTGCTTTGGTTGCCAGCCGGGTTACTTTCTTGCAGCGATGATAGGACGGTAATTTTATGGAAAACGGATGAAGCGTGAGGCCCAAAAAATAGCAAGGCAACAGCGAGCGTCGAAGCAAAACCGGGTTTAGGCCAGGTGCCATTGCCCGCTACGTTTTGAGCGTTTATAGATGGCTTAGGTAAGTTTTCAATGAAAAAAGAGAGCGTGCCATCTCAAAGCTTTAGATGTTGAAGAAAAAAGAAATCCTGTTCACTGAAAGCAAAGAAAGGATGGTACTGCTGAAGGTGCAAGGGACGGTTATCATGCCTATTGTGGTTTATTGGAACTTTAACCAATTTGCGCCAAATTTGACCAATTGTTAAAATCAGGTAAAACATTTAAGTGTTTGTATTTCAGGGATTTACAAAAACTGTTAAGGCACTTTTTGTCAAACTGTTAAACCTTTTTAACATTCATTTTCACAAAAATGAGCATTCCTTCGAGTAAAAATTGGGCAGTAGAGGCCTATGTTGAGCGCATCCTGCAAGGGGATAGGGTAGCACTTGGCAAGGCTATTACGCTCGTGGAAAGCACACGCCCAGAGCACCGGCAAAAAGCAGAAGCCATCCTTGAAAACTGCCTTCCACACACTGGCAACTCCTTCCGGGTAGGAATCACCGGGCCGCCCGGCGTGGGCAAGAGCAGCTTCATCGAGGCATTTGGTGGGATGCTGACAAGGGAGCAAGGGCGGCGATTGGCCGTGCTCGCCATTGACCCTACCAGTCAGGTGAGCCAAGGCAGCATCCTCGGCGACAAGACCCGCATGGAGCAACTTAGCACCGACCCCAATGCCTTCATTCGGCCCAGTCCGGCGGGTAAAACATTGGGCGGCGTGACCAACTGTACCCACGAGACTATGCTGCTCTGCGAGGCGGCTGGCTTCGACACCATTTTAATCGAAACCGTGGGGGTGGGCCAGAGCGAAACCGCCGTTGCCGACTTAGTGGATTTTTTGCTGCTGCTCCTGCTGCCGGGAGCGGGTGACGAATTGCAGGGCATCAAGCGGGGCATCGTCGAAATGGCCGACCTCATCGCCATCAACAAGGCCGACGGCGAGCGGCTGGAACTGGCAAGGGCCGCCCGGCAGGACTATGGACAGGCGCTGCATTTGTTCCCCGCAAAGGAAAGCGGCTGGCAGCCGAAGGCGGTGACTTGCTCGGCGCTGACGAGGGCAGGGTTGGAGAAGGTATGGGGATTAATGGTTGATTATCAAGGAGTAGTGAATAAGAATGGGTGGTTAGAAGCAAATCGAAAACGCCAAAAACTATTGCATTTTCAGGATAGGTTTAAACATGCTTTATTCGAAGTTTTTTTCAACGAAGAAGAAGCAAAAACAGCCTTGGGAAATGCTGAGAAATTGGTTGTTGATGGTCAAGTAACTATTGCAGAGGCATTGGCACGGGTATTAGCTGGATTGAATTTTAGGAAAACCAGATAATACCTTATTTTTGTAAAAAAATGAAATCATGACAGCATCAAGTGGCCAAGCATTGCCAAAAAATAGCATAGATTCAATGCTGAAGGTAGCTGAAAACATGGAAACAAAGCAATTGGAATTGCTTGCTGATTCGATTGTAAGGATAAGTGCAAAAAGAAGGGCCGAGACTGCTAAGGAAACCGAGGAGGAATTGATTGCCAAAGTAAAATGGGACTTTACAGATGCTGAAAGGCGACGTTTCCGAAAATTAATCAAGAAAAGGCAAACCAGCGAAATCAGCGAGGCTGAAATGAACGAACTTTGGACATTTATCGAAATGTCAGAAGAGTTGACCGTTCGTAGGGTTGAAAACGTGCTCAAACTGGCGTCTCTGAAAGGAATTCCATTTCAAGAAATGTACGATAGCCTTGGTTTCAAAAAAAGGCGCAATGTACTTTGAGCCTAAAACGAAAGCAGCTACGAGGCGCTATGTCATCGAAAGGGCAAACGGATGCTGCGAATATTGCATGTCTCCTCAAAACTATTCGGAGGCATACTTTGCTGTTGAACATATCATACCCAAAGTTTTTGATGGCAAGGATGACATTGATAACTTGGCCTTTTCTTGTTTGGGTTGTAATTGGCATAAAGCTGTTAAAACAGTGGCAATTGACCCTCTAAGCAAAGAAACAGTGGCGCTCTTCAATCCAAGAGCGCAAGCTTGGACATCGCATTTTGCATGGAGCGAGGATTTTACTGAGATGATTGGACATACACCTTGCGGAAGGGCAACTATTATTGCGCTTAAAATGAACAGAGAGTTCTTGAAAAATCAGCGCCTTGCTTTCGCCAAACTAAAAATTCATCCACCTAAGCATAGTTTGATAACAGCTTAGCCCCTGCCGTTTTGTCACCCTCTCACCCCCGTTTCCCTGCCATTTTTCGCTAATATTTTTTCAAAAAAGTACAAAAAGTCAGTCTCCGCCCAATGGCACACGAGTTGATTGCCCTCGGTAGTTCAACCTTTTTTGACTAAACTTAAATCAAATCATAATGGGCAAAATAATTGGAATTGACTTAGGAACAACCAACTCCTGCGTTGCCGTAATGGAAGGCAACGAACCCGTCGTCATCGCAAATGACGAGGGCAGGAGGACGACCCCTTCCATCATCGGATTCCTTGACAATGGGGAGCGCAAAGTGGGCGACCCCGCAAAACGCCAAGCCATCACCAACCCCAAGCGCACCGTGGCTTCCATCAAGCGTTTCATGGGACACCGCTATTCTGAGATTGGCAAGGAACTGGTCCACACTACCTACAAAGTAGTGAAAGGCGACAATGACACCGTGCGGGTGGACATTGACGGAAGGCTATACACGCCACAGGAAATTTCAGCAATGACCCTTCAGAAAATGAAGAAAACTGCCGAGGATTTCCTTGGAACAGAAGTGACGGAGGCCGTTATCACGGTGCCGGCTTACTTCAACGATTCACAGCGCCAGGCCACCAAAGAAGCTGGTGAAATCGCTGGCCTGAAGGTGCGCCGCATCATCAACGAACCAACGGCAGCTGCCTTGGCTTACGGCCTCGACAAACGCCACAAGGACATGACCATCGCAGTGTATGACCTTGGTGGCGGAACATTCGATATTTCCATCCTCGAACTGGGTGAGGGCGTGTTTGAGGTGAAGTCCACGAACGGCGATACCCACCTCGGTGGTGACGACTTCGACCGCCATATCATTGACTGGTTGGCTGACGAGTTCAAGGTGCAAGAGAACATTGACCTGCGCAAAGACCCGATGGCGCTCCAGCGCTTGAAGGATGCCGCAGAAAAGGCGAAAATTGAACTTTCGTCTTCTTCTGAAACGGAGGTCAACTTGCCCTATATTACGGCAGTGGATGGCGTGCCTAAGCACTTGGTCGTGAAACTGAGCCGCTCCAAATTCGAGCAAATCACCGACGACCTCGTTAAGCGCACCGTTGAGCCATGCCGCCAGGCATTGAAAGATGCGGGCATGACCGCCAACGACATTGATGAAGTGATATTAGTGGGTGGCTCGACCCGTATCCCACGCATTCAGGCCGTTGTAGAAGAGTTCTTTGGCAAAAAGCCGAACAAAGGCGTGAACCCCGACGAGGTAGTGGCCATTGGCGCAGCCATCCAAGGCGGTGTGCTCACTGGCGAAACCAAAGACGTGCTCCTGCTCGACGTGACCCCGCTTTCGCTGGGCATTGAGACGATGGGCGGCGTTTACGACGTGGTCATTGAGGCAAATACGACCATTCCATCGAAAAAATCGAAAGTCTATTCCACGGCAGCCGATAACCAGCCGAGCGTGGAAATCCATATCCTGCAAGGAGAGCGCCCGATGGCGAGAGACAACCGCAGCGTAGGCCGCTTTATCCTCGATGGTATCCCGCCAGCACCGAGGGGCATGCCACAAGTCGAGGTTAGCTTTGACATAGACGCCAATGGCATCCTCAGCGTAAGTGCCGTGGACAAGGGTACGGGCAAAAAACAGGACATTCGTATCGAAGCCAGCACGGGCCTCAGCAAGGAGGAGGTCGCCCGCATGAAGGCCGAGGCACAAGCCAATGCCGACACTGACCGCCAGACCCGTGAGCGGGTTGAAAAACTGAACCATGCCGACTCGCTGATTTTCCAAACGGAAAAGCAGTTGAAGGAATACAAGGACAAGATTCCTGCTGACAAGGTAGGTGCCATCGAATCCGCACTGAATGAGTTGAAAGATGCCCACAAGGCAGAAAACCTTGATGGTATCGAAAAAGCCTCTGCCAGTTTGAATGCTGCTTGGCAGGCTGCCAGCCAGGACATGTACCAAGCATCGCAACAGCAGCAATCAGCAGGTGCTGACACCAACGGCCACGATGCCGGCCAAGGCGGTGGCGCTGGTGCAAAAGAAGACGTTACAGATGTAGAATTTGAAGAGGTGGGCAAGTAATTGCAAGCCCGCTCTAGCCTTAAAAGGCGGCACTCCGGAAAGGAGTTGCCGCCTTTTTTATTTGCCTTTTACTGAGAAAACAAGTTTTCGGTATTGTAGAATTCTCACAAAAACTACCTTAGCATCTCACTACTCATTTTTTCACTTAAAATTTTCTGTATGAAAAAATTTTACAAAACAATCCTTCTTTTTGTAGGTCTCCTCACTTCGGTTAGTTTGTTTTCACAAAGTGACACACTGTTTTTTATGGATTTTCAAACCGAGGATCAAATAGCAAACATGTACCCTTTCCCCGACCCAGGCATATCGGATACATTTTGGATTAACTATGATGAAGAAGGTTTGGACACTGAACCCGGTGATCCAAGCAATTTTTTCTGGTCTGAGGATTTTGAACCTATAGATACCACAGGCACTGTTACTAATTATGTTGCAATGAGCCAATCCTATCTCGTAGGATTTGATACATCTTCAAGCAATTGGCTAATCAGCCCTGCCATGCAAATTGTAGATGAAAATTCTACACTCCATTGGAAATCTGCAGCCTTTCAGGGGCCTCGCTATTTAGATGGCTTTTCGGTTAAGATACTAAGGGGGTCTCAAGACTTTGCAAGTGCAGCAACAACGGTTGATGTGGTTTACCGTGCTGCTGAAATGCTTGGTTGGATTTCAACAAATGGCAATACCTTGGAATTGGATAGTTTTGAATTCTCCAACGGGTATATACATGCTGATGGCTTTACTTTGACGGATTATTTTAATGCTGGGGATCCTGCCGCCGCTTCCCCTGCGCATTCCCCAAAACTTGAACCACATAGCATTAGCTTGGCTCAGTATGCAGGTGAAACCATCTACGTAGCTTTCCACCATGACGCTGCCGACGACTATTATTTCCAGTTTGACGATCTATTGCTCCTTGGAACAGAACCAGTTTCTGGCATAAATGATCCTACAGTCGCTGACCTTCGGTTCATCACATATCCCAACCCCGTTGACAACTTCCTCAATGTTATGTTCCGGCTTTCAGAGCCAGCCGATCTGCTTTTGGAGGTTTTCAACCAAGCAGGGAAAAGAGTGGCAGCGAAGCCATTCAAAAAAGCCATCGTTGGTGATATCACCGAGCAGTTCGACCTTCGCAACCTTGTTGCTGGTAGTTATACGATTGCATTAACCGTTGACAATCAGCGATTTGTGAAAAATATTGTTCGAAAATAAGTATTCTAATTCCACCTTTAAAAAGGTGGAAGGCTCCTGCGGTCTTTCACCTTCTTTTTTAAACCGAATTGGATTTCATGTGTTTCGAAGGGTAATTTTCAGCCAATACTTCAAGTATGTTGCCGATAGATTCAGATGAAGAAATTTTCTTTTTAGAAGAAATGCTTACCAACGAGGGAGACGACCTCTTTTCGTTGACTGAGAAAGGCCCGGTTATGTTGGTGTTCCTTCGCCATTTTGGCTGCGTTTTCTGTAAGGAGGCACTCAACGATATTTCCGTTCGGCGGAAAACCATTGAGCGGGGCGGTATTAAAATCGTTTTCGTACACATGGGCGATGAGCATACCGCCGATGATTACTTCGCAAAATTCAACTTGCAGGGAGCTACCCATGTCTGTGACCCTACTCAGCGTTATTACCGGGCATTTGGCTTACAGCGCGGTTCATTCACTCAACTCTATGGACTACAGACATGGATTCGTGGCTTCCAGGTCAAGCGTGAGCTAGATGTTGAACTGGAGATGGCCAAAAACCTAGGCGATTCCACACAAATGCCAGGTGTTTTTATTCTTCAAAAAGGCCGGATAAAAGAGCGCTTCATCCACCGAATCGCCTCTGAAAGGCCTGATTATGTGCAACTTGTGCAATGTTGCGTGGCTTGATTGAATATTGGGGCATTGGTCGTTAGTTCAATGTTTGGCATCTCTCTACAAAAAAAAATTCCTTGCCTTAATCTGGCTTCCAACTTCACCTACCTTTGTGGCCAATTTACTCGTTGTGCTTTTGGGAGCTGATCCAAATAGCCAACAGCAAATAGCCAACCAATGCCTGGCAATTCATTTGGAAATACCTTCCGTATCACCACTTTTGGCGAGTCGCATGGCCCAGCCATAGGAGTCGTCATTGATGGTTGCCCGCCGGGCCTTTTCCTCGACCTTGATTTTGTTCAAAATGAGCTTGACCGAAGAAGGCCTGGACAGTCTGCCATTGTTACCCAACGGCAAGAGGGCGATAAAGTCGAAGTTCTTTCCGGTGTTTTTGAAGGAAAAACAACAGGGATGCCAATAGCCTTGCTGATTCGAAATGAGGATGCCAAGTCAAAGGACTATTCCCATATTGCCGACAAGTACCGTCCCAGTCACGCCGATTTCACTTATCAGATGAAATATGGATTGCGAGACTATCGGGGCGGTGGCCGTTCCAGCGCACGGGAAACAGCGTCCAGGGTAGCAGCAGGTGCTGTCGCAAAAATGGTACTTCAAAAAATCGGGGTAAAAGTCAACGCTTGGGTAAGCAGGGTAGGGGATATTGCCTTGGAAAAAGCATGGGAGGAACTGGACTTCTCCCAAATCGAGGCCACACCTGTGCGCTGTCCCGACCTGCCCATTGCGGAGCGAATGGAGGCCCTAATCAGGGATGTTCGCAAGGATGGCGATACCATTGGGGGCATTGTGAGTTGTGTCGTCGAGAATTGCCCCGTTGGCCTTGGCGAACCCGTTTTCGACCGACTACATGCTGATCTTGGCAAGGCCATGCTCAGTATCAATGCTTGCAAGGGCTTCGAGTATGGTTCCGGCTTTGCAGGCGTTTCGATGCGGGGCAGCGAGCACAACGATCCTTTTTTCAACGAAAATGGACAAATCCTTACCCGGACCAACCATTCAGGTGGCATACAAGGCGGCATTTCAAACGGAATGCCCATTTACTTTAACGTTGCATTTAAGCCAGTAGCGACCATTGTCGCTTCGCAGGAATCAGTCAATGAAGCAGGCGAATCCGTACAGGTCGAAGGCCGAGGCCGCCACGACCCCTGCGTGCTTCCCCGTGCCGTGCCCATCGTGGAAGCGATGGCCGCTTTGGTAATCGTTGACCATTATTTAAAGGATTGGAGGATTGGAGGATTGAAGGATTGAAGGGTGGGGACTCCAATCCCTCAATCCCTCAATCCTTCAATCCTTCAATCCTCCAATCCTTCAATCCTTTTCCATGAAAACCAGGTTGCTTTTCCTTTTTTTCCTTTTCACGGCAAACCTTTTTGCCCAACTGACCATCAAGGTCACAGCCATTCCATCCAGCACCCCTGCCAATTCGCCCATTCATATTGCTGGCAGTTTTCAGGGCTGGGACCCCGCTGACCCGAACTCAATATTGGCGGATATTGGCGGTGGACAATACCAAATCACCATCAACCCGCCAATCGGCATTGTGAAATACAAGTTCACAAGGGGCAGTTGGGCAACGGTGGAGGGCAATTCGTCCGGGGGCTTTTTGCCTGATAGGGAGTTCAACTATACAGGTGGTGCGGTCACGACAGAGGTAGCGATTGCAGGCTGGGAAGACGTAAGCCAAGGTAGTACTGCTGCCCCCAACGTCCATTTGTTGGATGCAGACTTTTTCATGCCGCAACTCAACCGCAACCGCCGCATCATGATTTACCTGCCACCAGACTATGGGACTACTCAGAAGCGCTATCCCGTGCTCTACATGCACGATGGGCAAAACCTGTTTGATAATGCGACAAGTTTCAGCGGTGAGTGGGGCGTGGACGAATCGTTGAACGATTTGCATGCCCAAGGCGATTATGGTTGCATCGTGGTTGGCATTGACAACGGTGGGGCCTTGCGGATAGATGAATTGGCTCCTTGGTTTAATACTGATTACAACGAGGGCGGAGAGGGCAAGCAGTATGTTGATTTTATCGTCGAAACTTTAAAGCCTTATGTTGACGCCAATTACCGAACCTTTTCTGGTCGGAATTACACCGCCATAATGGGCAGTTCGTTGGGGGGGCTGATTTCGCAGTATGCTGTGATGCAGCATCAAACTGTCTTTTCAAAAGCAGGCATTTTTTCCCCGGCGTTTTGGTTCAACGACCCTGAGATTTTCAACCACAGTGCCAATACACCCAAGTCGGCCTCCATGCGCATATACCAGTACGCTGGCCAACAGGAAGGGAATGGGTCTGTTGTGGCAGATGTTGAGCAGATGGAAGATGTGCTATTGGGCAATGGCTTCGGTGTTGGAGAATTGTACAAATCCTTCAACCCAGATGGGGAACACAATGAATTTTATTGGCGAGAGGAGTTCCCTGCGGCTTATAAATGGCTTTTTGCAGGTTTGAACTATTCTTCTACGGACAATACTGGCCTTCAAGCATTCAGGGTATATCCCAACCCGGTTGATTCCGTCCTTTACTTGGAGAACCTGCCCGACCAGCCCAAACTGTCCTACCGAATAGTTGCGATGAATGGACGAACTGCCCAGAAAGGCAAGCTGAATGGCAAGGGCATCTTGGTTGATAAATTGCCGGCAGGCACCTATGTGCTCAATATTTCTTCCAATAGGAGGCAGATTGCCTCGACGAAGGTGGTCGTCAATTAAGTTTTCATAAAATTGTTATGGCAGCTAATGAAAAAGACACTGGTAATTTTCGACATAGACGGCACCTTGGTGTACAGCAATAAAATTGATAGCGAATGCTTTGCACAAACCTACCATTATATATATGGTAAGCCCTTTCCCACCATTGATTGGACAAAGTACCCCCATGTTACGGATACGACCATTTTCAGGACGGTCATCCAGCAGCAATTCGAGCGGGCTGCCACAGAGCGGGAGATGGTCGAGTTTCAGCACGAGTTTGTGGCATTGATCGAGGAAAAACGCATGTCAGAGCCGCACGAGTTTATGGAAGTGCCGGGGGCAAAGCAGGTAATCGAAAAACTTTTGGAAGATGAACGCTATGAGGTAGGAGTGGGCACTGGGGGCTGGTACCGACCCGCCATGGTGAAATTGCGCCATGTGGACATCCCCACCGACCCCCTCGTGATTGTGGGTGCCGACGGGCATGAAAAACGGGAGGGCATCATTGGCCAGGTCATGCAGACGGTGGCTGCTCGGACGGCGTTTCAACGGACAGTGTATATTGGGGATGCTATTTGGGATGTGAACACCACCCGCCGTATGGGGATGGATTTCGTGGGCATACGCCGCAATGGGGATTTCGATGTGTTGGAAAGAGAGGGAACTGCCGTCGTGCTAAGGGATTATTCGGATTACGGAGCTTTTCTTAGGGCGGTTGAAATAGCTACCCCTCCCAAACAGCCGCAATATTTATCCCTTGAATTGGAACTTTGAGTGCTCTAAATGATGTTTGAAACAAACAAAATTAGGAGCGGGTACATTTTTTTATAAAAATCTGATTTCAAATTTGGTTTTGGTATTCAAGGATGTATCTTTGCGCCGCTTTTGAAGAAAAGCAGTAGAGAAAAGATTCGGTAGCTCAGTCGGTAGAGCACTTGACTTTTAATCAAGTGGTCCTGGGTTCGAATCCCAGCCGAATCACGAAGCCCCAGTGCTGTTGCGCTGGGGCTTTTTTTGTGCGGTAGCCCAGTGGGTGGCGCATCCCGATATTTCAATCGGGATGGTCCTGGGTTCGAATCCCAGCCGAATCACGAAGCCCCAGTGCTGTTGCGCTGGGGCTTTTTTTGTGCGGTAGCCCAGTGGGTGGCGCATCCCGATATTTCAATCGGGATGGTCCTGG
>JALHQW010000042.1:0-19929 GCA_022841745.1 Saprospiraceae bacterium | reverse complement strand
TGGTCCTGGGTTCGAATCCCAGCCGAATCACGAAGCCCCAGTGCTGTTGCGCTGGGGCTTTTTTTGTGCGGTAGCCCAGTGGGTGGCGCATCCCGATATTTCAATCGGGATGGTCCTGGGTTCGAATCCCAGCCGAATCACGAAGCCCCAGTGCTGTTGCGCTGGGGCTTTTTTTGTGCGGTAGCTCAGTCGGTAGCGAATCCCGATACTTCAATCGGGATGGTCCTGGGTTCGAATCCCAGCCGAATCACGAAGCCCCAGTGCAACTGCACTGGGGCTTTTTTTGTGCGGTAGCTCAGTCGGTAGCGAATCCCGATACTTCAATCGGGATGGTCCTGGGTTCGAATCCCAGCCGAATCACGAAGCCCCAGTGCTGTTGCGCTGGGGCTTTTCTTGTTCACAATGATTGAAGTTGCTTGCCATCATCAAACCGCTGAATATGCTTATCCCTGCGTATAAACCCTTGTTTTAATGGCTTTTTTAGAGTTGGTATGGTATTTGAAATTTCTTCTTCGCTTTTCCCTCCCTTTGTTTGTTCCCCTCCATAATTTGAACTTGGTCTAACAAAAACTATTGAATGAAAAATTGCTGTACCCACACTTTGTGCAATAGCTTTCGAGCGGCCCTTCCCCGTTGGCCTGCCTTTCATCTCAACCAGTTTCCCACTCTCATTCACAAAGTATATTGCTGATTTGAGACAACACTAAAGCCAGCAACCTAAACAGGTGGCAAGACAAAAGACATATTATCTCCCCCCGATATGATAATCCTCTCATTTGGACACTAAATAATTTTAAGAACTATGAAATCCAACATCCTTTACCACGCTAAGTTTGCCATAGTAGCCTTATTCCTCTTGTTGGGGGCTTTATCTGTTGAAGCACAGATTCAATTCCGGATTCGTTTGGAGTCGGATGGTGTAACCTACACGGTGCTCACACGCCCAAAACCTGGGTTGAGTCCGTCACCGTCCTTGAACACCTTGACGGGTACGGGCCAGATTACTTTGGTGGTCCCAAATGGGTTTCAGTACAGCAACTTCGTGTCGCTGTCGGGGCTTTGGGGCGGTTCACCTGGTCAAGGTGGTGCAAGTAGGGTGAATGCGCCTGTTGACAACCCAAACAATGACTATATATCCATAGGTTTCATCAGCGATGGGCCTATCCAATATATAGCTGGGACGGAAACGGCACTTTTCAAGCTCAAGCGAACTTCTGCTTGTACGGGACCTGTTGAACTCATTGAAGATGACGATCCGTTTGCTGCGCCAAACTCGTTGAACTCCAACCCTGGCAACGAGATTTCCGTGTTTGATTTTGGGAATAACTTTGCGCTTTATACGTTCGATTCCAATTACGGCAGTGCCCCGGCATGTGCCGATTCCGACGCGGATGGCCTCTTCGATTTTGTAGAGGACAAAAACGGGAACAATGTGGTGGACCCGGGCGAAACCAACCCAAACAACCCAGACTCAGATGGGGATGGACTGGCCGACGGCATTGAAGATGCCAATAAAAATGGCGTGGTGGATGCGGGAGAATCAAGCCCTACCAACAAGTGCAGTCCGAATGCCACTTTCCCAGAATGCGATTTTGATGGGGACGGCATAGTAAATTCCACGGATACGGATGATGACAAAGACGGAGTTGCGGATGCCCAAGATGTTCAAAACTTCAACGCAGACAGCGACTCTGACTTTGATGGCATCAGCGATGATGATGAGACCGGTGGCGATGGCATCTACAACCCAGCACCAGACAGCGACCCACTTGATCCTTGTGATCCGAACTCCAGTGCAACGGCCTGTACTGCGCCAGACAACGACAACGATGGTTTCTTTGGAGGAATGAATGACCCCAACGACAACGATCCTTGTAACCCATCTAATGCCTCCAATGCTTGTGACTTTGACAACGACGGCACGGCCAATGGTTCCGATCTAGATGATGACAATGACGGTGTGGCGGATGTTTTTGACCTGCAACCAACCAATCCCAACAATGACAGTGATAGCGATGGTTTGACGAATATAGTTGAAACTGGAGGGGATGGCGTCCATAATTCAGATACGGACACCAATCCATTGGATGCCGACACGGATAACGATGGCATTACAGACGGTGTAGAGGACACCGATAAAGATGGCAACCGTGACCCAAATGAAACGGATGCCCTTTTATCCGATACCGATAATGATGGCTTGGAAGATGGGGAAGAAGACGCCAACTTCAATGGTGTTGTTGACATCAACGAGAGCGACCCACTCAATGACTGCGACCCAGTGGCAGTTGGCCCGGGTTGTGATTATGACGGGGATGGTCAAGTCAATGCGGTTGACCCCGACGATGATAATGATGGATTGGCAGATGCAAGCGACGTAAACGACTATAACCCAAGCAGCGATAGCGACGGGGATGGCCTTACGGATTTGGCCGAGCACCAAGGCAATACCAATGCTTTGAATGCCTGCGACCCGAACCCAACTGCGTCCGCTTGCGTGCCTGATGACTCGGATGGCGACCTTTTCTACGAAAACTATCCAACTGGTCACCCCAAATTCGACCCGCTGGATACCAATCCTTGTGTGCCCAACAATGGAGCACTGGTCTGCGATTTTGACCAAGATGGCCAGAACAACCAAAATGACTCTGACGACGATAACGACGGTGTAGCCGATTTATACGATAACGAGGATTACAACCCTATGAATGACAGCGACGGCGACGGGTTGCCCAATAAGACCGAAGTAGGTGCCAATGGTGTCTATAACGCCGGTATTGACACCAATCCACTCAGCGATGATACCGACAACGACCAATTGAAAGATGGTTGTGAGGACAAGAACAAAAACGGCCAAAGAGATGCTGACGAGACCAGTCCACTCATGGCTGATACAGATGGCGATGGCCTAAAAGATGGTGTCGAAGACGCAAATAAAAACTGTGCCTTGGATCCAAATGAATCAGATCCGCTGAGTTTGTGCAGTCCCAATAATAAGATTGGAGGATGCGACTTTGATTTGGATGGTACGGTGAACAGCATTGACCTTGACGATGACAATGACGGCGTGGCTGATATTGATGATATTGACCAATTTGACCCAGAAAGCGATACCGATGGCGATGGCATAGTGGATAATATAGAAACTAGTGAAGATGGCGAGTACAATGCCGATGTAGATACCAACCCGTTGGACGACGATTCAGATGACGACGGAATCAAAGATGGCACAGAAGATAAAAACCGCAATGGCCTTCGTGAATTGGAGGAGACTGACCCATTGAATCCGAATACGGATGGCGACACTTTGGCGGATGGTGATGAGGATATCAACTTCAATGGAATTTTTGATATTGGTGAAAGCGATCCGCTCGACCCGTGCTCGCCCTTCTCGAACGGCGGTAACTGTGACAATGTTGACCTTGACAATGATGGCTTCTTTTCGGATGTTCCGTCGGATAGCCCACTTTTCGACCCCAATGATAACCTGCCCTGTGTACCCTTGGTCTCGTCGCCTACCTGTGATTTTGATGGCGA
The DNA here is from genome assembly GCA_022841745.1 of Saprospiraceae bacterium. Taxonomy (GTDB): domain Bacteria; phylum Bacteroidota; class Bacteroidia; order Chitinophagales; family Saprospiraceae; genus UBA6168. The sequence goes on along the minus strand of JALHQW010000042.1, from coordinate 16,392 downwards.
TGGCATTCCAAACCAGAATGACCTAGATGACGACCATGATGGCGTGAACGATGCGCAAGACACTGACGACTACAACCCGAACAACGACAACGACAACGATGGTTTATCAAATATCGTTGAAACTGGCGGAGATGGTGTGTACAATAACGGCGTGGATACTCACCCGCTAAACCCCGATACCGATGCCGATGGTATCAAGGACGGAACAGAGGACAAAAACAAAAACGGCGACTATGAAGCACTAACGGAGACCAATCCGCTGAAGAAGGATACGGATGGTGATGGAATTGACGATGGTATAGAAGACATCAATAAAAACGGTGTCCTGAATCAGGGCGAGTCGGATCCAAAGAATATCTGCAGCCCTTACACCAATCATCCAGGGTTATGCCTGCCAACTGATATTGATGGCGATGGTTACGCAGGCGATTTCCCGCCGAACCATTCGGATTTTGACCCGGACGACAACAATGCCTGTGTGCCCGACCCAACCAGCCCCGTCTGTGACTTTGACAATGACTCGGTGGTGAATAGTCAGGACTTCGACGATGACAACGACGGTGTAATTGACAGTGAGGACGAAGATCCTTATGATCCCAATTCAGACACAGACGATGACGGCATTTCTGACAATACAGAGACAGGTGGAAATGGTGTCTATGACCCGACAGAAGGTGATTCCGACCCGCTTGACCCCTGTTCGCCAAGCCAAAACAACATCGCTTGCAGTGGCACCGATGAGGACAATGACGGATATTACGCCAATTTCTCAGCGTCAGAGCCACTCTTCGATCCAGATGATACCAATCCTTGCAGTCCAAGTTGCTCAGTTGGTATTTGCGACTTCGACGGTGACAGCAACATCAACAGCACCGACAACGACGATGACAACGACGGCGTGAGGGACAACCTTGACGTGGACGATTGCAATATCCATAGCGATAGCGATGGTGACGGCCTATCCGATAGCCTCGAAAATGGTGGGGATGGCGTATATAACGCTGGTGTGGACACCAATCCGAACAGCCCAGACACTGATAACGATGGCTTGGAAGATGGCGTTGAGGATGCCAACAAAAATGGTGAAGTTGACCTTGGTGAAACCAACCCGCTCATTGCCGATACCGACAGCGACGGCATAAGGGATGGCATAGAGGACAGCAACCACAATGGTCAGGTTGATCAGGGCGAGAGCGACCCATTGGACGTGTGTAGCCCAAACAACAAAACACCAGATTGTGACTACGACGGTGATGGTCAGTTGAACAGCGTTGACAATGATGACGACAATGATGGTGTCAATGACGCACAAGATGTGGATGACTACAATCCTGAAAGCGATTCGGACAGCGACAATGTGGCTGATATTGACGAAACGACCAATGGTTCCAACCCATTGAACCCTTGCGATCCGAATACAGCTGCATCCACTTGCCAAGCAATTGATGTTGATGGCGATGGTTTCGCATCGAACTTCCCGACATCCAGCCCAAGCTACGACCCGCTTGATACTGATCCATGTGTCCCAAGCGAAGCTGCTGGTTCCTGTGATTTCGATGGCGATGGAAAAACCAATGCTACCGACTCCGATGATGATGGAGATGGCGTGGCTGATGTAAGCGATGTTAATCCTTACGATGAGAACAGCGATTCTGACGGCGACATGATTCCTGACAATGCAGAAACACAGGATGATGGTGCCTACGATGAGGGTGTTGACTCTAATCCATTGGACACAGACACTGATGACGATGGTTTAGCGGATGGCACAGAAGATGCCAACCACAATGGCGAGCAAGATGCCACGGAAACCAGCACTGTGAAAGCTGATACCGATGATGATGGGCTGGGTGATAGCAACGAAGTTGCAGGAGGAACAGACCCGCTTGACCATTGCGACCCAAATGCAACCTTGGCCGCTTGTGATTTTGACGGCGATGGCCAAATTAACAGCCAAGACGAAGACGATGACAATGACGGCGTTGCCGATGGCGACGATGCAGACGCCTACGACCCGAACTCGGATTCTGATGGCGACGGCCTCACGGATATTGGCGAAACAAGCGGCAACTCCAATCCGCTGAATGCTTGCGACCCGAACGCTAATGCAACGGCTTGTCAGCCAAAAGATGATGATGGTGACTATTTCTTCGAGAACTACCCGATGAATAGCCAGTTCCACGACCCGAATGACAATAACCCTTGCGTTCCAAGCCCAGGGTCCGATGTCTGCGACTTTGATGAAGATGGTTTGGTAAACAGCGTTGACTCGGATGACGACAACGATGGCGTTGCTGATGTGCAGGATATTTGGCCTTATGATCCAAACAGCGACAGCGACGGCGATGGCATTACCGATGTCAAAGAGACCAAGGGTGATGGCGGGTATAATGCTGGTATAGACTCCAACCCACTAGACACCGATACGGACGATGATGGCATATTTGATGGCGTGGAAGATGCCAACAAAAACGGGTTGGTGGATTTTGGCGAAACAAGCCCAGTTGATGATGACTCTGATAATGATAGTATCAACGATGGTGTTGAAGATTCGAACAAGAACGGTGTGATTGACGCTGGCGAAAGCGACCCGCTCGATTTCTGCGACCCGAATGCGACCAAGCCATCTTGCGATTTTGATGGCGATGGTTTGGACAACAACACCGATACTGACGACGATAACGATTGTCTGCCAGATGTCAGCGATGCCAATCCTTTCGATGCTGCAAGCGACTCCGATGACGATGGTTTGACCGATATGCAGGAATGCCAGCAAGGTTCCAACCCATTGAACCCTTGCAGTCCAGCACCTGTTGGCCCACTCTGCAGTGGGGAGGTTGACCAGGATGGCGACGGCTACTTCGCTGACGTTAGCGGACAAAATCCGACCTTCGACCCGGATGATGCCAACCCATGTGTACCAAGCCATGCTGTAGGTGCTTGTGACTTCGAAGGCGATGGCTTAATTAACAGCGTTGACCCGGATGATGACAACGACTGCGTGGAAGACAACCTGGATGCAGACGACTTCAACGATCAAACAGATAGCGACAACGATGGACTGTCAGATGGCAACGAGTGTGACCAGAATAGCAACCCGTTGGATCCATGTTCTCCAGTTCCGACTGGCGCTAATTGTGGCAGCTTGAACGATTTTGATGCTGACGGATACGTTACCGACGTAAGCTCAACAAATCCTGCTTACGACCCTGTTGACGACAATCCTTGTGTGCCAGACCACACGGTGGCCACCTGCGACTTTGACCAGGATGGACAAGTAAATAACATTGATGCCGACGATGACAACGACTGTGTACTCGATGCTCAGGATGCTGACGACTATAACGATCAGACCGACTTCGATGGCGATGGCATAGTGGACGTAACGGAATGTAACAATGGATCCGACCCAATGGATGGTTGTGATCCATCGCAGACGGGTGCTGACTGCGATTGCGATAATGATGGTACTGCGAATGGCACCGACACCGACGACGACAACGATGGTGTGGCCGATTCAGCGGATTCCGATGATTGCAATCCGAACAACGACTCGGACAACGATGGCATTTCCAACAAAGATGAAACCTTGGCTGGTTCCAACCCATTAGATCCTTGCGACCCGAATGAAGATTCGGCAGCTTGCTTGAATCCAGATGCAGATGGGGACGGCTTTATCGCCAACCAAGATGATCCGGATGACAACAATCCATGCGTACCCAACAACACCGTAGGCGCATGCGATTTCGACCAAGATGGCCAAGTCAACAGCGTTGATGAAGACGATGACAACGATTGCTTGAGCGATATAGACGACATCAATGCCTATGACGCACAAAGCGACACAGATTTCGATGGCATCTCCGACAAAGATGAATGCGAGGGTGGAAGCAACGCCCTGAATCAGTGCGACCCAAGTGCTATTTTCAACAATTGCGACTTCGATGGTGATGGCATGGTGAACAGCCAAGACCCAGACGACGATAACGATTGTGTGGCCGATGCAACTGACCCAGATGACTTCAACGCTGACAGTGATACTGACCTTGATGGTGTTACGGACGGCGATGAATGCCAAGCTGACACAAATCCGGAGGATGCTTGCGACCCGAATCCGAGCAGCCTTGCTTGCACGGGCACGGATAACGATGGAGACGGTTTCATTGCTAATGCCCCAACTGGCAGCGTATTGTTCGACCCGAACGATAACGATGCTTGCAATCCATCGCACTTGGTAGGTGCCTGCGACTTCGACAAAGATGGCCAAGCCAACAGCGTTGACGGAGACGACGACAACGACGGCGTGGCCGACAACCTAGACATCAATGCCTACGACCCTGAGAGCGACACGGATGGTGATGGTATCGTGGATAATGTTGAAACGGGCGGGGATGCAGCCTATAATGTAGGCGTAGATAGCAATCCGCTTGATACCGACACCGATGACGATGGCCTGGCTGATGGTGTTGAAGACAAGGACAAGGATGGCCAGGTTGATGAGGGCGAGACAGACCCAGTAAGCAACGACACTGATGAGGACGGCCTTCGTGACAACGAGGAGGATGCCAACCTCAACGGCCAAGTTGATCCAGGCGAGTCGGATCCGAGCAACCCAGACGACGACAACGATGGCATCCTGACCGTAGACGAGGACACCAATGGCAACGGTGATGTCACCGATGACGATACCGACCTCGACGGCAAGCCTGACTTCATGGACCCAGACCCATTTGCTTTCGTGCGAATCAAAGCATACTTGCAAGCACCTTTAGTTACTACTACCGGGCTGATGGATGACAAACTGAGGACAAAGTTGGACGCTGATGGCAAGTCATACATCCCATTGACAGAGCCTTACACCAACCTTCAGTTGCCCAATGGAACGAAGCCCTTCACGCACCTTGGTAGTGGTGGGGAAACAATCCAGGAGAGCGTACTTAATGTAACTGGCTCCAATGCGATTGTTGACTGGGTATTCCTGGAATTGCGAAGCAAGCTGAACCCTGCTAATAGGCTTTTGACAAGGGCTGCCTTGCTACAGCGTGATGGCGATATTGTTGACCTCGATGGCGTTAGCCCAGTTGTGTTCAAGGCAAAAATAGATGACTACTACGTCGCTTTGCGCCACCGCAACCACCTTGGTGTGATGACAGCTTCGGCACAAACCATTTCAAGGTCAAAAGTTGATGCATTGTTCATTGACTTTACGAGTCCGACCACACCAACCTATGTAAACCCTGCAACACCTACTGCTTTGCCGCAGAAGACGATGGGCAACTATAGGGTATTGTGGGCCGGTAACGCCTACATGGACAACAAGACGATGTTCCAAGGTGCCAACACCGACAGAAGTGCTGTCTTCTCGAAAGTGTTCTTCGATCCAAATAACCCTAATGGCAACTTCAATTTTATTGTCCACGGTTATTACCCTGAGGATACGAACATGGACGGTCGAGTAATCTACCAAGGCAGTGGCAACGATATTGACCAGATGATATTCTTCAACGTATTGTTGCATCCGAACAATGCAATCAATATTGTGAACTACCAAATCTTCCAGCAGTTGCCATAAAATTGGCTGTGGAAGTATGAACCGAAATTCAGCTTTAATGCAAGGGTATTAATGGTTTGGGCAAAACAATCCATTCGTATCCTTGCATTTAATGGTGAAAAATGGTTTAAGACGAAGCGGACGGTTTTCCTTGGTAAGGTATGATGACGTACCTTCTTATTTAATGGATGGTGCGTATATAACACCATAGTTGCTATGGAAAATCGTTCGCTTTTTTTTAAGTTAATAGTGCTTATTTCAAAATTGAAAATATTGCAGTGCGGTGCCTTGTGAATGGCATCGAAGCGTATTTAGTTAAAGATGTTATTAGAATGTGGTTTTGGGAATCAGCTTCGTAAAGATGGCTTTCTAGGGAGCATCGGATATGTTCTTGTGGAAATTACAAAGTAGGTAATTATACGTATGATAGGAGATTGATTTATTATAATTGATTAATATTCGAATAAAAAAATTTAAAAATAGACGTAATTTTTTCTTTAAAACGGCATGATTTTAGACTTTAATCAGTAAATAAATTTGTTTAGTTAATTATTTCCTTTAACTTTGTAAGAACTTCCCCCATTCTGCAAATGTTGGCATTAAGTTACTTCCCTCCGATGTAAATTGGCTTCACTCCCTCCAAGGCATAGAATTAGGTTGTAAAACCATTTTTTAATCTAAGACATAAAACTTTAACAATGAACAAAGTAAACACTCTTTGTGCAGCAGTACTGCTGTTCCTTTCCGCTTCGGCCAGTGCTCAAGTTAAGTTCAAACTAGCCTACGACTTTAACACTGAGTACTACACTGCATCTGTCATTCCTGACGAATCTTACGAGTATCCTAACAACATCACCGCTGTAGGGCAGGTTACCATCAAGGTGCCGACCAATGCTTTTGACCCGGTGGACATTGTCAGCCATTTGGTGGGGATGAATTGGGAGGCAAACGCCCGTAATAATTCACCTTCAGAAGCGCCTGATTTTGACTACATCTCTTTTGGGCTTGTGCTTCAGGGTCTTGCAACGCCTGATTATGTTGCTGGCGAAGAAATGCCTTTGTTCAGCTTCAAGAATGCATATGGTTGCAATGCCCAGGGAGGTGAGAGCGCTATGATCTACTTAGTTGACAATGAGACTGACCCGTTCATGCCGCCAAATAGCCAAGGTTCGAATATTGGCAATGCCATGACAATCTTAGGTGCTGAAGGCATCGAATACAGTGGAATCGCTGGTAGCCAGGCCGTCAGCTGCGACCCTAATGCTGTTCTTTCGGCACATGAAGAAATCGGACTTTCCGAGTACAGTATCTTTCCAAATCCAGCTACCAATTTCGTGAACATCAACATCAAATGGGAGGGTGAGGCCGATGAGGCAAACATTCTGGTGATGGATGCGCTCGGCAAGCAAGTGGCAGCATCTGCAATCAATCTGTCCAGTGGAAGCAACACCCAGAAAATGATTGTTGACAACCTTCCGGCTGGTGCCTATTGGGTTTACCTCGCAGGTAAGGATTGGAAGGTAGGCCTGGATCGTTTTTCTAAGCAATAATTATTCACACACATAACCAAAAAGAGCAACGTTGCAGGATGTCAAGAAGCAGCGACCTTCTGGTATACTGCAACTTGCTCGAAATTAAAATTTTACTCCAATCAACTTAAGAGAATGAGAGGGAGAACAGAGAAGAACCTTTAGTTTCGACTAAGATAAATCTCTGTCATTGAGTGGCAACCATGAGGGTTGCCACTTTTTTCCGTTTTATGCATATTTAAAAAAAATATAAAAGTGATTAAATCGTAAACGCTTTACTTTAATTGAAAATCAACCTATATTTGCAGGGCATTTTAAACAGGGCATCAAATTTAGTATGCCTGACATCTAACTTCCACACTTTTTTCCCATTGGTTCGTTCACTTTGAAAAACAAGTGTTTATTTTTGTAGTGAATTAAGAACGACCAACTTCCCAAGTTTCATTTCCCTGGTTATTTCAAGAGAAAACTTACACAACTGCACTATGGACTTAGGGTATCTCATTAACATACTATTGAAGCGGAAATGGCTTTTACTTACCGTTGCCCTCATTTCTTCAATAGCTACTTACTTCTTCGTTGACAGCCTTCCTGAGGCTTTCAAGTCGAAGGCAGTGGTGTCCACCGGCATCATTGACTACAAGGGCGTCAGCTTACAACAAGACAATCCTTTCATCCAGCAATTTCAGATTGAGAGCAGCTTCAACAGCCTCATCGAGAAGATGAAGAGCCGGAAGAGCATCAAGCTCTTGACCGACACGTTGCTGCTGCACGATTTGCAGGAAAGAATAAAGGAAAGTGGTAAGCCGTTCACCAAGCCCGATGAAGAAAAATTGGCAGAGCTTGGCATTGACCTGAACAATATGGTGATGAAGCTGAAGACCAGCAATAGCGACAGCTTCCTCAACACCAAGCCAATACCTGCCCTTGACAACCAGGTGGCCGAGGCGTTCAAATACGATTTCGAGTCGCTTTGGGAAAAGCTGGAAGTCAAGCGGATAGGGGAGACCGACTACCTCAGCGTAGAATTCGAGTCCCATGACCCGTCACTTTCCCTTTTTGTGGTGCAGACTTTTCTGGATAAGTTCTTCAAAATGCACGAGGACGATATTTCCCTCAAAGAAAGAACTGCAGAGGATTTCGCCGAAAAACAATTCTTAGCCCGGAAGGTTGAATTGGACTCCATCACTAATTTGATTGACAACTACAAGAATGCCCATGGCTTGGTGGACGTGACCAGCCAGCGGGAGGGCGTGGTTTCCCATATCCGAGACCTTGAGTTGAAATTGGAGGAAAGCAGGTTGCAAATACCGGCATTGAAGACCAATATCACCTCGCTCGAAAGGCAAATTGTCAAGCTGGGCAAAGGGTTGGGTGATAGTTTCGCAAATGACATTCTATACCGTGACGATGTCAACAACCTTGATGAAGAAATTAAAAGGCTGCAAGATCAAAAAGTCGAGCTTTTTGCAAGCGGTAAAAGCACGGCGGCTATTGATAAAAGAATAGAAGGCATGCGTCAGAAGCAAGCCGACATGATAGCTCGCACCGTTCCAGTCAACCCAAACCATAAAGATAAACTCGATGCTCAAGTCATCCAAATGGTGCAGGATAAGGTGGCAAAACAACTTGAACTTGAGCTTGCCGAAGCTGCCGTCATTTCTTACCAGCGGGAGATCAACCGCCTTCAGGGCAAGGCAAATATCCTGACCTCCAATGACAACCAACTTGCCACGTTGCTCGCTTCCAAAGACATTGCAGAAAAGGAATATTCCGGTGCAAAGGAAAGGTACGAGGCTGCCAAGAGCTATTCCGAGGGTACTGAAAATCCCCTGGGCATTATTGAAGCTCCTGAGTTCCCTTATGAGTCTGTTCCAAAACACCGGGCCGTTTTTTCCGCATTTGCAGGCATAGCAGGTGGCTCCATTGCCAGCATCTTCCTGTTTTTGCTCGCATTCCTCGATTCCAGCTTGCAGTCGCCAAGCCAGTTTCAACGGATAACGAAACTGCCTTTGGTCGGGTATTTGAACAGCGTGAAGGTAAAGAACATGAACCTGCACGACCTCTTCCTCAATTTTCAGACAAAGCCCGAATTAGAGGCTTTCAAAGAAAATATCCGAAAATTGAGAACCAACTTAGAGGGTTCCGGTGCCAAGACCGTATTGTTCACCAGCCCTAAGGCACATGAAGGGAAATCGTTCTTGATGGTTATGCTGGCCTATGCGCTTAGCTTGAACGACAAGAAAATATTGATCATTGATACCAATTTCAAGAACAATACTTTGTCGGGTTACAAGACGAAGTCGTTCATAGAAATCAGCACAGATAGCGCAACGGGCCGTAAAGCAGACGCTATGGAAAGCGGCTATGGCCAGCTTTCTGCCAACCCCGAAACCGCCGGGAGCAATGATGCCAACCTTCGGAACATTGATATTGTTGCCAACAAAGGCGGCAGCCAAAGCCCTGCTGAGGTACTCGCCGGCAAGAATTTCAAGAAGGTCATTGAGCAGTATGCCAAGAAGTACGACTTCATTTTCATGGAAGCTGCCGCATTGAACAAGTATTCCGATGCCCGTGAGCTAATGCCTTTTGCCGACAAAATGGTCGTAGTCATGTCTGCCAATTCGCCACTTGGCAATGAGGACAAGGACACGATGTCGTACCTGAACGGGTTGAACGGTAAGCTGCTTGGAGGTATCCTAAACAAAGTTGACTTGAAGAATATTTGACCGATTCGGTTTGAAGGATTGAAGGATTGAAGGATTGCAGCCCTTCAATCCTTCAATCCTTCAATCCTTGAAAAGGCCCATTCAACACACATGAGTGATTCATACTGGCTAAAATCAGGTTTTTACACCCTGTCAGAAAAAGCAGCTTCGCTGTTGTTCGGCTTTGGGGGGTTTATCCTATTGGTCAGGGTGTTGCCAGGTAAGGAGACTTACGGCACCTGGGTCTTGTTCCTGTCCATCGTTTCGGTCATAGAGGTAGGCAGGATAGGGCTGTTGCAAAATGCCCTCGTAAAGTACCTTTCTGTTGAAAATGGGGACGAAGCTGGGCGGATCACGACGGCATCTTTTGTCCTAAACGGCCTGCTAACAGCCTTGATAGTGATGGGTTGCCTTTGGCTTTCGCCTCTTGCTGCCGAACAATTTGAAGCCACTGAATTAGCCCTCCTGCTAAAGATTTACTGCTTTTCCACGGTTGCTTTGATACCATTCTATCAATTCAACTATATCCAGCAGGCAAACCTTGACTTCAAGGGGATATTCTGGAGCAATGTGACGAAAGGCGGGATTTTGTTTTTTTTTATCCTTTACCTGTTCATTGAAAAAAAAGAAGTCCACCTAACTGCACTTGCCTACACGCAAGTTGTGGCAGCCATTGCTTCCTCCTTGGTTTCCTGGTTGTTTGCCCGGCGGTATGCCCGGTTTAGCAAGAACATTGACTGGGCATGGGTTGGTAGGTTATTTGCCTACGGCAAATTTGTGTTTGGAACCAATATCAGTGCGCAGCTTTATAAAACAGTGGACAAGCTGCTGATTGGCTCATTGCCGGGTGGAGGAAAAGCAGCTGTCGCCGTCTATGATGCTGCCATCCGCATCAGCAACCTGACAGACGTGCCTACGGCCAGCATGGCCTCCATGCTCTTTCCGCAAAGCTCCCGTAAGATGCAGGAAGGCAATGGCGCTGTCAAGCAATTGTATGAAAAAGCAGTAGGGGCGATTCTGGCATTCATGCTGCCCTGTATCGTGCTGGTTTTGCTGTTGGCAGATTGGCTGATTTTCTTAACGGCAGGAAGGGAATACGCCGAGGCCGCTAACCTGTTGAGAATCACGATTTTGTTCGGCCTTTTCCTGCCCTATGCGGTGCAATTCGGCACCGTATTGGATTCCACAGGAAAGCCACATATCAACCTATTTTATACGATGTTTAGTTTGATTCTGACAGCTGGGTTGAACCTATTGTTGATTCCTAAAATGGGGGCGATGGGGGCTGCATTGGGCACCTTAATTGCTTATGCCATTACTTTTATTGCAATGCAATTTTATTTGCATAAAACATTAAAGGTTAACCCGTTGAACCCCTTTCTTTATATGGCAGAATTCTATCCCAAATTATACCATTTAGCAAAGCAAAAACTCAATAAAAACAAGGCTTCCAATGCTTCAACTGGGATTTTAGACCCAGAAATTGAAAAAGTTGAGAGACAAGGATAGCCTTAGATTATACAACTGAAAAACGTTGAGATAGATATATTAACCATACAATTGAAACCATCGTCAGACTATGATGACTCAAGCAATGTACGAGGAAGGTTTGGCCTATGCCGAATCGAATTTCAAGGATGAAAATGCGCCGCACCTTCATGTGGACAAGCGGCTCATTCGTGAGAAGTTTAGCATGGACGGCAAAAAAGTCTTGGACTTTGGATGCGGCATGGGCGGTATGAGTTTATGGTATGCCACCAATTTCAACTGTGAGGTGCATGGCATTGATATTGATCGCCACCATATAAAGATAGCCAACGACCTGAAGGCGAAGCACAAGGTGACGAACGTCAATTTTGAGGTGCGCAATGTGCTCGACAACCCGATTGAAGGCAAGTACGACTTCATCGTGCTGAACGATGTGGCCGAGCATATCCAGTTGCCTATCTTGAAAGCTATTTTCCAGGCACTGAGCAAGAATTTGGCGGATAATGGCGGTATATATGTCTCATATCCGCCTTGGCGCAGCCCTTATGCCTCGCACGTACAGCATGTGGTGGGCCTGCCCTGGTGCCAATTTTTGCCGCAAGGCATCTTGCTGAAAATGATTGAAAAAAACAACAGGCCGATAGTTGGGGAGGAGGAAAGCGATTTGTTGGAAGCCTACAAAGGCTTAAACCACCTGACCCATGAACGGCTTCTTTCGGCTTTGGAAGGTTCTGGCCTAAAGCCAGTTTACCGTAAAAGCCATAGTTTCGTGAACAAGTACGGGCCATTCAAGGAGACGAACTTGCGATTCTTTCCGCTTGACTTCTTGATTACGAAGGAGTTTTTGCTACTGCAAAAAGCAGCATAAAACGAACTCGAACCAAACCTTCAAATTCGCCCCCAACAATGACAGTTCATTATGCATAACCATTCAGACTTGGACATCATCTATTTTACGCTGTTCCCTTGGGAAAATGCGTATTCTTCCGTTTCCTTGTCGTTCACAAGGGAGTTTGCGAAGCACAACAGGGTGTTTTACATCAATCACCCCTATTCGATAAAGGATTTTCTGAAGGGATGGAACACGCCGATGGTGAAGGCCCGGCGAAAGGACATGCTGTTGAACAGGATGCGTTACGAGACCATCCCCGAACTGCCTGAGGTGATTGCCGTGCAACCGCCCTTGACCTTGCCCATCAACTGGATGCAGCCAGGCAAGCAATACGACAAATGGTTTGATTTTAACAACCGTATCATCCTCAACACCATTCGGCAGGTAATCAAGGACTACAATATCAAGAACTATATTTACCTGAACTGCTTCAACCCCTACTATGCAGGTGCCTTGCCCAAGGAGTTTGGGGCAAAGCTGAGCATGTACCAGTGCATAGATGACATGACCGAGGAGGCTTACACCGCCAAGCACGGTGCAAGGTTGGAAGAAACAGCCATTTTGGATTCGGATGTGGCGTTTGTTACCTCCCGGAACCTCCACCGATTGAAAAAGCACTTGAACCCCAACACCCATGTGCTTCATAACGCAGTGGATATTTCCATTTTTGAAAAAGTGCTTGAAGGGCCGTTGCCACGGCCTAAGGAATTGGAGGGAGTGAATGGCAAAATCATCGGCTTTACGGGCAATATCAACGAGTATAGGCTGAACTACCCGCTTTTCAAACAAATTGCGGAGCAACACCCCGACAAGACCTTGGTGATGGTGGGGCCTTTGAACTCGGATTGCTACAAGGAATTTGGGCTTGACCAGCTGCCCAACGTCATTTTGACGGGCGGTAAACATATCCGTGAATTGCCAGCTTTTTTGCAGCATTTCGACGTGACGATAATACCTTTCCTGAAAAACAAACTGACTGCAAGCATCTACCCTTTGAAGGTTAATGAATACCTTGCAGCAGGAAAACCAGTGATTGCTACTAATTTTTCAGAGGATATTCGTAGCTTTGCCGATGTTGTTTATATAGCGGACAGTGAGAAAGACTTTGTGCAGGCCATTGACAAGGCGATTGTAGAAAATTCTGCCGAGCTGATTGAGCAAAGGGTGCTGACCGCAAAACAGAACACCTGGACTGAACGGGTAAAACAATTTTGGGAAATTGTTGACCGCCATTTGGTGCCTGCTGAAACGGTTGTATAAGGTTTGCGTTGAACAATAAATGACTGATAAATAAACCTTTGCCAACATGCTTCCCCATTAACTTAATTACAAAATGTAATGATATTCCCTTGAATAAAAGAACAATATTATGACCCATACACTCAATGAGTTGACAGACAAATTCAGTGTGCCAGACACGAAGGATTTCCTGAACGAAAAGTACCAAGATTTGCAAGCGGTAGCTACCGAGTTCAAGTCTAAGTACTCAAAGGCTGCCCCATTCCCCAATATCCAATTCGAGGAATTCTTCAATCCCGATATTTTGGATGCTATTCTGGAAGAGTTTCCTGACTTGGAAGGAAAAGACGACATCAAGTACCTGACGCCTAATGAAATCAAACTTGCTTCCCGTGGCGAGCGCCGATTTGGGCCAATTACCAAGGCATTTGTCCATTTCCTCAATTCAGAACCCTTTCTTCAATTCCTGCAGGAACTGACCAGCATTGAGGAAAAACTGACACCAGACCCCTATTTCGAGGGCGGCGGATTCCACCAAACTAAACCCGGCGGGTTCTTGAAAATCCATGCCGACTTCAATAAGCACCGTGAGACTGGCCTCGACCGTCGCTTGAACGTGTTGGTTTACCTCAATAAAGATTGGAAAGACGAGTACGGTGGCCATTTTGAGCTTTGGAACAAGGATATGACCAAATGTGTCACCAAGGTTGCGCCTAGGTTCAACACGATGGCCATGTTCACCACCACCGACTTCTCCTACCACGGACTGCCAAACCCGCTGACCTGTCCGCCCGACCGCAGCAGGAAGTCTTTGGCGTTGTACTACTACACCAATGGCCGCCCCTCCTCTGAGATTAACGATGGGCTGGAAGACCATACTACTTTGTTCAGGGAAAGAAAAGGGATTGAGGTTGATGCGCAAATGAGAAAATTTAATGCAGTACAATCTGCAAAAGATTTTGTAAAAGATTTGATACCACCTATCTTTGTGAAGCTTGGAAAAAAAATCGTGAAATAAGTTCATGAAAAATGCAACTGAACAGCAATATCAAGAGCCAAAATTTTTCCTGACCAAAAAGGAAAAAACCTTGGAGTTCACGGCAACGGCCATGTGCTTCCTGCTTTTGTTGGCATGTTTCCTCAAAGTGTTGTTTTTCTGAACAACTAAGATATATTTGAATGGGTTAGGAATCGGGAGCTTGGCAAAACCTGAAAGGGTGGAACCAGTTCCCATTCTTTTTTCCCATCCCTTCCACACCAAGCCAAACGTTTCCCGTTTAAGACTATAAGAACACAAATTCGCTCTGGCATCTAAGCGAAAACTACATGATTAAGCGTTTGTGACTTCTCCCCCTGGACTATGAGAAAATGAGCTACGCAATTTCAATTTATACTGGTATTAGAGACTGGACGGTTCGGCAGGTTTTGCACCAAAAGCTGAACAACCCGCTTGGGTACGCCATTTTTGCCTTTATTGCGCTTGCAGTGGCATTTGTACTTTCCATGCTGCCCCTGAAGCTGGCCGTGTTGTTTTTGGCTGGAATCATAGCAATCCCCCTTATTGCCACCTGTTTTTTGAATCTCCAGTTTGGCATCATTGTCATGCTGTTCGCTGGCTTTTTCCTTGGTTTGGTGGCGAAATACACCAATGCCCCCATCGGTACCGCACTCGACGGATTATTGGTGCTCATGCTTGTTGGCATGTTGGCGAGGCTAATAAAAGAAAGGGATTTCAGTTTTGCCAGGAACCCAATCTCCATCTTCATTTTTGCCTGGATTTACTACAACCTCCTCCAGGTGCTCAATCCCTGGGCGCAATCCCGTTTGGCATGGGTATATACTGTACGCTCAGTTGCATTGTTGTTGGCGCTTTACTTCATTTCCTGTTATGTGTTCAGTTCGTACAAACGGATAGTCACTACCTTGAAAGTCATACTTGGCCTTGGATTTTTTTCCGCACTTTACTCATTGAAGCAAGAATGGTTTGGGTTCAGCAATGCCGAGACGACATGGTTGCACGCAGACGAGGAGCGATTCATGCTCATTTTCCAATGGGATAGGATGCGGGTCTTTTCACTGTTCTCCGATCCTACGACATTTGGCATTTTGATGGGCTATATGAGCATGTTCTGTCTAGTCTTGGCAGCAGGGCCATTCAAGATTTGGCGAAAACTCGCCTTATTGCTTGCGGCAGGCTGTATGTTGCTAGGCATGGCCTATGCGGGTTCCCGAACGCCTTTTGTCATGTTACCTGCTGGGGTTATCCTTTACTTGATAATGACTTTTAAGAAACAGACGATCATAGCTGGCGTCTTGTTTTTCATGGTAGGCGCTGGTTTCATCATGAAATCAACGAGCAGTGCCGTGGTTTGGCGGATCCAATCTGCCTTCAGGGGCGAAAGCAATGACACCATTGAGGTTCGTATGAAGAACCAAGCTAAAATCCAACCTTATATCCATTCCCATCCAGTAGGTGCCGGGTTGGGCAGCACAGGCTATTGGGGAAAACGCTTTACGCCTGATAGCTGGCTTGCCAGCTTTGCTCACGATAGCCTCTATGTCCGATTGGCAGTGGAGACTGGCTGGGTAGGCCTGCTGATTTATATGGGCTTGCTTTTCACGGCAATGAGGACGAGTATTCGCTATTATTTTAGGGTAAAAGATCCAACCATCAAGACCCTGTACCTGTGTTTTACCATCACGGTGTTCCTGCTAGCATTGGCCAGTTACCCACAGGAAGCAATCACCTTGCTACCGACTTCCATCGTATTCTATTTATTGCTCGCAATGATTGCCCGGCTTAAAGATTTCGACCCCGCCTACGCTAAAAAAGGTATGGAGGTATGAGGTATGGAGGTATGTGCACTACAGCATTTATTTAGCGTACTGCTGCTTCCAAGAAAGGGGAAACGAAAATTTTGCTTCGCAAAATTTTCGTTTCCCCTAAAAAAACCTCCTCGGCGGCTGGTGGCGAAGCCACCAGCC
>JALHQW010000041.1:42100-73568 GCA_022841745.1 Saprospiraceae bacterium | reverse complement strand
CTACTGCATCATCCGGTCTATCATTGATACAGCTATCAAGAATGGGCAATCAGTATTTAACGTACTGACAGCTATGGCAATGATGCCTAACCCAGAGAAGGCGGCTGTATAGTTACACAAGAATCAAGGAACACGCAAGGGAGAACAATGACACGATTCTTTACGCATAATATTTTGAGAAAATGACACTCACGTACACCACCAAATTTTCAGAAAAGAGAAAGACCCTCGGCTTAGTCGTCGAAAGGGACAGGTCGGTGGTCGTCCTTGCCCCAGAAGGCACGAATCCTGAAACACTGGACGCTTTTGTTGAAAAAAGGAAGTTCTGGCTGTTCGAGAAAATGCACTATTCCCCGAAATTCGGAGAACCGAAAATGGAGACGCCATTTATCTCAGGGAAAGCCATTGCATACCTGGGCAAGAACTACAAATTGGACGTGACCGACGAGCCGATGGATGGAATTGCCTTCAAGGGCAAGTTCCTTATCTCCCGGCAAAATCTGCAAGATGGGAAAGCCATTTTGGAGGGGTGGTACAAGGACAAAGCCAAGCTGAAAATTGTCCCGCTGGTTGAGCGGTACGCAAAGCAGTTGGGGGTGGAATACAACGACATTCTTATCTCTGACCTGAAATACCGTTGGGGTTCATGTACCTTGAAAGGCAACCTGAACTTCAATTGGAGGCTTATCAAAGCCCCGCAGTTCGTCATCAACTACGTCGTCATCCACGAACTGGCACACCTACTCGAACTGAACCACTCAGAAAGGTTCTGGAACATAGTAAAGGTGCAAATGCCGAATTATCTGGAAGCGAAGGAGTGGTTGAGGGGGAATGGGGCATTAATTTTTTAGATTTCTACCGTATCATTGCGCCATGGCAAACTATGAAATTATCAAACCATTTCTACAACCAGTAGGCAACCATGTGAGTGGTGAATATAGACCACTACCAAGGAGAGGTTGTAATATAAGTCCATTAATTAATACTTACAAAACTTTTGTTGAAATTGAGAAAGCTATTCTCAATGCAAAGGAGAAAATCTGGTTAGGCTATTGGCATTTTAATTCAGGCTTCTGTGCATTATCACGGGAATGTAAAAACAAAAAGATAAAGACTTGGACTCATTTGCTGACACAAGCTTCTCAAAAAGGCGTTGATGTGAGGTTAATTTTATCCGATTTCGACCCTGTTCTACAAAATGAATGGCATAGAGCATGTTGGAGGGGGTATTATGAATTCTTCAATGAAAGTTATGATTTCAATCCAGATTTTTATCAAGCAATAACAGTTTTACATCCTGCAATCATAAATATTGAAAAAGAATACGCATTAAATAATTTAATATACTCCTTGTTAATAAAAGATAAATTCCAAGAAATTATTGATTTACTAAATGATATATTAAAGAAGAAACCTGAATTTGCGTTTCAAGAGTTTAAATTTATGCCTCGAATATGGGATTACATCAATTACAGTAATAACGGCTTTTTTCGAAATGAAAAACCCTTTTTAGACATTGCCGTAGGTTCTTTCCATTACAAACTTGCCATCATTGATGATGTTGCATTTATGGGTGGTTCAAATGTCATTCCTGAATTTATAGATGATGATAAGCACAAATCAAATCCTTTTCGGCATGACATTAATTGCAGGATAGAAGGCTCTATCATACATGACATACAAGACTTATTCAAAAAAAAGTGGAATGACAATGTTTTTAAATCAATTGAATTTATAAACAATATTCCAGACATTAGTCATTTTGAAAAACCAATTATTGGAGCAAATAATCAGATTGGTAATCGAATTCTCTACAAAAAGAACTCAAAAGTTGGCTCATCTATTGTACAACTTTTAAGAACCGAATCTATAGGGTTTAACTCGAATACTGAATCGCCCAAAATTATACGGCACGACCATGTCGAAGCATATGAAAGCGCAATATTAAGTGCAAAAAAATATATTTATATTGAAAACCAATATTTTAGATGGAAAAAAATTGCTGAGTTTATTATTAAAGCATATAAATTAAATCCGCTAATTCAGGTTGTTATAGTAATACCTGCATTTCCCGAAGAACTTAATTTGGAAAATAACAAAGTAGATATACTAACCAATCATGGTATTTATTTACAAAAAGAAGCATTAAAATTATTGAAGACTGAACTCAAGAGTAATTTAGGAGTATTCACGCTTTCAGCTAACACTGAGTATTATAATTCAAATAATGATTTTCTGATAAAAAAATATTGCCCACAATTTGACGTTGAAAATCCCGGAAAACCAGTAACAGCACCCTTAATTGTACAAGAAGGTCTCTTGAAAAGAATTGCGCCTATTGCCAGCCCATCAATATACGTTCATAGCAAAGTTCTAATCGTGGATGATTCTATTGCTATTATTGGGTCTGCAAACATTAGTGGTAGAAGTTTTTACCTTGACGATGAAATTGGAATTTTATACAGCAATGAAATTCAAGTAAAAAAATTTAGAACATTGCTGTGGAGTGAGCATATAGGATTAAAATACGCATTAAATGTTAATGAAAATAACATGTTGAAACTTTGGCAAGAAGCTGCAACACAAAATTCATTAATGCCGCATCCTGAGAAGAGGATAAGTCACGTTGTTAAGTTTTATGACAACTATGATGGAGTTAAATCTGATAGCTATCCCAAAGCTATGGATATTCTATGTAGTTTAGACCACACTAACAAAAATTACAATATTTTTGGTCGATTATTGATTAAAAAAACCACTATGAAAATATCATAGTATTGCACAATAAAAATAAAACACTATTTAATAGTATTTTTAAACACCAGTAAAGTTTACCGTTGATTAAGTAACATGAGTTTGGCAACAACGCAGAAAGTAAGTCGAATTAATCGCAATTTTTTATGCAATAATTAGTTTTTTTCATGAACTTATTTAACACTTAAGATGGCATCATCTTCTTGCTATCTGACATAATACCTTCAACTCCCGTTCCTCCTCCCCATTTCAACCTTACCTTAAAATTCGCATTGGGTTCGTTGACGGTCACAGCAAGTTTACCACTACTCAATGCTTTCAATCCAAAAGTGACTTCAATCTCACTGGGCTTTTTTTCTTCTGGAAGCTGTCCAACTGCTTCGGAACAAGCAAGCGCTACTTCCGTAATTGTACGAAAAGAAGCTGCAAGGTTGCCCCCTTTGCCACCAGCTTCGACTGCATCCATATCAATTTCTACAAGTACAGCCGAATTGCCAAAGTATTCCTTATAACTTGCCATGATTCAATTTTTTAAGGTTCATAGTTGGGTAGTTGTTGCCCCGGGTTTTCATTCTGAAGCCATACAAGATTAGTAGGCACCTTTATTAACCATGTATCAGGGTCGTCAGCACTAATCTCTACATCCCTTTCAATGTCGTCTTCTGCCTCTTCGTCACTTAGTTCATCCAAATAAGAATGGTATAGTGCAATGTCTGAATCCACATTACTTTCAACAGAGAAATGAGAGCTACTGAAAGTAGTTGAGGAATCTTCGGGTGGAGTCAGACCGGGTACTTTGCCACCAGGATGCAATTTTCCAGTTAGTTGGAAATACAAAACTGCCTCCGATGCTTGAAGATGCACAGGTACGATTACAGTTGCTGCCCCTGATTTGAGGAATGATTCAAATAATGGGTCTGTATCTTCATAGTTGAAAGCTTTTGTCCATTTTTTCTTATCTCCCCAATAATATGGATGGAACTCATACATCATGTTCTTCCAGTCAAATGCTTGTTCAAGAAACTGAATGTCATCAGGTCTTTTCGTTGCCCATCCATTAGCGGCAATGTCAATTTCAGGATAGCCGTAAAAGACGGAGTTTTCATTATTATTAGTCCTGATGCCACTACCCAAATTGAAATCATCTTGAGTCCATAGCATCAAACAAGCCTTTTTTAGTTCTTCCATTTCTATTTCCCGATTGATTGCTGGATTTCTCCCCGTTATTTTTATTGAATTTTGAATCTGAGCGGCAGCAAGTTTTTCTTCGTAATCCATTAGTTGCTTGTAATAGGCATTCATGATGGCATTGTAGGTTTCGAGTTCCCATTTTTTGTAAGTTTCCCCAGTTGGTTGGCATATTACTTGTATGTTAAGAGAAACGCCGTAAAGCTGGTTAGCCATAAAAGAAACAGGTATGGATTCCAATGTTTTTTTAAAATTCAACATTCCTTTTCTTGCTGAAATCCTTTTCCCAAATTCGTCAAGTAAACTGTGTTTAGGGTGAGGTATAATATCACGTCTAACTGCATCGCTTCTATCAATTCTGTCAATAAAAATTTCGTCTTGCCCTATGTAGACATGTGTATTATCTTTATCCGTTATGTCATCAAACTTATTTAGCTCAATTTTATAATACCCATAAATAGCGCAATATCCTTTTGGAATTTCAATTGCGTCAGAAAATTGACAAACAGTTATATCGTTATTATTTTCTGGCCAGCGATATTGAACTTCTTTTGTAAAAGTTTTCATAATAGAAATCCAATGTCTCGGAGGCGGATTAATGCCATCGGCGCCATATATTCTAATATATGTATTGTAATTGTAAGGAGTAATGTCAGATGGAGCCAATAACGGCTGATTTTCTTCATAAGTGATATTATCTTCCAAAAGCCTTCTGGGTATAACTGGTACTTCTGGAAGAATATTTGCAATAATATTACTATTTTTTGCAAAAATGTAAAAGGCTGCTGGCTCTGGTATGGTAAAAGCGTACATCAATCTGCGTCCATAGCTTACAACTTTAGCCCTGTAATATTTGTCCACCCAACGGTAAATTCCCGAAATATTGGTACTTCCTACACCTCTATTATCAAACTCGTGTTTATTTTTCTCCTCGAATTCTTCAAAAATTCTGGTGGTTCTTAGTTTTCTTACTTTTTCAATGACTTTATTTAGGGTCTTGTTTGTTACTTCCTTTGCATAGTTGGTGGCGCTTCTTTCTGATTCTTCCTTTGAATTAGTGGATGCGTAATTATAAAAGGCTTTTACGGAAACAGGACCGTACTTGGCAGAGACCTCCACACCGGCATTCCATTTGGTTTCGGATTTTATTACTTCCTGAGCCTCCTGTTGCAACTCAAAACGTTCGGTAGATTGGAGGTCTCTGGTATTTTCTTCTGACCTTTCTTCCTCTATTGTAAAAATTTCTTCCAACTGCCTGAGCCTTCTATGCTCCCTGCCACGCCATTCGGAAGCCATCACATTTTCGATATGCGCTATTTCACCTGCTTCGTATTTTGCAAGTTTCTGTTTAACTACCTTCAATTCGGCAACTCCCAACGGTTTGATAAAAGGTTCCATCTGCTAAAATTTGAAAGTGAATGAATGAAGTTTAGATGTCAAGAGTCTTTTTCCTTCTAACAAAGACACCATTTACCCGCACAATCTCTGTGACTGTCTTAATCTCAAACACATCTTTGTTAAGTTCTGCAATTCTTAATGTTAAATCATGCGTCACATCTGGCATATACCTGTTCCTGAATTTAATATTTTGATTTCTTAGTAGCAAAAGTTCATCTTCCGTAAATTCAGCCCTATTGAACTTAATCGCAATGTCACTTTCGTCACTTTCGTAAGAAAAAAAGAACTCGTTTTCATCTTCTTCGTCGGTTTTAAGGGACTCTATTTTGGACATGGTTTTGTGAGGAGATGCTAAATTTTTAAGTGGTTCAGTTTTTAAAATTTCCTTCAATTTGGATTCATTTTCTTCTCGTTCTTTTTCAGCCTTTTTTTCATTCTCCTCTATTTTGTCCTCATACAAATCCTCCATTTTTTGCTTTAGCTCCTGAAGTTTCTTTATGGTGTGTTTTATAGTTTCAATTTTATCTTTTCGTTGCTTATGCTCATCATTTAATTCATCACCAGCCCCTGTATTGGGCGAACTAATATTCATGTACCGCTCTTTCGGAATTGCGAGTTCAGCAGATGCTGCAATCCGGTATTTTCTAAAGTTCATCAACAAATCTTTGGACTTCGCATTCTCATTTGTTGAGGTTGTATTCTTTAGCAATTCAAAAACCTTAATCCAGAATTCTAAATCAATAGTTGGGTTTACACCTTGTTCTGGAAACATGATAAAGCAACAATGCGCCTCCCAAAGGGCGTCCATTATTCTGGTAATTTCGGCACTTGTTTGGTCAAAATCCTGACCGAATGCGTTTTTCCAAATTTCAGAAAATTTCGCCTTATATGAAATCGGGTCACTTGCAATAGAGGGGTCATTCAACAAAGCTGAGACCTCATCCTGAATTTGGGACAAAATTCCGAAGGCTGGAATTCGCCGAAACTTTATACAGTTTTTCTCCATTTCGCTCCTTGCCTGTTCTGGGGTTCTTCCGTCGGCTAAGTAACTGTTTAATTTATCCTGGCAAGGAGAAGTAGGGTTAGGATTGGATATGACGTGTTGAGGCTTTGCCTTCTTCGTAGGTTTGTAAAGCGAAATGAACCGAAAGACGTTTTCTGTTTTCATTTTTCGATTTTTTGATTCGTTGCAAGTTTGCGCTAAGTTAATTTGCGAAACGTTTGATTTTTAATTTTTTGTATCATTTTTAGTCAAAAGCCAAAAATAGTCTCAAAATTTACGAAAAACGATTTGAGATTATATTGTTGTGCATGTAGGCTCGCTCTTCTATCCTATGCCAAAATGATAACAAAGCACTGTGGGGAATTCCAACAGGTGCTTTGAGAGATTGAACATGGCTTATACAAAACACTTTTTCAGTTTGGGCAAGGCACAAAAATTGCCATACCTCTCAAAAGCCAAACATGAAATCACTCCTAACCTTCATCTTCAATGCCGCCCGCAACCTCAGCCTGGTGCTGGTCATCTTATTCTTCTGCTTTACTTACTATTTTGCAAAGCACCCAGAAGAAGCAGAAAAGTGGCTCGGTGATACCTCGGAGGAAGTGCTGTATCAACAAAAAGTGGTAGAGGAAGAAGAAGGGGAGGCTGATTTCGTCTCCGTTCAAAGTATTGAAATTCCAGAATCTAATAGAAGTGCCAAAAAACTAACCATCCCAACGAAGGAAGGAACTGCCTACCTCAGACCGTCCCAAATCATGTACACCGATACGGACACCTTGGCGACAACCAATCTTCAGAAGATTGCCATCGCATCCTCTTTGAGCCGGATTCATTCAGTATTGGAAGCAAGCGGTGAGTCTTGTTTTTTCAAAACCAAGAATTCTATCCTGAACTGTCATTATGTTATGCAGGTACTCAGGGTCAGCACAAAACATCCAGGCGGAAGTTACTCCTACCAAGATTATGTGGTCATGGAGGATGGAAAGCGAATTGCCATCTCTCAGGACAAGTCCGAAGAACTCAAGAACCTGCTTGAGCAACTTTCCATTTAGATTTTCAGCTTCGGTTTTCGACCTTTCACAGCCGCATTTAGCCTTTACGAGAAGGGGGTATTGCCTACCCCTCCCTTTCGACCGTAAATTTATCCCGTAAGTCATGACTACTGGAGGTTTCCTGAAAATCCATCAAAGAGTAGGGGCAATTTCAAATTCTTTTCAACAATGAAAAAGACGGTTAAAAACCCGCCAGCACAAATCAAGAACCCAAACAAAGGTACTTCTGGCACCAACATCATTTGGGACAAGGCACAAGGGAACAGGGGCAAGCAACTGAACCCGAACCAACCCAAACCTGCTCCCAAAAAGGGCAATTGATTCTTTCACTTTTATAACATCGTACTATGAACTCATTTTATCAGCCAACCCAAGCGGACTTGGACAACCATGCCAATCAGTTGAACCCCAACAACGATGCCTATTGGTCATCGAGGGGTGAGGATGATTGACCGAATGATTGCAAGTCCTGTTAATGAACTGGATTGAAAGAAGGCTATCTGCTGCAAGGCGGGTAGCCTTTTTGTTTGTTTGAGCAGTGCAGGGGAGTGGATGCAACTAATTTGCAGCGTACTCCTCAAAATCTGCAAAATTTTCACCCGCCAATTTCTTTCCAGACTATCTTTGTTCCGACTTGTAGCGTACCCGTCAGCATGTGTATTTCATTTTATTTTGTAACCAATCTACACCATGCCAAAAACACTCTACGAGTTGGAACAAAGTGCCTTGGAGGAGTTCCAATCTAAGTTCTTTGAAGGAGAATGAGATACCGATGAAGATGATGCCTCTGACCTTATCTCGGAAATTGCAGATGGTCAAATACCTATCTACACCCACGAGGTGCTGGAAGTAGCAATGAGCGACCTTCGGCTGGCTTACGATTCTCCTAAAATTTACGGCTGAGATTGAAAACTTTCTCCCTTGGAGCTTATACAAGCCAACATCTACGAGCATTTGCAAAGCAAGTTGTTTGAGTGGTACTACGAAAATAAAAAGGACTAAACAAAAGCTGAATGGGTACGCTGACAAGTATAATTTTCGATACTTATCAACAGAATTTAAGTATTAAAAGTTATTGAGTGTTTTCAAACAAGTCGTTAATATTAAAGAAAATACAAATGGAAGCTAAACAAGAAATTAAGGAATTGATGGAATTTTCAGATGATGAACTAATCATCGAAATTTACATGAGAAGCAATTCAGAATTAGAGTTATTCTCTCCTTTTGAATTATTGAATAAAGCAAAAGAACACCTGGATAATATTTCCAAAAGCATCAAAGACATGGTTTGTTCAAGAAAAGAACTAATTGATAAACCAGAAATTGAATTAGCAATTGAAATAAGTGCAATTTTATCCCAATCTCTTGAATTAGCTTTGGCAAACTTAATTGCTGTTTATGTTGTAAAAAGAGGCTTATTAACATTTTGCAAATGATGAAAGTATATGATAAATCATCATGACCTATTTTCTCCTTATAAAAAGGGAGTGTATCAAACACGAACGGCATCGGCTTGCCTGTCTTCAAATACTTTCCAAAATAAAAGTGACTTTTCTGATTTAAATGAGACCAATTGGCAAGAATATTATGAGTATTTTCATGAATTAGCCCATTATTACCAATTTTCCACAACTAGTTATGGTTTATTAAGTAGTTTAACCAACTATTATAATTTATTTTTCCTCAATGATGTATTAAAAACTATAACATTTGAAGATTTTTTAAAACTTAAGCATTCATATGTAAACTTAGGTAGGCAAATCGAAAAAGCTGAGAAAGATAGTCTTTCAATTACATTGAAAGCGTTGTATCAATGGTCTGAATATACAAATCTAATTAACGGCTCAGAAATATTTGATTTTGATAATTTTGATATTTACAACACTTTTATACCTTTTTATACTACGGATTATTGCTCAAAACATTTCGGGGCACCAAATATATTTTTTTTAAAATTCAAGCGAGAGATTTATCAATCTCAGAAAAGGTTCGACACAAGAGATTTACTAGAATCTCATGCGCATGCATTAGCAATTCTTTGGTTATTTAGAATCATGGAAGAAAATAATCTTCTTGGGCTAAAAGATAAAATATCGCTGAAATTGCAACAAATAACTCAGGGGCCTTATGTAAAAGCGATGATTGACGCACCTGATTTTGGAATAAATCCTAAATTTTATCTTGCTAATTTTTGTATTATATGCGACATAGCACTAAATCCCAATATATTTAATTTGTCGCCTATAATTAAAGCTACAATTAATGCTTTTGATACAGACCTAAATCCCGCTTACAGGTTTTGGTGGATATTCAATAACATTGTTCAAAAAAACCTCCCTGTACCAATGCCTGGAGATACTTCAAATTTTGATTTCCTGCATGAATTCAAAAACGACTTTGTAAATAGTCTAAAAAAATTAAACCTTGGTGAATTTTATTTTAATTCTGAATACCTTCATGAGTTTTCTTCACTTCATGAAATGACTGAAAAATACTTTCAATTAGATAGTTATGGTTACTTGCCAAAACCATTATTAAATAGCTGGCTAGATAAAGTCTTGACCTACAGAAAGTCTGAACTGTTAAGAGAAAATATTCCTTTTCTTCTAACTGGATTAAGTTATTTAGAAATCAAGCTATTAATAGATATTATAGGGTTACCCACAATATTCTTTGAGAATAATATTTATCCTAGATTCAATTCCGAATTTCTAAAATCAAAAAATTTTGAAAATGAATTGTTCTGTAGAACTTCAATAAAGGATGGAATCGCAATGATTTCAAATATTGAAAATATTGTAAGAGGCTACAATCATTCTAAGGATTTAATAAATTCTAAACAAAGTTGGCAATCTTTTTCTATAAATGAAATGTTCCAAAAGTGGTATATTAATTTAGTCATATAGTTAGATATAGGACAATCATTACTCATAAGCAAATACTAACCTCATAAACATTTCTGAAACTTAGTAATATCGATGTTTGCAACGAAACTAATTCTGTGAATAGAAATGTACATAGAATCTTTATGGAAAAATTCACTATAATGAAAGCCACTTTCTAGAAAAGAAGATTTGTTCAACGTCATTTTTAAACGTATTGACTTCAAATTCCTGAATCTTCAATTGCGGATAAAGGTCAATCGAAACTACAAACAACCTAGCAGCCATGCTCAAAACCTCACTGGCGTTAGCCTTCAAAACGTGTGGATAGCTCAGGTTCAATTCAAGGGTGAGTTTCCGCTTCCTACGCTCGTAAATCACTTCGTTTTTGTGAATAGAATTATCAGGGGGTAAGGCAACCACAAAGAAGTTTATCTCACGGATGCCAGTCCCATATTTTGACAAGTCTATTGACTCCAAAGCCTTCTCAAGCGGTCTGGTGTCCAACTTATCAAAGGTTTCATCATTCACGATGCTCCTGATAATTATTCCTGGCTTTGTTGCAGTTTCAACCATCGTACTATGATTTTAACTCAATTGTCCTGTTTGTTGCCCGGTGGTCGAATTAGATGAAAGCCTCTTTTCAAGCACTCTGGCAGCAATGGATACCGATAGATTTTCAATTTCTCCTGTTTCAAACAGTCTGGCAAAGTTCCAACAAACTGCTGATGATATACCAGATTCATGTTTTTGAGGGTGTTCCTGTACCGTCCTACTTCCCCTTTGGTGGTAGTGCCATACTTCCACACCTCGTTTTGGAACAAAAAAATCTGGAAAGAATCAACCCCAGAAGACTTGCAACTAAGGCAGGGGTAGTAGCCGTTGTCGTTCGCCAACAAAGCGTACTGTTCCGCCTCGTCCAAATTGCTCAATTCCTTTTTCATTTTCCCTTCCCGCTTTGGGGAAAGCCTTGCGTTGCCAAGTTCGTCGAACTCAATGAACGGGGCAAGTGCCATTACCAGCAAAAATAGGGAAGCCACTGCAATTGGCAGCATGGATTTCTTTTTCTTGACGGCTGGCTGTTGATATGGTGGAGACCCCATGACAATCTGCAATGGCATCTGATAGCGCCAATGGGGTGCAAATTTATACCTACGGAATTACTTTTGCAAACATAAATAACTGATTATCAAATAGTTGTATCGTACCCTACAATTTACCTAATCAAAAATGCCGACTGGTTCGTGGCGAATATTCACCCGATGGGAAGCCCGTCCGTTCTTCACTTCCTGTTGCAATCCGAAAAACAGGTACTTGTCCATGCCCTCAAATCTGCGAAGCTGTGGGTCATTCATTACTCTTTGTAGCGTACCCTTCAACAATTCAGGGCGGTCGAACACCACCAAAAGGGTCGCCGTCTGTGGGATGAGGTACTTGTCCCCGACCAATCCCTTGTAACTGGCAAAGAGGTTTCTGGCAATCTGCTCGACTACCCTTTTGCTGTCCTGCCCGTTGGCTACTTCCAGCACAAAAATCCTTGTACCACTGTCGGTCTGGTATGCGAGAATGCCGTCCGGGTCTATGAAGTGCTGGCGGTCTAAGTCCAGCCTCGTTTTGCTCCTCAACGCACCTTCGGACTTGTCCCTTTGGCTTCCCACTGTGTCGAAATACACCTCAAAGAAAAGTTTATCATGTCCCGTGCCGTTTATCCAGTGGTCGAAGGAAATCATCAAATCTATCGTCGCTATCCTGTGCAGGAAATCGTTCTTGACCAATGTGTTCGTGGACTTGGGGAACTTTACCTGCTCCAAGCCGATGCCCTCGGTCTCCGCCACCACTGCCGCACCCTTGCGGCTAAGGTAGTGCAGCTTTTGCATCGTCCCCGTCCTCGAAACCCCGCCGTAGGTGATGCTACCTAACAATCATTTGTCCTTCAACATCCTCACGTCCTCGTAAATGACCTGCAAACTCCTGTTCCCAATACCCCTCCGCATTTGTTGTGCCGTGAGGAACTTGTACCTTCACAGGCGTCTCAAAATCCTTTGCTCGATGGGGGAAATGGTCAACATCGCTAATACTTGGGTTTAAACAATTGGTTGGACATGGTGAGGCTCCTGAACCCACCCGGCACGAGCGCCATACTGGCCTCTTGCAAAAGCCTCCGTTCCCTCGGAACGTAGTACCTTTTTTTCTGCTCCTCCAAAACCGCCTTCCGTTCCTCCTCACCGATGCAGCTTGTCCAGTCCAAGTGGTCTTTCGGCACTTCCAGCACAAAACTCTGTCCGTTGAATATCTTGCAAAAGAACCTGCCCACCGACAGTTTGTGCAATTTCTCTATCTCCGTGTTCGTCTCTTTGCTCATCACACTTAGGCTCTGGTAGCCGTTCACCCCAACGAACTTGGTATCCGTGTTTCACAAAACTATCCTCGTCATTTCCGTCGTCATCTTTTGCCCCACTATCTGCGAAGCCACCGTCAATCCGACGTTGTACTTCCTGCCCTGCACGAAAATCTGTTCCGAGGATTCGGTCACGAAGTCCTGAAACTCGTCAATGTAAATCCTGACAGGCGTCCTCATTTCAGACCTGATGTTCGCTCTATGGAAAATCAGATTTTGAATGATTGCCACCATCATCATCCCAATATAACAACTCGAATAATCCCCCAACTTACCCTTACTTAAATTGAATAACATCACTTTATTCTCATCAATCGCCCTTCTAATATCTATCGTAGAATTACCACAGAAGAAATCTGAAAACACACTGAAATTCAACAAATTCAACAGCTTTTGATAAATGCCCTGCCTCGATACCACCAAGTTCGTCTCTTTGAACTTGTACTTGAAAAAATCACCATGCTTTTGGCTCTCCATTCCCGCCTCTACCAAATCGGCATTAACACCGTCCACCATGAACCTCTGCAAGTCCAACAAATTGCCCTTCTGCTTCGCCACTATTTCCAAACATGGCTGCAATATGCTTTGCATCTGCAAGGTCAACGGCTGCCCATCCATCGCAAAAATCTGAACCAATGCGTTCCTGATGACCTGGCTCTGCTTCTCGATGTCCAGTTCGTTTTCGAGGTTGATAAGTTCAAAAGGATTGATGCGGGGGGTGCGGGGGGAGAGGCTGCAATCCACGTACACCAGCCTGTCCTTGTCCAAAGAGGCTTGCCTCGCCACCTGTTCCGATAAATCGCCGTTTGGTTCGATGAGAATGACACATTTATCGTTCTTGTTGATGTCCTCTTTAATAAGATGTTTGAGCAACTCCGATTTTCCACTTCCCGTGCCACCGACCACGTACCGATGCTTGCCCTTGCCGTCCGGCAACCTGACAGGATAGGAACGGTTGAAATAATCCCACAGCTTTTCGTTCTTCCTTTTCATCAACTCGAAATAACCTTCGAGCGTGTCCGGGTAGCTGTTGATGAACCTGTTCCGGGTATCCACGTCCGTAATGCCCAATAGCTTGTAAATAGGGTAGTATTTCACCAATTCCTCGAAGTTCCTGACGGTCGCCCTGTCCCTGTAAACTTCCAAAAACTCGCTGAAACTGACGAACCTGACGCCCTTGAACAACCGCTCGACAAATCCCCTAAGCACCCAAAACCGCTTAGTCCGCTTGCTGAACCACACGAACCACAACCTGTAAAACTCGTCTATGCAGTTTGGAACGTCCTTTAACCTTGCTGTTCCCAAGAAAATACTGTTGCCCTCGTGCAGGATGGGTGTCCCTACTGGATAGATGAGTTCTTTCAGCTTGTGGTAGAACACCTTACCATCCATCAACAAAGCCCTCAGTTAAAACCGCAACCAAGCCCTACACGACATTTTCTGAAAGAATTTCAATATGGGGGATTTCAGGGTGTTTTTCAATTCAATTGTCTGACTTTCGACTACTGGAATGACAGGTCTTCCACCAATGGTATTGACCGGGACGAGAAAAGTGTCGCCGTACATTAACATTTTATGCCATTTTTATGCAACAACTGAGTTAAGACTGCATACAAAAAGTATGATTGCACATCAGTCAATACTGGCACGTGCTATTTGTACTTACTCAATACTTTGTATCTTTGGCCGAGCCATAATCACAGGCTTCAAAAAACTGTTAAGACATTCAGACATTACTGAGAGCCAAATTGGTATGACTTAATGCAAGTCTGAATCGGAAAACATTTACCCATTCATGAAAAAGATAACCCTCTTCCTTGCCTCCTCCGCAGAGCTCAAATCCGAGCGTGAGCAATTCGAAATCGAAATCTACCGCAAGTGCAAAGCTTGGTACGATAAAGGCATTTTCCTTCACCTCAACATTTGGGAAGACCTTTCTGCCCGGATGGGAACCAAAGGGTCACAAAGCGAGTACAACAAAAAAGTAGAGGCGGCCGACCTTTTTATCTTGCTTGCATTCACCAAGGTTGGGATGTACACGGCGGAGGAGTTTGAAAAGGCATTCGGACAGTTCAAGTCCAGACAAAAGCCTTTCATTTTCACCTATTTCAAGACGCCCAACGGGAAGGTCACTGAACCCAGCCTTCAAGAGTTCCACCAGAAGCTGAAAGAGCTAAAACACTTCTACAGCCCCTTCAAAAATTGCGAAAACCTGTGGAATCAATTCAACAAAGAACTGGACCGGTTGGAACTGGATGGGTTTACGGAGTTCAAGCACCCCGTGGCGGGCAACTTGGTAAATGTAGATGGTAATAGCAATATTGTGGTGCAGGGCAACACCAGCAGTAACATTAGTATTAATAGCGGAAACACGAACAACCAAGCCTCTGACAAGATTTACAACATTGAAAAAATTGACACCGCTAACTTCTCCTGACCATGCCAAACGAAACCAACCTTCAAGGCAAACATAACATTGTCATCCAGGGGGTGACGGACAGCACCATTACAGTGTCCACAAACAATGAAACCTTGGAAATCCTCCGAAAGCTGGATGTTTTCCAAGCCTTTCTGGAAAAACAGCAAGCCCAAAGCATCCAGACTGCCGACAAGATTTACAACATCGGTTCAATCACTAATGCCAACTTCGAGTTTATTGTCGGACAGTCAAAACACAAAAAAGAGCTGCCTGCCGATTTAGCGCTGAACCTAGTCACCGACGAAAACCGTTGGGTACAAAGCTTGCGGCAAGAGCTGTTGAAACAAGGCGTATCAGTAGGCAACAAGCCCTGGGCTATTTTCGAGCATTATGGATGGCTCATTGAGACGTTTTTACAAAAAATGGGAACTGTCGCCGGGCAAGAGCGTACACTACGAAGGCTTTCCTTCATGTCCGAAGCTTTCCAGAGTACCCTACGCTATCTTTGTTACATCCAGGTAGCCCAAGTTTTTCAACGGAAACAGGACATAGAAATCCCCATTGTTTCCAGCTTTATCCAAATGGATACCGCTTTGCAACCCTACTTTGATTACCTCAACCTGTTGCTTCTCACAACCGACCTATTGCCCAAGGAAATGGCTTTTATGCCTGACATCAACGACTTTGTGGAGGAATTGACTGATACTGAAAGTGATTTGTATGGCACCACCCTTTTTCTTGAAAAGTACCGTACCCTGTTGTTGGGAAACTCCATTCCAGAAGGTGAATCTTTGGGACAGTTGCTCGATAAGTACCTGACTGGCCTGGTGTACTGGCTACGCAAGCTGGCTTTCCTGGCAAAATACCGCCTCGTCTCCATCAAGGATATAAGCCTTAACTACCGCCTCGGCATGGCTAAGAACTTTGTCCACCTTTACGGTGAGTTGCACGGCATGTATGCCGAAGCCATGTCTGAGGACGATGATTACAGCGCCCATTCCATTGAAGATGTGTTTACCTATAGCCAAAGCGTGTTGCTTTTCAATGGGAGCAATATGTCAAGCTGCCTCGTCAATATCCATGACCCCAGTACCTACATTTCCCTTTCTCCATTGGTGGTTGACCAAAGCGTGTTTGCAGATACGCCAACCCAAACACCTGAGATTTATTATTACATTGGACAGGAAAAAGGCGGGAGACAATACCATTTTGCACAATACAAAAACGAACTGGAATACGGGGGTCGCTACATAACTTCTAACAAGCACATATCGATAAAAGCCCAGAACAACGAGCAGCCCCGACTTGATGAGCTTTACGAGCAATTGGAACAAGTCTTCAAATCCTTTAAAACCCCAAATAGATGAATGAAGTGACTTCTCCTTTCAAGTTTTTGGATTCCTACCAACAGGAGGACAGCGACATTTTCTTCGGAAGAGAAAAGGAAACCAACGCCTTGTATAATGCCCTGAGCGGGGTGAAGCACCTGCTGGTCTATGGGCCTTCAGGCGCTGGGAAAACAAGTCTCATCGAGTGTGGTTTGAGGAACCAGTTCTCCGATGCGGATTGGTACGCACTTACCATCAGGCGAGGGGCCAACATGACAGGTTCCGTGTTTTATGAAATTAATGAAGCCTTGCAGGAGAATATTAACCTCGACCCAGTGACCCGGTTGCCACTCGACCCGGACACTGACTTCGGGCAGGCCATCGAGCACCTTTTTTCCGAACGTTACCAGCCGGTTTACCTTTTATTCGACCAATTTGAGGAACTGCTCATTTCAGATAATGATGCAGAAAAGCGGGACTTTTTCACACGACTCAACCAGCTCATCCGCTACAAAGTGCCCTGTCGGGTGATTCTCATCATGCGGGAAGAATTCATCGGCCACTTATCGGAGTTTGAGTCGTTGTGCCCCAGCATTTTTCAGCACCGGTTCAGGTTGGAGAAGATGCGGAGGGAAAACGTGAAGGAGGTCATTCACCAAACGCTGGATACCCCACAATACCGCAAATATTTTCAGGTGGGAAACAGTAGGCAATTGGCAGAAAGCATCCTCTCCAAATTGCCTGACAAAAGTCGGGAAATAGAGTTGGCCCACGTGCAGGTGTTTTTGAGCGAACTATGGGACAGGGCCAACAAACAAAAAAAGAACGATGCACTTCCTACGCTTCACAAGGGACTGATAAAGGAGCAGGACAACCTCACAGGCGTTCTGGACAGCTTCCTGAAAAAACAGCTTGAAGAACTAAGTCAAACTTATGGCAAGAAGATACCGATGGAAACTCTTGCCGCCATGATTTCAGAGCGGCACACCAAGCTTCAGATGAGCGGAGAAGACCTACAGAAAGACCTAGAGGGCAAGGAGGTGGCACTGAAAAGCTCGCTACCTAACCTGCTCCATGACTTGGAGCAACGTCGAATCCTACGCACCCTCAAGTCAGGAGACCAGACTCAATACGAAATTAGCCACGACGTGCTGGCATTGGTCGTCGGCCAGAATCTCACGGAAGAAATGAAGCTTCGGGAAAAAGCAATAGACATTTATCGGGTTTACGATGAGCGGAAGGGGTACTTCTCTCAGGAAGACCTGGATTTTATCCGGCCTTACGAGCAATACAAAGCTTACCCGGCAACACTGGAAAAGCGGTTAAAAGCTAGCGAGGACTATTTATATTCAGAGGCACTTCGCATTCAACTGGAAAAGGATGAACAATTAGCAGCGGCTAAGCGGCAAGCTGAACAGGAGAAAGGACTACGGGAGCAAGCTGAACAGGCAAAGACTGAGGCCGAGACACAGCGGGGTATTGCCCAGCAAAATGAAAAACAGGCAAAGGCAAATGAACAGCGGGCACGCCAGCGAACTCGCCTTGCTGCATTTTTTTCAATCATAACCTTAGCATTAGCACTCTTAGCAGGATGGAGTTACTTGCAATCAAACAAGGCTAGAGAGGAAGCGAATCTGAGTGAAAACGAAGCAGAAAAACAACGAGAGGAAGCACTTAGACAAAAATCACAAGCAGAAACTGCTAAGATTGCCGCAGACAGCAGTTCAACCATTGCAATACTGAGGACAAAGGAAGCAAAAGAGGCATTAATCTTTGCTGAAAAAAGCCTTCGCAAGGCTCAGGCAGAGGAAAGAAAGGCCAAAAATGCGCTGGAACAAATTATAAGAGAAAAAATGGCAACAGAAGAACAGCGGCGTATAGCAGAAGGTAATTTCTTAACGGCTCAAGAAAAAGCTAAAGAAGCAAAACAAGCTTACTCTCTTCTTACTAATAATTATTTAGAACAGGGTAAGGAGTTAATTTTAACTGTTGAAGGCTATTTAAAACGACTAGATTATTATGATGCATTAAAAAATTGTGAAGAAGGACTTAGATTGGGAGTACCTGCTGATTCGGTAAAAAATTACATACAAGAAATTAGTTTTTTCTACTTAAATTCACGACAAACACCTAATGCGATTGAAGCACTGAAACTATTGTTCCCTAAACAGGTTTTTGAAGATAGTTCAATATTAGCTAAAAAGATAAAAAATATCAATGAAAACAATTTTGAAGTACTCAGTCTTAAATACTACCCAGAGCTAATAACTATTGAAGGAGGAATAATAATATCGGGCAATGACCTATATTTTAACCTCAACAATGAGTTTAAGCAACCCATTTACCAATACCTAAATACAGATACTATAATCAAGAAAAAGTATAATATAATGCCATGGAAGAATGAAGATTTAGCACGAGATAAATCCCAATACAATACACTAAAATCGTTCCAAATAGGGATAACCGAAATTACAAATTGGCAATACTACTTATACACAAGCGAAATGTCATTGAAAATTATTGAACCAAATTTTGGTTATTCTGGGGATTTACCAGCATTAAACATTAGTTGGCTTGATGCAATAAAATATTGCAATTGGCTCAGCATAAAGAAAGGCATGATTCCTTATTACAAACTTGAAAGAAGGTCAGTAAGCCAAAAGCTCAAATATGAACCACCCAAAAAAATTAGTGCTATTGTTAATGTTTTCAAAAGAGATAGAGAACAAGTCGAATTAATTACTGTATTGGAAAATAAAAATTCAGATGGATACAGATTGCCAAAGTTTATTGAATGGGAATTCTGTGCTAAGGATGGTTATTATCCGCACAATTTACAGGAATTCCCTAATTCTATAGACTCATTTGCTTGGTATTCAAATAATTCAAATAAAGCTGCGAAACCTGTTTCTACTAAGCAACCAAATAAACTTGGGATTTATGATTTATTTGGTAATGCATTAGAGTGGAATAATGATGATTGGCGACGCAAAACAAATAAAAAAATCTTAGTAGGAGGTTCTTTTATAGGAGTTGCATCAGAATGTAACCTGAATTTTCGCTACTATTATGATTCAAATAGTAGTATGCTTGACACAGGATTTAGAATTGCAAGAACTAATAAGTAACATAAATCTTAAAAAATGAAAAATATTACCTTCTTACTTTGTTTCTTTCTTTTCCTAAATGCAGGAAATGATTTAATTTCACAAACCGTTCTTAATGAAAACGAAAGTAAAGTGTTTTTTATATACGAAGTAGAAGAAGAACCTCTTTTTTTGGGTAATAATTCAATCATCGCCTCCTACTTATCAATGAGTGTTAATGATATCAGCAAGGAAGAACTAAGCATTAAGCCGTTCCTTGTGACATTTATTATTGAAAAAAATGGTGGAGTTACGATTGACAGTAATAGTAGTAATTACAATTCGAGTTTAGAAGGAAGGGTAATGAATGCAATCCAAAAAATGCCAGCATGGAGTCCTGGGAAGAAAGCAGGTGCCTCTGTAAGGACTAAAATTGTCCTTCCAATTAGCCCATATCTGATTTACCAGTCCAGCCCTTTAAAATTTATTAGGAAAAAGCAAAAATTTTTAAGTTTCTATCAAGGTAGAAAATCAACGATTGTGTATTTGCAATATGACAATTCGATTAGGTTTAACTCAAAACAAAATAATCTACTGAACGCAAGAGGATTCGCCTTAGGTGTTTCAGATAACTATCATTCTGGATTCAGATTTAATTGGACTCTTATTAAGGTTAATGACAATCTATCACCTGTTAAAAATTTCGAATTAAAAAATCGAATTATATTAAAGAGCGAGGGAAGATTGAAGGCTGCAGTCATAGGGAGTTCTAGCATGGATTTTGGTTATAATATTTTTCAACCTATAATGCCCGACTATTTAAATGTATGGCCTTATGTCTCTATTGGCTGCTTAGGAGCTTCAATTGGAAATGGATTAGATTCTGATTATGTTGAATTCTTTGGTTTTCAATATGGGTTTGGGATTAATTGGGATATACTTATTGAAGGTTGTGCATTAAAGCTAAATCTTTATTCCTTACGAGCAACAAATAGCTATCCAATCAATTTAATTCGAGGTTTTTCCGTCTCAATTGGAATTACATCATTGATGTGGGGAAAATCAATAAAATAGGTTATCAAACTTGTCTACCTTGTCATTGGTGTGCTTGACTATGGAATTGTAGTTCATTGATTGACCGTTCCAAGTAAAGTACACCCGTATACTTCGAACGTTTATCGTTCTCCCCGCAAAGTCTAAAGATGAAGCGAGGCACTTTTCAATACTTGGTTATCGAATTGGGCGAGATAGATTTTAGTAGTCTTCAAATCCGTATGACCCAACGCTTCTGAAATGACATCCTCCGAAACTCCTTTCCTTTTGAGTGTAGTGGCGGAACTGTGACGTGCCACGTAAGATGTAATGTTGGTTTTTATGCCCAACAACTCGCCTATCTTGTTCATCGCCTTGTTGAATTGCTTGCGCTTCTTCATTATCCGTTGAAGTTTCTGTTGTTCTGTTTTGTGAAACGAGGTGAAAATTGGGAATAAATAATCTTTTCCTCCGAACCATCCAAGGATTTTCAATGCCTCCGAGTGCAAAGGAAGGTTGTATTCCTTTTTAGTTTTTTTCCTTGTGTACCTGAGATAATCGTCCTGTATGTTATCATGGGTCAGATGCGCCATGTCTGCGAAGTTGATACCAAACTCGTAAAAAGAAAACATGAACATCTGGTATGCCCGTGCGAGGTCAGGATGTTGTGTGTAGTCGAAGTTTTTGAGCAATTCCAAGTCATTCGGGGCTAATGCCCTCGGTTTGCGGACGGTTTTGAATTTGGCGACACTGTACCCATTTTTGTTGAACTGTGTACTAAAAGGGTAATCGCTTTGTTCCGCAATCCCTCTCCTGATGGCTTCGTTGTACAAAGCCCTGATGGTTCTCATATAATTCGAGATGCCGCCGTCATGCGCTCCGTTGGTGCGAAGGGAGTTCTCAAACGAGGTCAGGAAACGATAATCCATTTCTGAAAAAGTCAATTTATCACCTGCAAACTTCAAGAGGGAGTTCTTCGCACAAGTGTAGATAAAAGCGTTCCCCGCACTTCCGGCAGCTTGAAGTTCCTTTATTTTTTCATCAAAGAACTGTGCTACGTTTGCGGAAACGCTCTCGTTCTTCATCCTTAGCATCATTTCATCGAGCGACAACTTTTTCCTTTCCAGGATGGAAGCGGTGAGCAAAGACTGAGCAAACATTTCAAGTTCGTCCAATTTGGTATTTTTTGACCTGAAGTTCGTGGTGTTCTTACGGAAACGCTGCTTGTCCTCGTCCCATTCTTTGGGGGTAGCATCGAATCCAACTGCCATGCGTTTGACCTGACCATTGGAAGTTGCCTGTAACATGACAGGACTGTTACCATTCTTGTAGGTCTTGGAAGTGTAGAGGATAAACCTAAAGGAAAGCATTGGTGTAAGTAAAGTGTAAAAGAAAGTGATTTTATTATGAATAAATAAATTCATAACTCCTTCACTAACAATACTTAACACCAATAAAAAATCAAGGGGATTAGCTTGGGAAGCTGATGCTCTACCAACTGAGCTACTTCCGCTTGTATTTCGGTGGTAAAAATAGGGCAGTGCCGCCAATCTGGGTATGGCAAGGGCATATTTTTTTGAAAAATGCGGCATACCCTCCATTTCTAACAGTAGGGCGCCTACCGAGGCACAGGTTTTCGCCCCATTTTTCCCAAGTAGGCACGAAGGTTTTTCAACAAATCGCCTTATCATTGGCCTCGTGATTGGGCAAGACACTATCAGCCCATTTCCCTCATCAAAATCATCCGTAACGATGAAACGACGCCAAGCCATCCGCAACATCGCCATCGCCACCGCAGCGGCCTACCTGCTGCCCGGTTGCCAGGGCGAACCCAAAGGCCCGGTCTATGCCAACGTCCCGCTCGAAGCTGACCAGCGAAAGCTGCTCGACCAACTGACCGAGGCACTATTGCCAAAAAGCAAAACCGAGGTGAAGATGCCGGAAACGGCCACCGATTTCATCTTGATCGTGCTTAACGACTGTACTTCGCCGGAGAACATCCAAAAATACCTCGGCGGCCTCAAGGAGTTGCAGTCGCACGTTGTGAAGCAATACAAAACCGATTTCGGTTCGCTCGCCACTGCGCAACAGGCGGAGGTCTTCACTTGGTTGGCCAAGCCGGAGGGCCAAAGCGAACCGCTGAAATTCTTCGCTGAAACCACCCGTGGCCTCACCATCGAGCATTTCACCTCCTCGGAGTTTTTCCTGAAAAATGTGCGGAACTGGGCGTTTGCACCAGGGTTTTTCAAGGGGTGCGTGGCGGTTTGAAATTGATAAAAACCCTAATTTTTCATAGAAGATGCCAGACACTACTCACCATTTCGACGCCATCGTTATCGGAGGCGGTATGACGGGCGGCTTTGCCGCCAAGGAGCTTTGCGATGCCGGCCTGAAAACCCTCGTGCTGGAGCGGGGCCGCAACGTGGAGCATATCAAGGACTACCCCACCACGGGCATGCAGCCTTGGGAGTTCCCGCACCGTGGGCGCATACCGCACGAGGTGGCCGAGGCGAACCCCGTCATCAGCCGCTGCTATGCCTTCAAGGAGGACGCCATGCACTTCTTCGTGAAGGACACCGAGCACCCCTATATCCAGGACAAGCCCTTCGACTGGATACGGGGCTATCAGGTGGGTGGCAAGTCGCTCATGTGGGCCAGGTACGTGCAGCGCTGGAGCGACTTCGACTTTGAAGGGCCTGCCCGGGACGGCTTTGCCGTGGACTGGCCCATCCGTTACAAGGACCTCGACAAATGGTACACCCACGTCGAGCAGTTCATCGGTGTGGCGGGCAACCGGGACGGGCTGGACACCCTGCCCGACGGCGACTTCCTGAAGCCTTGGGACCTCACTTGCGTGGAGGAGCATTTCCGGGACAGCCTAAGGCAGCACTACAAGAACCGCCATGTCATCTTCTCCCGCTGCGCCCACTTGACCGAGGTGCGGGACATCCACAAGCAGCAGGGCAGAACGCTTTGCCAAAACCGCAGTATCTGCCAGCGGGGCTGCCCCTACGGCGGCTATTTCAGCGCCAATTCCACGCTGTTCCCTTGGGCGGCCAAGACGGGCAACCTCACCCTCCAGCCGCATTCCGTGGTGCATTCCATCATTTTCGATGAAAAGGAAAACCGTGCAACTGGCGTGCGGGTAGTCAACGAGCAGACGAAGGAGACGACGGAGTATTTTTCCAAAATCATCTTCGTGAATGCGGCCACGTTGAACACCAACCTCATCCTGCTCAACTCCAAGAGCGACCGCTTCCCCAACGGCCTCGGCAACGACAACGGGCTGCTGGGCAAGTACGTGGCCTTCCACAACTACCGGGCGAAAATCTGGGCCATGCACGAGGGGCACAAGGAGTTCAAGACGGAGGGCACCCGGGTCATGGGCGCCTATATCCCCCGCTTCCGCAATGTCTATAAACAGGAAACCGACTTCCTGCGGGGCTATGCGACCTCGTTCCAGGCCATGCGCTACCAGGACATCAGCAACGATGGCTTCGGGCAGCAGCTCACCGACAACCTGCTGAACAGCAAGGGTTTCGGCGCATGGAACGTGGGCGCTGGCATGATGGGCGAGACCATTCCGAAGGAAACCAATTTCGTGAAATTGGACGACGTGCAGAAGGACGCCTGGGGCATCCCGCAGCTCCGCATCAACGTCGTCCACGACGACAACGACGAGAAGATGATAAAGGACTTCTTCGAGCAGTTCACCGAGATGTTCGAGAAGGCGGGCTATACCGGCATCCAGACCAAGGACACCCAACAGGCCCCCGGCCTCGACATCCACGAGATGGGCGGCGTGCGCATGGGCCGTGACCCGAAGACCTCGCTGCTGAACGAGTGGAACCAACTCCACGCCTGCCCCAACGTCTATGTGACCGACGGGGCGTGCATGACCTCCGTTTCCACCCAAAACCCGTCATTGACCTTCATGGCGCTAACGGCACGGGCGGCGAACCATGCGGTGGAGGAGTTGAAGAAGAAGGGATAAGCCCCAAACTGCTACATATCCAAAGCAGGAAGCCTCCGCCAATTGCGGAGTTTGAACTGTTCCCCATCCAGGCTCTCCTCGCCGCCATATACGACGTAGCCCA
The DNA here is from genome assembly GCA_022841745.1 of Saprospiraceae bacterium. Lineage (GTDB taxonomy): Bacteria > Bacteroidota > Bacteroidia > Chitinophagales > Saprospiraceae > UBA6168. Next base: position 48,928 of record JALHQW010000041.1, on the reverse strand, counting down.
GTTTTGGGTCGTTGCCCGATACGCTGTTAAAAAAATGGATGCCTTTCAGGAAATCAGGCCGGAAAGTCTGTGCGGACTTGATTTCGATGGGGTATAGCAGCCCGCCCTCGTCCACCAGCAGGTCAACCTCGTTGCCCGTTTGGTCACGCCAGAAGTAGAGATTGGGACGGTAGCCCCGGTTGAGGAAGTGCTTGAGCATTTCGACGATGATGAAGTTCTCGAAAAGTTGCCCCTTGAGCGGGTGGCGCTCCAACTGCTCCGGGCTGCGGATGCCCAGCAGGGAACAAACGATGCCCGTGTCATAGAAGTAAAGCTTGGGCGACTTGGTGATGCGCTTGTTGTAGTTGCGATGATAAGGCCGAAGGGTGAAGGCAATGAAGCTCGTTTCGAGGATGGAAAACCAACGGTTGGCGGTCTTGTGGTCAACGTCCAATTCGTTGCCAAGGCTGCTCTGGTTGTAGAGCTGCCCAATGCGACTGGCACAGACCTCCGTGAAGGTTCGGAACTTGCCGAGGTCGCCCACGTTCACCAACTGCCGCACGTCGCGCTCGATGTAAGATTGGATATAGTTGGGGTAGTAAAACGCCGGTGCAGTTTCCACTTCGTAAAGCCGTGGGTACATGCCTTTGAAAAGATAGTCTTCAACTTTCGTGGCTTCTTGTACAGTTCCTTTCAGTTCTTCCATCGAAAATGGCAAGAGGTTGAAGATTGCCACCCTTCCCGCCAAACTCTGCGTGATTTTTTCCATCAAAAGGAAGTTCTGGGAGCCTGTCAACACGAACTCACCAGCCCTGCCGCGCTTGTCGGCCTCCAATTGGATATAGGAGAACAGCGAGGGTACATACTGTGCCTCGTCAAGGATGAGGCCGCCAGGGTAGCGGCTTAGGAACTGCTTTGGGTCTTGCAGCGCCAACGTGCGCAGCTCCAAATCTTCAAAATTGATGTATTGCAGGTGTGGAAACAACTGCTTGACCAAGGTGGTCTTGCCAGATTGGCGGGGGCCGCTCACGCTGATAACGGGGTACTGTGTCGCCAATTGCAGCAGATGGTTGGATAGGCTTCGCTGAATCATGCTGCGAAATTAGCTTTTTTCTTTGACAGATTGGGAATCCAATTCCCGATCTGTCAAGATTTTCCATTTTTTCGCTTCGTACAGGAGTACAGCGTCACATCTTTTCGGAACAAAAAGTCCAGAATCACCCTTGACCATGAATTGTGGGAGGCGAGGTTGTCGTAAAACTCCAGTGCCATTTTCTTCAATTGCGGCAAGCGGCTGCCGGGTATCTGCTGGATGTCGTGGTGCTCATTGTGGTAGCCAACGTTGATGCTAAGCGCATTCAACGGGCCATGACCCTAAGACCTCGCTGCTGAACGAGTGAAACCAACTCCACGCCTGCCCCAACGTCTATGTGACCGACGGGGCGTGCATAACCTTCGCTTGCACCCAAAACCCAACATTGACCTTCATGGTGCTGACGGCACGGGCGGCGAACCAGGCGGTGGAGGGGTTGAAGAAGAATGGGTGATAAGGCATTTTCAATGCCCTTCATGTTCATTCTCCATATCGTGCCCCGCCATCGGGTTCGCCCCTTTCTTGAACACCAACTCGCTGTGTAATAGGTATGCCCCCGATACCACTACTTCTTCGCCAGCCTGCAAACCTTCTGTGATTTCCGTGAAATCCCGGTTCGTCGTGCCCGTCTTCACCATGCGGCTCTCGAATGCGCCGCTTTGGTTTTTCAGCCAGACGGTCGTGCCGTCCTTTCCCCGGATGAGCGCATTGGTTGGCACGGCGATGGCATTTCGGGCTTTTCCTTTCAGTGTCATCCAAGCCTGCATCCCCGGTTGGTAATGGCCGCCGGGGTTGGGAATTTCCACTCGAACCATCACGATTTTGGAGGAGGCTTCGAGCGAAGGGTTCACGAAACTGACCACGCCCCGCAGCTTCTGGTCGGAGATGGAAGGGATTTCCACCAACGCCTCCCCGGTCTTGCCCAAAAACGGCAGGTCGCTGACATAAAGCTGTGCATCTGCCCAAAGGGTGCTCAGGTTGGCAAGGCGCAGCACAGGCGAGCCTTCTGCCACGTAATCGCCCTCGGCGACGCTGACCTCCGTGGCGATGCCACTGTATTTGCTGTAAAACGGGAGGGTGTTGCCGGGCTTGCCGCTTTGCTCAAGGTCGGCGATTTGGCGCTCGGTCATTCCCCATAGCAAGAGTTTGTTGCGGGCGGCATCGGCGATGCGGGCAAAGTTCGGCTCGGTATCGGCGTAGCGTTTTTTGCTTTGCAATGCCAGCAGATAATCCTGTTGGGCAGCGGCAAGTTCCTCACTGTACAGTTCAAAAACCACCTGCCCTACCCTAACGGGTTCTCCAATGTTTCGGACGAAAAGCCGCTCGACCCTGCCCGCAATCCTCGACGTGACCACGTTCACGAGGTTCTGGTTTTCTTTCAACGTAGCCGAAAGGGTGATTTCCTCGCCGAGCGGTTGCAGCCGCACGGTGTCCGTCTGGATGTTCGCCAACTGGATTTGCTGCTCGCTCAACTTCAGCTCGCCCGCCTTTTGGTTGGGGTCAACCTCCACCCGCACCAGGTCCATCTTGCAGATTGGGCAAGTACCAGGCTTTTTCTCCATCACCTGCGGGTCCATTGAGCAGGTGTAATAGACGTTGTCTGGCACGACTTCGGGGGTGCTTTGATTGCATGCAGCAGCCGTCAGCAGCAAGACCATCAAGGCAATGTTTTTTATTAAATAGCTCATTTTCAATTAGTTTGATTTCACAAAACTTTCGCTGTCCATAAGGAACTGTGCATCAGCGGCAATCTCATCGGTCTCTGAAATGCCCGACCGTACCTCCAGCCAATCGCCGTTCATGCTGCCCACTTCAATTTTTTTGCTTTGAAAAACGCCGTCTTTTTTCAAAAACACCACCCGTTGCCTACCGAGGTCGAGGGCGGCATTCTTTGGAATCCAAATGGCGGAACGCCCGCTTGCCTGTACGGTCGCCGTCAACAACGCCCCCGGTTTGAGCTTGCCGCCGGGGTTGTCGAGATAGACCCTCGCCCGGAGGTTCTTGCTGCCCGCTCCGAACTGCGGCTCGATGTAGTTGATTTTGCCGGAAAACTGCTGGTCGAACGGCTCGATTCGTATGCTCACGGGCTGCCCGACCTTGACCAGTGCCACGTTGGATGGGTAAAATTCGAGCACCGCCCAGACGGTGGAGAGGCTTTGCAAGTTGAACAGCCGTTGCCCTTTTTGCACGTACATCCCTTCCCTCAGGGAAAGTTCGCCATCGGCGGTAAGGGAAGTTGGCAAGGCTGAGGCGCCAACATTTTCCATGCCTTCCCCCATTTCCGAACCGGATAGTGCCGGGGCGGACGTCGCTTTTTCAAAAACAAGCCCGTCGTAGGGGCTGAAAACGGGCAGCGACAACGAGGGCTTTCGGGTCTTTTCCACCTCGCTGATTTGTGTCGCCGTCAAACCGAGAAGCGACAGGCGGCGTCGGGCATTTTCAACCAAACCCTTGTTTTCAGCATCGTTTTCCAACAGGAAAATCAACTCCTGCTGGGCGGTAACGATTTCCGGGCTGTACAGGTCGAGGATACGCTGACCCTTCCGCACGGGCTGGTACGGGTACTTGACATACAGCCGCTCGATGCGCCCGCCGAAGCGGGCGGAGATGGCTTGCACCTTGCGGGCATCGTAGGCGAGGTAGCCGGGTGTTTCGATATTGGCGGTAAGTGTCTTTCGTTCCGGATGCACGGTTTTTATGCTGCTGAGGACGTATTCGTAGGTCGGTTTCAATAAAAATTCGAGGTCGTTGGCAGTTGCGTCGTGGTTATCGCCGTCCGCCGTTTCCTTTTTCACCAAGTCCATCTTGCAAATCGGGCAACTGCCCGGTTCGTCCTGAACGATTTCGGGGTGCATGGGACAGGTATAAACCGCCCCTTCGTGGTCGTGTCCGGCAGGCATTTCGACGGGCTTCAAGTCCATTTTGCAGACCGGGCAGGAGCCGGGTTCAGAGTAGGTCTTCTCACCCTCGCATTTCATGGGACATTGATAAGCAACTGACTTGGGTACTTCAATGGGCTTCAAATCCATCTTGCAGACCGGGCATGAGCCGGGTTCGTGATAGGTCTTTTCGCCCTCGCATTTCATGGGGCATTGGTAGGTGGTGGCGTTCCCGCCGTGTTGTGAGTGGTCGTTGCAGGCGATTAATAACGTAATCGCCATTGTAGCCGCCAAACTTGTTTGGCTGGCTGATTTTATAACCTTTTGAGCCAGCCAAATAAATTTGGCGGCTACAATGGCAATTTTACCGGATTTCCAATTCTCTTTCATAAGCGGTTTTAGCTTGAAGTAATTGTTGGAGAAGGTCGAGTTGCGCAAGGCGGCTCATCTTCAGTTCCAGCCAGGCATCGAGCGCCATGAACAGCTCGTCCGTGTTCTGCTCATAGGCTAGTAGCGTGCTTTGGAAGCGCTTGCGCTGGTTGGGCACGATGTCGTTTTCGTAGCGCTCGATTTGGTCTTGCAGGGTCTGCATCATCACGAGACGGTCGGCGGCAGCACCCCAGACACCGTTGGCGATGGCTGCTTTTTCCCACTCGAAAGCTGCCAGCCGGAAGTCAATGCCCTCGATTTTGGCTTTGATGTCCTTGTTTGCCCAGGGCGCAATCGGGACGGTCATCATCCCCATTAGCGAGAACTGCAAGGGCTGTCCGCCAAAGGCGAACATGTGGTCGTAGCGGACGCCGAACTCTGGCTTGAGCTTTGAGCGGTTGAATTCCTGTTCGAGCCGGGCAGTGCGGAGGTTGGCTTCCACTACTTGTATGTCGCTGCGGGCAGCGATTCGGGCGGTGTCGGGCAGGGCGGGCAGCAACTCCCTTTTGGATGCCAACACCGATGTGTCCACGTCGAAATCCGCTGCTTGCTGAAACTGCATCAGGGCTTCAAGCATGGTTTTCTGCTGCCGGATTTCCCCGGCGTACATCGCCTGCATACGGTCGAGGTCGGCAAGTTCCGCCTCGGCTTTATAGATGCTGCCGAGCTTTTCCCGGTTGAACTGGTAGCGCTGCTTGGCGCTTTCAATCATCAGGCGCAAAAGGTTTTTGCTCTCGTCCAAAACGGCGATTTTCCCTTTCAAAACCAGCCAGTTGAAGTAAGCCGTTTTTGCTTCCGCAAACAGCATGTTCCGCATTACGCCCTTTTCCGCCCCCTGCATCGCCGACATGGACGCCATGTAGCGACCCTCGGCTTCCTGCATCTTCCGGTTGGGCAGCATCTGCTCGGCAGAAAGCATGAAGCTGCCCATGCCGTCGCCGTGCGCCCCGCTTTGGCTCCACCTTTTCACGTTATAAGGCGTCATCCAGAAGCCACTGCTCACCCGTGGCGGGGGCAACGTCACCGTGCCGGAAGCGTAGGTGTCCAGTTCCCGGATACGGGCATCGGGGGCTTTCAACGCAGGGTGGTTGCGCTCGATGCGGGCGAGGATGCTATCGAGCGGTAGCGAGGTTTGAGCAAATGAATGGGTGGACGAACACAGAAGCATTGTCCATAAGGCATTCATTTTCAATAATTTAAGTTGTTTCATGCGCTAAATTTTATTTAAGTTTATGCACGCCCCCGTCCCGTAGGGACGCAACATGGGTAGCACCCGTGTCGCACCACCGAAGCCCCCGTCCCGTAGGGACGCAACATGGGTAGTAGCACCCGTGTCGCACCACCGAAGCCCCCGTCCCATAGGGACGCAACATGGGTAGCACCCGTGTCGCACCACCGAAGCCCCCGTCCCATAGGGACGCAACATGGGTAGCACCCGTGTCGCACCACCGAAGCCCCCGTCCCATAGGGACGCAACATGGGTAGTAGCACCCGTGTCGCACCACCGAGGCCCCCGTCCCGTAGGGACGCAACATGGGTAGCACCCGTGTCGCACCACCGAGGCCCCCGTCCCGTAGGGACGCAACATGGGTAGCACCCGTGTCGCACCACCGAGGCCCCCGTCCCGCAGGGACGCAACATGGGTATGGGCGCGACGTGGTCGGCGGCAATCCGTCATTCCAACGGTTTGAACACATACCGTTCATCGTAATCAACCTCGAACGCTTTCAACATCTGCAGGTATTCCTCCATAAATGTCTTTTTTGCATGGTGGATTTCTTGGTCTTGGATGTACTTGATAACCTTTGGCACATGTGTCCGGCTGTATGAAAACGCCCCGTACCCTTCTTGCCAAATAAATTTCCCCCGAACCAATCGGTTGTCGTTTATCCAATTGGTACTGTCCTCCTTTACTTGCTGCATCAATTTGGACAATGCTTGGGTCGGTCTCATCCCAAAAAATAGGTGCAGATGGTCGTGCATCCCATTGATTTGCAACATTTTATGGTCATAATTTTGGACAATCCCGGTAATGTACCGAAAGAGGTCGGGTCGCCACTCCTTGTCCAAAACGGCTTCCCGGAATTTGGGTGCGAATACAGCATGAATGTGAATTTGTGTGTAGGTATTTGCCATATTATTGATGAAATTAGTGGTAAAATCTTTCATGTTGCGTCCCTACAGGACGGGATTCCGGGGGTGTTGTGTCGCTGTCACCCACGTTGCGTCCCTACGGGACGGGGGCGTGGGGCTCGGCATGTCGCTACTACCTATGTTGCGTCCCTACGGGACGGGGTTACTGGGTTTTGGCACGTTTGCTACTACCTATGTTGCGTCCCTACGGGACGGGGTTACTGGGTTTTGGCACGTTTGCTACTACCTACGTTGCGTCCCTACGGGACGGGGTTACTGGGTTTTGGCACGTTTGCTACTACTACCTACGTTGCG
>JALHQW010000041.1:0-42090 GCA_022841745.1 Saprospiraceae bacterium | reverse complement strand
GTTGCGTCCCTACGGGACGGGGTTACTGGGTTTTGGCACGTTTGCTACTACCTACGTTGCGTCCCTACGGGACGGGGTTACTGGGTTTTGGCACGTTTGCTACTACTACCTACGTTGCGTCCCTACGGGACGGGGTTACTGGGTTTTGGCACGTTTGCTACTACCTACGTTGCGTCCCTACGGGACGGGGTTACTGGGTTTTGGCACGTTTGCTACTACTACCTACGTTGCGTCCCTACGGGACGTCGGCTACTCTTGGACATCATACACTTCTATTTTACCCTGCTTGCGCAATTCCCGCTCCTTCGTAATCTCAAAAACAACGGGCGTAACGAGCAATACATACAGGGTAGATGAAATCGTGCCGCCGATGAGCGGCAAGGTAATGGGCAGCATCACGTCGCTGCCGACGCCCGTTGCCCAGAGGATGGGAACGAGACCGAACAACGACACGGAGACCGTCATCAGCTTGGGTCGGAGGCGCTTGGCAGCACCCCAGATGACCCAGTCCCGGATGTCGGCATCGGTGATGGTTTCGCTGGAGTTGCCCTTTTCGGCGACGAGTCGCTGCATGGCTTCGTTGAGGTAAATCGTCATCAGCATCGCCGTTTCGATGGCCATGCCGAACAGGGCGATAAAACCCACTGCCACCGCTACCGACAGGTTTACCCCATAAAAATAGACCATGTAAACCCCGCCGATAAGCGCAAAAGGCACGGTTATCATCGTGATGAGCGCCTCCTTCACGGAATGATAGGTGGCATACAGCACGAAGAAAATTATGAGCAACACGATGGGGAGGATGAGCCTTAACGTCTGGCTGGCCCGGATTTGGTTTTCCCATTGCCCGCTCCACTCGATATAGTAGCCCTTCGGCAATTGCTTCACGGCAGTGTCGAGTTTGCGCTGCGCCTCCTGCACCGTGCCGCCGAGGTCACGCTCCCGCACATTGAACAACACTGTGCCCCGTAGCATGGCGTTCTCGGAATTTATCATCGGTGGCCCTTCGGAGATGCGGACATCCGCCACCGCTTCGAGCGGGATGGGGCCGTAGCGGGCGGTCTGCACTTGCAGGCGGCGCAGCGCATCGAGGTTGTTGCGGAAGTCCTGGGCGAAGCGGGCATTGACGGTGAAGCGCTGCCGCCCTTCAATGGTGGTGGTCAGCACCATGCCGCCGAGGGCGCTCTCGATGAGCATGTTCACATCGTCAACGCTCAAGCCGTAGCGCCCGATTTCCTCCCGTTTCACCACGATGTCAATGTACTTGCCGCCGGTGATGGGTTCGACGTAGAGGTCTTTCACGCCCTCGATGCCTTCAAGTTCTTTTTTCAAAAGTTGGGCAACGGAGTAAATCGTGTCGAGGTTTTGACCATAAACCTTCAGGCCCACGTCGGTGCGGATGCCCGTCGAAAGCATGTTGATGCGGTTGATGATGGGCTGTGTCCAGCCGTTGACCACACCGGGGATTTGCATTTTGGCATTTAGCTCGTTGATGATGTCGTTTTTGGTCAAGCCCGCCCGCCACTCGCTTTTTGGTTTCAGCAAAATGATGGTCTCAATCATGCTGATGGGCGAGTTGTCGGTCGCGGTGTTCGCCCTGCCCGCCTTGCCCAGCACATGGCTCACTTCCGGCAAAGAGGCGATGATTTTGTCCTGTACCTGTAAAATGCGTTTCACCTCCGAGTTGGACACGTCGGGCAATGTAACGGGCATGAAGAGCAACGAGCCTTCGTCGAGCGGTGGCATGAACTCCGTGCCGAGCCGCATCATCATTGGGACGCTAACGAACAGCGCCACGAGCATGATGGCAAGCGTTGTTTTGCGCCAGCGCAAACATAGTTTCAGCACGGGCGTGTAGAGTTTTTCTAAAAAGCGTGTGATGGGGTTGGCACTTTCCGGCTTGAGTTTTCCTTTCAGAATCAGGGCAATCAGCACGGGCGTCAGCGTGATGGCGAGGAAGGCGTCCACCAGCAGGATAAAGGTTTTCGTCCATGCCAGCGGCGAGAACAGCTTGCCCTCCATGCCCGTAAGCAGGAAGACGGGCAAGAACGAGGCGATGGTCACAATGGTGGAAAAGAACACGCCGGGACCGACCTGCTTACAGGCTTTTTCGATGACCGTGAGCCGCTCCGCAAAGGTTTTTGCCCAAGTCGCCTCCGACAAGTGCCGGTACGCATTTTCGACCATCACAATGCCGTCGTCCACCACCACCCCGATGGCAAGGGCGATGCCCGTGAGCGACATGATGTTGGAACTCAGCCCGAAGGCTTCGAGCAGGATAAAACCGACGGCTACAGAAATGGGCAATTGTATCAAGATGATAAAAGCGCTGCGCCAATGGAACAGAAACAGCAGCACGACGATAGACACGGCAATCATCTCCTCCGTCAGTGTTCCTTTCACCGACTCGATGGCAGCTTCGATAAGTTCGCTTCGGTCGTAGCTGACCTTGAACTTCGCCCCGGCGGGCAAGCCTTTTTCCACCTCCGCCATCTTCTTTTTAACGGCTTTGATGACGTTGTCGGCGTTCTCGCCGTAGCGCATCACCACGATGCCGCCGACCACCTCGCCCTTGCCGTCCATATCGAAAATGCCAAGGCGCAGGTCGCCGCCCATCTGCACGGTAGCCACGTCCCGCACCCGTATGGGCACCGACCCGTAGTTGCCGATGGGGATGTTTTCGATGTCCTCCGCTTTTTTCAAATAACCCAGGCCCCTCACGATGTACGCCATGTCGCTCATCTCGAACTTGCGCCCGCCCACATCGTTGTTGTTGCTGCGGATGGCGTTCAGCACGTCCATCAGCGGCACGTTGTAGTAGTTCAGTTTGTACGGGTCTATGTTCACCTGGTACTGCTTGCCGAAGCCGCCGAACGATGCCACTTCGCTCACGCCCGGCACGGTTTGCAGGGCAAACTTGACGTACCAATCCTGCAAGGCCCGCTGCTCGCCGAGGTCCATGCCGGGGGCGTCGAGGTGGTACCAGAAGATATGCCCAACCCCCGTTCCGTCCGGGCCGAGCGTGGGCGTCACGCCCTCTGGCAGCAGGCGCTGGGCGAAATTGAGGCGCTCCAGCACCCTCGTCCGTGCCCAATAGATGTCGGTTTTGTCTTCGAAAATGACATAGACGAAACTCATCCCGAACATGGAACTGCCCCGGATATTTTTCACCTTCGGAATCCCCTGAAGGTTTGACACCAACGGATAGGTCACCTGGTCTTCGATGAGCTGTGGGCTGCGTCCCATCCATTCGGTGAAGACGATGACCTGGTTTTCCGACAAGTCCGGGATGGCATCAATCGGGTTGTTGCGCACGGAGAAGATGCCCCAGGCGAACAAGCCCGCCGCCGCCATGAGCACGAAGAAGCGGTTGCGTAGGGAGATTTGGACGAGTTTTTCTACCATGACTTTTTACTTCAAATTAGCTTTCAATAACTGCGCATTTACCGCCACCACCACTGTGCTGACGGACATCAGCACCGCCCCCAGTGCTGGGCTGAGCATGAAGTCGGGGTACAACACCCCCGCCGCCAGCGGGATGGCGACGACGTTGTATCCCGTTGCCCAGAACAGGTTTTGCACCATTTTACGGTAGGTAGCTTTTCCGAAATTGACCAGGCCCAGCACGTCAGAAGGTCGGCTTTCCGTCAGAATGATGTCAGCGGTCTCGGCGGCGATGTCCGTGCCACTGCCGACAGCGATGCCCACGTCTGCCTGCGCCAGCGCCGGGGCGTCGTTCACGCCGTCGCCAGTCATGGCGACAAATTCGCCCTTTTTTTGCAGGTTTTTCACGATATCCACTTTTTCGTGGGGCAGCACTTCAGCGAAGTAGCCGTCCAGGCCGAGGGCATCGGCGACTGCCTTGCCTACCCGCTCGTTGTCACCTGTCGCCATGAAGACTTTAATGCCCTGTTTTTTCAACTCGCTTACGGCGATTTTGGCATCCGGTCGGACTTTGTCGGCAAGGCCGATAAATCCTACCATCTTCTCATTTTCCAAAACGAAGACGACCGTTTCGGCGGCGTTGCCCACGGCATTTTCTGGTAGGGCGAGGTTGTTCTCCATCAGGTAGCCGGGGCTGACGATGCTGTAATCATTGCCAGAAACCTTGCCACGCACCCCTTTACCGGTCATCGAGGAAAAATTGGAGACAGTAGGCAGCGCCAGGTATTTTTCATCCGCTGCCCGCACGATGCCCTTGGCGATGGGGTGTTCGCTGTGCTGTTCGAGGGCGGCGGCAATGGCTAGCAGGTCGTCCGCAGGGAAGGTCGGGTCGAGTGCCACCACCCTTGAAACGCCGAACTTGCCCTCAGTCAGCGTCCCGGTTTTGTCGAAGACCATCGCCGTGATGTTGCGGGCACTCTCGAATGCCGTGCGGTTGCGGATGAGCAATCCCCGCCGGGCGCTCATGGCGGTTGAAATCGCCACGACCAGTGGTATCGCCACGCCGAGTGCATGGGGACAGGACGTGACCATGACCGTCACCATCCGCTCCAGGGCAAATGCCAAGCCCATGCCCTGTGCCAACCAGACCGCCAGCGTTGCGAAGCCGACACCAAGCGATATGAAGGTAAGCCAACGGGCTGCCCGGTCGGCAAGCAGTTGGGTCTGCGACTTGGCGGCTTGTGCCTCCTGCACCAGGGCGATGACTTTATTCAGGTAGCTCTCCTTGCCCGTTTTTTCCACCCTCGCCTTTAGGCTGCCCTCGCCATTGATTGCCCCGGCGATGATTTTCGAGCCGGGTGATTTCCTCACAGGGACGCTCTCGCCCGTCAACATGCTTTCGTCCACGAGGCTCTCGCCTTCCGTCACAATGCTGTCCACGGGTACTTTTTCGCCGGGCTTCACCAGCACGAGGTCGCCGATTTTGAGCTCGTCCACCCGCATATCGTGCAGCATTTCGCCGTGGTACATATGCGCCTCGGCGGGCAACATTTTCACTATCATTTCCAGCGCCTTCGACGCCCCCGCCACGCTTTTCATCTCCAACCAATGCCCAATCAACATGATGACGATGAGCGTGGCAAGCTCCCAATAGAAGTCCATGCCCGCCACCAGCCCGAACACGACCGCCGTGCTATACAGGTAAGCGACGGAAATGGCGACGCCAATAAGCGTCATCATGCCTGGCAAGCGGCGGCGCAGTTCGTCCCAAAGACCAGTTAGGAAGGGTTTTCCGCCATAAATGAATATGACGGTAGCGAGCGCAAACGAGACCCAGTCCCGGCCGGGAAAATCAAAACTATACCCGACGGCGTGCTGGAACATCGGTGAGATGAACACAACGGGGATTGTCAGCGCCAGGCTCACCCAAAAGCGGCGGAGGAAGTCGCCAATCATGGCGGAGTGGTCATGGGAGGTGTGTCCTTCGACATGGTCGGCGCTATCGTGCTGCACATGCCCTTTGTGCCCTCCCTTCGGAGGGGCGGGCATTTCGGCGGCGTGGCCGTGATGGTGGTGCGAATGATTTTCCATGACAAGAAATTTTAGGCTGGTGCCGACACTATCAGCAGCATTTTTTGATAAAAATTGCCCTAAAGCAGTTTTTGAGAAAATTCAACATTCATGAAGGTTTTACAATAAAAACAGCATTGCCCCCGCCATACCCACCATCAGCAAGTCCTCCACCAACGTGATTGTGGACATGGGCAGGCTGAACACCGCACCGAGGCAGGCGCATTGGAACTTGCGTTTTGCCAACAGGCTCTGGACGACGCCTACCGTGCTGATGCCCATGACGAGGAGCGTGGCGGCATTGGTGAAAAACGGCAGGAAATTGGTCAAAAACAGCAGCCCGAACGCCAGTTCAACAAACGGATAAACATAGCCCCAGCCCAGCCAACGCCTCGCCACGATGTCGTAGGAACTGTACGACATGGCAAAGGCGGGCAAGTCCAGCAGCTTGAAAAAGGAAAAGACGAGAAAGAAGCCCGCCATGAAATGCCGCATCCAGCGCATCCCATCGAAGTTGTCGGCAACGAGTTCCACCAACAGCGTCACGCCAAGGATGTAGCCGAAGACCAGCAAGATTGGCTTGTAGGTTTTGAAAAACGACTCCTTTTCCTCCAATGCGACTGGTGGCGGAGCAGGTTTAGCTGCCTTCGCCGGGACTTCGCCAATCTGGTACTTGGGGTAGTCTTTCAGTGCCGCCTTTAGCTCGTCCAAGCCGACATGGCGGTCCATATCGAGCGAGGCAATAGGCGGGTCGAGGGAAACACGTGCAGCAGTGATGCCGGGCACTCGTTCCAGTGTTTTTTTGACATTGGCGACGCAACTGCCGCAAGTCATACCGGTGATTGAAAATTCATGTGTCATAAATGGTGATTTTTATTGGGGCAAAGTTGTGGGTGACTATGACCTAAAGCAGTACATATTTCTGGAAATGGAGTGTAGGATTTTGTAGCCGCCAAATTTATTTGGCAGGTTCAAACAGAGCCAACCAAACAAGTTTGGCGGCTACAGTTCATCCAACCTTCTCCGCCCCTGCCCGTGGCTTCCCTTGAACTCCGTTGGCGTCATCCCCGTCACCTGCCGGAACTGGTTCGACAAGTGCTGCGAACTGCTGTAACCCAGGCGAAAGGCAATCTCGCTAAGGGTCAGTTCATCGTACACCAACAGCTCCTTCACCCGCTCAATCTTCTGGGCGATGAGGTACTTCTCAATTGTGACCCCCTCCACTGACGAGAAGAGCTTGCTGAGGTGCGAGTAGTCGTGCCCGGTTTTTTTAGCTAAAAAATCAGAGAAGTTCATCGTTTCCGGCTTCTGCGCCTCGTGGTGGATTTCCTGTACGATGAGGTTTTTCACTTGCCCGATGAGGCGGCTCGTGCGGTCGTCGAGCAATTCGAAGCCCTCAGCACGGAGTAAATGGCGAACCTTTTCCAATAATTCCGAAGGCAGTTCTCCCGCTATCTCAACCTGACCGAGTCGCAGGTTTATAACCTTTAGCCCGGCTTCTGACAGCAGCCGTTCTATGGTGCGTTCGCAACGGGCACAGACCATGTTCTTGATGAAAAGGGTCATGGATTAAAATGTTTTCAGTTCAGTCTTATTTATCAGCAAGCTCAGCTTGTGTGCGAGGCTTACTATCAACAAACCATATTAACTAAATAGCTAAAAGACTAAAAAGAGTGGGCACTGTCGTGGACAGCCGCCCACTGCTTTATAAAACATTCAGAGTAACAGTAGAAAATTGAAAACTGGCAGCGGCAGCTTCCCTCTTATAAGTGAAGCCCACTGCCAACCTTCTTATTCAACCCCAAATACAATAGCTTTTAGCCAATTCACACTATTTCCATTTGCAGCATCATACCAGTATCCTCATGCTCAAGGTTGTGGCAATGAAAAACGAACACGCCCTTTTCCTGCCCGAATGCCACAATGACCCTTACCTTCTCGCCGGGCAGCGCCAGCACAGTGTCCTTCCAGCCTTTTTCGTGTGGAAATACCTGCCCACGCCCACCCGTCCGGTCAAGTACCTGGAACAGCGCCCCGTGCAGGTGCATCGGGTGCGGGTCAATGCCTTCGGTATTGTCGAAAGTCCAAATCTCGGTGGCCCCAGCAGTGATGGTCTCGTCAATGCGGCTCTCGTCATAACTATCGCCGTTGATGTTGTGCATTGTCATCATGTTGCCCCCATGCCCTCCATGACCACCGTGACCACCTCCGTTGGATACATCGAACGAGCGGTTCTTGGTCGCCGCAGCTTCCGGCAATGTGGCATAGTCGGAAAGCACAGTTGGAACATCAAAATTATCTGTGCTGCTTTCCGTTACCTTGAATTTCATGATATTAAAAGCCTGTTTGCCTTGGTATTCGCCACCGTCGAAGGTTTTACTTTCGAGAAAAACCTCCGTACCGACAGCCTGCCCGCCAAAGCTGACCAGCACATCGGCCCGCTCGCCAGGAGCAAGCAATATTGATGTCGCAGCTATAGGCGCAGCGAACAACCCGCCATCTGAGCCAATGAGCATGAAGGTTTCACCATTGCTCAAGGCGAGGTTATAGATGCGACCATTTGAGCCGTTCAGCAGGCGAAGGCGATAGGTTTTGGAGGCAACTTCCACGAAAGGTGAATGGACGCCATTGACCAACACGCTCTCGCCCAGCAGACCGTTCATCAGGTCGGTCATGTCTGGTGCGTAACTGAAATTACCGCTGGAGTCCGCCCGCTTGTCCTGAATGACGAGTGGCATGTCATAATCCCCTGAAGGTAAATTGAGCGCCTGCTCTTCGGAATCAGTAACAAGGAAGAAGCCAGCCAGCCCTTCGTAGGCCTGTTTGGCGGTCTTCAAGTCGGGGTGCGGGTGGTACCAGTAGGTTCCTGCACGGTTCACCACTGGGAACGAGTACGTGAGCGAGCCGCCGGGCTGCGCTACATCTTTTGGGTGGCCATCCATGTTGGCCGGGGTGAGCAGCCCATGCCAGTGCACGTTGGACACCTCATTGAGGCTGTTCTGGAAAACGGCGTTCACGGTGTCGCCCTTCGTAGCGGTGAGCGTAGCGCCGAGTATGCCGCCGCTCTGGTAACCCGACACACTGGAGGTTTTGCCTTTAAAAACGGACGCCGTCGTCCGCTGTGCCGTCAGTTTGGCGGCGGAGGCGGACATGGTGGGGGGTACTGGGAGTGCCATGTCGAATGCCCCCTCGACGACCTTGGGGGCTACGCCGCCCATGTCCATCGTACCGTGCTTTTTACAGCCGCCAAGGGCGGTCAACAACACGGGCGTGCCGCCGAGCAGTGCAACGCCTGCGCCAGCACTTGCCAATCCTATGAATTTTCTTCTTTCCATTTGTTAGATTTTAATGCCCATTGTTAACTACTTAGGTGGGTGTGGGAGGAGAGAGAAAAATTTCATTTTTCTCTCCTCCCACTTTTTGGGGTGTTTTTGGGGTAAAAATTGAAAATTTTTACCCCAAAACATCCCATGCTAACCAGTTACACCCATTGAAATGGATTGGTAGGGAATGAGGCCGTCTCAAAAGAAAAATCCCACTTGTGAGTGAGTCAGCCAAATAAATTTGGCGACTACAATGTGAGACAGGCTTTTGAGACAGCCTCATCGGTTACTTGACTTCTTTCAAGTCCATTTTGCAGACCGGGCAGGTGCCAGACTTGTCGTAGGTTTTGTCGCCCTCGCATTTCATGGGGCATTGGTAGGCGGCGGCATGTTGGTGGCCGTCGTGCGTGTCGTGCTGATGTTGGGCATTGTTTTCACGGCATGCAGTAAAAATGGAAGTCATGGCGATAGCGCCAATCAAAAATAAATTTTTCATGATTTAATTTTTAGTTTGAAAAATGAACAAAGCAACTCGGCCAATATTGACCGAACTCGCAGGAGCCTGCGCAATATAGATGCGAATACAAATTCATCAATTACAGCTAAGAACCAATGGAAATTAGCCAATAACCATTCTGTATTGCTGGCAAGAAAGTCTGTCTAACAAAGGAAAATTTGCTCAAAAATGAGCAAGCTACGCCCATGTAGTTGTATGGGCGGGGCATGTGGCCAGAATGAAACTTTAATGTTTTCCGAAAAAGAATTTAGTGAAGCCCAGGAATAGGAACCCAGTGTGGGAAGTGCTTTTTGAAGCTCTTTGACCATTAACGGTGCAAATGCATTGGAAAAATCGAAGTGCTCGTGCAGGAAGGCAGCCCGGTTTTCACAGCAAGGAGTTTGACGAATGCCCTTGCTTTCTACCTCCTGCTGTTCGAGGTGGCAAGCCTTTATTTTATTGTCTTTCTGCTTGTTGCAACAGGATTTGGCAGGTATCAGTACGGAAGACCAAGTCTTTTTTTGCCCATGACATACGTGCGTGAAAATAGGCACCCACGTATTGGTCAACAATACCAAAAAGGCAAAATGATATGCTATGATTCGCTTGGCCATACAATTTATGAACGCTAAGATAGCCCACATGTTGATGGATGGCAAATAAAAAATCAACACAGCAGTGATATGCCCTGCCAGGCAAGCCTGTCATTTCCGTTTCGTGCGGGAATACAGCGTAATATCCTTTCGGAACAAAAAGTCCAGAATCACCCTCGACCATGAATTGTAGGAGGCCAGGTTGTCGTAAAACTCTGGGGCCAATTTCTTCAATTGTGGCAAGCGGCTGCCGGGTATTTGTGGGAAGTCGTGGTGCTCGTTGTGGTAGCCGACGTTGAACGTGAGCGCATTCAGCGGGCCGTAGTAGGAATAGGTCTCCTGGCCTTCCTTGAACACGTAGTGCTCGGAGATGAAATGCCCTGCCGTTGGGTGCAGCCCACCTGCAAAGACCAAGGAAAGCAGCAGGTAAAGCAGGCCTGACCAACCGTTTTGGAACAAAATGGGCAGGAAAATGGCCATCGCCGCCACCTGGAAGATGATATTGTAAATCATCCATTTATCCGGCTTCACGGGCTTGACCAAGGTCGGGCGAAGGGCATAGAAAACAATCTGGTTGAAGAACCATAGCACCTTGCCCACAAAGCCCCTGAACACCTTGGCCTCCAGGACGGTAGGGATGTCGAGGTCTTCGCCGTCCTTGCCTTGGTCCCAGTGGTGGATGCCGTGGTAATACTTAAACGACATGGCAAAGGGCAGCACAATAGGTAGGTTGGCGAACAGGGCCAGCAGGTTGTTGTGCAGCTTGCTTTTGAAGGCGAGGTCGTGCGTGATTTCATGTATGGCGAGGAAGAGTGCCTGCGCAAGGGTGGCGCCAACGGCAAACGTGACCAGCAGGAACAGCCACCAAGGCATCAGGTGGGCATAAAGTGCGATGGTCAGTTGCACGACGACCATGCCAACGGTGACGTACTTCAAGCGGGGGTTGACCCCGAACAACTGGGTGACCTCTGGGTGCGCTTTGAGGATGTCCTTGCGGCGCTGGAAGTGCGGCTCCCGGTCTTCGACCCAATAAAAATCTTCTCTTGATTCGGCTTGTGACCCCATTTTCTTTAAGTAAAAAAAGTAAAAAGGAGAAAGTACAAAGACGTGTGGCCGTAATTCGACAAGCTAAATACTCCGGATAGCCTTGTCCCTCCTTTTCGCTTGCGGTTATGTTATGCTATTCAGTAAAAACTGACGGTTTCGATGCTGGGAAACAGCCAATTTGAAAATGAGTTCAAAGGTAAGAAGTCGGCGGGGAATTCAGGGTTGATTTAGGTCACCATAAAAACAGCGGCATTATCAACAACAACTTGCACCAGCTTGAATCGGCGGGCATTTCACAGACCCATAGCTGCAATAGACGCAACAATCGCCGGGTTTTGGGCGAAGCAGCTGGTGACAGCTTTCACATTCATAAAAGAACTGGCAGGCATCGGTCGGCATGGTTTCCGTTTTTTGAAAACCACAATGGGGGCAGGTAAGCTGGCTTTTAAGCACCAGTATTGCGCCCGTTTTCTCGTTCTTTTTTTGCCAAAACTTCCAGGCTGCCCAACCAGCCAGGCCAAAACCCAATGCCATCAGGGCTCCGCTCCATTTCTCCAAGCCTACTGAGAACGCCGACCACCCCGCAGCCCCCCCAAGCACCGCAGCCAAGAAGGGCAGCCAGCAACAGCTCGTGGCCAGCACGAAGGCTAAGGCTGAACCTAATATGGAAGCATGTATTTTCACGTTTATCCAATTTTGCTGGTTCGGTAACAGCTGTAGGTTTACTAAAATCTGGTTTGGACCTTGACTTCAAATAGAAGAGTAAGCTGTATAACTATTAATTCCTGAGGCTCCTACCAATTTTACAAGCAATTGCTTGATCAGCCTATGCCCCCAATCCGAAATCCGCAATCTCCCCAATCCGAAATCGCTAAAACCCCGGCGGCCTACCCTCCCATCTCCTTTCTCCTTCTGGCTTCTGCTCTGGCGCTTTTCCAAAATGCCGGATATTATAGGTAAAACTGAGCATTAAGAAGCGTTGCAGGGCATTTGTCCAAATGTCCTCGATATAAGTCTCCGTCACTGTACGGGCGATGCTGCGGTTCTGCTTGAGCACATCGTTCACGGCAAGGGCCAGTTCGCCACGCTCGTTCTTGAACAGCTTTTTGCCGATGGCAACATTCCATAGCCAATAATTCTGATCGAAGCCCTCTGAGAGGCCGTTGTAATACTGGTGGGTCAGGTCGGTGCGCAGCACGAATCCTTCGAAGATTATCCAGTTCAGCCGCACACTGCTGTTTTGGTTGAAATACTCGGTGTTGCTGGCCGTCTGTATGGAGTTGGTGGCCGTGTTCCAGCTTGGGCGCAAGCTAAGGTTGAAGTCTAATTTGGTGCTGATATTGCTGGCCAGCGTGATGCCCGCCACGTAGCTGTGGTTGTCCGCCAAGTTCTCCACGCCATTGACGAGGCCGGGGGTGCGGCTGTAGTTCCAGGAAAGGTTGAAGCTGAGGTTCGATTTGATTTTTTTCAACGGGAAGCCATAGCTTACGAAAGAGCGCATGTTGCGGTAGCCAGCGAGATTCACGGGCTGCCGGATTTGCGCTCCGGGTGTGACATCAAGGCTGTCGAAGAGCGGGGTATTGCTGCCGGGCAGCCAAGTGGCCGTGCCTATATAGTCGTCGGTAAGGCCGCCACCGAGCATGGCGAACAGCGTAGTGCCCTTCTCTGTGTTCGTGGCTTGGTAGCGGGTGAACAGGTTGTGCTGGAAGCTCTGCACGAGGGCGGGGTTGCCCGTGCTGAGTTGCAGCGGGTTGGAGTTGTCCACCACTTTTTGCAGTTGGCTGATGCTGGGCAACTGGGTATTTGTTCTATAAAAAAAGCGGAAGCTGCGCTGCTTGTCAATATTGTAACGAAGGCTAGCCGAAGGCAGCACGTTCTTGAACTGCACAGTGGTGTTCGGTCCGGCGGGGAACTCCGGCTGGTTGGCCAGTTCGGCCCATTGGTAGTTGGCCCGCACGTTCCAACTGAAGTCGTTGCTTTTGCTGAAATTGTAGCCTACCCCGCCCGAATGGGTGATGTAATCGTTGGAAAAAACGTTGCTCAAAGTAGAGTCCAGCAGGTCATAGCCGCCTGTGATGGGCCTAAAGTTGTAGGTCAGCTTGTCGGATTCCTCCTGTTGGTAGCTGTAGCGGTAGCTGAGCAACAACTGGCTGAACTTGGTCAGCGGCTCGGTGTATTCGAGGTTGGCGGCGGCGTTCCAGCTTTGCACGTCAAGTTTGGATTTTTGGTCGAGACTGTCAGAGGAGGTTTCAGGGAACAGGTAGCTATTGATGGACTGTAGGTGGCTATCCCCAGTTTTGGGGTTGAAGCCGTTGGTCAGGTCAATGGAAAACGTGCGGCTCTGCTTCTTGAACTTGTGGCGCCAAAGCAGGCTGTTGTTGAAGCTGAGGCCATCGTATTTTGAGTCGAAATCAGTAATAGTTGCGTTCCGCAATTCGGTACCGAGGAAGGTTTTTCCATCCGTAAAAGAAACGCCCTCGTTCGTCTGCCAGGTAGCCCTTGGCCGGATGACGAGGGAGTTGAAGCTGTCCAACTCCACCGTTGCCCGGAAGTTCAAGCGGTGGTTGATATTGTCCGTATTTGCATCCGAATCCTCGTCGTACACTTCACCAATGCCCTCCGAGGTGAAGAATTGGCGATTGAGTTCCTTGAGCGATTCGCTTTTAGTTTTGTTGAAAAAATAGCTGCCCGACACGTCCCATTTCTTGCCCCATTTATCAGAATAATTGAGGCCAATGGCATGGGTCGTCGTTATGCCACCAGCTGCCTGCACGAGGAAATCGGAAGCGCCACCACCACCGGGGCCACCCCGGCCACCACCCCGGCCGCCGCCGCCGCCCATGCCACTAGGCCGACCTCCACCGCCGCCACCTGTCTGGCCGGTCACGCCGAGGATGTCGTCCATGCTGAAGTTCTGCACGTTGATATTGTTCGACATGCCGATGATGGAGATGCGGCGCTTGCCCTTGAAGATATTGGTGTTGCCGCCTGCTTGGTACTTGTCCTCGTAGCCATAGCCAGCATAGACTTTACCGAACTGGCCGGCGTTCATGCCCTTGCGGGTCACGATATTGATGGTCTTGGTGGTGTTGCCGTCCTGTACGCCGGTGAACTGCGACTGCTCGCTCTGTTGGTCAAATATCTGGATTTTGTCTATCATTTCGGCGGGGAGGTTCTTCAGCGCCGCCGACGGGTCATTGCCGAAAAAAGGCTTGCCGTCCACGAGCACCTGCTGTATGTTCTCGCCTTGCGCCTTCACCGTGCCGCCTTCGTTGGTCACGGTCGGCATTTTCTCAATCAAATCCTGCGCACTGGCGTCCTTCATCACCTTGAAGGCATCGGCGTTGAACTGAACGGTGTCGCCCTTCACCTGGCCGGGCAGCACCTGCTCCTTTACAGTCACGGTGCCAAGTTCTGTTGCGCTCGTTGCCAATTGCAGCGCACCGAGGTTAATATCCTTGTTGGTCACGGTCACTTCCCGTTTCATGTCCTCGTAGCCCACAAAAGAAACGATTAGCTGATAGCCACCCTTTTCTACGCTCTTCAATTCAAAGCTGCCGTTGGGCTCCGTGGAGGTGGCAACGGCCATTTCGCCCCAAGGGTAGCTGAGCACCACGTTGGCACCTGGCAGCGAGGCGTTTTTTTCATCCACGATTTTGCCTTTGATGGTGAAGGTTTGGGCGGAGGCAAAAGTTGCAACGAACAGCAGGAGTGTGGTCAGGAGATTTTTCATGGGGCAAAATTACCGTAATTAATCCCTACAGGACATAGTATGCAGGAATGGGTAGATGTGCTTGGGGATTGGATAGACGATTCCTGTGCTGCTCACTGCTTTTGCCCACCCTCAGCAGGGGGCGGCGGTGGGGGTGGCGGAACTTGCTCGCCTTTTTTCCCTTTACGCCCTTTGCCTTTGTCGCCGTCCTCGGGTGAACCACCGGAGGAGCCACCAGGTCCGCCACGGCGCTGCATCTGGGCCTCGGCTATTTTCTGCCAGCGATCGTACTGTTCCTGGGTCAGAACAGTCTTCAGTTCGGCGTTCTGCTCCGTGCGAATGGCGTCCATGGTGGCCCGCATCTTCTCCCAATCACCATCGGTGTTGGCAGCACGGGCTTCCTTTATTTTGTTGGCATACTTCAGGTTGATATCCTTCACTTTCTCGCCCTGCTTGGTGGAAAGCGAAAGGCTGTCAATCATCAGCTGGGTCTGCATTTCTGCACGCTGAACAGGGTCTCCGCCCTTGCCGCCACCGGGTTGGGCTGTAGCAGTCGTTGCTGCAGCAAAAACCAGCAATATCAAAACATTAATTATTCTCATTTTTTTCAAAGATAAAAAGGTAAAAAAAAATAGTAAGTGCACTTGGCGTTAAGAGCTATTAGTAAAATTTTGAAATTGGTTGAATTTTGAAAATCATAGCAACAATACTAATAATCAAATAAATGCTTCTCAATTCCTAATATCAATTAATTCCGATTCGGTACTACTCGGTGAAACGGGTTCAATAAAATAGCATCACCACATTGCCTTAAAACGTAAATGGCCATGCAAGTATCCCTTGCATGGCCATTCAGACTTTTTTTAAAGCCGTTGGTTTAACGGTTCACTTCACTCAAAATAACGCCCACTGTAAATTGGTTCTTCACGTCCGCTTGGCGGTTGGCTTCCGACTGCCATGAAGTGAATCCCGTTGAATACCGCATGTTGACGATGTTTCCGTACCGCACCCCGACCTCAAAACGACGGCTGGTGTATGGGTATGGCTCTGGGCCACGGCTCGCTATACCTTGAGCAAACGTACCCAACGAATAGGCGGTGATTGCACCTGTTGTGAAAGCAACGCCCGCACCTGCTTGGGCGCCCAAACCAGTCATATACCCTTTGTTATTGACAGTGACTGGCGTGTAATACTCCCGGTGAGCAGGAGCATAAGTGCCGAGTTCCGTGCCGAGGCTTACCAACATCTTGAAGCTGGTATTGCCCAAGGTACCCAAGCTGGGCGTGGTCATGATGGCGAAGTCGCCATATATCATCAGTGGGTTAAAGTCCTTATCTGTATCGTTGGGGTCAATGGTAAGGTTTTCGTTGACAGGAGCACCCGCTTCGTTGTAGTGGGCCTTGCCAGTCCAACTCGCCTGCACGTGCCAGCGGGCCTCAATGGGGAATTGGCCTTGGGCAGCGGAGAAGCTGCTCACCCGCTTGTCAAAACGGGGCACAGAGCCAATCCTTATAACCTTGGCCTCTGCCGAATACCGATCTTGAAAGTATTTGAGGTCTGAAGACTGTGTGCCGAAAGCAATTTCGAGGTCTGGGAACAAGACCTTGTCGAACAGCTTAGCCATAAGTCCCGTGATATTACCTGGGCCGCTTGGGTTGCTAAGGTCGCCGATAAGGTTCAACGAATCCAACAGGAAATTATATTGCTGGTTGAGCAGTGGGTCGTAGCCCAAGATGGTTGGATCCAAGTAGTTGGTGGGGAAGTTGTTAAGGCTGTCTTGGTATTGGCCAAAGATGCCGCCCAACGAGTCGAAGTTCATATTAAAAATGCCGAACAACCTATCCAGCTCGCCCTCAATGGTGTCATTGTCTGAATTAGAAAGGTCAAAGCCCGGCAAGTTGAGGAGGAAGGAGTCTATGCCAGCGCCAACTTCGTTGAAATAGTTGGAGTCCAAGTTCAAAGGTGGCACGGAATCCAGCAGGTTTCCGTTCAATAGGTCGCCAAGTTCATCGCCAAACCCTTGCTCGTTGTTCCAAGCATTTGCCAGCGAGTCGAGGTTGTCGGAGAAGAAATCATTTGTACCGTTGTCCATTTGGGTGAAAATGTCAGTGAAAATTGTCCACTGAGCATTTGCACTTACGCTCAAGCCAACGGTGAGCGTCATGGGAATTAAAAAGGTTTGGAGAATTTTTTTCATGGTAAAAACTTATGCTTCAAAGCCAATAGACCAATTGAAAATACCAACCAGTCCATTAGCCTTGAAAGGTTAACGAGAAGGAATTTCAAGAAAATTTAGCAACCAGATTTGATATAAACAAAGTGCCCAATGCAACGCAATGGGAAAGCTATTGGGAATACAACTGAACCTCGGTTTAGGAAAGTAATAAGAACAGTAAACTCAAATAATGGCAAAAGTTGTGCTACTATCGCAAGCAGAAACCTAAATGAATATTTCATTTATAAAAATCTTGGCACTAGTGTCATTTTTCTTGCCAAAATCGAACCAAGCCATGCTTTATGTGAAAAAAAAGCGGTTTAAGTGTTGTAAATCTATCCTATGAAATAAAAAGCCCCAACGTTGGTACGACGGGGCTGAAATATATCAATATGATAAGGTTTTACTCGATTTCGATTTTAACGACATAATCTTTTTGAGGAATCGAGGTGGTGGTTTCTGGGTAGGGCGTAACTTCCTCCAGTTTCACCAAATGACCGAAGGCAGTAAACGTCGTGGAAAGCGACGGGTCATTTTCAGGGTTGTCCGTCAGGGTTTTGATAAGCGTTTCGCCGTTCATTTCCACCTTGAACTCGGCAACTACCCTGCCCGCCCAAATGCACTGAACATTGGTGGGGCAGCGGCTGTCCTCCGTGATTTCGAGCAGGGTGATTTTCATGCCATCCGTATCAAGTTCGGCAGTTTGATTGACCTTCAAGGAGAATATTTCATTGAGTTGGACGGTCTTGGTATTCGAGTTGTCGGATTTATTGCAGGCAACAAGAAAGGAGGCGAGAATGGCGATGGAAAAAATGATTTTTTTCATGTCAATGGATTTTGAAGATGATTTGCCCAGATAGACAATCATAAAACGGCGGGGGGTTGGGGATGTTCAGTTAAGAAAACGCTAATTAGTTAAACCCCCATCAACTCCCTTGCATTCGCCAGTGCTGCTTCGCTCGGTGGGTTTTGGCTGAGCATGACGGCGATGGAGCGCACCCGCTCGTCGGGAGTGAGCAGCTTGACCTTGGTGGCCGTGGCGTTGGCATCCACTTTTTTATACACGAAATAATGCGCATCGGCCTTGGCGGACACCTGCGCCGAGTGGGTGATGACGACCACTTGGTGGTGGTTGGAAAGCTGGCGGAGGATATTGCCCATTTTCAACGACACATCGCCGGAGACCCCAGCGTCTATTTCATCGAAAATCAGCGTAGGCAGTGGAATGGCACTGGCCACCAGCGATTTGGTGACGAGCGTCAATCGGCTGAGTTCGCCACCGCTGGCCACGTCCTTGATGAGTTGGAGGCGGCTGCCGGGGTTGGCGGCGAAGAGGAAGTTCACGTCGTCAGTCCCTGTAGCCGTCAAGCCATTCGCTTCCTTGAAGTCCACATGGAAGCGGGTATGCGGCATGGAGAGTTGCGCCAGCAGTTCCAGCACCTTGGCGGCGAAGCTGGGAGCGGCGTTCTTGCGGCGTTCCGAGAGTTGCGAAGCAAGCCCACGAAGTGACTTTTCCTCGGCCTCTAATTCAATTTCCAATTTCTCAATTTCTCCAGAAAGGTCCCCGATTTCTTCCAATTGTCGCTGCATATTTTCCTGAATATCAAGCAGTTCCTTCACCGAGGCGACCCGGTGCTTGTTTTGCAGGCGGAAAATCACGTCGAGGCGCTGCTGCACCTCCATTAGCCGTTCGGGGTTGGCCTCGGTGCTGTCGGCCACCCGCTCGAACTCCCCGGCAAGGTCATCGAGTTCCAGCGCTAGGCTCTCCAATCGGCGGTGCAGGTCGGGGAGGGCGGGGTGGTATTTTCGCACTTCGCCGATGCTGCGCAACACGTCGTTGAGCTGCCCGGTCAGTGGCATTTCGCCGTCGCTGAGGTGGTGGAAGGCGGCGGAAAGGTTGCGCTTGATTTCCTCGGCGTGGGTCAGGCTGTCCTGCTCGGCTTCGAGTTGCTCCTGCTCCCCTTCTATAAGGGAGGAGCTTTGAAATTCAGAAATTTGGAAATTAAGGTATTCCAAGTCTTGGGCAGAGCGGGCGTTTTGCTCCCGCATTTGCACAAGCCGTTTTTTGTTTTGGGTAAAAATGCGGTAAGCCGATTGGTAATCGGCCAGCAGTTGCTTGTTGCCCGCCAGGGCATCCACCATGCGCAGTTGAAAGGAGACGTTGTGGATATCCAGCGTATCGAACTGGAGGTGCAGGTCAACGAGCGCCCCGGTCAATTGGCGAAGCACATCAAGTGTCACGGGCGTGTCGTTCACGAAGGCACGGGACTTGCCCGCTGGGGTCAGTTCCCGCCGAACGGTGCATTCCGCCTCGAAATCAATGTCATTTTCTTCGAAAAACTCCCTTAAATCATACGGCGACACATCAAAAATGCCTTCGATGACGCATTTTTCGGCTTCGTTGTATAGCGATTTGGAGTCTGCCCGCTCACCCATGATGAGGCCCAGCGCCCCCAACAGGATGGACTTGCCAGCCCCGGTCTCCCCGGTGATGATGGTCAGGCCAGCCGGGAAGTTGATTTCCAGCTCCTCGATGATGGCGTAGTTGCGGACGGAAAGGCGTTTTATCATGGCGGTAATTGGTGATTGGTGATTGGTGATTGGTCGGGCTGCCCCAGTCACCAATCACCAGTCACCAATCACCAACAAGTTTTAAAACATTTTGGTGGGCAAAGGTAAGGCTTGTTTTGAAAAAAACGGGCTTCGCAGACTGAAACGCAAAAAGGCAAGCCAAATCAAATCGTTGGAGCTTTTTCAAAGGATGAGGGCTGGGTTGGGAGTCTTGAATAAGAGAATGATTACCATCATCTTGCATCTGCCATTTTCAAAAACAAAAACAGGGTTACGAAGCTGTTTGTCTTCGTAACCCTGTATTTGTGGCCAAAACTGCTCAACTATGGGATATTCGAACCAGCAGCGCAATTAACGATTTTCGATTTTTGCGCTCCAGTTATCAGCCCTGCCGCCTTCCAAGCATTGGTCAATGCAGAAACGCAACTAACGAACTGGCCGTGGTTGCTGGCATTGGCGGCGCAATCGCCTATCAGGTCGGACATGGTGTTGCCACAGCTGACCAACATATTGGGCACCGTTGAGTTGCAACCATCAATAACTACAGTGCCACTCAAGTTTGAACATGGATGAGTGTCTGATCCGTCCGCACATCCATCATTGTCGTCATCTGGGTCACATGCATCGCCCATGCTGTCACCGTCGCAGTTTTCCTGATTGGGGTTGGCTACTGTGGGACAGTTGTCTGCTTCATCAAGGATACCATCACTGTCCGAGTCAGCAGAACAAGTACCAAAGGAGAGGTTGTCAATTCCTTCGGCTTGGCCAGCAGGGGAAGATACGATAACTTGGGTTATTGTTTCACCTGGCGCAGCTACAGCCCCCCAATACAAGCCATTTGAAGGTACGTTGATTGTTGATTGGAATAAGTCGCCCGATGCATAGAACACGTAAACATAAGTAGTGCCGGTGCTAAAAATGTTGTAAATATTCATGCCGACAGATGTGACATTGCCTTGCGTAAAATCAATGATAAGGAAGTCGCTAAAGTAGTTTGCATAAATAACCTTTGATGGAATTCCATTTGGGTAATTGTTAAACAATGCTATCCCATCATTTGGGTGGCTTTCAAGTGTACCAATGGATACCCCTGGCAGGATGTCACCTGCTGAGAAATAATCGTTGTTAGTGCTCCCATCCAAGGGTTCAGGAATACCAACACCTGTTCCTGGTGCCACGTTGCCTTCCTCAAAATCTTCGGTGGGGAGGTTTGGGCAGGCAGCTGCAAAGGCTTCAGCACTGGAATAATAGGTTGGAAATACGGTGCGCTCGGTGACTTGGTTACTAGCGGTTTTAGCCTTAGCTAAATAGGGTGGAGCAGTCAGTTTTTTGGTGCTGCTTTTCAGTTTCTTAAGGTCGACACCTGACATATAAGCCTCGGTCACAGAATTAAAACTTTTGACTGGCTCGTCATTCGATTCCTTTTTGCAAGCGTTCGATAAAACGGCAATCATGGCCATGAGAAAAATAAACTTAAATGCTTTCATAAGTGGGAAGATAAATTGATAAGAAAACAACCATTGCATGAATCATATTGACACATTGCTCGGTTGGCTTCTCGATAAATAATTAGGATTTAATAGTATGCTATTAAAGCAGTTATCGGCAGTACAAGCATAGGTTTTAGGCCACGAAATGTTTTTATTGCACCGCATTAATAAGTGAACATGCGATCGCTTTCCAATGACAACCGAACCAACATCGTAGGCAACGCAAATTCGGCGGGCTTGCCTTTTATATCTGCATCCGTCATGCCCCTTGCTTTGCTAGAGTTGCCAGACAAATAAAACCTGCCATTGCCTTTTACGATGGCATCATAGTGTTCACGAAGGTTTCCGGTGCCCAATCCGGTCAAGGTATTCAGGACATCGTCTTGCAGCAATTTCACCGCATCCCCAGCTAAAAAAATATCTACGGTATGCCCTTCTTCGAGCGCAGTTTTGGCGACAAGAAAGCCCAATGCAGCCCGTGTGGGGTTTTCGGGGCCTTGCGTAATATGTACCAAGATTTTGCGCTGCACTGTTGGTGCCGTTTCTTGTGTGGACTGGGAAATTCCAGATATGGGAAGTGCAAGTAAGAAGATAAAGGTTTTCATGGTGAAGGATTTTAGGTTATAATGTTTTCAAAAATCGAACACAGCCTTAGAAATCAGCTTGGTTCAGGATATGGGCATCAAGGGGCTTTGCCCAATACGACATATACTGCTCCCAATAAACCTTGCCTTTTTCTTCCCCATATTCTTTGCTCAAAAGGGAAGTGATATCATAATCGCCGCCCTGCACCACGGGGTCCATCAGGAACGCATAAGACCAGGACTTGTCCTCGTTCTGTCCTGTCGGTGCGAGCCAGCGAGTTTGTTTCATTTGGTCTTTTAATACCTGGCTTTGCGTCTTGTGCAGGGCGGCAAAAAACACCTCTTTCATCCATTTTTCATAGTCGGCTTTTTTATCGGCCTTGATATAGGAAACGATGACCCATACTTCTTCGCCCGATTTTGCACGGGGGAGGTCGGGGGTGGGGTTGGTGGTGGCAGTCGCCGTGGGAGATTCGGGTGTTTGCGCCGTTTCTTGCCCGCAGGCAATCAAGAAACAAGCGCAGGCAAACAGAAGAATGAAATTGTTTTTCATGTTAAAGAATTTTAGTTGAAGATTGGCAATCATGGTGATTTTTGGAAATCACCACGATTTGATGATTACAGGCGGAGGAGGCGCTATCGGGAAAAATATTGGCTGCGCAATTCCCCCTTGAACCGTGCTAAAGGCGCACTACCAACGTTAAACAGGTACACCCCATCATTGTAATTAACGGTTATTTTGTCAAGGTTCCAATTGTCATAGCCATCGGGCCAGCTTCTTGGCTCGCCGTCGTGCCGGATGGTGACGCCGGTGAGGGCGTCGGGATTGTTGCTTCCCACCGGAAAAGCCGCTGTGTGCCAAGAGCCGTTGGCCCAATTTGCACCGCTGTTGAGCGGGAATTCGTCGGAGTAGCTGCCATCCTGAAAATGAAAACGGATGAAGGCTTGGCTGCCGCCCCGCAGGCCGTCCCCGCCCGTTTGGATATTGACCACGAATTTGTTGGGGCAGTTGGTCGCTCCGCCAACTGGCGTAGTGAACACGTTGCTGATGGCAAAATTTTGCTGTGCAAGGATGTTGGAATTTCCGTCTCTGGCTATGATCAACCCCATGCCGTTACGATAGGCGGGCGTCAGGGCGCACCAACTTTGGGAATGGATGAAGACAAAAATATAGCAAGCCTGCCCGTTGTTGTTGACCTGTACCTGCGCCCTTAATTCTGAGGTGAGTGGCACGTTGACAGCTTCCAGCAAAACAAGGGAGTTGGGGCTTGCGCCTGAGATGCAAACCTCAAAGTGGGTCTCTGTTTGGTACGGCCGTTCGGTAACTGAAAGAACAGGGGTTTGAACGGCAAAAATTTGTGCTTTCGCTACTGACGAATTCAAGACACAAATAAGTGCGAGCATCGCAACGGAAAAAGAATTACTTTTCATGAATGACGGGTTTTTAAAGTCAGCTTCCGTTTTTTTGAAAAAAGGCATCCGGCTTTTTGGTTGAATTTATTTTGGTTGTTACACAAATTGATCGGGATAAACCGCTGGATACACCCTAAGCTCCAAAGCAAAAGTTATTTTACCATTACGGAAACAGCATACGAACCTTCATTTACTCCTTCAAGCTCCAAGGGCACCTCCACGCCGTTTTTCCAGAGTTTTGCTGTACTATTCCCGTTACTGCCTTGCTCCGACCCGGCGACATACACATCGCTTCCTGATACATACACAGAATGACCATACGCAGGAAATAAGCCGTCACTTAAACTGGTGGGGACACCGTTTTTCCAGACCTTTGCAATATATCCCTCATTTCCGGCGATGTAAACGTCAGTACCCACTACCATGATATCCTCGGGAGTACCAGTCAGGTTAGTTTTGACCCCGTTTTTCCAGAGTTTAGGGATGTTGTCTTCGAATAACAAGACATAGATATCGTCGCTCTCTACATAGATGGAACCAGCCCCAGCAGAGCTTGTGCTCAATATGGTTGGGACACCATTTTTCCAGAATTTTGCTATATCATAACCTTGGCTATTTTCTTCCGAGCCACCCACATATACATCGCCATTCTGCACAAATAATGAATTTGCGCTAGCAGATTTTTTGCCATCCGTAAGCGGTATGGGAACTCCATTTTTCCACAAAACAGCAAATGACGTATCAACACCTAACAAAAAATCATTACCCCTAATATACCCAGCAACATAAATATCATTTGAGTCAACGTGGACATCCCGAGCTACAATTCTCGTCAATATGGTTCCGCCCATATTAAGTTTAGTGCCAATGCCGTCTTTCCAAATCATAGCATTCTCATCATAGTTTTGGCCATTGAATTTTCTTTGCCAGCCTACGGCATAAACTTCCTTTTTAGGAGATATTTGTATATCTGCCAAGAATTCTTCTTCTGAGCCATCAGAGAGGATTTGAAAGACTTTCCCGTTTTTCCATATTTTAGGAATATAGACGCCTTGAGCATTTATTTCCTCCCCCGCAACATATACATCTGGTACAGGCGGCGGCGTGATGACTTTGGTGTCGTCATCTTTTTTGCAAGAAAAGACTATTCCTGCGAAAATGCAGGCAAAGAAAAATTTAAAGGTTTTCATATCAATTTTATTGATTTTTAACAGGTGGTGA
Organism: Saprospiraceae bacterium; assembly: GCA_022841745.1. Lineage (GTDB taxonomy): Bacteria > Bacteroidota > Bacteroidia > Chitinophagales > Saprospiraceae > UBA6168. The sequence continues at coordinate 17,971 of JALHQW010000041.1, read as the reverse complement.
CGTTTAAAAATAAACCCAACATTTTGCCTGAAAGGATTACTAAACTTTGAAAGTTTAGTAATCCTAAATGTCAGATATATTTTTCAAAATTCAATTAATTGATTTATTCATAATCCCCATTCCCATCTAATTTATACAATACCGGATAATTGCAGACCAAATTGTCGCAGACTTCTTGGCCGCCTACTAAAAAGCCACCATCCGGGGTGGCGATGATGTCGCTGCCGATGGTATAATCATCATAAGTTTTCTGCCAGACGATACTGCCGCCAGCATCCAATTTCGCAACGTACATGCGGATGCTTGTCGCCGTGTATTCCGTGCCGACAACGCCAAAGCCTTGCCCATTTGCCAATGCACAAACCCCTCTCAGGATGGTGACACCCGGCAAAAAGCCTTGTGTAACAACAGGCTGTGAAAAAGAATGCTGTTGCGTCTCCCAATTAACCATAAAAAATACAGGCTTGCCACCCAAGCTGCCAACTGCGGCGTACTGCTTGCCATCCCCATATTGCACAGCGTCATTTACCCAATCGTCGTTACTGTTGTCCTGCCCAAGAGTTTGGATGCTTGGCAAAAAATCTTCCCCATTTTCATTGATGGTCATTAATTTGATATCCAATTTTTGAAGAAAAGGGTCCAACCAATTACCAATGGCTATATATGGCTCAGCATCATCCGGGTTTCTGAATATCCGGTTTGCCGTATTGAAATATTCCACGGGGTCATTAAAATAAGAGCTTCCATCACTGAAAGTATTGAAGAGCAGCCCTTCGTTGTAGGTGCCATCGTCTGAATTTCCACCGACAATATAGCCTGGTTCCACGCCTGTGTTTTTCACGACCACAGAGTAGGCGGTAGTCGCAAAACCCGTGCTGTATTCTTTCTCAAAAACCACCTGCGCATCCTCGGTGAGTTTCATGAATTTAGCAAAAGAAGGGCTTCCTGCCTGGCCAGTAAGGAGAATGTCGCCCTCGGATGTCCCCACCATATCGGTGACGACCTCCATGCTAGCTGGTAAATCATCCGTACTCTCGCCACTATCATTGAATCGCACGAGTTTATATATACCATCCACTTTCATCAAAACATAGGTGAACCCATTTTGCCGCAAGAGGTGCGTTACCTCACCCGTAGCAGTTGCACTAAAAGCCCGTTTGTAGCGTTCCACATTGTCCCCTACAGTCAATGTTTGGGTGGAAGTATTGGACGCCGTGCTATTGCTGGCAGTCAGGGTGACGGTAAACGAGCCCCTTTCGTTGTAGGTCACGCAAGGCGATGCCTCCGTGGAGATTTGCCCATTGCCAAAATCCCAAGAATATGCTGTCGCATTCAGCGAGTTGTTAGTGAAGCAGACCTGGCAGGGCGTAGGGCAGTTGGCTGTCAGGTTGCTTACAAATGCTGCCGTGACGGGGCCTGGGTTAATCGGGTCTGGGTCGTCGTCTGGGCGACAGGAGACAATAAACACCGTGACAGCGAAGAAAAAACAATAAACAAGGTTTGCAAAAAATGATTTGTTTTTCATTGTTAAATCAGGTTTGTCAAGCTAAACCTTTAATCATTGTAGAATAAAAAGGTGCAGCTTGGATTAATTTTTTGAGTATTTTAATTCGAAGAGAAAATGCCATTATCCATCGCAACTATTTTCGTTGTGTGGTAAATTGGTTAAGGTCATCTATAGTAGTTATTTCAAAGTCACTCCTTCCCCACCACCCGCTTTTCCCGCTCCCAGTTCACCCCCATTTCCTTGGGCTGGTTGTACAGTTCCGGCAGGGTATATTTCCCTTTTTCCCCGTTCGGTTTGTCCAGCACATCCTGTGGCGGGTGCTGCTGCATATAGGGGTCGTTGCGCTCGGCGATGACCATCCAACTGACCTTCACGCCCGGCAGGTCGGACTTGATTTTAAAATGGTTGCCCTCGATTTCCCTTAGCACAATCACCTGCGCAAACTGCCCGACCGGGGTGAGCTGGTAGCGAAAATCCTTGTTGATAAGCGTAAAATATTCAGGTAACTCAATATCCGCAACCCCATCTGGGCCCGTGGTAGCATTGCCTGTGTACATGTTCAGCGGCACGTTGCTCTCCGAGCAAAAGTGTTGCAGGTATTTGTTCTGGGGGTCGGCGGGGTGGTCTATGCGGAAGTTTTTGGTGCCGCCGACGGTTAAATCTCCAGTTATGTTTACTCTGCCAGTAAAGTAACCTGCATAGTGTGGTAGGTTAGCGTAAGCGCGTATTGCATATTGTGGATAAGTCGCATTTATATTGGGGCCAAGGGAAGCCGATAGTGCATCTTTGGTATAAATTGAATTTTGATTGCTATAGAAACTAGCAAGAAGCCCATCATCCGTTGGGTCAGAATCATCACTTCCAACCGCAAACTTGGATGACGCAAGGGAAGTTGAGCCTATGTATACTGGTCCCAATCTATAAATAGATATATCAGGATTACCATAGTCTAACCATTGCTTTGTAATAGGCGTCAAATCCGCCATACCGCCCCCATTCGACAGTGTCAATATTTTCCCATTCAACGACAGTGCCTGAATCTCGTTCTGTGGGTCAGCATCCGCATCGCCTTGGAGCGCTTTTTCGGCCACCTTGGCATAAGGCACGGACTGAAGTTCCGTCGGAAAAAAATCGTAGGTATCGCCGTTCACGGCCACGGTGATTTTAACGAAACGCCCGCCGTTGCTCCAGTCCACGGTGGCAAAGCTGGCCGAGGGGTTCGTGCCCTTGCCTATGACGAGGTTGAACAGCCCCAACGGGTCGGTGCTGATGCTGTGCGTCTCGCTGTACAGCACCGTGCCCACTGCGTTCAGGATGCTCACGGTGGCCGTCCCGCTCTGGTTGCCGATGGGTGCATGGCTGGTGTTGCGCAGCACAGCTTGGTAGTTGAACCCGGTTATTTGCGCAGCGGCATGGTTTAAAAACAAGGCAAATAGAATTATTAAAAAGACTGGCGTTGTTGCTTTCATGGCAGTAAAACTTTGGTCGGAACGGTGTCCCGAATGATGATTAATTTTTGAGAACTGGTTGAGGAAAAGTTTGCGCAGCGACTGACGCTCACTCCGTTTTTACAATCCGAACCGTGGCTGTGCTGCCATTTTCATCGGATAATCGGAGCAAGTAAGCGCCGCACGGTAGGTGCTGTACGTTAATTGGATTTTGTGAAAAACCCAGCATGGGCGTAGCGGCCATGAGTTGCCGACCCTGCAAGTCCCAGAGCGAGGCTTTGAGCGTTCCGCCCGTTTTTGGCGTGGCAAATTCCACGAAAACAGTCTGTGAACTTGGATTTGGGAATACCTGGATTCCCCAGACGGCCAGTTCCTTTTCGTCCACTCTGGTGGCCAACAAGGAGCCACTATGGAAGCCCTCACCCAATACGACGTCGGCGGTTGCGAGGGTGGCAATCGCCGTTTCACCAACAGTAAAACTGAGCTTCGTGCCATTGGCAGATATGCTGGTGTTGCCCGCCGATGCAATTACTACAGGTGCAAGGAAGGCTTGCTGTGCGCTTGAAAGCAGCGCAAAAATCAAGAACAATGCGATGAGGGGTGGCTTTTTCATTAGAAAAAGGGCTTTGATTCAAGTTTGTGATTTGGAAACTTCAGCGAAACCTTTTGTTTTCATTTGGCTTCAATAATGGAATTTGTTTCCAAATCTGGGTCAAAACTGCGAACCGATTCGTTCCCCCACAATAGCATGATAATGCAGTCACTCACTTCAAAAAAGCCTTCGACACCGCCTCCGACAGTGAATGAACATGCAGTTTGTCATAAATCTTACGGACGTGCGAGCGCACCGTGTCCGTACTGATTTCGAGTTCATCGGCAACCATCTTGTAGCTCAGGCCCCTTGCAAGCGCTTTCAGTACCTCGATTTCCCGAAGCGAGAGGTCATCCAACAAGCTGTCGTTTGTCTTTTTTTGCTGCGAAAAACCAAGGACTTTCCTGGCAATGACGGGCGTCATCGGTGCGCCGCCAGCCTTCACTTCGAGCAGTGCTGACAGGATTTGCGCAGGTGGCGTCTGTTTCAGCAAATACCCGCTGGCCCCGGCTGCCACGGCCTCGAACACCCGCTCGTCGTCGTCAAATACAGTGAGCATCACGATTTCCACGTCGGGCATGGCCTTTTTGAGCAGGCGGGCGCCTTCGATGCCGCTCATTTTCGGCATGTCTATGTCCATCAGCACCACGTCGGGCCGCAGCACCCGGCATTGCCCGACCACCTCCGTGCACTGCCCGAACGAGCCGACCAACTCGTAGCCCAAGGTGCCGCCGATGAGAGCCGCCAAAGCTGCCCGCAAATCGGAATTGTCTTCATATAGTACGACTCGAAGCATGGTATGAATTTGTAGCTCACTCCGTCCCATGCTTGGTTGATAAGGGTTGATGAGGTTGATAAGGGTTGATAATCAACCTCATCAACCTCATCAACCCTTATCAACGATGCACAAAACTTGGTGGCTTGCAGTATAAGAAAACCCAAGATTTTCAAAGGTAATGGCAGCATTACATTCCGACAACCACATCATCATGCTATTGGCATCGTCAGCCGCACCAAAATTCCTGATGATGCACCATTTTTGATTGAAAAAATGGCACCGAGCGCCTCCGCTCTGGCCGCCATGTTGCGCAGGCCGTTGCCGCCGAGGCTGCTTTCCTGCGTTTCGGGCAAGCCGATTCCGTCATCCCTCAGTTCAAAAACGAGTTGGCCACCTTCTTTTTTTAGAGTAAAAACCGCCTTGCTAGCCCCGCTGTGCTTGGCCACGTTGGTCGTCGCTTCCTTGAAGAACAGGTAGAAATCCTTCCGCTTTTCCATCGGCAAAACGAGGTGGAAAACTTCTTTTTCGATGTTAAAAACAGGTGAAATCCCTGCATTTTCAAGCGTTTCGCTGGCAAAGCGGGTCATGCGCTCCACCACTTTTTCCATCGGGTCGTTCTGCGGGTTCACGGCCCAGACGATGTCGCTCATGCTCGACAGGGCCGAGCGGGCCTTTTCGCCGATGCCTGTCAGTCGGGTCTTTTCGAGGTCGGCCTCCACGTTGCGCAGCGCCGACTCGCTGAGGATGGAGATGGTGGTGAGCGTGGAGCCGACCTCGTCGTGCAGGTCCCGTGCGATGCGCAGGCGGATGGCCTCTTTTTCGAGACGTTGGCGCAAGCGGTTTTGGAAAATGAGCCAGATGATGCCGAAAAACAACGCAGCGGCGAGTGTGCGAAACCACCAAGTTTGCCAAAATGGCGGCATGATTTCTAATAAAAATGAAGAAACCTCGCTTGGCGGGCCGTTGGCAAAACTCGCCCGAACTTCAAAAAAATAGGTACCGGGTGGCACGTTCGTGAAGCGGGCGGAGGGCGTTTCGAGCGGCTGGCTCCATTCGTCACCATCACGCAGCCCACGCAGCCGGTACGAATAATTAACAGGGCCATCGGACGGTAGGAAGCTGCTGAAATTCAACGAAAAGTAGTTTTCGTCGTGCTGCAATTGGAGGCTTTTTTCGAGGTCCCGACCGAGTACGAGCGTGTCGCCGTCCACTAATAGCAGCGTGACCCGTGGCACGGGCGGCGGCGTTTCGTTCCGTAATGCGGCTATGTCGAGCGTTAAGAATCGGTCGTTGGCACCGATGGCAAAGCGCCCGTCGTGCAGTGAATTTGGAAAAATACGGCCTTGAAAAGGAAAGCCGACCGTCTCGGTGAGGGGGATGATGGACAGCCGCTTCGTTGCTGGCCAAAACCGGACGATGCCGCCCACAAAGCCATAATAAATGGCACCCGTGCCGTCGAGCAGCATTGGAGACATGCACATCGGAGCTTTTTCGCCGCCTTCAGGTTGGATGGGCTTGAATTTTTCCGTTTTCAGGCTGAACTCAAAAAGGCCATCTATGCAGCCACCGACGAGCGTCGAGTCATTGATTTTCACCAGACCGACAACTACCTCCTTCAAGCGATTGGTTGGGTCGGCATTGGGCGGCAGGGAATTGCGCAGCGACTGGCCAGTTTTGCGGTCAAATTTGATGATGCCCGTTTCGGTGGCGAGCCAAAAAATGGACGAATCGCCTTCGATAATGTTATAAACCAAGCCGTGATTGGCTGGAAGGATGGGGTAATTGGTGAATTTCTTGGTGCGGCTGTCCCATTTCGTGAGGCCCTTCGAGCGCCAAAGCCCCCACCACAGGTCGCCGTGGCGGTCTTTCATGGCCAAGTAGGGCGAAGAGCCCTTGAACTCTGGGCAATCTATTTTCCTGACTTGATGGGTAGCCGTATCGTAAATCCAAAATCGGCCATCCTGCTGGGCAATCCAGATTTTGCCTTCGTTGTCTTCAATGGAATTCCAAAAACCATTTCGGTGGGAATCTTTTTTATCCAACTTCCAACTCAATTTTTCTTGGACTTTGAAGTTGGAATCAACCACAACTATGCCACCGTATTCTGTCCAATAGCAGATGTAGTAACGGCCATCCGAGCCTCGAAAAACATCCGACACTTCGCCCTTCGGCAATGATTTTTCGCCGTCTTCGGGGTTCTCCTTAAATAGCTGGAATGGCTGCCGTGCCACCGGGTCAAAGGCATTGATATTAGCCACGTCAAGTGCCCAGAGTACGCCCCGGTTGTCTATTTGGAGGAAGGCAATCCAGTTGGTGATATGCAGGCCATTGGGGTCGTTTTCATTGGGATAATACTGTTCAAAATGGTCGGTGCGGGGGTCGTAGCAGGTCAAAGAATTATTGTAGTAGCGGCCAAACCAGATGCGGCCCAGTCCATCTTCGGCAAACCCGGAAGCTGAGACAACTGCTGACAATTGCTCGACTTTATGCGTTTTCAGGTCGTATCGGTAGCCGTGTTTGAACTCGGCAAGCCACATCCTTTGCTGGGAATCCACGAAGAAAGCAGAAGCGTGAAGGTCAAAGACGGGCCATTTTTTGGGGTTGTTTTTGTTAGACCAAGCTTCTCCCGTCTCTGGGTTGTAGCGCACCGGCCTCCCATCGTATGCAAACCAAAACCATCCCTCAGCATCTTCATAAATTTTGCCTGCACCCCCGGGTTCGTCGAAGGCTGGCGACATTCTTACAGGGGCGAAACATCCTTTATTTTCATCGAAAAGGACAAGGCCATGCGAGGTGGTGTGCGCCCAAATATGCCCCATTCGGTCTTCGTGCATACCGCCTATATAAAAAGTATTCTGAAAAGTGATGCTCGAATCCCGCCCTTCCGACCTGACGTAAAAAGTCTGGACTTCCCCGGTCGTATGCGACAGCCGCCGGATACACTTTTTGTCGTCAAAAAACCAGACGTCGCCCCATGAATCGGCCAAAAAGAGCGTGAAGGCAAGGTAGGTATCCGTGGATAAGGCGTTTTTTTCAGGTTTTGGGTACACCTTCACCAGCGCCTCGCCATCGTACCGCCAAATGCCGCTCTGCGCCCCAATCCACAAGAAACCCCGCCTTTTGTCCTCAACCATGCTGGTATTGAGGCGGAAGCCGAGGCCGTCTTTTCCGGTGAGGTGGGAAACTGGCGGGAGGGCAGGCTGTGCCAGCAGCGGGGTGGAAAACGAGGGCGAAAAAAGCAAAAACAAGGCAAGGGAAATGGAGCAGATAAGATTAGGCTCAAAACACCCCATCGCAACGGGGTTTGGATTGCCTCGGTTTTCTGGCAGCAGCTTGGCAATGGCACCTGCTGGGGTTTTCCGTAGATGCGGTGAAGGTGGAAATTGGCAGGTCAGCATGTTTTCACTTGGTTTTTATGTTGCCAAATGGTGAATAGGCAGTTTCGATTTGGCCCTGCTAATGTATTATTTTCAAAAACAAGGATTGTTATCCCGACAAATAATTCACGCTAAATAGCTGCTTTCAATGGCCAAAGCTGCTGGTTTCATCCCAGCATCCCTTCCAGCCCAATGCTCCGTGAGCCTTTTATCAGAAAATGGGTGCCCTCCATTTTGCCGGCATCAAACCAAGCCTTGAGTTGGGCAGTGTTTTCAAAAAAAGCGGCCCCTACCTTGTCAGCGGCATCCCGGAACTCCTCGCCTACCAGTACCACTTGATTAAAGCCACTGCTTGCCGCTTGCTCCGCAATGGACAGGTGCTCTTCGTTGCTGTACATTCCTAATTCCTTCATGGCACCGAGGATGGCCACTTTGTTGGTAGCGTTCATTTTGGAAAAAGCCGTTATAGCCGACTTCATGCTTGTCGGGTTGGCGTTATAGGCATCCAGAATAAAGGTGTTGGTGCCGATGGACGTCAATTGCGAGCGGTTATTGCTTGGAACATAGCCCTCAATGGCTCCAGCAATTTTCTCCGCTGGCACTTTGAAATACTTGCCCACCACCACAGCGGTCATGATATTGTTGAAATTGTAGCGACCTATCAAATTGCTCTTTGCATGAACCAATTCGCCTTTTTCCGACAAGAAAGCTACTTCAACGAATGGTTCTTCGGCCACCATTTTTACCTCGAAAGGCAAGTTGACGGGATCGGGCTGGTCGCTCTGCAAATAGGGCAGTTTCAAGCGGTTGCCTTCGGCGAGGCCCGAAAGGTATGGCTCGTCTTGGTTGATGAACACGAGGCCATTGCGCTCGGCCAGGTAACGGTAAAGCTCCGATTTCGTTTTCTTCACCCCCTCGAAGCCGCCCATGCCCTCAAGGTGTGCTTTCCCTACATTGGTAATGAGGCCGTGTGTCGGCTCGGCGATGCGGCATAGGAAGTCTATTTCGCCTTGGTGGTTCGCTCCCATTTCTATGATGGCGATTTCTGTTTTCGGCGGCATGGCCAGTAAGGTGAGTGGCACGCCAATATGGTTGTTGAGGTTACCTTTTGTAAAATGGGTGGGATAATGGCTGGCCAATACCGTGCTCACCAACTCTTTTGTGGTCGTCTTTCCATTGCTGCCCGTGATGGCCAGCACGGGTATGTTGAACTGGCGGCGGCGGTGTGTGGCGAGGTGTTGCAAGGTCGTCAGCACATCGTCCACTTTCACGAACTTGCCTTGTGGCAAATCCAAGTCCTCATCCACAATGGCGAGTGCAGCGCCGTCCTCAATGGCTTTGGCTGCGAATTGGTTGCCATTGAAGCGCTCGCCTTTGAGCGCAAAGAACAGGCAGCCCAGTACCACCTTTCGGCTGTCGGTGACAATGTTCGGATGTTGGAGGTAGTGCTGGTAAATAAGGTCAATCTTGTCCACGGTGTCAATTTTAGAGGGACAAAAGTAGTTAGGCGGTAAGTAAAAAGTAGCACTGAGTTGACGAAATACCAAACATGCCCATAATAATGGTTTGTGAAGGTTTCAAGTTTAAGGTTTCACGGGGTTTCTTGCTCCATTGCAAAAGAATCGCTTTTCTATAAGGATTGGTCTGGCCTTATAACCGATTAAAAAATGATTTCAGCAGACGCTTCCCTGAAACTTGAAACCTGAAACCTCACGAACCAATTGTATAAATAGGCCTTAAAAAAAAGTCCCCGCTTCGATGTGAAACGGGGACTTTTTTGCGAAAGCGAAGAATCGCTCTTATTTATTTGTACCGACGCTTGGTCTTGCTTTGCTTGGTCTTGAAAGTAGTACCAGCAGAGTCGTCGTTGCCAGTTGGGCCGCCTGTGCGGGTCATGGCACAACGGAAGCCAAGGTCACGGTACGATTTGTCTTCGTCACGGAAGCGGCGGGCGCCTGGGGAGAGCCAGAAGGCCCTGTCTTGCCAAGAACCACCTTTGATAACACGGGCCTTGTCGCTGACGAGGGTGTGCTTGCCGAAGTCATAGAAGGCTTCAGAAGTCTTGTCGCCGTCCAAGAAGTTGTAAGGCTGGCCCACTTTGTAGTTTTCACGGGTAGCAACCTCGTCATCTTCTACATAGCGATACTTTAGGCGGCCAAGGCTATCTTTTTCAACAGGTTTGCCGTTTTCATCCAAAACACGGGTTTTGAACTTGTTACCACGGAAAGAGTTGAGGTCTTGTTGCTCCACATCTTCAATGGTAAGGCTGGTCAATGGGCGGTAGAGGTCCATCGTCCACTCATTAACGTTACCAGCCATGTTGTAAAGGCCAAAGTCGTTTGGCATGAACTTGCGCACTTCGGCAGTAATGTGGGCAGCATCGTTAAGGTTGCCGGCCATACCCATGTAGTCACCCGCACCACGCTTGAAGTTGGCAAGGATTTCACCTTGGTACTTGTTGCGCTTTTGGTAGCGGACGGTATTGCCGTTCCAAGGATAGATGCGGCGATCGGCGATGCGCTCATCCTTCTCAGACACCATGTTGCCGATAAGGCCAAGGGCTGCGTATTCCCACTCGGCCTCGGTTGGGAGACGATAAGATGGGAGCATAATGCCGTCCTCGAAGCGGACAGGGCGCTCGCCGCCTGTGCGAATATCTTTCATGTTCTTGCGAACACTGCCTTGGTACTGGGCAGCCAAGTATGACTCGGTGTTGAAGTTGTCTTCGTCCTTCTGCTCGGCATTGGGATTCAGTATGCCCCTCTCAATCAAAATCATCTCGTTCACACGGTCGGTACGCCATTGGGCGTAGTCGTTGGCTTGAAGCCAGCTCACTCCAACCACAGGATAGTTGTCGTAGGATGGGTGACGGAAATAGGTTTCAACGAATGGTTCGTTGAAAGCCAGTTCCTCCCTCCAAACTAAGGTATCTGGAAGTGCATTCAATGACACCTCTGGGTAGGATTCCCCAAATACCCGCTGCAGCCAGAACAGGTATTCCCGGTAGTCAATATTTGAAACTTCCGTTTCGTCCATATAGAACGAAGAAACCGTTACACGGCGGGGGATAGCGTTCCAATCGAAGGTAACATCTTGGTCAGTAACGCCCATATTGAAGGTGCCTCCCTCAACAAGGACAAGGTTTGGGCCAGTGACTTGGCCTTCGTAGTCAACTTTCTCGAAACCACCCCACTTGGCGTCATTGTACTGCCAGCCAGTGGTAGCGGAACGCTCCTTCTTGCTGCAAGCCGTCAACAGCATTACGGCAAGGAGAAATACGGGACTTAACTTCAACAATTTTTTCATCACTTTTTTATAAAAATTTTTACTTTGAAAAAAAGACGTGCAAATATAGAAAAGTAGTTTTCATTTTTTCGGCCTACTTCGGTTTTTAACAATCATTGTTTTTCCACACTACCTGATTTATAGGTGGGGTTGGCCAAAAAAAATGAATTAACGGAAGATTTGGAAGCAGTCATTGTAGCGTTCCGCCTTCCGTTTTGCCTTGGTTCTCTCGCTTTGGTCAAAATTTATCACCAACGAAATCTCGTGGGAACCGCCCGTAGGCCCAGCCAAGCCGCTGCCCAGCGTAAAATCGTAGCTGTACCCAATTTTCAAAATATCGTACTGAACACCCACTAAGCCTATCACCGCATCTGCATTGCCGAAGGCATGGCGGAACCACCCCCCGAAAAACACTAAGCCAAGGTTATAGTATGCCCCCACGTTTACTTGTCCTTGGTCGCCCTGCTTCGCAAAAAGGATGTTCGGAGAAACAAACGACGATGGGTTACGCTTATTGCCTTTTTTAACAATAAACTCTGCCCCCGCATGAATGGTGGTGCGCAGTGGCAAGCCGTCGAGCAGGCTGGTATTGGTGGTGAAGAACCCCTCGTTAGGGGTGGTCAGGTGTTGGAGGGAGACACCACCATAATATTTATCGGTATAGGCCAAAATGCCAGCGCCCACGTCAAATAGCGTCTTCGACACGTCGGCTGGGCGAACCTCGTTGCTGATATTGGGGTTTCCGGAGGGGTCAAGCGGGCCATTGATGGGGTCGAGCTGGTCGAGAAACACGAGCTTGTCCCAGTCAATATTCGATTGCTTGAAGCCGGCATTAACGCCAAGGCGCACGTTGAAACCTTCCGTAGAGATGCGATAGGCGTAGTTGGCGGCAAAGCTGGTCGTCTTCAAAATGCCGCCGCCAGCGTCGTCCGCCACAACCAAGACACCGAAACCACTGTTGAATGCTGGCACGAATTGTTCGTAAGAAGCCGCATAGGTGGCATAAACAGGCGTGCCTTGCTCGGCGAATCCAAGCCATTGGTTGCGGTAGGTGGCCGAAATGCGTGGGGAGTAGGTCGTACCGGCAAAGGCCGGATTCAACACAAGGGGCGTCGAATAGAACTGGCTAAACAGGGGGTCTTGGGCCTGGGCAATGGCACAAGCGAACACAAACAGGGCGGTAAGTTTGGATATTTGTCTTGTCATTGACCTTTGTTTACGGTTTTTACCGCTGGCAGAAAGCTGCTAATTGCGAACTTCGCACCCGAAGCGGAAATGTAAAAATGGGAAAAAGGAACTGATGTCGGTCAAGTTTTTTTTTAATTGTCGGCCTTGGTCAATTCCCGAAAAAGCCCCTTGGCATTTCCAAAAACCATATCGTACCGTACAACCCATTGATTTTCAGCAGGTTTCGCAACCATAACAGGATGAAAGCTGCCCAGTTTTCAAAAAAAACGGGTTCTGTTAAAAAAACCTCCTGCAACATAGTAACCCCATCCTAACGTTTTTAAGCCGTCTCAAATTATGGCGATGTACCGAAGCCAAAAATTTCCTGTCAATTCCAAGAAAATGAAGCGAACAACAACATCCATTCTTGCACTGCTCCTTGCAGCCATTTCCTTTGCTACACCTCCCAGTACCGTGCAGCGCAGCCTAAAATGGCACGATGAAAAAATGGTGATGCCTTTCGAGGAAAGCACAGCGACCATTCCCTTTCTTAGGTTTGATGGTGCCATTTACAAGGCCGAGGTCAGCTCGCTACCTTATTATACCGAACGGTTCGAACTGCCGTCGCATGGCGAGTTCCAAGTTTCCTTCGGCAACATGAGTTTTGAGCCATTGGTAAAAACGCCAAGTGCCGACGACGCCTCCATTGCGGAGCAAATTAGCATTATCACCTCCGTGGAAAACGAACGGGGCCAATACTATGGCCGGGTGATGTTCATGCCCATCCGCCGCACAGGGGCCAGCCTTGAAAAATTAGTGGCTTTTGAACTTCGGCTTGATTTTGCACCAAAACCCTTGCCCGGTAAACCACGGGGCGGCAACACCTTTACCTCCGTATTGAGCGAGGGCGATATTTACAAGCTAAGCGTGGAGAGAACGGGCGTACACAAGCTCGATTTTGACTTCCTGAAAAACAAGCTGGGCCTGCCGCTCGAAAGCATTGACCCACGCACCATTAAATTATATGGAAACGGCGGCGGTATACTCCCAGAGCTCGCCGACGCCCCCCGTGCCGATGACCTTGTGGAGAACGCCATCCAAGTGGTGGGCGAGGATGACGGCAAGTTCGACAGCGACGACTACATCCTGTTCTACGGCCAAGGCGCCGACATTTGGTACTTCGACAACGCAAAGCAGACCTTCAGCTACCCCAAGAATTTTTATTCCCTCCAAAACTTTTATTTCATCAAAACAGGTGGCGCCAACGGCCTCCGCATCCAAGACCAAGCCTCGCTCACCGGGGCTACCTACTCCACCAATACTTTCAGCGATTTCGTCCGCTACGAAAACGAGAAATACAACCTGCTGCACGACTGGGCCTATACCCAAGGCGCAGGCCGCCAGTACTTCAGCGACTTCTACAAAGTGACCACCGAGGACGATTTCAGCGAGGAACTGCAAGTGCCGAACATCGTGCCCAATGAACCGATAAAATTAGCTGCCGTTTTTGCGGCCCGCATCGAGCAGGGCGGTGGCAATGCCAATTACGTTATCACCGCCAATGGCAAAGCCATGACCAGCGGCTCGTTCGGCAAGACCGCTGGCGGCACCACTGACACCTATGCCAGCATCGTCGGCATCAACAACGATTTCACGCCCACGAGCGGCGACCTCAGCATCCAACTCAAGTTCAACCGGCCAGAAAACACCTTCAACGAAGGCTGGCTCGACTTCATCGAACTGAACCTGCGCCGTCAGCTCTTAATGGTCGGCGACCAGATGCACTTCCGTGACCTCCGCTCGATGGGCAACCCCGTTAGCACCTTCAACCTTGGCGGTGCCGATGCCAACCTAAGCGTTTGGGACATTACCGACCCACTCCAGCCCAAGCGCCAGCAAGGCAGCCTCAGCGGTACTGGCTTCAGCTTTGGCGCAGCCACCGATACGCTGGTCGAGTTTATTGCCTTCGGCAACAATGGCTTCCTCACAGCGGAGCCCGTCGGCAAAGTCGAAAACCAGAACTACCACGGCTTTGACGACGTGGACATGGCCATCATCTATCACAAGGACTTCGCCGCACATGCCGAGCGTTTAGCCGAGCACCGCCGCTCGTTCAGTGGCTTGAACGTCGCCACGGTTGACGTTGAAAAACTGTACAACGAGTTTTCCAGCGGCCGTAAAGATGCCACCGCTATCCGTGACTTCGCCCGTATGCTCTACGACCGCAAGCCAGACCGCTTCAAGGCTGTACTGCTCTTTGGCGATGCCTCTTTCGACAGCCGTGACATCTATAAATTCGGTGGCGACTACGTTCCAACCCTCGAAACCCCGCAGTCCGTCAGCCCGATTTTCTCCTACCCCACTGACGACTATTTCACGCTGCTGAGCGATGGCGAGGGCCAAAACCTCGGCACTGGTTCGCTCGATATTTCCGTGGGCCGCCTCCCCGTGAAGGACGAGGACGAGGCCAAGAACGTGGTGGACAAAATCATCCGCTACGACGTGGACCCCACCAACCTGAGAGACTGGCGCAATCGGGTGGCCTTCGTGGGCGACGATGAGGATGGCAACCTCCACACCGATGATGCCGATTCCATTGCAAGGAAAATATCCAGCAAAAACCCCAATTTGAACCTCGATAAAATCTATTTGGATGTGTATCCGCAACTCTCTACTTTCGGCGGGGTGCGGGTGCCTTTGGCAACGGATGCCATCAACAACAATATTTTCAAAGGCGTGCTGGCGATGATATACCTGGGCCACGGTGGTACCAAGGGTTGGACACAGGAGCGGGTGCTGAAAATAGAAGACATACTCGGTTGGCGCAACCTCGAAAAAATGCCCATCATCATCACGGCTACCTGCTCGTTCGCTGGCTACGACGACCCGACCTCCACCACGGCGGGCGAGCTTTGCATCCTCAACGAAAAAGGTGGGGCGATTGCACTCTATACCACAACCCGCCCCGTTTTTGCTTCCTCCAATGCCGACTTGACAGAGGCTGCGGTGGACACGTTGTTTTATAAGCTGAATGATGAGCGACCCACCATCGGCGAAGTGCTGCGCCTCAGCAAGAACAAACAAGGCAATACCGACAACACCCAGAAATTCACCCTGCTGGGTGACCCCATGCAGAAGCTGGCGCTCCCGAACCAACAAGTGGTGACGACCAGCGTCAATGGCCGCCCCATTGATACAGCCGCGATTGATACCATCCGTGCCCTGCAGAAAGTGACCATCGAAGGAGAGGTACACGATGGTACGGGCAACTTGATGACCAACTTCAACGGTGTGGTGTACCCAACGATTTACGACAAATCCATCAAGTATCGGACGCTTGGGCAAGCTACGCCCCTGTTCGATTTCGACCTCCAAAAAAACACCATCTTCAAAGGAAGGGCCAGCGTGACAGGCGGTAAGTTCAAGTTCACATTTGTAGTGCCAAAGGATATTGACTACAATTTCGGCAATTGCAAACTGAGCTACTACGCCGCTGACGAGACCAAAATGGAGGACGCCGCTGGCAATTACAAGGGCATCATCGTGGGCGGCACCGACCCCAATGCCCTCGCCGACGACCAAGGGCCTAAAGTGGACGTTTTCATGAACAACGAGAACTTCGTCTTTGGTGGCATCACCAGTCCGAACCCCGTTCTATTGGTAAAATTGGAAGATGACAACGGCATCAACGTCATCGGAAACAGTGTTGGGCACGACTTGGCAGGTATTTTGGATAAAAACTCGCAGAACACGTACAGCCTCAACGATTTCTACGAAGCTGCGCTCGATGATTACACGAAAGGTGAGGTGCGCTACCCCTTCTATGCCCTCGCCGAAGGAAGGCACGAAATCAAGATACAAGCATGGGACATCGCCAACAACCCCGCCGAGGGCTACACGGAGTTCGTGGTGGCGAATTCGGAAAAGGTGGCGCTGGAGCATGTGCTAAATTACCCGAACCCTTTCACGACTTCCACGTACTTCCTGTTCGAACATAACCAATCGGGCACGGAGATGGATGTGATGGTGCAGATTTATTCTGTTTCGGGAAGATTGATAAAAACTTTGGAGGAGAGAATAATTTCCACAGGGTACCGTTTAGGCAAAGGTGATGGCATCCAATGGGATGGCAGGGACGACTACGGCGACCCGCTCGCCAAAGGAGTTTACCTCTACAAAGTAAAAGTCAGGAGTGTCAACACCGGCGAAACAGTGCTGGAAGGCGAGAGCGACTTTGAAAAATTGGTGATTTTGAAATGATTGATTGCTTGATTGCTATAATTGTTGGATTGTTGTGGCTCCGATAACAATCAAACAATGGCAACAATCAAGCAATACCTAAGCCCTTGATTTTTGAGGTTCTGTTCACCTAACCCACCTCATTCATCTTAGTTGCGCTATATTTGCAAACTTTTTTCTAAAAAAACTGAATTCATCTCATGAAAGGTTTACGACTAACGATAGCCTGTTTCACCCTAATCGGTCTGTTCACCTCGAACGACCTACACGCTCAATGCTTTAGGAACCAAAATGGGGAGCTTGTCAACCCAGACGGTTCTGCTTGCATCAACACCATCCTGACCGCTGTGCCGTTCTTGCGCATCGTTTCCGACGCCCGTTCGGGCGCCATGGGCGATGTGGGCATTGGCCTCTCCCCCGATGCCAACGCCATGCACTTCAACCAATCCAAATTGGTGTTGAACGAGAGCCCGCTTGGCATCTCCGCCACTTATACGCCTTGGCTGCGCTCGCTTGGCCTCAACGACGTTTACCTCGCCTACCTGACGGGGTACTACAAGCTCGACGACCGCCAGGCAATAGGCGCTGGCCTCCGCTACTTCTCCCTTGGCGACATCGCCTTCACCAACGAGCAGGGCGAATCCATCGGTAATGGCCGCCCAAATGAGTTTGAATTAACGGTGGCCTATTCTCGCAGGCTTGCCGAAAAACTCTCGGCCGCCGTAGGTGCCAAGTTCATCTACTCGAACCTTGCCGCCGGGCAGGAGGTGGCTGGTCAGGTTATCGAAGCTGGCAAAGCAGGTGCTGCCGACTTTTCGTTCACCTACGACACCGACATGGAGGTGAATGGCCGCAAGAGCGACCTGACCCTGGGTCTTGCTGTCAGCAATATCGGCTCAAAAATCACCTATACAAATGCTTCCAGCAACCAAAAGGACTTCTTGCCGACCAACCTTGGCCTTGGCGGTGCCTGGACTTTCAACTTCGATGAGTACAACAGCCTGACCATCGCTGCCGATGTGAACAAACTGCTGGTGCCTTCCCCATGCCCAGGTCAACCAGAAGACTGCGACCAAGACGGCGATGGCATTTATGACTGGCGTCAAGAGTCGCCCATTTCCGGCATCTTCAGCTCGTTCGGCGATGCCCCCAACGGCTTTGACGAGGAACTGAAAGAACTGATGTTCTCCACTGGCATCGAGTACTGGTACGACAAGCAGTTCGCCGTTCGTGCTGGTTATTTCACCGAAAGCCGCACCAAGGGCGACCGCCACTTCTTCACGGTGGGCCTCGGCTTGAAGTACAATATCTTCGGCCTCAACTTCTCGTACCTCGTGCCCACCACTAACCAGCGCAGCCCGCTCGACAATACCCTGCGCTTCTCGCTGCTGTTCGACTTTGGTTCGGCAGGTGTTGGTGTTGAGAACTAAAAATATCCTTTGATGGAATAAACATGAGTCATCCCGAATTTTCAAGGGGCGGCAATCAGAAAGGTTGGAAGCGGATGATTTTCTGAGGAAAATCATCCGCTTCCAACCCATAAATAATAGCGGCGGCGGCATCTTCGATGCCGCCGCC
>JALHQW010000040.1 GCA_022841745.1 Saprospiraceae bacterium | reverse complement strand
AGTCAACAAGGATGGCCACGGCCAGCAGCCTGCTCGCCACCAACAACGCCATCGGCACCACGCAGGACTGGGAAGGGATGCAGCGGCAGGTGAACGCCGTGCAGTTGGAGAACGAGGCATCTGGCACCACCACCCTCACTTCGGCGCAGGTGGCCATCCTCACGCCCATCGCCAACACCTGCCCCTACTACGGCGGCCATGCCGTGTTCCAGGCAAGGGCGCTGCTCGGCGACCAGGCCATGTACAATGATGCCACACTCTGCCAGCCTGCACAGCCTTTGGTGCGCAAGGAGGAAGGGAAGGCATTTGATTTCCAAGTTTTCCCGAACCCTGCTAACGGATTTGCGATGGTGGCGTTGGACGAACCTACCTCCAGTAAAGGCGAGGTAACTATTTCAAATAGTTTAGGGGAGATTGTAATGCTACAGAATTTCCAAAATGGGGAGCAGCAGTTGCTGCTTTTCGTAGATAACCTATCAAACGGTTTGTACTTTCTCACAGTAAATACCGAAAAAGGAAGGGTGTCTAAACCCATCACAATTTTCCGCTAATTTTTAACTTAAACAGATAAGGGATAGGGCAGATAGCCCTATCCCTTTCTGTTTTTAATTACGAATTGCCATCATGAAAATTTATGTCATCGTTATAGTCAATTTCTTTACAATCTCTTTAGTTTATAGTCAATATAAACATGATTATGTTTGGCTATTGGGTCAACCAGTAGAAGAACCTCATCCAATAAGTGGTGTCAGTATTTTAAATTTTAATGATGATACTTTGAAGATAACGAAGCAGAATGAGGGGATTGGTATGTTTTTAACTAATGTTAGTTTTTCTAACCAAGATGGTGAATTGATGTTTTACACAAATGGATGCAATGTGTTTAATGCGCAGCATGAATTAATGGAGAATGGTAGCAACCTGAATCCCGGCGATGCCTATTTAACTGGTAATTGTCCAGATGGAGGGAATACTATTCCTCAAGGTATCATTGCAATCCCTTCTCCAGAAGATGAATCGAAAGTTTACCTGTTCCATCAGGCAACTGAATATGGTGATTTTGGAACTTATTCGGCATATTTTTATTACACCATAGTTGACATGAATGAGAGCAACGGCCTTGGTGCAGTTGTTGAAAAAAATAAATTGATAACCACAGACACTTTGATGGATAATCTAAATGCTGTAAGGCATGAAAATGGTGAAGATTGGTGGATAGTTTTTTCAAAAGGTTATTCAAATACATATTATAAAGTATCTTTGACAGCCAATGGAGTTGAAGATATATATACGCAACAAATTGGTGTGAATCTTGACCAAAAATGGGCGGGAGGGGGGCAATCTTGTTTCTCGCCAAATGGTGCAAGGTACGCAAGGATGAACGCCAAGGACCAAGTAACGCTGTTCGATTTTGACCGTGGCACCGGGGAGTTGAGCAATTTCAGGCAGTTGGTAGCGGACACGATGGCATTTTGGACGAGCCTTTCGTTTTCCCCGAATTCCCGTTACCTGTACGTCAGCACGACTTGGAAGCTGTGGCAGTTTGACCTGCTCGCCCCCGATGTCCAAGCCTCCAAGGTGCTTATAGATGAATATGACGGGTTCACCTATTTTGGGTTTCCCATGATTTTCTTTTTGATGCAACTCGGTCCTGATTGCAAGATATACATGATAGGCTCCAACGGCACGAAGTACATGCACGTCATCAACAAGCCGGACGAGCCGGGGCTGGCCTGCGACTTCCGGCAGCACAGCCTGGAACTGCCTTCTATCAACAACACCAGCATTCCAAACTTCCCGAACTACCGCCTCGGCACGGGGTACCCGGTGTGCGACAGCAATATCGTCTATACGGCGGGGAGGTTCGTGGTGCCGCCTGTGCAGGGGGTGCAGGTTTGGCCGAACCCGGCGAGTGAGGAGGTGAGCGTTGAAATCAACCAGCAGCTACTGGGCAGGGCGCCTACCAGCTTTGAACTTTTTGATATTACAGGCCGGGCAGTGGGGCAATGGGAACTGTCGGTAGGCAGCCAAGCCGCTACGGTTCCCCTGCGTGGGTTGGCCAATGGGATGTATTTTTGGCGGGCGGTGAGTGAGGGTAGGCAGGTGGGGAGTGGGAAATTGATAATCCAAAAATGATGGGCCATGAAAATCTTTAGTTCTATTCTCTTTTTGTTCCTCGTCTATTCCACTATCCACGCGCAAAAGCACGATTACATCTGGGTGCTTGGGCACAATGGTGGTACCAATATAGATTTTAACGAAAACCCGCCCACGGTTTCCGAAGTGGAAATACCTGACAACTTCAATTTTCACGAAATCTCGATGGTCAGCGACTCGGCGGGCAACTTGTTGGCCTACACAGACGGCTGCGCCATCGTGAGCCATTCGAACCAGTACATGGCCAATGGCGATTCCTTGAACCCGGGCGAGCAGTATGACTTCAATTGCTTTGATGGCGGCTACCCTTCCAGCCAAAGTTCCATCTTCCTGCCAAAGCCCGGCTCGGACCATATCTATTATCTTTTTCATTTGGGCATCAACGACAACCTGTACTTCCAATACCTGTACTGTACCAAGATTGACATGGCGGCCAACAATGGGCTGGGGGAGGTGCTGGAAAAGAACCAGCTCGTTTTCGACACTTTATCCCTTGGCCAGCAACTGACGGCGGTGCGCCATGCCAATGGCCGCGACTGGTGGATAGTAGTGCCTTACAGCACCATTAACGATACCCCACGGAATAGGTATCTCAAGTTCTTGTTCTCGCCCTACGGCATAAAAGGCCCCTTCCGGCAGGACATCGGCGACAACTGGGGCTACCAGTACTGGAGCGGCCAAGCGACCTTCTCGCCGGACGGTACGAAGTACGCCCGGCTGAACCCCACGCAAGGGATGCGGGTCTTCGACTTCGACCGCTGCACGGGGAAGTTCTCCAACCCCAAGGCCATCTATTTCCCCAACGATACCCTTTTCGCCTGCGGGGTGGCCTTTTCTCCCAACTCCAGGTTCCTCTACGCATCCCTGGGGGGCAAGATTGTCCAGTACGATACCTGGGCCACGAACTTGGCCGCATCGAGGGTCACGGTGGCGGTCTATGACGGCTTCATGTCCCCGTTCCCGTTCCAGACGACCTTTTTCCAACTGATGCTCGCCCCCAACGGCAAGATTTACGGCACGGTGCCCAGCAGTGCCGATGTGCTGCACGTCATCAACAAGCCGGACGAGAAGGGGCTGGCCTGCGAGGTGGAGCAGCATGGGCTGAAGCTTGCCCATATCCACGATTGGAGCATCCCCAATTTCCCGCACTACCGGCTGTACAACAAGCCGGGCAGCCCTTGCGATTCGCTGGGCGTGAGCGCAGCGGGCGGGGCATCCCTGCCACAAGACTGGGATATTGAGGTGTTCCCCAACCCGGCAAGTGGTGGGAGTATTACGGTTTCCTTGCCCGCTCCATTGGGGTTCAAGGCGTTGTGGCGATTGTACGACCCATATGGGCGCACTGTGCGTGAAATCGTCTTGCCCACAAGACAGCATGAAGTAAAGGCGGATTTGGCAGGGTTGGGGCAAGGGCTGTATTATTGGCAAGTGACAGGTGAAGGGGCATTGATGGTCAGCGGCAAACTCATCATAGCAAAATGAATAAGCATGAAAGTATTGCAGAAATTGCCAATGGGCTTTGCCAGCCAGCTTGTGCGAGTCGGAGACATTGAGATATGGGGGTTTCAAGTCGGGAGGCTTGAACCAGCGGAGCTTTGAACCAGCGGAAGAAAATTGAGAATTTTCCTCCAAAAACACCCATAGTAGCTACGATAAACGGGGTTGATAGCAGCCCTGCATTTCAATTTCGAAAGGCATCCTTCTGGCAAAAGCAAAGGGGCTGCGGCTCTTGCAAAGCGTTGTTTGTCAATGCTTTGTGAAAATTCAAAATCTAAACTAATTTCATTGACATACTTACAAGTAGTAGCTAACCCATCACGCTGCCAACTTGCGCCACTCCAAAATCGCCTTGGCTGGCTTCAACGAGGTAATGACAATATCGTGCGTTTCGCCCAATTTCATCGAAATATAGTCGCCTTGACCCATCCGCACGATGCGGGTCTCGCCTTTTTCGTTGGTGATATGGCATTCGCAACTGCCTTCCAAGAGCATAAAACTCTCCAGGATGTCGTGGTGGACCTCTTCGTCCACCATTTCCTTCACCCAGGCAACGAACAGGTCCCGTTTGTCATTTGATTCAAGTGCGTGAAGGTGGATATTGTCAAATTCGGAGGGTGGCTCAATGCCTTCCACTGCCGCTTGCCATTCGAGCCAGTTGGCATTGGCATCAAGCATGGGGAGATTTGCAAGGTCAAGCTGCTGTTGCTGGTTTTTCTGGTTGGATAGATGGTTTAGCTTGCCCAATATTTTTTCACGCAATTCGCTGGGAGGAGCCAAGGAATGAGCCTTGCCAAAATTGGTCAAAGCCTCTTCTGTCTGCTTGATTTCATTAAGGCTAATTTCCATTCCTAGTTCGTCGGAGAGCAGGCTTTTGAGTTCCGCTTTTGATATGTCATATTTATTTTCCAAGGCAGTCTAAGTATTAATTTTCGCAAAAATAAGCACGCAATTCCTTTAACGCCAAACGGGTGCGGGATTTTACCGTCCCGAGCGGAATGCCAAAATTGTCGGCAATCTCCTGCTGGGTATAGCCGTCGAAATACATCCACTCGATAACTTCCCGACAAACGGGCGTCAATTTGTCCACCAATTGCCGAAGGCCCAAAGTCTCCACACCGATTTGGGTGGCAGACCAGGACGTTTCCGAACCTACGAAGTAATCCAGGTTTTGGTTTTTGCGCTTTTGGGAAAAATATTTTGACCGGGTAAAGTCAATGGCCGTATTGCGGGCAATATTGATGAGCCAAGTTGCAAACCGCCCTTTATCAGGGTCAAAACTGCCAATATTCTTCCATATTTTAATGAAACAATCTTGCAGGAGGTTGGCGCTGTCTTCCTCATCTTTTGCAATACGGACAATGACGCCGTACAGCATGGCAGCGTAGTTGTCGTACAAGGCTGCAAAGGCATTTTCATCCCCTTTTTGCAGTCCGGCGACCAGGCCCATTTCGATGTCTGTTTGGACGAGATTCATTTGGTCATAATTAAATAAACCCTGCTTCCATGCCATATTTCACCATGGCAGCAGTGTTTTTCACGCCAAATTTGGCTAATATATTCTTTCGGTGGCTGTCAACAGTGAGCGGGCTGATAAAGAGTTTCTCTGCGATTTCATTGTTTGTCATGCCTTCGGCAATGAGTGCCAGCACTTCTTTTTCACGGCTGGTCAAAATGGGAAGTTCCGGCTGTGTGGCTACTGGCCGGGCGATGGTTAGGGCAGCCTCCATGCTCATGTACATCCGGCCCCGGTACGCCGCCTCGATGGCTTCTGAAAGTTCTTCGCCATTGGCGTTTTTCAG
The DNA here is from genome assembly GCA_022841745.1 of Saprospiraceae bacterium. GTDB lineage: Bacteria > Bacteroidota > Bacteroidia > Chitinophagales > Saprospiraceae > UBA6168. The sequence goes on along the minus strand of JALHQW010000040.1, from coordinate 68,624 downwards.
TAGGTATCCCGATGCACCAGCGTCAATCATGCGGGTGATGTAGCTTCTTTCCTTGAAAGTGCTAAGCCCAAGGATTTTCAGTTTCGGGAAGCGCTCCCGCAGTTTTTTGCACAACTCGATGCCGTCGAGGTCGGGCAGGTTGATGTCCACGAGCGCAACGTCGGCTGGCTGTTTTTTCAAAGCCTCCAAAGCTGCGTAGCCATCAGAAGCACTGCCCACAACCTGCACGTTGTCAGCGTTTTGCAGCATTTGCCAAATGCCAGCTATGACCATTGGGTGGTCGTCAATGATGAATGTTTTTATCATGACCCCAAATTTTTCACCTCAAACTCCACCCCCACGCTCATTCCCTTGCCCGGCGAAGAATGCACATACAACCGCCCATCCAAGTAGCTTACCCGCGAGCGGATATTCATCCAACCAACCCCCTTGGCGAGTTCCAATTGGTCGGTGTCCATGCCCTTTCCATTGTCTTCCACGGTGAGGTTTACCCGGTCTTCGTCCCGGATGAGCTGCACGATGGCTTGGGTTGCGGCAGCGTGTTTCACGACATTGTTTAGGAGTTCCTGCGCAATGCGGAACACGATGACCTCTACATCCTGCGTCAGCCGCTGTTCCATCCCGAAGGACTGAAAATGCACTTTCAAACCAGTGGAATGAGCCGTGTGGTCACAGTAGTCTTCAAGGGCATCACGCAGGCCGAAGCGGACAAGTGCCTCCGGCATCATGTTACGGGCGATGTGGCGCAGCTCGCCAATGGAGCGGTCCATGTCGGTGATGACTTGGTTGAGCGAGGTCGCCGACGTTTCTGTAAGCACTTGATTTCCTTTCATGGCGAAAAGGGTTTGTTTGATTCCAGAAAGCATGCCGCCGAGGCCATCGTGGAGGTCACGAGCGAGGCGGCCCCGCTCTTCTTCCTGGCCCCGCATCACCGCCGAGGCGGTGGCAAGCTGCTTTTCTTGTTCCAATTGTTTAATGGTATTCTCGTGAATGATGATTTTTTGCGAAGCAAGCAATGTTTTTCCTTCTTGTAACCGCCAAGCCAAAACGCCGCCAATAAGAGCGAGCACTGCTACTATTCCAGCCCCAAACATCAAGGTTCTTTGCCGCTGCAAGCGCAAGGACTGAAGCTCCTTATCCTGTTCCAGCTCCTTGATTTTCTGTTCTTTAGCTTGGGTTTCATATTTTATTTCGAGTTCCTGGACGGCATGGACAAGGGCGTTGCTGGTAATGGTGTCCCGGATGTCTTGGTATTCTTGTCGGTAAGTGTTCCATTTGGAAAAATCACCTTCAACGAGTGCCAAATCCGATAAGGTAAGCAGAATCATGGCCCGGTAGTCGTCCATGCCCATTTTCTCGGAAATGGCAAGCGATTGGCGACAGCGGTCTACCGCTTTTTTGAAGTCCTTTTTTTCAAAAGCCAAAAGGCCCATGCCGTGCAGGATGGTCATTTTGCCGTAGGCATCATCGCTTTGTTCGGCAGTTTTGTATGCCTCGTCGTAGAGTTGGCCACATTTTGCGAGGTTGCCTTTTTTCATCTCCAAATCGGCCAAAATACCGAGGCAATTGGCAAGCACCGCCGGGTAATCGGCCTTCTTTGCATATTCGACCGATTTTTCGAACCAAATGTAAGACTCTTCGTCACGGTTCATGCCAAGGAGAGCATTGCCGATATGTTCGGCGGAAGTGGCGCAGGTGTAATCGTCGCCGAGTTCCTTCGCCTTCACAAAGCTGCTTTCAGCATATTCCTTGGCCTTGTCGTAAAGTTTTAGGCTATTGTAGATGATGGCGATGTTGTTGCTCACCACCACCGGAAAATGAGGCGGCACCTTGGCCGTTTTCATGGCTTCCAGCGCCTTGTCGTAGTAGTCAATGGCCAGCCAATAATTGCCACGCTGGTTCCAGGCATTGCCAACGAGGTTGTAAACGGAGACCTGTTCTGGGCCTAGCCCCAGTTTTTTACTGAGGGGCAATGTGGAGAGGTCGAGTTCGATGGCTTCGTCGTACTTGCCTTGGCCAAAAAGGGCATTAGCTTTATTGATACGGCTGCGCACAATGCCTTTCTCGAAGCCGATTTTCTCCGCCAAATCCAGTGCTTGCTGTAAATAAAAGATGGCCGAATCTGGGTTGCGCTCAATATACAGCTTGCCAGTCCACATGAGTCCCCAGACCTTCAAGGTATCGGATTGGGCCTTTATTGCGATTTGCAAAAAGCTGTCCCGCTTATGCTCGGTCTGAGCAGCTAAGCTGCCAAGAAATATCGGCAGGCTTAACAGGAAGGAAATATTTTTCAATTTCATTTGGAATAAATAATGCGGCATTGGTTTGCCGTATTTTTTGTCAAATGTCGTCTAAGAAAATGGAATTCTGCAAGGGTTTGATGAAAAATCCCCTTTTTCGTGGATAGCAAAAACCCTGTTTTATGGGATTGATTTTCAATGGGTTATAAAAATAGCTTTGCAATGTCTTTTTGAAGCTTATTTAGCTGCACCTAAAATCCAAATGGCCCCAAAAAATTTTTTATCTCCCGATAATCCAAAAATTAATGGCCACCGTATGTGAGGCAAAACCAAATGAAAACGAGCGGTAATTCCAACAACATAAAGCCCTATTAATCCCCATATTTTTTGACACCATAAAACCAAAAATCATAAATCAACAAGCATGGAATTTTCACCAACTGCACACCCTGCAGGCTGTCCATTTCATGCCATTTAATCATTCAACCAATTTATTTCACCGATGAAAAACAATCTAATTTTCTCAGCAATCTTTTGTTTTCTTTCTTTTTCAGCCTTTGCAGGCAAATTATCCGAATCCGTCCATGCTTTTTACAAAGCAGTTGATGGCGGCGACTTTGACAAAGCGGGCACCCTGCTAACCGACGACGTGAAAGCTTACCTACCATTCTCGCCGCAGGCGATGGACAAAATGGCCTATAAACAGCTTGGCATGAGCATGGGCGCTGCCTTCCCCGACATGCAGCACAAGGTGCTGGAAGTAACGGAAGGCAAAGGCACGGCTGCCTTTAAAGCATGGTTTACTGGCACGAACACTGGCAGCATGATGGGCAACGCACCCACTGGAAACCGGGTGGAAACGCCTTTCCTCGGCTATTTCAAATACAATTCGAAAGGCCTGATCACGGAGGTGAACATCCAATTCGATGCTGCCAATTTCAATGCACAATTGATGAAGGGCATTGACCCAAAAATGATGGCCGAAAAAGCCATCCGAGACCTTTATGTACTGATGGACGCTGGCCAAACCGACAAGTTCCCGATGTACTGCGCTGCCGATTTCAAAATCTCCAACCCGTTTTTGGCAGAACCATCCCCAGTGCAGGCTTTTCAAGGTGTGATACAGACGCAAAAAACTGCCTTCCCCGACATGAAGCACGAGGTAGTCGAAATCGTTTCTGATGGAAAATATGTGACCACAAGGGGTATTTTCAGCGGCTCGAACACGGGCAGCATGATGGGCAACCCACCCACTGGCAACAAGGTCAATATCCCTTTCCTTGTGCTGGATGAATTGGATGAAAAGGGCAAAATTCGGAACCGCACGGTTCAGTTCGACAGCAAGTCATTTGAATCGCAACTGATGAAGGGTATCAATCCCAATGCTGCAGCAGAGGCCACCGTGCGGGGCATCCTCGCAGCCGCCGACGCCGGTGATGGTAAAAAACTGCTTTCCTACTTCACTGCCGATGCCAAACATTACTTCGGTGGACAGCTCAATACCAATGATGAACTGGCAAAAAGGGTGGCTGGCTTCAAAGCGGGCTTCCCAGATATCAATCGGGTGATTGACGACTTCTATGTGAACAATGGCGTTGTGACCATCCGTGGCTGGCTTGTCGGCACTAACACGGGCAGCTTCATGGGCAAACCCGCCACAGGCAACAAAATCAAGGTTTCCGTCCTCGGACTTTACAAAGTAAACGCCGAAGGAAAGGTCACTGAAGCCTATGTCGAATTGGATGGCAAAACCGTGGAGACACAATTGAAGGGTGCTTCCATCGGCATGAAATAGTCCGAAAAAATCAACTCAACTTTCTCTTGGAAACAGTTTTGGAAAACCATACAAGCAATTGACTGCCAATTGGTTATCTAATGCCGTCCCTGCTTAATTACCTATTTTAAAATCTTCTAAAAACAATTTCAAATGAAAACTCCATTTGCTTTCATCAAAAAGTTCCTGCCATCCGTGGCCATCCTTATCATGCTCGCCCTCGCTTCTTGCAAGGACGATGATGGGCCTGAGACAATAATTGGCGACAGTGCATCCCTCGCCAATGGAACGATTTCGACTTACCTGACCAACGACAAGAATGGCAAGCCAATCGAAATTGGGGTAAAAATTGATGACGCCGCCTACAATTCCCTGCTCAATTTGGAGGATATCAGCCTTGAATTTCCAGCTGAAAACAATTTGACGCCATTTGTGCACCAGTACTTTGATTGGTCGCCTACCGGGCATGAGCCTTCAGGGGTCTATGACCTACCTCATTTCGACTTCCATTACTATATGACCAGCCATGCTGACCGTGAAGCAATAGGCCTGGAGGACAGCCTGGAAGCGAATATTTTCCCTTCACCAGATCATCTACCTGCCGGCTACTTTCCAACTGGCGTGGTGCCGCTAATGGGAAACCACTGGCTGAACAGTGCTGCAAAAGAGCTGGATCCAGAACATCTACATGTTTTTGATGAAACATGGATAGTTGGCACCTTCAATGGTGAGGTTACATTTTGGGAACCGATGATTACCAAGGCGTTCGTTGACAGCCAACAAAACTTTGAAAAAGCAATCCCGCAACCTGCAAGTTATCCGCAACCGGGTCTTTACTACCCCACAAGTTTTGGTTTCATAAGGGATTCCAAAAACAAGGAGTACAGATTTTATCTGAACAACTTCGTCAAGCGTTGATTGCGCCATTAGTGCTTGGCCACAAACTTTGGTCGAGCGCTAATGGTGAAAGATTAGCTTACGAGGCTAATGGTCGGTGGGCAGTCCTTTGGAGTTTTCATGAAAGGCTGCCTGCCTACTTCTTCCAATCACATTTTACACCATAAATTTTTTAAAAATGAAAACTTCCAAATTGTTGTTCATGGCCTTCTTGGCCGTTTCGCTGACGGCTTGTTCGCAAACGGATACAGGGCAAGCCGAAGCCACAACCCCCGAACCAACGCCAACCGCCGCTCCTGAAAGCAAGGGCGTGGTGAGCATCACCATAGCCACGGAACTGACAACGGCGGATTACGACAAGGTAGTCGCAGAACTTTCTGCCTCCGGTGAGTGGATGAATGACTGGACTTATCACGCCATCGGCACCATTCAGCCAAAGGGGTTTTTCACGATGGGTGTCTATCCGAGCCAGTCAGCACTTGACCATAGGCGAGGTAAACTGAAAGAAGCCCTCACAAAATTGGGCATCACTTCGCCAACCCCGCAGGTGCATGAGGTGCAGAACATCATCGTTGGGGCGCAGCCCGCCGGGAAGCCAGCCACTGCTTTTGTGGCTTCTTTCGCCCAGACAAACATGAGTGCCGAGGTCTATACCAATGTTATTAGTGAACTGGAGGCAAAAGGGGCAGGCGCTCCGTCCGGGCGGATGTACCATGTCGCTTACCGGACCGCCGACGGCATCCAGGTGATAGATGTTTGGGAAAGCGAGGCACAATTCAAAGCCTTCGGGGATGTGCTGATGCCCATCCTTGCGTCGAAAGGTGTAACTGCTGCGCCAACGATGTACCCGCTTTACAATACGGTCATCGTGCAATAATCAAAATTCAAACCTCTAAAACGGGGTTTTCATTCATCAACAAAACAAAATTTATCATCAATGAAAGCAATCGCAATTTCCGTCCTTATGGCTGTCGCATTCAGTGTTTCAGCCCAGGCCAACCTTGAGTCCGTGCAGGACATCTACGCAAAATTTGGGCAGGGCGACGTGCCCGGCATCATCGCCAAACTGAGCGACAATGTCGAGTGGGTACATGGCGCCGACCCAAGCGTAGTGCCTTTCGGAGGCGTCCGCCAGGGCAAAACCGGGGCTATCGAGTTTTTTCAATTGCTTGGACAAAACGCCAACATTACCCTGTTCCAGCCCTCCAATTTCAGGGTGGACGGCAACAAAGTGATGAACGACGTGCGGGTAGAGGCCATCGCCTTGGCCACTGGCAAGGCATATATCGAAAACTCCGTATTTACTTTTGAAATTGATGCCAATGGGAAGGTCGTTCGCTGGGAAGCGGCTGGCGATTTTGCCAGCGTGAATGCTGCATTCAGCAAATAGTCAAACTCAGTGGTTCGTGAAGTTTTAAGGTTCTATGGTTTTCGGGATTTGGGGCAAAACCTAACTGTAAATCATTTTTGACATGGTTGGAAAAGCAACCCATCTTTTCAAAAACGGCTACTGTGCCGCAACCTTAGAACCCGAAAACCCGAAAACTTCACGAACCATTGAAACTGATTCTCAACAATCAAAAATTTTATCAAATGAAAAATTCAAATCTTCAAACTGTCCAAGATAATTATGCCCGGTTCGTTCAAGGCGACATTCCAGGCATCATTGACACTTTCACGGATGACGCCGTGTGGTCGCATGTTGGCGATAGCAAGGTAGTGCCCTTCTTCGGTACGTTTAATGGCAAGGCAGGGCTTGCCGACTTCTTCCAAAAGGTTGGTGACAACGTACAAGTAACAGCTTTTCAACCAATGAATTTCCGAGGTTCGGAAGAAGAAATTATAACTGACCTGCAAATCTCCGCCAATGTGATTCCGACAGGAAAGAACTACGACAGCACCATCACGGTGAAATGGCAGTTCAATGGGGATGGAAAGGCAACCTCATGGGCAGCCACTGGTGATGTCGCCAGTGTAGAGGCTGCATTTCAATGATAGAACAGCCTTGAAGGCAGGCGGCAACTTTTGGGTTGCCACCTGACTCAAACTACTCATTTTCAACCATTTAAATCATAAAAAAATGGAAACAGCAATCGAAATTTCACCGAAGGAAGTCGTGCAGCAGTGCTATGCCGACTTTGCCACCGGCAATATCCCCGGCATACTGGATGCCCTTACGGACGACGTGCAGTGGCAAGACCCCGGGCACGTTGGGGACCTCTACGTAGGGCTGCGGGATGGAAAAGCAGCAGTCGCCGCTTTTTTTCCGAAGCTGATGGAGCGCCTGAACCTCACGCAATTTGACGTGAACGAGTACATTACACAAGGCAACAAAGTGGTCGCCAACGGCTTTTGTGCAGGTACTGCCCGTGCAACGGGCAATGCATTTGCCGCTCAATGGAGCATGACCTGGCGAGTGAACGACGAGGGCAAGGTGAGCAGCCACTACTTCTGCCTCGACACCTACAACATCGCCCAAGCGATGGGGCTCGCCAATTGAAATGAAATGCTGGCAGGGATTCCCCTAACCTGCCAGCTTCTTTTAATTTAATTTCTCCTCCATGAAATTCGCTACATTTTTTACCGGAATAGTATTGGCAACAACCTTCTCGTGCCATCAAATTAACAGCAGTGACATGGAAAAACAGCAGTTGGAAGTTCTGCAATCCAAAATTGAAAACAACAAAGCACTCAAGGTTAATTCAAGGGAAGCGACAAATACAACAAGCTAAAAATCAAGTATTTATGAAAAACCTTCTCAATTCCACCGACCGCTCCGAACTTATCGAGCGGCTCAAGAAACTGCATCCTGACAGCCAACGAAATTGGGGGAAATTGACCATCCATGAGTTATTCCCACACCTGAATGCGCCGCTCATGGTTGCCTTGGGCGACTCGGAAGTTCCGCACGAAAAAAGCGTTTTTTACGACTCGCCTTTTGGTCGGGCCATCGTTTGGTTCTTGCCTTGGCCCAAAGGAGCGCCGACCGCCAAGCAGTTTCTGCCCGGCACTGGACTTCCCTCGCCTACTTCCATTGAGTCGGATAGGAAAGTTCTTTTGACCAGCCTTGCAAGGTTCGCCGAAGCGGATGGTTTTCAAGCAAGCCCGGTTTTTGGCAACCTCTCCAAAAAGGCTTGGGGTCGGCTGATGTGGCGGCATATTGACCACCATCTGAAGCAGTTCAGTGCTTAATTTTTTACTTAAAAACATATTCCAAAATGAGCAACAATCTTTCAACTGTGCAGCAAATCTATGCCTGCTTCGGCCAAGGCGATGTTCCAGGCATTTTAGAAGAATTGGACGACGACGTGCAATGGGAATCATGGGCGGACAACTCGGCTCAAAAAGCTGGTGTGCCCTGGATGCTGGCCAAAAATGGGAAGGAGGGCGTTTTATCTTTTTTCCAATTTATCGGCACTGAGATGCAAGTCACTGATTTTCAGGTACTTTCGTTGATGGACGGCGGCAATAAAATCGCTGTGGAATTCGTCATTGAGCTAACCGTGAATGCAACAGGTAAAACCTTCCGTGACGAGGAAATGCATCTCTGGACTTTCAATGAGGCGGGAAAAGTCATCGGGCTTCGGCATTATATCGACACAGCTAAACATATTGAAGCTTGCAAATAATGTTGAATCAAGTACAATGAGAAGAAAGCGTTTGGTTGCCTATCATTGCTTTATTCAACTCACAATGGTTCGTGAAGTTTTCGGGTTCTGGGGTTCTAAGGTTGTGGCCTAATAGCTGTTTTTGAAATGGTTGGTTAGGTTTTCAATCCTTTCAAAAATGATTTGTGGTTAGGTTTTGCCCCCAAACCCTAAAACCCCAGAACCTTATAACTTCACGAACCATTGAACTTATAAACCCTATTATTATGCCTGAATATCAATTCATTACCATCTGGGAGTTTGAAGCACCTCTGGGAGAGGTTTGGCATGAAATCAAACAAATGGATGCCTGGCCAAGTTGGTGGAAATACGTCGCCAAGGTGGAGCTTTTGCAGCCCGGTGATGTGGATGAAATCAACTCCATTCGCCGTATCACTTGGAAAACGGCCCTGCCCTACACCCTCACATTTGACTCCGAACTCACTGGACTTGAGCGGTTCAAGCGGATGGAGGGCCGTGCTTTCGGGGAGCTGAAAGGCAAAGGAATCTGGACTTTTTCTTCCGAAAACGGCAAAACAACTGTTCAATACGACTGGCTCGTGAACACCACCAAGACATGGATGCGCCTGCTCGCCCCAATTGCAAAGCCCATTTTCACCTGGAACCACGACAAGGTGATGAAGGCAGGCTATATTGGCCTGAAAAATAGGCTTTTACAAAAAAGTGCTTTGGCTTAACAATGGTTCGTGAAGGTTTCAGGTTTCATGGGATTTCAGGTTTCACGGGATTCTTGGCTCAATTACTAGTGCATCGCATTTTTGAGACGGTTTGTTTGCCTAAACAACTTTCTAAAAAATGATTCCAGCAGGTGCTCCCGTAAAACCTGAAACCCCATGAAACCTGAAACCTTCACGAACCAATGATTAAACTATAAAGTAAAAAAGCGGCGACGGCATCAAATATGCCGTCGCCGCTTTTTCATTTTGGGTTGGAAACGTTTTACTTAGTCCCCTTCAACGACTTGTAGTACTCCTCTACCAGGTTCTTATAATAAGGCTTGAGCGACGGGTTGACCGTCTTGTACTGCTCGATTTCGGCCTCCCGCTTCTTGATGTACTCTTCGAGCGATGGCGGCATCTTGCGCTCCTTGTCCTCGGCGGATTCCGATTTGCGCTTATTGTCTTGGTCACGCTGGCGCTCGGCCCGCTCGTGTTCAAGGAGGCGGGTGAGGATGTCTTGCTGGCGCTTGAGCAATTCGTTGCTGAGGCGCTTGTTCACCAACTCCTTCTCGATTTTGTTCATCTGGTCAATGATGTCCTGAAGTTCCTTGTCGCCCTTGCCCTGCTCTTTCATGGCCTTTTGCTTGGCTTCCAGTTGCTTGCGCAATGCGGCCTGTCGGGCGGCCATCTGGGCAAATTCCTTGCTGCTGGGGTTCTCGCCCTCGCTGCCCTCCTTGCCGCCATCGCCTTCTTTGCCCTCCTTGCCACCTTTTTGGCCTTTGCCCATTTTCTTCATGTCCTCGTTCAGCTTCTGCTGGCCTTCGGAGGCTGGGGTGTCTTTCGGTTCCTTTCCGTCCTTGCCCTTGCTGCCGCCGGGCTTGCTGCACATCTGGCTGCCAGGCATCCCGCTCGACATCTGCATCTGCATCTGCTGCATGACCTCGCTGAGCATGAGCGCAAGGTCGTTGAGGTTCTTCATGGCCCGCTGCTGCTGCTCCGCTGCATTGGGTTTCTGGCGCTGCTCAAGGTGGTCGAGGCCCTTGCGCATATTGTCCTTTATCTCGCCCACCTTGTCGGTGATGAAGGTCTCCATCTGCGCCACCCGCTTGGCGAGGGCGTAGAGGCTGTCCTCCACGATTTTGAAGTCGTCCTGAATCTTCTTCTGCTCCTGCGTGAGCGTCACGTAGCGGGGCGTGTTGATTTCAATTGGGTTGAAATTGTCCATCACCTCCTCTTGCTCAAAGGACAGGGTCGTGATATTTTCGAGTAGCTGCCGCAATGCCTTCAGATCCTCCTCCATTTGCTCCTGCTCTTGGCCCTGCATCGAGGATTGCATCTGCTCAGCCATTTCCTTCATCTTCTTGGAGGCGCTTTTCTGCTTGCGGCCAGCCTTTTGGTTGTCCTTTTTCTGGATATTCTGCTTGCTGTCCTTCTGGTCTTGCTTGATGGACTCCTGCTCTTCCTTCTGCTGGTCGAAGTCCTTTTTGTTCTGCATCTCCTCGTTCTTCTTCTCAAGCTCTTCCATCTTCTTGGAGATTTCTTCCATCTTCTTGTTCAGTTCCTCCTGCTTCTCGGCAAGTTCTTCCTGCTCTTTCTTCTGCTCCTCAGCCGATTGCTGTTGGTCGTTCTGGTCGGCCTTCTCGGTTTCTTCGCTGAGCTTCTCCTGTTCTTCGGCCAGTTCGTTCAGCTTGTCAATGGTCTTCTCCATTTCATACTCAAACTCCAATTGCTTGTAAAGCTCCAGCATCCGGTCCATGTCCTTTTCCTTCTGCTCCTGCTGGTCCTTCATCTCCTCCATTTGTTCGAGGGCTTGGTCCTTGTTCATCTCTTGCAGCAGTTCCTCTATTTTCTTCATCAGTTCCTTCATCTCGTCGTCCATGGTCTCCTCCATGAGCTTTTCCATCTGCTCTTGCTTCTCCTGCATCTGCTCGCTGGGCTGCTCCATCTCCTGCTGCTGTTCGAGGTTTTCCTTGAACTTTTCCTTCGCTTCGTCTATCTGCTTTTGCAGTTCTTTCTGGCGCTCCAGCAGTTTTTCGAGTTCCTTGCGGGTCTGCCAGTCCATGTCCTTTTGCTGCAAGACCTTGTCGCGCAGCTTGTTCATCTCCTCCTGTATTTTCTGGCTCTCCTTGATGGCCTTTTCGAGGTTGTCCTTGACTTGTTCGCTGTTTTCTTCCTGCTTTTTCTCCATCTCCTCCAAGGTCGGCATGGCGAAGACCATCAGCGTGGTACGGCTCGATTTGCTGCCGTTCACGCCATCATTGTCGAAGACCTCGAAGTAATAGGTCACTTCGTCGCCGGGCTTGAGGCCAAGCTCGTTCAGGTCGAAGATGTGGCGGAAAGCCGTGCTTTTGCCCTCCGATTTTGGCAATTTCAGCGTCTTCAACGGGCCTTCTTTGCCACCATTTTTTACCCTATAATTAAATGAAAGGCCGAGCAGACCGTAGTCGTCGGTTGCATCGCCAGCGAAGTAGAGCACCTTGGCGTTGGTGCTGTCCTCGAACTTCTCCGCCTTGATAGTCGGGTACAAATCCGGCACCACGGTGATGCTGTATGTCACCGAGTCTGCGTTGGGTAGGTCGTTGTTTGAAATATAGAGGCGGTAAATCTCGTCCTTCAGCGCCCTTTTCTTAAAGGTAAAAAGCTCATCGGAAAAGCGCTTCGTTTCCACCGTTTGCGAAGCGTTTGCGAAGCGGATGGAAATATTGTCGGTGAATTGCGAATTGAAAATCCAGTCAATATTCGTCCCGGCGGGCACCACGAGGTCGCCCGTGCTTTTCAGTTCCTCGTCCGAGCGGCCGACGTAGGCCGGATAGTCCAATTTAACTTCAAAGCCGACGATGTTCGGCTTTTCGAGCACTTCCAGCGTATAGCCCTTCGACTCAATGGCCCCGGACAAGAAGCGGAACTCGGTGTCCTTCGCCACATTGCTAAAAGTATAGGCGAAAGTGCTGTTATCTATTTTCGTCAGGCGGTACTGGATATTGTCAATGTCAATGAAGGCTTCGTTGGGCAATGCATCGCCCTCAACCTTGACCGTCAGGGGGTATTCGCCAAACTGCACCACGTTCAGGCTGTCCTCGTTCACCACAAAGCGGAACGGGGCTGGCTTTTCAAACTCCGAGTTGAATTTTATCAACCTGCCCGTGCTGTCTGTGATGAGGCTCGGCGCTGCAAACAACACCACAATCAAAAGGAGGAGCGGTGGCAGGGCGTACTTGAGGTATTTGCGGTTCTGCGCAAGGTCAATGGCCCGCTGGAAGGGCACGGGCTTCACCTCCTCCGACTTTTGGTTGATGCTCGCCAAAATCAGGTCACGGCTCACCGTATTGGTATCCGCCTGCGACTTCAACTGCAAGATATTCAGCAACTTATCCTTCACGTCGGTGAAATGGTTGCCGATGATGCTCGCCGCTTTTTCATGCGAAATCACCTTGCCCAGCCGGAAATAGTGCAGCAGCGGCAATGCCACCCAAATGGCCAGCGCCACCCCGGAAATGCCGATAAAGGAAAAGAACAGCGCCTGCCTCGTGCCCGGCTTGAAGTAGAAATGGTACTCCAGGAAGTTGAGGCCGAGGAACAGCAGCAGCAGCAGCGCCAGGCTGTACAGGCTCCCACGTATCAGTTGGTTCACGTAGTACTTCCTGATGAACTGGTCGAGCTTTTCGATGAGCAGTTGGTAATTATCCTTGTGCGACATGGTACTATAGGTTTAAGGTTTTCGGGTTTTGAGGTTTTGAGGTTTTCGGGTTTTGAGGTTTTGAGGTTTTCGGGTTTTGAGGTTTTCGGGTAGTGGCTGTCTTTTACTGCAAAATCCTCTCCATTGATGTAGGCCAAAAATAAGCATTAAAAGACCAGACTCAAACGCTTGGGCTGCATGCTTAGTTGCGGAGGCATAAAAAATGAACAACAATGAGCAATTTAGTTGGCATGATGCGCCGCTTTGTAAATGGCGTCGAGCAGGCTTTCGGTTTTTTCCCCTTCCTTCCGTTCCAGTTTCACTTTGGTTGGAATGTCCTCCGCCAACTGCCAGAACATGATGCCACCCAGCCCTTTTTCTTTTGCGTATTTTGTTTTCAGGGAAACGGAACGTGGGTTGTCGTGGGTGAGGAAGAGTTGTTTGTCCATATTGTATAAGTATGGTGCTTGCGCAACATCATCCCAGTATTGCCGAAATCCGGGGTGCTCTTGCATGAATTTTTGCATAGCGTTGAACGATACGCCCCGTTTGAATTTGCCCGCCTGGTACAATCCGTTGTTGACGTTGGCGACATTCTCCCAAACCCTGCCATAAAACGCTGCCCCGATGATGACCTTTTTCATTGGCACACCAATGGAGTCCAAAAAGCGCACGGCCCGGTCGGTTGATTGAGCCTGCTCCTTGGTGGAATAAAGCGGCGTGTGGTGGCCCGTCACCGTGCTGTAGCCATGCACAAGGTCGTAGCTCATCACGTTCACATAATCGAGCAACGGCATCACCTTGCCCCATTCGATGGATTCCTCCAAGAACTTGGTGAAGCCGCCAGCGGCAAAGCTCAACTCGTGGCCCCAGCCGAGGTCTTTTCGCAGCCGCTCGACCAATTGGGTGAAATTGGGCCGGTCGGCAGGCTTCCAAGGGTGACCAGGATGCCCTTCTATGGCCGGGTATTCCCAGTCCAGGTCTATGCCGTCGGTTTGGTATTCCTTGAGCAATTTCTTCACGGATTTTGAAAACTGCCTCCGGCCTTTTTTGGTCGAAAACACTTCCGAGCAAGATTTGCACCCACCCCATCCGCCCAGCGAGAGATAAACTTTCAGTTTAGGGTTCTGTGCTTTCAGCGATACCAAGCGCCTGATGGTCAGGCTGTCCACTGGGCTGTCAACGGCCAGTTGGTTGCCCTTCAGGTGGCAAAAACTGTAAATGATATGGGTCAGTTTCTCGACGGGGTAGCCGTCAATGGCCTTGTCATTGCCCGCATAGTAGGCGATGATGGCAAATTCGGTTTGCTGTGCAATGGAGGGGGTTAGCCAACAACAAAACAGGAAGAATGGTATGAGTGGACGCATGGTATTTTGTTTCCTGCTACTATGTTTTTTAACTGATTGAGGAGGGAGCAAGGTTTTGGGTGAAGCCTTAAAACCTCGTCAAAACTCAATCTGTTGGCCTTAGCACTAAAATCAGCCATAGGTAGCTGTTCTGTCAGATTTATATAGATTTAAAATTCAATTTTAAAATTACATAAATATTATTTCCCTCCCCGCATCTCCGCCTCAATATTCGGGTTCAACTCCTTTGCCTTCGCCATGAACTCCCCTGCCTTGTCCATTTGCCCCGCATTGCCGTAGGCAGCCGAAAGGTTGTAGTAGGCGGCGGCGAGCTTTGGCTCTTTTTCCAATGCCTTTGTGAAAAACTCGATGGCCTTAGCGGAGTTGCCGCTCACGCCGTTGGCCACGCCGAGCAGGCGCAGCGTCTCGTACTCGTTCGGGTTAAGTTCGTAGGCTTTGCCAAGGTACTGCAATGCCTTAGCGAGGTCGCCTTTTTTCTCCCCATAAAACTGCCCTGCCTGTCGGTACGTGATGGCGAGGTTGTTTTTGGCTTCACCATATTCGGGGTCGAGTTTCAGGGCCTGCTCGTAGGCTTGTATGCTGGCCTCGTACTCTTGCAAATAATTGTACGCATTGCCCATGATGAGCAACGGATTTTTGTAGCCGGGGTGTATTTTCATCGCCTCTTGCAAATGTCCCACAGCCTCTTTCAGCATCTCGTCCTTGCGGGCGGCGTTTTCTGGCTTTTGCGATTGCGCGACGAGTTCGCCGCCGGTTGCGTTCCGCAATTTGGCACTGTTCGGCACGGTCTTGATATCGGTGGTGAAGAGCGTGAAATTATCCTTCCAAGCCATGTTCCGGCTCACGGTCTTTGCGCCCAGCGCCAAAATGACCAATGCGCCCACGGCCATGACCGCCATTTTCGGCTTGCCCCAACTGCCCGTCATGCGATAGACCAGTACGCCGACCAGCAGCGCAAAACCGATGGACGGCATGTAGAGAAAACGCTCGTTCATGTTCGTGCCGATGGGGAAAATGAAGTTCGAGGCAATGCTCAAGGTGATGAGGTAGAACAGGATGGCGTAGCTCAGGGGGTCACGTTTTGGAAGGCGAACGAGCGCAAAAACCAGCAGCGCCAGGTGTACCAACACGCTCAGGATGACCGAAACATTGCCGAAGGTCATAATCTCGATCGCCCTCGGATAATAGTCGTGGCTAAGCGGATGGGGGAACAGCAGTAGCACCAAATATTTGCCAAGGGTGAAGAAATTGGTGGCCATTTTTTCCGCAAAACTGAAGTCAACGTATTGGCTGCCAACGAGTTTTAGGAACGGGTTGTTCATCAACTCCCGTGGCGCACCACCAAAATCGGCACCTAGCACGGCAAAGCGGATGACCAGGAAAACCGCCGCCCCAGCAATGAAAGGCAGGGTCTGGACCACGATTTTGCCCATGCTCGCCTTCGTGAAAAACCAGTATGTGAGCGGCACGATGGCCAAGAACGTAATGGCGTTTTCCTTGGAGAGCAGCGCCAAAAAGAAGGCAGCTGCCGCCGCAATGTTCAGCCCATTTTTGCCTTCGTAAAATGCCTTGAGCGACAGGTACAGCGCCGCCAAACTGCCCAGCAAGCTCACGATTTCGTCCCTACCCTTCACGTTGGCCACCACCTCGGTATGGATGGGGTGCGCCACGAACAGCGCAGCCGCCGCCAAGGCCACGAATGGCCCAAAGCCCGAACTGCCCAACGGTTTGCCGTCTGGTGAAAGGATTTTCAACAAAAACCAAAAAACGATGACCCCTGTCAGGCCGTAGAGCAGCACGTTGACGAGGTGCCCGACAAATTTCACGGCGTTCAATTTGCCGCCCTCGTTGGGGTCATAGACTGTGTCGCCGTCCTTATCCTTTACGGGTTGGCCTGCTAAGTCCTTTTTTTTAGGTGAAAAAAGCTGCACCTCCGTGGCATACATCAGCGGCGTGAGCGGGCGGTAGCGCCCACCGGACACGAGCTTCTCCTTGCCTTCCACCTTGAAAAAGCCCCGGAAAGTATCATATTTCAACAGCCCTGCGAAGCCCGCCGTGCCCTTGCAGGTGAACTCGTTGTCGTAGATGACGATGGCGTCGTCCACGGCATAGTCGAAGAAAAGGCTGTTGGCATAGAGCAAAAAGCCGAGCAGGAACAGGCCAATGCTGGCGTTGCGGCGGAACTTGCTGGCCGAAGTGCTTCCGGCATCAAGGGGTTGCTTGGCGGGGGAGGAGGGTTTGCGTTTTGACATGATTTATCGGTGGACGGTTGACGGCTTACGGTTGACGGTGATTGAGGTTGATGGCATTGAGGCCGGGCAAAAATAGAAATGGTTTACTCAATCGGCAGCTTGCTCAAATCCCGTTTTGAATAAACGATGGCGAGAATTTCCAATTTCAGGGGTGTGACTTTGAAAATCACGCAGTATTTTTTGCGGAAAATGAAACGGTGGTAACTCTTGTCGGCTGTTTTTTTGAAAGGGTATTCCGTATGGCGTTCTGGATTTGGGGCGATTTTTTCAACAATAGCGTCGTAGAGTTCCCTCACAAATTTTTGGGCAAATTGGTCGTGTCCTTCAGAAAGGAACCAAGCCAGCATTTCGTCCAGCATTTCATCGAACTGCTGCTTAATAACGACCTCCCTGCCACCAATAATCATAGTTGGTGCTTTGCTTTGAACGCTTCGAGTGAGATGTCCTTGCTGTTTTCAGCCCGCTCGACGATGGCATTGAGTTCCGTAGCGGTGAGTTGGCGGAAGGGCGGCTCCAAGTCCGGCTCTTTTTCTACCTGAAAATCAATGAGGCCCTTCAATTTCAACGCTCCCAACAGGTTCAGCACAAACTCCAATTCAGAAGGCTTGATGATGAGGGTTGTTTTCACGCCCGCCAAGGTTGTATTTTCCATGTGGATGATTTTTTGCGAAGTTCGGTATTTATCCGTGGAAATCAAAATCTAAGCGTTGCCTCAGGCCGGGTTTCAAAGTTGGTAACGTTATTGGCGTGGTCATTCTTTCAGCAGGTACGCACGAGCGGATTGGGGTTTTCGGGTTTGACGCCATAGAACTTGTTGGCAAACTGCAATGGCCGCATAGCCAGTAAAAAATCAAACTTGAAGTTCTTGGTGAAATTGTCATTTACCTTACCAGCTACGAGATACAAGCGTAGCTTGAAATCATAGTTTTCGTTGTAAAAATGGCTTCGAAAACGGTTGCTCATAAAATCGGTCAAGCAGGTATGAAACTTGTCCCAAATGTCCCCAGCATCAAGTTCGCTTTGGTACTTGACGTTCTTTAATTCCACTACATGCCAATGAAAACGCCCATCCATGCAACGTTGAACGATTAAGCAATCTGGTGATTTTGGCGTGTTCGGCAAACCTAATTTATTATAAAAATCATCCACTTTGACAACGAGATAGTCCTCCTGTGGAATGGCGGGGTCAAAGTCCACGCAAACATCATTTTCGCAACTGAATTGATGAATATATGGGGCGAGCGAGGCGTCGGCTCTAAGGTCATTTAGCAGCATCAGGGTCTTCGTTTAGCAGGTCATAAGTTTCGAGCCGCTCTTGGTACAGTTCCTTGGCTACGTCGGCGAAGTTATGGTCTTCGATGCCCTGCGTGGTGGCCTGCATGTCGGGCGCTACGACGCTGCCATTCTCTGTCATTATCATGTGATAGACGCCTACTTTCTCTGGCGCTATCTCTTTTTTGAGCAGCATATTGCTCAGTTTGTTGAACATATAATTGCTGTGCGAGGTAAGGATGACCTTCACGTTGTGCTTGGTCAGTTCTGCGAAGATTTCCATGAGCTGCACCTGAACTTTGGGGTGGAGGTGGGCTTCGGGCTCTTCGATGATGAGTAAATATGGGACAAACCTCTCTGGGAACAGGTGTTTAAGATAAAGCACAAATGGAGCTAGTTCAGAAACCATTGAGGCGGTTTGAGAAATGCTTATATTTTCATTTGCTCCATTGGGATTGAAATAAATCTTTTTGGTTTGCTGATTAAAATTTATTTTACCCTTCAATACAGTATTTTCAATATTCTCTGCCAACTTGATTAATTCATTTAGTGATGCTTTTCCATTAATACTAACGAGGTTTAAAAAATAATCCGAAACAGATTCAGATAGGGCTGGCAATTCGATATTTGCTTTTAGGGAGTTTCTTAAAAGTGAAAGTTGAGCCAAAATTTCACCCATGCCACTTAATGGGGGGTATAAACCCGAGCGTGATGCAGGCAATAAGAAAATGTTTGAAAATAAATAATTTGAAACATTGTGCAAACTAAACATTTCACCTGATAGTTGTCTCTCACTTGAGTTTTTGGCAATATCCAAAGTCTTCTTGAGACTATTGGATAACTGGAACGAATCAATATCAAATCTACCTGAATTATTTAATACAAGTCGGGTATGAAAATCATGAGTATCTATAATTAATACGGACTGTTTTTTTGACTTTGGAATAATAGGAGTTAAAATATCATAAGTATTTTTAAGTGCATCATGGAAATCTGAAATTATCTCTTTTTCCAAAGAATGTCTAATTATTCGTTCTGCTAAGTTTAAGTAATCTTCCATTTCCTCGCCTAAAATCACTTCTCCATGCCCCTTTCTTTCCTTTAGCAAAACCTTGACAAGACAATACATCACATTCACCGCAAAACTCTTCCCCACATTATTCTCCCCATACAACAAGTGCAAGTCCTTCTCCAAGTCGAACTCAAAATGATGTATCGGGCCGAGGTTTTGTATTTCTATTTTCATACGATGCAAAGTTTCTAAATGGACAAACCACCAATCGCAGCGGCCAAGTTCCAATGCAAAGAACCGAAACTTTGGCCAAACTTCCACACCTGCCCCTCCAACCATACACCAAGCTCCCAAAATCCCCAAAACCCCTTAGCTTTGCCCACCTGCCAGCCCACTGGCCAAGCGCAGCCCAAAACCCCAAAACCCCAAAACCCCAAAACCTCAAAAAACCTCAAAACCATGAATCAATGCTAAAACTAAGCTGGAAAAACCTGGTCAACAAGCCACTGAACATGGCGCTTTCGCTCATCCTCTTTGCCTTGGGCGTGGGCCTCATTTCGCTGTTGCTCAACCTCAACCACCAAATCGAGGAGCGGTTCAACAAGAACTTGGCCGGGGTGGACCTCGTGCTCGGCGCAAAGGGCAGCCCGCTCCAGATGATACTCTGTGCCATGTACCATGTGGACAACCCCACGGGCAATATCCCCCTCGAAAAATCGAAGGCATTCCTAAACCCCAAGCACCCACTGCTCAAGCAGGCCGTGCCGCTCTCCCTTGGCGACAGCTACCGAAATTACCGCATCGTCGGCACGACCTACGACGTACTCCAGCTTTACAATGCCAGCCTTGCAGAGGGCAACCTCTGGGCCAACCCCATGGAAGCCACCGTCGGGGCGGATGTGGCCGATGCGCTGCACCTGCACATTGGTGACACCTTCAAAAGCTCGCACGGGCTGGTGGAGGGCATCGAGGAGCACGAGCACGATTTCAAGGTGGTGGGCATCCTCAAGCCCGCTGGCTCGGTGATTGACCAGTTGATTCTGACGCCGAGCGAGAGCATTTGGGAGTCACACGAGCATGAAGGCGGCAGTTCGGCAGGTGGCAGCGGGCAGTCTCCCGACGAGACGAGTACAGAAGACAGTTCGACAGTTCGACAAGGGGCAGTTGGCAGTCAAGCTGCTGCTTCGGGGGAGGGGCATGATGGGCACGACCACGACCACGGGGAGCATGTTCACACGAAAGTTGCGCCGACTGTTTACGATTCTGTGACCATTAGCCATTTGGCGGAGCAACAGCGGCTGGAACTAATGGCACAAACGGACAAGGACATCACGGCCATCCTCGTCAAGTTCCGCAGCCGCACCAATATCCAGGCGCTGAACATGGGCCGCAATATCAACGAGAATACCGACCTGATGGCCGCCAGCCCGCCCATCGAGATTGCTCGCTTGCAGACCAACCTCGGCCTCGGCGCCGAAGCGTTGAAATCACTGGCCTGGGTCATCGTGGTGGTGTCCGGCCTGAGCATTTTCATTTCGCTCTACTCCTCGCTGCGCGACCGCCGCTACGAACTCGCCCTGATGCGGGTGATGGGCGGCTCCCGTGGCACCCTGTTCCAACTCATCATCACCGAAGGTTTGTTGCTGGCCGCAATGGGCTACATGCTCGGCATCCTGTTAAGCCACCTTGGCATGGCCATTCTGGCGGGTTTCATGAAAAACACCTACCGCTACTCGTTCAGTGGTACGCAGTTCTTGCCGCAAGAAGGCTGGCTGCTCCTCGGTGCATTGGCTGTAGGCTTTGTGGCGGCGCTGATTCCGGCGCTGCAAGCGAGGCGGACGGATATTTCGGAGACGTTGGCGAATGGGTAAGGGGTCGCCGCTATCCCCAAAATCTCCCTACCTTTCCCCCGCCAAGCCCGCCTCAAAGCGGTGCGGCCACGAACAGCCGATGCAAACGCCCTTCTTCCGCCTGCTTTCCCACCTCCGCAACTACAAGCCCCTGCTTGTGGCCAATATCCTGTGCAACCTGCTCATGGTGGCGTTCTCGGTGGTGAGCATCCCGGCCATCATCCCGTTCCTGAACATCCTGCTCGATCAGCAGCCGCTAGTGACAGAGGCACCGAACACTTTCACACTGGACAATGCAAAGGAGCACGTCAATTTTTACCTAAGCCAAATCATCGCTGAAAAAGGCAAACGTACCGCACTTGCCTACGCGCTTGGGTTGATATTAGTGCTGTACTTTTTCAAAAATATCTTCCGTTACCTCTCGCAGTTCTTCCTATCGCCCGTGCGCAATGGCGTGGTACGGGACATCCGTCAGGGCTTGTACGACAAAATGCTGGCCTTGCCGTTGGCCTATTTTTCGGAGGAAAGAAAGGGCGACTTATTGGCCCGCATGTCGGTGGACGTACAGGAAGTAGAGTCAAGCATCCTCAACGTGCTGGAGAGTATCATCCGGGAGCCTTTGCTCATCATCGGGGCCTTCGGGTTCATGGTCTATGTGAGCCCGAGCATGACGCTGTTCGTGCTGGTGCTGCTGGCGTTCACGGGGCTGGTCATCGGGCGGGTGGGCAAGCTGCTCAAACGGCAGTCGAGGCTGGTGCAAGAGCGGCTCGGCGGCCTGCTCTCGATGATGGAAGAGGGCATCGGCGGGCTGCGCATCATCAAGGGCTTCAACGCCGAGCCGTTCCAGTCAGCCCATTTCCAAAGGGAAAACAACGAGTATCGGCGGTTGCTGGTGAGGCTGCTCTGGCGGCGTGACCTCTCATCGCCGCTTACCGAGTTCCTTGGCGTGGCCACGGTGGCCGTGCTCATCTGGTACGGGTACAACGAGGTGGACAAAGGGCTGCTCACGGTGCCAACCTTCTTCGCACTCTTGCTGGCATTTTTCAGCATGATTGAGCCATCCAAGAAGTTTGCTGCCGCCTTTTACAACGTGCAAAAAGGCATGGCAGCCGTGGAGCGCATTGACTCCATCCGTCAGGCCGATTTGCGGATTTTGGAAAAACCGGACGCCAAGCCCATCAATAATTTTGAGGATAAAATCGAGCTGCGCAAGGTTGGGTTCGCTTACGCAAACAGCAATCGTAGCGCTGTTGAGGGTATTGATTTGGTCATCAATAAAGGAAAAATAGTTGCCTTGGTCGGTCCATCTGGCGCTGGCAAGAGCACGCTCGCCGACCTGTTGCCCCGCTTCTACGATGTGACTTCGGGCGAGATTTTATTGGATGGAACCAATATCCAAGACTACCGCCTGCGTGACCTCCGCCGCCTGATGGGCATCGTGACGCAGGAGCCGGTGCTGTTCAACGACAGTATTTTCAACAATATCGCCTTTGGCATGACGGGCGTGACGCAGGCCGCCGTGGAGCAGGCCGCCCGCATTGCCCATGCCCACGATTTTATCATGGAGACGCCCGATGGCTACCAGACGAACATCGGCGACCGAGGCGTAAAACTCAGTGGCGGCCAGCGGCAGCGCCTCACACTGGCCCGTGCCGTACTCGCCAACCCGCCCATCCTCATCCTCGACGAGGCCACCTCTGCCCTCGACTCTGAGTCGGAGCGCCTGGTGCAGGACGCCCTCGATGTGCTGATGAAAAACCGCACGAGCATCGTCATTGCCCACCGCCTCAGCACCGTGCAGCACGCCGATGAAATCGTGGTGCTGAAGGACGGCCGCATCATTGAGCGAGGAACCCACGACGAACTAATGCAGCGGGGCGGGGAATACGGGAAATTGGTGGAGTTGCAGTCGTTTTGAGGAAAGTGAAGCGCCGATATTCCTTCGGCAAGAAAGGCTTAGCACGAGCTTATCCCTTGCAGCATTTTGGGCAAAATCTAATGGCCAAAATCGTTATCTGGTCTATTCCAATGTTGGGATCTACTGGGTTGGCGATCATATTTGGAATAAAGGGAACCCCGCATTATTACATTGTCGGGATGTTGGCAACGAGTCTAATTTTCTTCAAAAAGCCCACCACAAAATTTTTCCTGACAATTTTACATATTGGTATTTTTGTAGGCTTGGAAGGGTATAATCAATACCATTCTCCCTTAGTACCTGGGAACGACTCACTTGAATTGGGCTGGGCCAATGCAGGTGTCATGCTGCTGTCTCTTAGCATTTTGATATTGGAATTCCAACGACACAACTTTAGGTATGAGTCCAGGATAAGCCAGCTCATGGTATCCGTCGAGGAACATTCGGCCACTTTGGAACAACAGAAAAACCAAATAGAAAAGCAGGCACAGGCACTGTTGGTTTCCAATCAAGTATTGAAGAAGGAGGCCGAGGAAAAAGAGATTGCCCAGTTGCAGTAGATAGCCTCCAACGAAGAACTAAAGCAGTACGCCTTCGTAGCCTCGCACGACCTGAAGGAGCCGTTCCGCACTGTTGAAAGTTTTACCCAGCTCATCCACCGAAAGCATAGAGACCAGTTTGACAATAACTCGAAGGAATATTTCCAATTCATCGTGGACGCCGTTTCCCGAATGTCTGGGCTGTTGGATGATCTTTTGGAGTTTTCCCGCCTAAACCGTCAGTTCGAGCCCTCAGAAACCGACTTAGGGAAATTGCTTTTGCAGGTAAAAAGCAACCTGAAATACCAATTAGAAAAATCCGGTGGCCGCATTATTGCTGACGATTTGCCTGTACTGCCAGTAAACCCCCAACAGTTCTCCCAGCCCTTCCAAAACCTGATTTCCAATAGCTTGAAGTTCTGCCGTGACCAAGCGCCCGTTATCCATTTTGAATACCTTGAACAAGAAGATGAACACCAGTTTTTTGTAAGGGATAATGGCATTGGCATCCCTGAAGAATTCCGGGATAAAATATTCGTCCTATACCAGCGACTGCACAACCGCACTGAATACAAAGGCTCTGGTATCGGCCTCACCATCTGCCGAAAAGTAATCCAGAACCACGGTGGCATAATCTGGTTGGAGCCACCCACGGGGCAAGGCACAACCATTGGCTTTTCGATTCCGAAGGAGAAAGTGCGCATTTTGAAAATGCAGCTACAGGAAGCTTAACCCCTAATCCTCTTGCGATCACCCCATTTCATGTAAAATGGGAATGTCATCGTAAGTAATGGGTTGGATTAAGCAAACCGTGGGCATTGGCTACTAATTTTCAAGTGCTGATATTACATTTACTCAAGTTGGGAAACGCCGCTACACCTGCCACGGACGTCAGCCCTTTCCTTCCAAAATCAATTTTATTTTCTGCAAATCCTTGTTGTTCGCCTTGCGCATCATCATGCTCATAAAAGGGGCGAAGAGTTTGGAAAAACCCGACGGCTCGCCCGTATTACGGAGCGACATGCGGGTTTCGGAGTTGCTGATTTTTTCAAACTCGTAGGTCGTCCTCATGGGGAAGGGACCTTGCGCCGTTTGCATCACGAAACGGCTATCGCTCATTTCCATGACCTCATAGGTATAGGCCAATCTTTTGCCCATGAAATGGGCGACAAAGTCAATCTGCGAGCCTACCCGCAGTGGCTTTTCCGTTTTCCATTCGGCGGATTTGATGTTTTCGTACCAGCTCGGCGCATTGTCCGGTTGGCAGGCAAATTCGGCCACTCGCTCGACGGGGGCTTGGATGTGGATGGAGGTGAGTACGTCAACCATGATGTCATTTGATTTTTAATGGGCATTAGCGGGAGTGAAGTCTAACCCTTTTTTATTAAAATTTTGGTCTGTGTAAAATTGTATGCTGCTTCTAAAAACTCCAGCATCTTTGGCCAATTTTCAGCTTTTTCGTATTGGTGGTCGTACCATTTTTTGGTTATTATTTTCAAGGTGCCATCTTTTTCAACTTGTGCCGAACTGATAAACCCGCCTGTTTCATTGTCCACTTTATAGGTCAACTTTTCCAATCCTTCGACGATATAGCCTTTAGGTGTTTCAAATGTGACTTCAGTGTGGTACGAACGTGCGCTGCTCATGTAGATATCAACGCTACGGGTTTTATCTTTTTCGTCAATTTCTTTTTGTGAACCGACCAGCATTCCAGCATTCAACAAATAATTTGGCCCCGCTTTTTGGACCAAGCCTGGGATAGTACTGTTTATTTGGTACTCGAAATTAGGGTCTTGGTATCGGCCCATTTTTAGTACTTTGAAGCTTGTCACCTTACCGCCTTCACATTTGTATTCATCGTTGATTATTTCCTCCAATCTTTCGTCCAAATCTTTTTGCTGTTTTTTCTTTAACTCATCAATTTCTTGTTGAACTTTATGTTGTTCTTTCTTGCCTACTTCTTCAATGAAAGACTTGTCCCCATAGCGTGTTAATTCTCCTGGCAAGTAATCATAGATGGTGGTTAGCCGATATTGGTACCAATCTTTGTTGTGGCCTTGGTGGGTATAAGTGGTTGAGGCATTAAGTGTCTCAAAATCTTCGTTCATTTTTACTTTCGAGGTCATGGTTGATTGGTTCTGGGTGTATGAACTAACGGGCAAGGTTATTTTTTCTTCTGTCCCATTGCTATCACCATTTCCAAAAGGTATCGCCCAAGCTGGCTGGCCTTCATAATCGGTCGAAATAGTTTTAAGGTAAGGATGGAGGGAATAGGTGGAATAATAGCTGAAACTACCGGGTGTGGTTTCGACTCTTAACAGGACTCCAATTTCCTGTAATAATAAAAGGTCGGCCAATGTCCCGTAGCCTCGGTCGGTGGTCAAGATTAGGTCGCCAGAAATGCCCATTAATGATAAGTACTTAATCATCTCAGAGACAAACTCCGTTTGGTTGGTATTAGGTTCACTTCCCCTTTTGTTTAAGAAATAGGGCTCTAACACTTGGGTCACGTTTTTATAATGCAAGTAATGATAGAGTTCATCTATTTTTTCTTGTTTAGAAAGGCTGGCATAATCAATCCCATTCTCTTTCAATTTCTCAATAAATTTATTTAATAAATATTTGGGCGCTTCTGTTTGTAAAAATCTTTTGCCCAACTTGATGATTTCTTCGTCAGTCACCTTGGAATTAACCTTGCCCGGGCTGCCATGAAAAACATAAAATTGGCTTTCCATCATCGTGTTCTTGGCATACAAGATTTGAAATTTTATGGCTGGCATGGAACGGTAAACGTACATCCATTCAGTACCCTCAATTTTATCTAAATCTTTGGCCTCCAATGTAAAAAACTTCAACTTATCATCCTCTGATGCCTTGAGCTCGGGAGCACCGTTCATCGGTTTGTAATTGATGTAAAATTTTTTCTCTACCTCAAAGCAGCGGCGGACATATTTGGCGGGGTAGCTGGACGCAAGCGTGGTCAAGACCGGTTCGAAAACATGAAAATTGTATGCTATGATGGTGATTTCTTCCTGATGATAGTAATAATCAATGATATCTCCTATTTGAAGATCGGGTATGGCGATTTTTTTTTCTGAGCTATTGGATTCGGAAGTCACCGGAACTGCGGTTTCCAAATCTACGATTTTTGTGGTTCCGTCAGGCTTGATGATTTTAAATCCAGTATAGGTCCTACCTCTGTAATATTGATAATTCTGCGTACCGGAAAAGCGTTCGGAAAAAGAAAACTCAGAATATTCTTTGACCGCATTTTTGTCCTGAAGCGCAATGCGAATGTGGTAAGTTGTACTGTTCACAAGGGTATTTGCTCTTTTGTCGAAAGAATAATCATAGTCCTGAAATAAAATAACGGCAGATTCATTTTTCCATTTTTCAGGAACTTTCGTGTCTTGATAGATGGCGCCCGTTTTTCCCCAGATTTTATCCTGCAATTCTTGCTCGATACGCGATTGGGCATTAATAATTAAAGGCAAAAAGCAAAAAATCAGTATGTTGAAAATTTTATTGGTCATTGTTGCTGGATTCTTTTTGATAAAATATGGTTGGCTAAATACTTCGTAGAAAGTAGTTGAGATTAAAGAATTGAAAAATTATAAAACATCAGTCAGGTTATCCATCACTTGTCTTAATTTCTAAATTTCAATTAATTTCCACTTTGGTATTTATGGCTTTTTTTTAAGAACAATTTGTTCTTGGTATTGCTTGGCCAAGTCTTTGACAAAGCCGTTCCAAGTAGCAAAATCCTGAGCTTTGATTTCACTGTTCGGAATGCCGATTTCTTTTGTGAAAAGAACCTTTTCGTTTTGTAGGGAATAATCAATTTTAAAGAAGAAATCTTCATGTTCCCGAACAAAGCCCTCCGGTATGGAAACAACTTGCCAGCCTTCGGGCACCGCTACTTTAATCTCGGACACCCGGTGTATCTTGTGGTCGAAAAGGTAATCCGTTTTGCGCTTATCGAAAACCAAGTCTTTGAAATCTTTTTCAAAATCAATGTCCAGGTATAGCTCGTCTCCAAAAACAGAAATCCCGTTGCTCCACGCAAAGTCATAAGTTATGGTGATGTTGCCGTCCCTATTGGTCAGGTCAGAGGAACTAATATTGCTGACCTGGCAAGTTTTGTCCCCATTGTCCAAATATCTTCGCATCGCATCGTCTTTATAATTTTGGCGCAGGTTATTGACTTGGTAAAGGAGGTCTGCCTTGCTTTCCCCTTCCATTTCAAGTGTGGCTTTCCCGACCAGTTTTTCGTCCTCGATGGCTAAGTCTTGGTATTTCTTGGTGGTGTTTCCCGTATGGCTTTCCACAGGGATCTTGGCCGATATAAAAGTTTCACCATCTTCAATCATGATAGGCCTGCCTTGTATTCCTTCTGCATAATGGCCCAGTTCGTTAAACTCTTCGGTTGCATCCAAAAATAAAAATCCATCACCAGATTTTACCGCACATATCATGTGATTGTCCACCCCCAGTGATGGTGAAGTATAGTCATAGGCCAGCCGCTTGGTTCCGATCCAGACCAACCTGGCGTCCATGCCTAATGAATTGAGCATTTCCTTGGTTAAGTTGGCCATCCCCTTGCAGTCGCCATATTTGTTGTTGAATACATTTTGGCAATTATCAGGGCGGAAGCCAGCGACCCCATCTTCAAAAGCGATATAGCGGATATTTTCCTGTACCCAATAATAGATGGCTTTTATTTTTTCTTCGTCAGTAAGCGCATTTTTCGTCAGTTCTTCAGCCTTTTTAACAACAATCGCCCGATCATTTCCAATATCTGCCGCCAACTGCCGGTACCATTTGTACAAGTCTTTTGCCTCTTTAAAGCCCCGGTCGGACTTGCCTTTGATATCATAGCCTTGGTACAAAAACAAGACGTGAGGGTACAAGTGAGAAGGGCCTTTCCCGTAGTCTTCTTTGGCTTGTGGGGCAACATTTTCGGCCCCGAAGACATAGACCTTGTCACCTGTTTTTGGGTCCTCGGATATTTTTTTATTGACATCGTCAAAGTTAAATTCTTTGAAATCCACGTTCAGCCAAGCAGGTACGGTAAAGCGTAAAGTCGATTTTTTTCGAGGATAATGGGCTGATAAATACTCGGAAACAAAGTAGCGAACGTCTTTGTACGTTTTCGTGATTTGGACAATATTACAAGTGCCTATGGTCGGAAAATCTACCTCAAAATATGCCACCTTGGCATCATCGTAAAAAATACCGGCGGAAGTGTAGTTTTCCCGTTTTATGTCAAGGATGACCTTTTTCCCCTTTTTGTTCAATACCTCGATTTCCTCCACCTCACTCTGATCATTGTAGAATTCTGCCATGGTAAAGTCCAATTTTGGGCGGAGTCCGATCAAAGTTTCATTGGTCTTCACCGTCACGGTCACCAAGTCTTTCTCTTTGTTGTAATCAAAGGTTACATCGATCAAATAATTAATTGAAGCCACCTCTTCATCTGGGTACGTTTTGCTCATTTCCTGAGCAAGGGCAATGTCCGCAGGGTCTGGAAGGTTGCGTTGGGAAATCAACGGAGTTTGGAGGAACAATAAGCATAAAACCAAGAAACGTGTCATCAGAATTTTGTTTGCAGTATGATAAATCAATGATTCGTGAAGTTTTCGGGTTTCCGGGTTCTAAGGTTGCGGCACAGTAGCCGTTTTTGAAAAGATAGGTTGCTTTTCCAACCTTGTCAAAAATGATTTACGATTAGGTTTTGCCCCAAATCCCGAAAACCATAGAACCTTAAATCTTCACGAACCATTGTAAATAACAATGCGCATCAAGGGTTCAAAAAGAATGGTGTTGAATATCTGAGTTTAAGATTTGCCAAGTTTTGAAAACTTGGCAAGTCTCCCCACTAACTCACTGATTATCAACTTGGAATTTTAACCCTTGATTCACATTAATAGTAAGGCGAAAAAGGCTAAACCACATTACAAAATGATCAGGCTGCGATAAAGATGTGTGTGTGTGATCGGGCACAAAGATAATAGGAATAATTGTTCCAACTTTTACAGATAGTAATTTTTCACAACATCAACTTGCGAATGCCGGATTCCTTGAGGCGGGCCGCAGCTTCCTATTCCTATAATTTTTCATCATGGGTCATTGGCGTCATTGGTCAATATTAACCCCAATTATACTGCCCAATTTTATTCGCTCCGCAACGACTTCACCGGATTCTTCACCGCCGCCCTTACGCTCTGCAAGCTCACCGTCACAAAGGCAATGGCCAGTGCCGCCAGCCCCGCCAGCACGAACACCGACCAGCCGAGGTCAACCCGGTAGGCGAAGTTGTCCAACCATTTTTTCATGCCGAACCAGGCCATTGGCGAAGCCAACAAAACCGCCAGCAGCACGGGCTTGAGGAAGTCCTTGGCCAGTAGCCCGACCACGCCTTGCACGGTAGCGCCCAGCACTTTACGGATGCCGATTTCCTTGGTGCGCCGCTCGGCGGCAAAGGCTGCCAGCCCAAACAGACCGAGGCAAGCCACGAAAATGGCCAGCCCTGAGAAGATGAAAACAACCTTGGCCAAGGTGCGCTCTGTGCGGTAAAGCTTATCGAGGTGGTCGTCGAGGAAGGTGTAGTCGAAGGCCGAAGTGGGCAGGTTGCGCTTGAAGGCTTCCTCCAACTGCGCCATCGTGTTGCGCAGGTCTTTGGTGGCCAGTTTTACGAGCAAATGCGGGCGGCCCTCCGTGTTGGCGTTGTGGAAGGCATAGGCACCGATGGGCTGGTGCAGGCTCTCAAAGTGGAAGTCCTCCACCACCCCGACGACCGTGCTCTGGTGCCCCCAAAACAGGCCGGGCAGTTGCTTGCCGACGGCATCTTCCAGCGTCCAGCCCATGTATTCGATGGCGGTTTCATTCAGCACCACCTCGGTCAGCGTATCGGTATCGCTGGTCATGTCAGGCACGGTCTTTCCTGCCAGCAATTTGATGCCCAATACCTCCTCAAATCCGGGCGTCACCCGATTAGTGGAGAGTGCCTTGTTCACTTCTCCGGGGTCGCTGGGGCGGTGCAGGGTGCGGCCACTGGCCCCATTTCCCGAAGGGAAAGCCTGTGCACGGCAAACAGCCTGCACAGCGGCCAGCCCACGGGCTTCGTTCATCAGGCCGTTAATCTGTTCACTGGTCTGCGCCCCGCCCGTGTTGATGCTCACCACCTGCTCGGCATCGAAGCCCAGTTTTTTATCCGAAATAAAATTCAGTTGCTGGTAAAAAACCGTGGCCGCCACCATCAGTCCCACGCAGACCACGAACTGGCTCACCACCAGCGTTTGCCGGAAAAAGCTGTTGCCACCCGTTGCCGACTGCGGCTGCAATATTTGTTTTGGTGTAAAACGGGAGAGGAAAACAGCCGGGTAAATGCCCGCTCCCAGCGTCGTGATGAGCCATAGCAGCGGCAGGCCGAGCGCATATTTTCCTTCAAAAATGGCCGAGAGCGAGAGGTTGCGTCCGGTCATTTCATGGATGGAGGGAAGGCTGATTTGCGCCAGCACCAAGCCGATGCCGAGTGCAAGCGCCACTAGCAGCCCTGTCTCCACGAAGTAGCGGCGCATGAGGTCGCCTGTGCTTGCCCCCAGCGTCTTGTTGATGCCCACCTCCCGGAAGCGCTGCTGCGAGCGAGCCGTGGTGAGGTTCATGTAGTTGAAACAGGCGAGCAGCAGCACAGCCAAGGCCAGAATTCCCAGGATGCGGACTTGGTTGTAATCACCGAGCCGGGAGCTGTTGGGGCCTTGTACATCGGTAGAGTGCAGGTGGATGGCAGTCAGCGGCTGGAGGTACATGCTGAACCAACGGTCTTCCTTGGGGACGGCCTTCTCGAAGATGGCGTTGGCCTGTTGCTCAACGGACAAGGGGTCGGCACCGGGCTGCAACAGCAGGAAGGTCTCGTAGCTGGCATTGCTCCAATAGAGCCGCTCGTTGGCCCATTTCACGGTCATGAACGAGCCGTAGATATTGCCATCGAGGGTGGAGTTGTGCGGGTGGTCGGCAAAGACGCCCGTGACCTCCAGCGTGTCGGCATTGTCCACGCTGATGGTCTTTCCGATGGGGTCTTCGTCGCCAAAAATGCGCTGTGCCGTGGCCTCGCTCACGATGGCGGTCTTGGGGCGGGTGAGCGCCGTGGCTTGGTCGCCCTTCTTCAGCGGCATATCAAAAACGGAGAACAGCCCTTGGTCGGCCCAGTAGAGTTTGTCTTCGGTAAAACGCTTTTCGCCAAAGTTTACAAAGGCCGTCTTTCCGAACTGGTGGTCCAGCAGCCGCACCTGTGCTTCTACTTCCTTCACCTGTTCCCGCAGCGTGGGGCCGGTGATATTGGGCGCTGTGGCCATTTTCTCCGCCTCGCCATCCCACTGCGCTGTAAGGTTCACCCGATGGATTCGGCCGGCCTTGCTGTGGTAGCGGTCGAAGGAAAGTTCGTTCTTCACGAACAGGCCCAAGGTGAGCGAAACGGCCAAGCCGATGGCGAGGCCAAAGAGGTTGAGACCTGTGAAGAACCGTTGGTTCCAGAGGTTGCGAAGGGCGATTTTGATGTGGTTTTGAAACATGGTTTTGATTGTTGAATTGCTTGATTGTTGGGATTGTTTGGGCGACCGCAAGGGTCGCTCCTATTCGCTTCGCAATGAATCAGCAGGGTTTGCCAGCGCCGCTTTCAGGCTTTGAAAACTGATGGCCACGAACATGACCGTAATTGCCAAAAGCCCAGCCAACAGGAATACAAACCATTGTATATCAATGCGATAAGCAAAATTATCTAACCATTTTTTCATCAAGAAATAAGCAAAGGGCGATACAATGACCAAAGACAAAATGACCAATGCCAAAAAGTCTTTCGACAACATGCCGAAGATGCTCGCTGTGGTGGCACCGAGGACTTTTCGGATGCCGATTTCCTTGGTGCGGCGCTGGGCTGCGAAATGCCCCAAGCTGAACATGCCAAGCCCGCAGATGACCAGCGCAAGGCCCGCCGCCGCACCGATGACCGCCTGAATGCGCTGCTCCCGCACGTAATCCATGGCCACGTACTCGTCCAAAAAGCGCCATTCTAGCGAGGCATTGGGCATGGCGGCCTTGTAGATTTTCTCAAAGGTCTCGACGGCTTTCTGCCGCCCCGCAGGATTGATTTTCAGGTAAATACCTCCCTCGTGCCACGGTTGCTGCCAAATGGCCAATGGCTTAATGGCCTTGTGAAGGGACTCATAATGAAAGTCCTTTATAACGCCCACAATCAGGTAGGGCGGCTGTTTCTCTTCGGCATTGGCTTCCATCTGAACAGAAGCGCCAATCGGGTCTTTGAGACCGGCGGCCTTCACAAAGGCTTCGTTGACCAGCACCTCACGGCTCGTTGGGGAGGAAAAGCTGCGGCCAGCAAGGAGCGGAATACCGAGCACCTCCACGAAATTCTCATCCGCACGCTGGTAGGCCGCTTTGAACACTTGGCCGTTGACGGCTGTCTCTGTGCCTTGCGACCAAGCGTTGAAATCACCTGCGAAGGCTATTTTTTCAAAAAAATCGTGTTGGGCAACCTCGTTCTTCAGGCGGGTTTTGATGGATTCATAGTCAACGTCGCCATTGATATTGGAACGTATCACCAACTCAGGGGCATAGCCCAAGTCCTTTTCCTCGATGAATTGCAATTGCCTCCAAAAAACCGTGGCGGCAATCACCAAAAATATGGCGAGCGAGAACTGAACAACGACCAGCACTTTTCCCAGAAACGACTGCGCTTGTGGGCGATTCCTACTCGAAAGCGTCTCCACAGGGCGGAAATTAGAAATCAAATAAGCAGGATAAGTTGTTGACAACGAGACAATTGCAAAAAACAACAGCACCAAGCTTGCAGCCGACCGGAGGTCAATGCCCACGTTCATTTTTCGCCCAACGATTGTCTCGAATTGTGGCAAAACTGCGAATGCCACGACCGCTGCGAGGCCAAAAGCCACTGCGCAAACGAGCGAAGACTCACCCAGGAATTGCCGAAAAATTGACCAGCGGCTGCCGCCATTCAGCTTCCTGACAGCCACTTCTTTCACCCTTGAAAGCGAGGAGGCAAGCGTGATATTGATGAAATTGATGGCGGCCATCCCAAAAACGAAAAGGGCAACCAATAAAAACAGGTTGGAGTAAATCGCCTTCGACTCGCCGACCGTACCGCCTTCGTGCCAGCCATTGCCACCGAGATAGGCATTCAGGTGGATGTCGGTAATCGGTTGTAGGCCAAACCGCACCTGCGGGTCATAGTCCATTTTTGAAAGTTCGGGAGCGGCTTTTTCCGCAAAGACCCGGTCAAACTTGGCCGAAACCGCCGTCAAATCGGCTTTTTCATCCAATAAAACATAAGTGCCAAGGTAGCCACCTACCCAGTATTCATCCAAGAACGAGATTTGCAAATACCGCATCGGCATCAGGATGTCGAACTGGATGGAGGAATTGGAAGGTAGGTTTTTGGCCACTCCCACTACCATCATCGGTTTGTCGCCGATTTTCTCCGCTGAGGGGTCGTTGTCTTGGTGCAAAAAACGGCCAACAACATCCGTCGTTCCAAACAGCGCCAAGGCAGTCTTTTCTGTCAGCACACAGGAGTTGACATCATTTAGGACCGTGGCCGGGTTACCTGCAAGGAGCGGGAAATCGAACATCTCAAAAAAAGGCTCATCGGCGAAAAGCATCTGGAGGTTCAGCGTCTTTTCACCTACCCGAACATCGCCCCGCACATCGCCGCCCAACAAGCGCACCCATTTCTTGACCTCCGGCGCAGCAGCGGCGAATGGGGCTGCATGTGCTTGACGGGTACCCCCACCTATCTGGCTCGGCGCATCGGCGCTTTCTTTCATGGACATGGTAATCCTGAAAAGCTGGTCTTTTTTTGCGTGAAAATTGTCAAACCCACGCTCGTCGAGCCAGAAAACAACGGCCAAGAGGAGGCACGCCGCACCAAGCGCCAGCCCTACCAAGTTGATGGTCGAGATGCCAAGATGCTTGGTGAAATGGCGCCAAGCGATGTTTAGATAAGCTGCTATCATGTCTTGTATCGCTCAATGATTTTATTCGCTTCGCAATGACTTCACGGGGTTCGCCAGTGCCGCTTTTATGCTCTGAAAGCTCACCGTCAAAAACGCCACGCCCACCGCCGCCAAGCCAGCCAGCGCAAACACCGTCCAATGGATATCAATGCGGAATGCAAAATCCTGCAGCCATTTTTTCATCCCGAAATAGGCCAACGGCGATGCAATGGCGAGGGAGACGCCGACGAGCAGCAAAAAGTCCTTCGACAACATGGCCACGATGCCCTGCACTGATGCGCCGAGCACTTTGCGGATGCCGATTTCCTTGGTGCGCTGCTGCGCAGCAAACGTGGCCAAGCCCCAAAGCCCCAAGCAGGAAATGAGCATGGCCAGCCCGGCGAACAACTTGAAAAGGAAAAACAAACGGGCTTCCGATTTATAAAAAGCGTCAATTTTCTGGTCAAGGAAATCGAAGGCGAAAACCTCGGTGGGGTAGGACTGCTTGTAGGCCGATTCGAGGGCAACTAAGGCGGCAGATGCTTCGCCGGGCTTGAGTTTGATATTGGCCGTTTCTGCCCAAGGCAAGTATTGGGTGATGAGCGTGGGCTTTACGGCCTCGTGCAGGGAGCTGGCATTGAAATCGGACACCACGCCCGTTATTTCGGCACGCCAATCATTCATCCCAATCCAAAACTGCTGGCCAAGCGCCGCTTCGTTGGAGGCATAGCCCATTGCCTTTACCAATGCTTCATTCACCACCGATTTGGCGAAGCGCTGCCCCTCAGGCAATGATTCCGAAACGGCGTTCGTATCGGTTGCTTCAAGGAAACGACCAGCCTTCAGTTCAAGCCCATAAAACTGGCAAAAATGCTCATCGGCTAGGATGGTGTTCACCTCCTTGCGGTTGGGGTCATCGCCGTTGGTATGGCTCATGATGGTGCCCCAATGCCCGTCGCTGCTGGGCGGGCTGGTGGAATACGATACGGCTGTCACTTCTGGAATGCGGCTGAGTTCGGCGCTAAAGACCGTTTTATTGGCACCACCCGGCAAGTCAATCATCACTGTGTTGTCTTTGTCGAAACCAAGGTTTTTGTTCCGCAAAAAATCCATTTGCTCGCCAATGAGCATCAATGCGATGAGCAGCCCCACCGATAGGCTGAACTGCGCTACCACCAAGCCCCTGCGAAGCCCTGCCGAGCTTTTGTTGCCCGCCGACCAGCCCGTTTTTAGCGAATTGACCGCCTGCACCCTCGCTATGACCCAAGCTGGGTAAAGCCCTGCCAACAGGCTGGTCAGCACAATGCCCAGCAACAAGGCGCCCAGCACGCCTAGCGATTCCAGTGCATGAAAGCTGATGTTTTTTTCTAAAAACAGGTTGAGACTGGGCAAGCTCAACTTTGCAATCAAAACCGAAACCGCTCCCGAAATCGAGGCCAGCATCAAAGCCTCGCCCAAGAACTGGCGGATAAGCTGCCCCTTGCCAGCGCCGATGGCCTTTCGCACCCCCACTTCCTTGGCCCGGTTCATGGCCTGTGCAGTGGAGAGGTTGACGAAATTGATGCAGGCCAAGGTCAGCACCGCCAAGCCGATGATGCCAAAAAACCAAAGCCATGTGGTGCTAACCGCCTCGACCCACCTGCTGCCTCGGCTATATTTATCCTCAAAATGGATATGGTCGAGCCGCTGCACGTTGAAGTCCCAGCGGCTATCCTTGGGCATGCCTCCCGAACTGTTGATTTTTGCGTCAGCAATGGCTTTCAGCCCGGCAGCAAGGCTCTCCGGCTTTTTCCCAACTGGTAAAACGACGTATGCTGAAGTGCCGTTCACGTTCGTCCAGCCATCGAAATCACCTTTCAAAAACTTCTCGTCCTTGTGGAAAGTGACCAGCATGGAAGCGCCCAAATGGGTGTTCGCCGGGAAATCTCGAATGATGCCGCCCACAGTGAGGGTGAAATCGTTGTTGTATTGGAAGGTCTTCCCAAGGGCGCTTTCCCGGCCAAAGAACTTCTCGGCAGTGGACTCCGTGAGCAGTGCATAGAAGGGCTTGCGCAAGGTCTCGTAGGCGTTACCTTCCAGCACTTCCACATCGAACACATCGAGGAATTCAGGCTCCGTCAGCATGACATTTTCCTGCTTGAACCGTTTTTCCTTGTTGATTTCAATAATGGGCTTACTGGTCTGGACTACCCGCACCACGTTTTCCAGGCCCGGCAAATCGGAGCGCAAGGCTTCGGTAAAGGGCGTCGGCGTGGCCCAGTGCCAGCTTTTTTCGCCAGCATCGGTCCATTCAGAGTTGATGCGATAGGTGCGGTCGGCCTTGGCGTGGTAGCTATCGTAGGTCAGCTCGTGCCGCAGGTACAGGCCGATGAGCAGGCAAACGGCCATGCCGAGCGTCAGCCCGATGACGTGCAGGGAGGTGGTCAGCTTTTGGCGACCGAGACGGCGAAGGGTGATTTTGATGTTGTTGGTTAGCATCTGATTGATTGTTGGATTGTTGGATTGTTGGGATTGCTTGACCCTTTGGGGTTACTCACTCCGCAATGACTCCACCGGGTTCGCCAGCGCCGCCTTTATGCTTTGAAAACTGACCGTCAAAAACGCTACACCCACCGCTGCCACACCCGCCAAAGCGAACACTGTCCAATGAATGTCAATGCGGTAGGCGAAGTTTTGCAGCCATTTATCCATGAAAAAATAGGCCAGCGGCGAGGCGATAATCAGGGACAACACAACCAATGCCATAAACTCTTTCGACAGCAGGCCAACAATGCCAGCCATGCTTGCCCCCAATACCTTGCGAACCCCTATTTCTTTCATCCGGCGCTGGGCCGTGAACATGGCCAGCCCAAACAGGCCCAAGCAGGAAATCAGCACGGCCATCAAGGTGAAATACCCAACGACGGTTGCCAGCCTGTTTTCGGCCTTGTAGTTCTTGTGGAAGTCCTCGTCCAAAAAGCTGTACTCAAAAGGCTCGTTGGGATTGAGTGCTTGCCAGGAAACCTCAATGCTTTCCAATACTTTTGCCATATCGGCGGCTTTTGCATGGGCAATCAGGTAATTGTAATTTGCCCCTTGGTTGAGTTGGAAGCCAAAGGGAGAAATCGGGGTTTTTAAATCCTCAAAATGGAAGTCCTTGACGACGCCCACCACCGTATAATCGAAACGCTGGCCCTCCCTTTCAGTATAGATTTTCTTGCCGACCGCCTCCGCCGGGGTTGCAAAGCCCATGGAACGGACGGCGGTCTCATTCAGCACCATGGAACTGCTGTCAGCAAATTGCTCGGCGAATATCCTGCCTGCCACGGGCTTGATGCCCAAGGTGGGCAAGTAGGTCAGGTCAACACGGTTGGTGTAGGTACGCTTGGCATCGTTCATGTTTTGGCCACCCCGGTAGAAATTGGCGTCTTCGGGGTTGAAAATGCCGGGATAATAGGCCGATGCCCCAACCGATTGTACGTCTTTGGTGCTGGCCAGCATATTTTTAAAAGTGGAATAGCTGCCCTTGGCAGTTTCGCTTCGCAACGGAATGACGATTTGCTGGTCCTTGGCAAAGCCCAAATCAGTGGAGCGCAGAAAATCCATTTGCTTGTATATCACCACGGAGGCAGCAATCAACACGACTGCAATGGTGAACTGAAAAACCACCAAGCCTTTTCGCAGGAATACAGCCGACAAGGTGTTCTCCAACCGACCTTTTAATACTTTAATAGGATTAAAAGAAGATAAATAAAAAGCTGGATAGCTGCCCGCCAATAAACCAGTCAATATGCTCAACAATAAAAAGCTGGTGAGTAAATAACCATATTGCGTCAATGAAAATGAAAAGGTTTTTTCAGAAACATTTTCAAACAAGGGCAATAGCATACGAACGAACAGCAATGCAAAAACAAAGGCCACGCCCGTCGTCAGCAAGGACTCGCTCAAGTATTGATGAATCAGGCCATTTCGCTGCGCACCCAGCACCTTTCGGATGCCCACCTCGCCAGTTCTTGTGGAGGAGCGAGCCGTGGATAGGTTCATGAAATTGATGCAGGCGATTAAAAGAATAAACAGCGCAATGGATATTAATACATACAGGTAGGACATATTGCCACTGGCTGTCACATTATGGTCCATCCCCGATTTAAGGTGAATATCTTTAACGGACAATAAAAACTGTTTTTTGCCAAACCCTGCAGCTTTAAGGTCTTTGCCCATGTATTTGTCAACAAATGCAGGGAATTTGGCTTGCAGTTGCTGGGATTTTGCACCTTCTTCTAATTGGATATAGGTAAAAAACAGGTTATTGCCCGACATGCTGGTTTGTGAATTGATATATTCTTCCAGCCCGCCACCTATGTATGATATAAAAAAGCGGGCATCAATGTGCGAAGGCAAAGTACTGGGCATAAAAACGCCGGTCACCAAATAATCTCCATCGCCGTTCGTATTGCTCTCCACATGAATGACCTTGTTCAGCGCTGGTTCCGCTCCGAATATTTTCTGGGCAATTTCCGCTGATAGCACAATGGACTTTGGGTTGCGCAGTGCTTTTTCCATATCGCCCTCAATGAAATCATAATTAAACAAGCTAAAAAACGAGGTGTCGGCCAAGTACCCCTTGGTTTCATAAAAGGTTTTGGGGCCATTTTCGCCCTCGCACCTAAACAAGGTCTTATCGTCCACAAATAGGCCCGCCAACCTGGTCGTGTTCACCACCTCTGGGAATTCATCCCGCATTGCTTTTGCCAAGGCACCAGGTGTACTGGGCGCTTTTTGCTCGCCATCCTCCCTCACGAAAACAGTTCCGACTTGGTACAACTGTTCGACGTTTTTGTGGTGCAAGTCATAGCTCAACTCATGGTAAATGTACAGGCATATCAACATGCAGGACGCCAGCCCAGCCGATAGGCCAAAGACATTGATGAAGGAAAACACCTTGTGCTTCTTCAAATTACGCCAAGCGATTTTCAGATGATTTTGGAACATGGCAATTCAATTGAAAATGGAGAATGGAGAATGGAAAATGGAGCAGGCGTTGACATTCTCCATTCTCCATTTTCAATTCTCAATTAGTTTTTATTCGCTTCGCAATGACTTCACCGGGTTCGCCAAGGCTGCCTTCACACTCTGGAAGCTCACCGTCAGCAGCGTAACCGCGATGGCCGCCACCGCCGCCAAGGCGAACATGGCCCAGCCCAGTTCTATCCTGTACTCGAATTTTTCCAACCAACCCTTTGTGATATAGGCCGCCAAAGGCATGGCGACGATACAGCCAATGGCCACCAAGGCCACGAATTCTTTCGAGAGCAAGGCCCAAAGATTGGCCGTAGAGGCACCGAGCACCTTTCGGATGCCGATTTCCTTCGTACGGCGCTCGGCCATGTAGGCCGCCAAGCCGAAGAGGCCGAGGCAGGAGATGAAGATGGCCAACCCAGCAAACAGGGCCGACAATTTCCCGACCGTCTCCGCCATGTTGAACTTCTTGCCGTATTCCTCGTCAGCAAAGCTGTAGTCGAAAGGGAAGCTGGGGTTGTGTTTTTTGAAAATAGGTTCGATAGCCGCCAGCGCAGCCTGCGGCGTTTCGTTCGCCGAGAGGCGGAACATCATGTGGCTGACCCAAGTGGGGCTGTATATATACATGGCTGGGCCTTGCTTGCCAAAAGGGTTAACCATTACCACATCCTTCACCACGCCCACAATTTGCAGCTTTTGCTCGTTCCAGGTGATGGTCTCTTCCAGCGGGTTTTCCAGCCCCATCCGTTGGATGGCCGTTTCGCTGAAAAGGACGCCCATGGTGTCCGACGGGTGCAGTTTTGCATCAAAAAAACGTCCTTGAACCAGTTCCATGCCCAGCGTCGTGAAGTAGTCCTCGGAAGTGGCCACGGTGGCGAACATGGCATCGTCGGCGGGGTCTTTTCCCTTCCAGTTCACGTCCTTCATATTTGCATAGACAGCTGTGACTGGGCTGGATGCCTTTGTAACGCTCGTCACCTTTCCGCTGGCCAGCAGCTCGTTTTTCAGCGGGTCGAAATTGACCGACAAATCACCAGACATGGGCACCATCACCACTTGCTCCGGGTTGTAGCCCTTGGGACGGTCTTTGCCGTGCTCAATCTGCCGATGCACTACCAAGGTGCTGATTATCAGCGCAGTAGAAATGGCGAACTGCGACACGACCAGCACCTTCCTCGGCAAGAGGGCGGCCTTGCCGATGCCACTACCCCCCGACCCCCTAAAGGGGGCGACCGAGCCCTTCAGTACTTGGATGGGCTTGAAGCTGGACAAAAAGAAGGCTGGGTAACTGCCAGCCAGTAGCCCGGCAAGAAGCGTGAAGCCCAAAGAAACTGCCCAGAAGACTGGTTTTCCGAGGGGCATTTCCAAGCTGCCCCCGGCCAGTTGGTTGAAACTCGGCAAGGTCATTTTCACCAATAAAAGCGAAAGGCCGAAGGCCAAAAACGAGAGGAACATGGCCTCGCCGAGGTACTGCCCGATGAGTGCCCCACGGCTTGAACCCAAGGTCTTGCGGACGCCCACCTCCTTGGAGCGGCCCTCGGAGCGGGCCGTGCTCAGGTTCATGAAATTGATGCAGGCTATGACCAGCACGATGAGGCCGATGATGCCGAACAGCCGCACTATTTCGATGGAGCCACCCGCCAGTTTGCCGTTCTCGAACTTGTCGAAGAGGTGCCAATCCTTGCAGGCATGGAGGGTGACGTCGGCCTTGGACTCCTCGTTGTTCTGCTGCACGAGGCCCTTTATTTTCTCCCCGAAAGCAGCGCCATCCACGCCCGGTTGCAGTTCCATGAAGACCTGAAAGGAGTTGTTGCCCCAATTGGTGCGGCTCTGTTTCACCCAATCCTGCGTCTCCCAGGTGGAGAAGGGCAGGAGCAGGTCGAAGCGCAGGCTTGAATTCACGGGTGGGTTCGCCACGATGCCCGACACGGTCATGTCGAAGGAATTATCCACTTTGAGGGGCTTGCCCACCATGTCGGCGTAGTTGCTGTGGCCAAAGACGGCCTCGCCCGTTTCCGCCGTCAGTACGATGCTGTTTGGCTGGCGCAATGCGGATGATGGCTCTCCAGCGAGCATCGGGAAAGTGAAGATTTCGAGGAAGTCGGGCCCGACTTGATAACCGTCCTTCGTAAAAATCTTGTCGCCGTTCTTCAGGCCGTGGCCGCCGCCCCAGTCCATTTCCGCCGTGCGCTTCACCTCCGGGAACGACTTGGGCAGCGCCTCCGCCAAGGGCAGTGGCACTGAATTCCAAGTCTGCCTTTCGCCGTTCACCGTGTCGGTCATTTTCACTTGGTAAATGCGGTCAGCATTGGCGTGGAAATGGTCATAGCTCCATTCGTTCCAGACCCAAAGCCCGATGAACATGGCCACGGCCATGCCCGTGCTAAGCCCAGCCACGTTGAGGAAGGAAAAGGACTTGTTTTGCCGAAGGCCACGGAGGGCCATTTTGAAGAAATGTTGTAGCATATTGTTAATGCTTTTTGCTGTTGGCTATTGGCTGTTGGCTTCCCTTGCGATGGCCAACAGCCAATAGCCAACAGCTAATGACCATTTTACTCGCTTCGCAACGACTTCACCGGCTTCCCCAGCGCTGCCTTGACCGTTTGCGAGCCGACCGTCAGGCCGGCAATCAGGGCCAGCACCAGTATGCCCGGCAAAAACAGCCACGGCGACATGGATATCCGCTGTTCAAACTCCTTTAGCAACTCGCTGCCGACCAACCACGTCA
This sequence comes from Saprospiraceae bacterium, assembly GCA_022841745.1. GTDB lineage: Bacteria > Bacteroidota > Bacteroidia > Chitinophagales > Saprospiraceae > UBA6168. The sequence goes on along the minus strand of JALHQW010000040.1, from coordinate 26,750 downwards.
ATACCGTGGCAATCAGTACAGCGATGCCCAACACGATGAAATAGCTTTTCGAGAGTAGTATTGCCAGGTCGCCCACCGAGGCACCCAAGATTTTGCGGAGGCTGATTTCTTTCGCTTTTGTTTCTACCGTGTACATCGTCATGCCGAGCAATCCCAAGCAGGCTATCACCATACCGAGCAGCCCGAGGAAACCTATCACCCATGCAAAACTGACCATCTCCGCATAGTTGCTCCGAATCCGTTGGTCAAAGAATTCTGCATCGAAATCCCTTTCCGGCTGGATTTGCTTCCAGGTGCGCTCAAGTTCCAACAACGTGGCGGAGTGGTCGGTGCCAGCCAGTTCGAGGTTCATTATGTTCAGGTGATTGGGGCTGCTGCGAAGGAACATTGGCTCACCGGGGGAATAGAAAGCGGGCTTGAAGGGGAAATTTTCCAAGACGCCCTTCACCACCAATTGCAGGCTGTCGCCGATGGTGAGCGGCTTACCGACTGCCTCGGCGGGTGCGCCGAGTTTGAAGCGCTCGCAAAACGACTCGTTCACCAGTGCAAAAAGCTCCCGCTCTTGCGATTGGTTTTCGGGGAAATTTTCCCCCGCAAGCAAAGTCAGTCCAAAATGGCCCATGTAGTTGGGGTCAACGTAATAGAAGCGGATAGCCGTTTTTTCGGGCACGGAATCGCTGCGCACGTCTTCCGACATATCGGAAAAAGTGCCCATCGGATGCGAAATGGCACTGATGGTTTCCACGCCTTTTACCTTGGAAAACGCTGTCGAGAGTTTGTCGTAGGGCGTCCCCTGCATCTCCACCAACAGGGTTTGCGGTTTGTCGAAACCGAAGTTCTGGTGGATGGCGAAGTTGGCCTGCCGGTGCATGATGGTGAGCGAAAACAGGAAAACCAGCGTGATGGTAAACTGGAAGCAGAGCAGTGCTTTGCGAAGCCCGAATTTCTGGATAAACTTCACGTTCTGGAGCTTCTGCAACACCTGCAAGGGCGAGGTCTTGGACAGGACAGTAGCGGGCAAGGCACCTGCAAATAAACCCACAACCAATGCGAAGAGCAAAAACCAACCAGCCGTCGCCAGGTCTTCATTGCCCATAAAATTCAAGACTTCGGCAGTTGCACCCTGGTTGAGCAGCACTTTTCCAAGCTTGAAAAGCAGGTATGACAACCCCAGCGCCAACAGGGAAGTCACCACCGCCTCGCTCGTCAATTGCCAGAACACCTGCCCTCGTGTGGCGCCCATGACCTTGCGGACGCCCACTTCCTTGGTGCGCAGCAATGAGCGGGCGATGGTCAGGTTCATGTAGTTGAAAGCAGCCGCCAGCATGATGATGAGCGCCAGCCCCGACAAAAACCAAAGCCCTGCCGCAGGGATGGCAAAACTGCTCGTTTGGGAGAGCATCCTACCCGGCGTGATGCTGCCCAACGGCTGCAATTCAAAGCGGTAGTTGCCGTCCCGGCTTTCCAATTCGAGGTCGGCATAGTGGGTTTTGGCAATTTGGGCAAGGGCGAGTTCCGCCGACTTCACGTCCGCTCCAGGTCGCAAGCGCACGTATTGGTAGCCACCGTAGATGTTGAGCCAGTCGCTGGTGACGACCCAGGCGTCGGGCAGTTTTTCCAGCGCCAATTGCGTGGCGAGCGAGCCAATTGCATCGAATTCCAGGTGCGACTTGCCAGGGGCTTTTTTCAGTACGCCCGTTACTTTGAACGTACTGCCGTAGCCGGGCATTTCGATTTCCTTGCCCACTGCATTTTCATTCTGAAAGAACCGCTCTGCCATTTCGTCGGTCAGCACCATGCTAAAGGGTTCGTTCAGGGCGGTAGCAGGGTCGCCGACTGCCATTTCATAGCCGAACATTTTGAAAAAAGAAGCATCACTGAACATGCCCTGTATGCTCAGCAACTGCTTACCGCCAACCCTTGCGTCGCCGTTGAACGACAGCAGCATGGGCGTCCAAAGTTCTACCTGGGCATAGTCCTCGGTGAGCTTTTTTGCCACCATATAGGGCGAAGAGGCATAGGATTCCGTGCCGCCGTCTTTGCGCTCAACTTCGGTCAGAATGCGGTAGGTGCGTTCCGACCCTTCGGGATGGAACAGGTCGTAGCTATAGGCATCTTTGATGATGCAAATAACCACAAGGCAAACGCTCATGGAGAGTGCCAGCCCGAAGACATTGATGAAGGAAAAGGTCTTGTGGCGTAGCAAATTGCGCCAGGCGATTTTTAGATAACTTTGAATCATGGCGTAGATTGTTGAATTGCTTGATTGCTATGATTGTTTGGGCGACTGCAAGAGTCGCCCCTACTCGCTTCGTAGGCTCTTCACCGGGTTCGCCAGCGCCGCCTTCACGCTCTGGAAACTTACCGTCGCAAAGGCCACTGCCACTGCCAGCGCCCCCGACAAGGCGAACACCCACCATTTGATGTCAATGCGGAAAGCGAAGTCCTCCAGCCATTTTTCCATCAAAAAATAGGCGAGCGGTGAGGCTACTATCAAGGCCACGGCGACCAGCAACAGGAAGTCCTTGGACAGCAACTGCACGATGCCTGCCGTGCTTGCGCCGAGTACCTTGCGTACCCCGATTTCCTTCACCCGCTGCTGGGCGGCATGGGTGGCTAAGCCAAACAAACCGAGGCAGGAGATGAGGATGGCCAGCAGTCCGAAACCCTTGCAGGTGTTGGCCAATCGGCGGTCATCTTCGTAAAAACGGGCGATGCTTTCGTCCAAATAACGGCCCTCGAACACCTGCTCTGGCAGCACTTCGTCAAATGCTTTTTGGATAGCGGCCACGGTGCCCGCTGGGTCGGTCGGCCTGATTTTTATGCCCGCTTCAGAGAAGAACTGCTTCTCGGTAGTAATGGTCAGGGGCAGGTGCGCCTCCCTGAACGAGTGCGCATGGAAATCCTCGGTGACGCCCACGATTTTTAGCTTGCGGCTACCCCAAAGCAGGTAGTCCTGGCCAATGGCTTCTTCTGGGTTTTGGACGCCGAGTTTTTGCAGCATCGTGAGGTTGACGACCACCTCCCGCATCGTGTCGGACGGGGCGAGCCATCGGCCTGCCAGCAGTTTTATGCCATAAGTTTCCTGGTATTTTTCGTCGGCAAACTTGACGGTCGTGCTGAAATTCTCGTCCTCTGGGTGGTCGCCGTAGCGAAAATTGCCGTTCCAGGTATTGCCCGAAAACGGCTGGTCGCTGCTGAGACTCACCGATTCCACCGAAGGGATTTGTTGCAGGGCATGACGCAATGCAATATGCCGTTGCAGGGTCAGGCTGTCGTTGCCAAAGCCAAAAGTATAGACGAGGTCTTTTTTGAAACCCAGGTCCTGTGTGCGGATATAGTCCAACTGCATGATGGTGATGATGGCCCCGATGATGAGGCATTGCGCAATGGCAAACTGCGCCACCACCAGCGATTTGCGCAAGCCCGCTCCGCCCGTCATGCTTTTGCTGGCGTTGCTCCGCAATGCTTTCACTGGCTGAAAACCCGCCAAAGTCAATGACGGATAAAGCCCCGACAGCAGCGTGACCACCACCGCCGTTACCACCAAGAACAGCACGATGGTCGGGTTGGAGAGGAACGGTGCCTCGGCGGGGATTTCGGAGACGTGCCGCAGCAACGGTGCAGCCATTGAAGCTAAGGCCGCACCCAACCCCACAGCGGCCACCACGATGATGCCCGCCTCGCTCATGAACTGGCTCACCAATTGGCCACGGTTACCGCCGAGCGTTTTGCGCACGCCCACTTCTTTTGCCCGCAGGGAAGCCTGCGCCGTGGCGAGGTTGATGAAGTTGAAACAGGCCAATGCCAGAATCAACAGCCCAATGGCCGACAACACATGGATGCGGCTTTTTGGGATGATATGCGTGCCGGAATTTTGGTAAAGTTCGTTGTAGTGCAGGTCTGACAAAGGCTGAAGCACATGGGTTTTCGCTTGTTTACCGGTCTTCTTGTCGGTGTATTCCTTTTCGCCCACACGGGCCACGGCAGCACTGGCGGCGGCCATTTGGCTGGGGTCGGAGAGCATGGCATAAACTTGGTTGTTGGAGCTGCAACTGTCCCAGTCGCCGTCATCCAGCCAGAAATAATATTCTTTGCCCTTCAGCGTAGCGTATGAAATGAGGTAGGGGAAAGCGAAGTCGCAATTGCTGGGCAAATCGGCGAAAACGCCCGTCACGGTCACTGGGAAAATATGGTCGAGCAGCAACGTCTTTCCGACGGCAGCCTGCCAATTTCCAAAGCATTTTTCCGCCCAATTTTTGCCAAGCACGATGGTGTTTGGCTGGCTCAAGGAAGCAGCTCCCTCACCTGCAAGCACCTGCAAATCAAGCATTTGCATAAAGTCAGGCTCTGCCATGAAGGCGATTTGGTCATCGTCCGGCGTGAATTTCTTCAAGGGTGCTCCACCAGTTGGATTGGGCACGGTAAGCGTCGTCCAAGTCTCCTTTACCCGGCTTTTTTTCTCAAACTGTGGAATGGAATTGACGAGCATTTCTCCTGCAGGCACTGGTATGCAAACACTGTTTCGTTGCTCCCCATCGGGCAGGTTGATTTCACCCACTACCCGCACGATGCGGTCGTAGTTTTGGAAGTTTTTGTTGAAACTCAGCTCGTAATTCACTACCCGGAAAATGAGCAGCACGGCAGCAATGCCCGCCGTCAGCCCCACCACGTTGATGATGGAGTAGGTCTTGTTTTTGCGCAGCGTACGAAGGCTGATTTTGAGATTGTTGATGAACATGGACGGTATTTTCTTTGAAAATTATTAAGTTTGTAAAAAATATCAACCTATGATTAAGGATGAAATCTTCATAGACACAGACACCGCAGTCGAGCAAGAAGACTATGTTGCCGAAAGAAACAAGCCTATGCCAAACCTATTACATGCAAAACTTGAGTCTGAAATCGTTTTTCAACTTCGTTTGAAATATGACGACCAATTCGATTTTTTCACTGAGTTGAGCCTAAAACTCGAACCAGGAGCTACGCCCGACGTCTGTTTTTACCCCAAACGTTCCAGTTTTGTCCGCAGCGAAATCCAACCAAAAGAGGCAGAAATGCCTCTCACCACTGTGGAAATCTTGTCGCCCAGCCAATCACTTGAAGCAATGGCGAAAAAGGTGCGGGAGCAGTATTTCCCAGCAGGCGTAAAATCCGCATGGATAGTCGTCCCTGCTTTCAAGGCCGTCCACGTCATGCTGCCAGGCGACAATAACCTCTATTTCGACAAAGGGGAACTGCACGACCCGGCTACCAACATCCAACTCTCCATTGACAAAATTTTTGAGCGGGTGGTATGATGTTTTCAAATCGGGAGAAAAAGGGCATTTGACATTTCAAATGCCCTTTTTTTATTCGCTCCGCAACGACTTCACCGGGTTCGCCAGTGCCGCTTTGATGCTTTGCAAACTGACGGTCAGGAACGCAACTGCCACCGCCATTGCGCCAGCAAGCAAGAACACCGTCCATTGAATATCAATGTGATAGGCGAAGTCCTCCAGCCATTTGTTCATGAAATACCAAGCCAGTGGGGTGGCAATGACCAACGACCCAATGACCAGTACCAGAAAGTCCTTAGAGAGCAAGCCCACCAGCGACGGGATGGAAGCGCCGAGCACCTTGCGCACCCCGATTTCCTTGGTGCGCTGCTGCGTGCTGAACACAGCAAGGCCAAAAAGGCCCAAGCAGGAGATGAACACGGCCAGGCCCGCCAGCAGCTTGAACAGGGTGGCGTTTTTCTCCTCGGTCTTGTACATTTGGTTGAAAGCATCGTTGAGGAAACGGTACTCGAAGGGTAGTTCAGGGTAGCGGGCCACCCAGGCCTGCTCGGCGGCGGCGATGGCCTCAGAAGCCTTGCCAGCCGTGGTTTTTACATAAACAGTACCCATTGATGAGGGATGAAATTGTAACACCAGCGGCTCTATTTTGCTCCGCAAACTGAGGTAATGGAAGTCCTTTACGATACCCACGATTTGTCCGTCCTTGCCTTGGAAACTGAATTTCTGGCCCACCACGGGTTCGGGTATTTTCATAAAACGGACGGCTGCCTCGTTCAGCACCACGTTTTGCTTGTCGGCTTCGTTGTCGGGTTGGAACCATCGGCCATCGGCCATTTTCAACTGCATCAGTTCCTCAAAACTGGCGTCCACGGAGGCTTGATAGACCACCGGCTCAAAGTCGTCCGGCTTGCCCTCAAAATCAATCGAGCCGCTGTGGGTGCTGTTCATGTTCACAACCGACATATTGGACGCCGCCGTAGCCACCACGCTCGGCACGGTGGTCAGCGACTGGCGGATGGCGTTGACGGCGTCCGGTCGGGTCTTACTATATGGCACGTTAAACTCAAAAACTTGGGAACGGTCGTAACCGAGGTTCTTGTGGCGGATGTACTCCTGCTGTTGGTAGATGACGATGGCCCCGATTATCAGGCCCGTGGTGATGGCGAACTGTGCCACCACGAGGCCCTTGCGGAAGGCCGTGTTCTTCATTTTCAAAAAATTCTGACCCCGCAGGAACTGCCCCGGCGAGAAGTCGGTCAGGAACAAGGCCGGATACACACCCGACAACAGCAGCGTGACGCCAAGGGTGCCGCCCGCCACCAACCAAAGCATGGGATTGGTGAAGCCGAGGTCGAAATTGTTTTCGGTGTAATTGTTGTAAAACGGCAGCGCCAGTTGAACTAAACCAATTGCCAAAGCGAGCGAAACCATTGCCGTTATTAGGTTTTCGGAAAACAACAGCTTGAAAATCTGCTGCCCGCCCGCCCCTATGATTTTGCGGATGCCGACTTCTTTCGTCCGCATGCCCGCTTGCGCCGTGGTCAGGCTCACGTAGTTCACGCAGGCCAAAAACAGGATGACCAAACCGATGATGCCCACCACATTGGCCGATTTTTGGCTGCCCGTGAGCATGGCCGGGTGCGCCCTCGTTTCATCGAAATGCACCTCCGAGAGTGGCTGTGCTACGATGGAAACATTGTCGTCTTCCGCTTCTTTGTGCTTGCGGGTGAGCGTGGTGATTTTTTCGTTGAAGGCTGCGAGGTCGCTGCCGGGGCGCAATTGCACGAAGGTTAGGAAGTTGAAATTGTCCCAGGATTCGTTGGTGGTGCGTTGGTTTTCATTGCTCATTTGAAAACTGATGGGCAGCAGCATTTCCTGATCGAAGCTGGTGTTGGCGGGTCGGTTCTCCACCACAGCATGAACCGTGAAATCCAGCGTGTCGAGCCGGAACGATTCGCCCACTACCTCCGTTTTCCCGAATATCCGTTCCGCCAATTTTTGGGTCAAAATGGCGCTGTGCAAGTTCTGCTGAAAGCCCTCCGCCGAGCCGTCGAGGAACTTGTAGCTGAACATCTCGAACCAATTGCCGTCCACAAAACCGTATTTTTCGCAGCGCATTTTTTGCCCCTTGCGCTCCAAATTCACCACGGGCCACATATTGGCCGTCATGGTAGTGGCATTCATGGCTTCGGGTACTTCTTCCTCCACAACTTTCACCAGCGGCAGCGGTGTGGTGGCCCAATGCCAGACCTCGTCGGCGCTCACCCGCAGGTCGGTGTCCAGGCGGTAGGTTTGCTCCGCAACGGGGTGGTATTGGTCGAAGCTGTACTCGTTCTTTACCCAAAGGAAAGCGAGGATGGCTGCGGCCATGCCAAGGCTCAACCCGGCCACGTTGATGGCCGTGAAACTGCGGCGGCGCAGTAGGTTGCGGTAGGCGATTTTTAAGTTGTTATGCAGCATTTTATTCGCTACTTTTGTGAAGCATAAAATTTAAGCCATGATTAAAGAAGACGTTATTATCGAAACTCAACCCGAAGTTGAGTACGATTACACCGAAGACTACGAAACCCAACGTGACAAGCCTATGCCAAGCCTCGACCACTCACTCATCCAAGCCCGTTTGTCTCAATTGCTGATGAACAAGTACGGCAAACAGTACTCCTTTCCATCAGAACTCGACCTCGAATTTCAGCCCAAGGGCGCCACACCAGACCTTTGCATTTATCCAAAAATTAAAAGGGACTTGAAGCGGGACGAGCCGGTTATAAAAATGAAAGAACCGCCCATCAGCTTGGTCGAAATCATCTCCCCAAGGCAAGCATTGGACGACATCACCGAAAAGGCCCGCAGCCGTTATTTCCCCAACGGGGTGAAATCGGTTTGGATAGTTTTGCCTCAGCTCGAAACCATTGTTCTGCTGACCCCAGGCATGGATACCTCCTATTTCAACAAGGGCGAATTTTATGACCCCGCCACTGATATTCGCCTTTCCATCGAAGAAGTATTCGATGTTTAAGCTTCAAAAAAAATCGTTTCAAGAATGACAGCCTGACCATCGTTAGGCTGCTTTTTTTATTCGCTCCGAAATGGTTTGGAAGGGCTTGCCAGTACCGCCTTAACGCTTTGGAACATGAGCGTCAATAAAACGGCAGCTATTATCTTAATGCCGAATTGGGCATATATTGGTGCCATATTTACTTCGAAAAAGGAAGGGAAATTGGCAGTCCATGCACTCATGGAGCAAGTGCCGAATTGGGTCGTATAGTCTGAAAATATTGTCCACATGATTCCTTTGTTTTTAATTTGACTGAAAGCTGCCCAGCATAAGGCGACGCCTCAAAATGGTCGTCCAGTGTGTGCTAATTTGCAAGGGATAGGAAGGCTGAGGTATCACCTTTTGCCTCCGGTGCCCTCATCCCTTCTTACAAACCCGTCCTCCAATTGGATAATCCTCGTGCCATACGTGGCGAATTTCTCGTTGTGCGTCACCTGGATAATCGTCATGCCTTCATCGTGTAGCTCTTTTAAAAGGCCCATAATCATTTCGCCCTGCGAGGTGTGCAGGTTACCCGTCGGCTCATCGGCTAACAGTAGTTTCGGTTTGCCGATGATGGCCCTTGCGATGCCCACCAACTGCTGCTGCCCACCTGAAAGCTGCGCTGGGAACAGGTCTTTTTTACCCACGATATTAAAGCGGTCGAGAATATCGGCCACGAGGCTCTGGCGGTCAGATTTGCTCACGCCTTTGTACAGCAGCGGCATTTCGATGTTTTCATAAACCGTCAATTCATCAATCAAATGGTAGGCTTGAAACACAAAGCCAATGCTGTGTTTATGCAGTTCCGTGCGGCGCTTTTCATTAAACGTATGCACAGGTTCATCGTGGAAAAAATATTCGCCATTGTCCGGTTTATCCAACATCCCGATAAGGTTCATCAGCGTGGATTTACCCGAACCCGACGGTCCCATGATCGTGAGGAATTCGCCTTTATTCACATTAAATGTGATATTGCGAAGCACCCAGGTTTTATTGGAACCTGTGTTGTAATAGCGTTCTATATTGTTTAGCTTAATCATCTTCTTTTAATGATGAATGATGAATCAGAGATAGCGCTTCACAACGTTCTCCGTCACCACTTTCCCATCCAACATCCGGATGATGCGGTTGCCGAATTCGGCGCAATACTGCGAGTGCGTCACCATCAAAATAGTTGTTCCAGCGGAGTTTAGGTCGGCGAGGATTTTCATCACTTCGTCGCCATTGGCAGAGTCGAGGTTACCCGTCGGCTCGTCGGCGAGGATGAGCTTGGGCTTGTTCACCACGGCCCTGGCCACGGCCACCCGCTGCTGCTGACCGCCCGATAGCTGCTGCGGGAAGTGGTTGCGACGGTGCATGATGTTCATGCCTTCGAGCAGCTCTTCCACTCGCTTTTTGCGCTCACCGGCTGGCACTTTGGTGTAGAGCATGGGCAGTTCCACGTTCTCATACACGGTCAGTTCGTCAATCAGATTGAAGCTCTGGAACACGAAGCCGAGGTTGTTCTTACGCACGTCGGCCCGCTTGCGCTCGCTGAGCTTGCCCACCTCTTGCTCGTTGAAAAAATACTCGCCCGCCGAAGGGTTGTCAATCATGCCTAACACGTTCATCAGCGTGGATTTTCCGCAGCCGGACGGCCCCATCACGGACACGAACTCGCCTGCTTTAATCTCGATATCCACGCTGTTCAATGCTGTGGTCTCCACCTCATCGGTGCGGTAAACTTTGGATAGTTGGACTGTTTTTATCATTGATTTTGATTGTTATTATTGTTGGATTGTTGGATTGTTAAATTGCTGGATTGTTATTATTGCTTGATTGTTAAATTGTCATGGTTCACGTTATACGGGCAACAATTCAGCAATAAAACAATTCAACAATTACTTCAGCACCAGCACATCCTTATCCCCATAGTTATCATAACTATTAGTGATAACCTTGTCGCCGGGTTTTAATCCTTCCAGAACTTCGTAATAATTGGGGTTTTGGCGGCCAAGCCGCACGGTTTGCTTAATGCCATTGCCGGTGCTTGGGTCAACGATATAGACCCAATTGCCGCCCGTGGACTGGTAAAAACCGCCCCTCGCCAATAAGATGGCTTCTTCTTCGGCGCTCAGTTCCAATTTAACGGTGACGGACTGGCCACGCTTAATATTCGTTGGCGCTTCGCCAATAAATACCATATCCGCTTCAAATGAACCATTGGATACTTGCGGATATATCTTCGATATTTTAAGCGTATAATTTTCGCCTGCCAAGGTGAACGTGCCCTGCTGCTCCACAGCGATGCGGGAGATATAAAACTCGTCAATGCGCACCCGGATTTTAAAGGCGGAGAGGTCGTCAATCTGGCCGATATTCTCGCTGCGGGCCACGCTTTCGCCCAGTTCCTTGGTCAGGCCAGAAAGTTGGCCGGAAATCGGGGCCTTCACGATGAGTTGTTCGAGGCTCTGCCTGGTGATGCCGAGGTTGCGTTGCATCAAATCCAAGGAGGAGTTCATCTGCTGCTGCTGGAGGTTTTGGTAGGCGGAGTCCTTTTTCAACGTCGCTTTCAGCATCTTGCGGCGGGCGGCAAGGTAAACGGCCTCGTCTTCCATTTCCTCCAATTCCACGGCGGAAATCACGTTCGTCTTGAACAGTTCCCGGTTGCGCTTCAGCCGTTTTTCCGTCGTATTTATCAGGTTATCAACTTGTAACGCTTGCTCCTTCATGCTTAGGCTTTGTTGTTCCATGAGCAACGAAGTATTGCGTATCTGGTTGATTTGCGATATGATGTTCGCCTCTTGGTTCAGGTAGTTGACCATCAAATCGGGGTTGGAGAGCCGCAAGATTTGCTGGCCTTTTTCCACGATGGCGCCGTCCTCCACGAACTTCTCCTCCACCTTGCCACCCTCGATGGCATCCATGCGCACGGTGCGCAGCGGCAGCACCACACCCGTCACGGGGATGAACTCCTGGAACTTGTTCTTCTCCACCGTGGCCACTGTCAGGCGGTCGGTGTTCACGTTCAACTTGCTCACGCCCGCATTCTTGTAAAAGCTGCGGCCCACAAAGCCCAAGCCCAACACCACCACCGCAATGATTCCGATGCGAAGGGGCGTCCAAGTCTTTTTCTCGATTTTCTTATCCATTATATCCATTTGTGACAGTGGTTTTTCACCATGCCAATAATGGATTCAATGGATATGCCAATAAAATTAAGTGGCTGAAAATCAATGCTTTGAAGATTATAATAAAAATCTTTGGGTGGAAAGTGTTCGATTTCGGACAGTGGGGTGTTCGGATTGGGACGGTAGTACTATCCCATAAACACCAACGTCAAAATCGTCCCCCTCCCCACTTCGCTCACTACCTGGATATCTCCTTGGTGCTGCCGCATGATTTGTCGGGCGAGGCTGAGGCCAATGCCGGAACCCGTGGGTTTGGTGGTGAAAAACGGCACGAAAATCTGCTCCAGGTTCTCGGCTGGAATGCCCTGCCCATTGTCGGAAATGCGGATGAGGGTGCGCAACTGCTCGTCCCGGTCGGCGATGATGAGCACCTTGCCGTCGGGGTTGGCCTGCACGGCTTCGAGGGCGTTTTTGATGAGGTTTATCAGCACTTGTTCGAGCAAGGTGGGGTCACCCGTGATTTGCATATTGGGGCGGAAAAACTGAAGGTCGAGCTGTACCCGCTTAGGCACTTCATGCTTGAAAAGCGTCAAGATTTGGTTCAAGAACGGCTCCAAGGCGATATGCTGCAACTGCACTTGCGGGATTTTGGTCAGTTTGCGGTAGTTCTCCGTGAAGGTCAGCAGACCCGTGCTGCGCTTTTGGATGACCTCCATCGCTTGCGCAATATCCTCCATGCTGTCGGGGTCGGCGCTTTTCAGCATATCCGCTGCCGACTGGCTGAGGCTGGCGATGGGCGTCACCGAGTTCATGATTTCATGGGATAGTATGCTGATGAGTTTATGGTAGGATTTAATCTCTTCGCTCGATAATTCGCCTGATAAATTAAAAAAAGTATAGAGTTTAATTTCGTCCTCTTTATTCTTTAAGGCAAAATGGCGGATGGCCACCTGTACCACCTCGTCGTTTATCACCACTTTTTGCACGATACGCTCGCCAACGGGCAGCGTATCCAGCACTTCATATAATGTTGGGTCAAGTTGTTTAAAAGCATTTAAATCTGGGAAATAAGATTTATGGAATATGGTCTTTAATGCCCGATTTGCCAATAAAACCTTGCCCGATTTATCCAAGCAAAATATGCCCGTGTCCACGTTTTCCAGCACAAGGTGCATGAGCTGTCGGTCGGCCTCGTTTTGCGAGCGCAGGTCACGGAATTTATCGCTGATGGCATTAAATTCTGAGAATAACTTGGAATGTGGTTCGCCTTCCGCCGTTTTTGGATACGTTCGGATAAAATCATCGTAGCGTATGCTCATCAAAAAATCAGCAATCTGCTGATTAACGCCATAAATAATGCGGAATAAATGGATAATTAACCCAATTATCACCAAACCACCCAACACTACCCAAGGCATGTCCCCCTCCGTTCGGAAATAGAGCAGCATCACCGCCAGCATGAGCAGAAAAATCAGCGAGATAAGGAAAATGACCCTAGCCCGGAAGCTGTTGAGTACTTTCATAGTCCAAATTTTTCAAGCCTACGGTAAAGCGCCGCCCTCGTCAGCCCCAGCGACTCCGCCGCCTTGCTGATATTGCCTTGGTGCAGTTCCACGGCTTTTTGCACCAGCGTCCGTTCGATTTCCTCCAAGTTCATATTGTCCGGTGGGAAAACAACCTTGCCGCCACTACCCGGCTGCAAGCTGAAATCTTCGGGTTGCAAATTGGCCGACTCCGTCAAAATCACCGCCCGCTCCACCGCATGGCGAAGCTCCCGCACATTGCCCGGCCAAGCGTATTTTTCCAGCTTTTCCAAGGTTTCCCGCTCGAAGTCCATACGGGGCTTGCCGTATTTTTTCACATAAAGCAGGAGATAGTGCTTCGCAATCAGCCGGATGTCGCCGAGGCGCTCCCTCAGCGGTGGCATCTTGATTTCGATGGTGTTGATGCGGTAGAGCAAGTCTTGCCGGAAGGTCTTCTCGGCCACCATTTTTGGGAGGTCGAAATTGGTGGCACAAATCAGCCGGAAATCCACTGGAATCTCCTTCGTGGAGCCGACCCGCACGATTTTCCGGGTTTGCAGCGCCGTCAGCAATTTCGATTGCAGGCCCAGGCTCAGGTTGCCGATTTCATCCAAAAACAGCGTGCCGCCATTGGCCGCCTCAAACTTGCCCACATGGTCTTCCTTCGCATCGGTGAAGGCGCCCTTCACATGGCCAAACAGCTCGCTCTCGAACAAACTCTCGGAAATCGTGCCCAAATCAACCTGCACGAAGGGTTTATCCGGTCTTGCTGATTTTTGATACAACTCTCTGGCTGTCAGTTCCTTACCCGTTCCGTTCTCCCCCGTGATGAGCACATTGGCATCCGTACCAGCCACCTTGTCTATCGTTTTGAACACCTCCCGCATCGCCGCCGATTCGCCCAAGAAATCAAACCCCGTGCCCTGCCGTCCCGACTCGTTCCTCGCCGGGATTTCCTCCCTTCGGTCGTCAAACTGCCGACTGCCGACCGCGGACTTCACCACCTCCAGCAATTTCTCGTTTCGCCAAGGTTTTTCGATGAAATCGCTCGCCCCGATTTTCATGGCGCTCACCACGATTTCCACCTCGCCGTGCGCCGTAATAATAATGACCTGGGTCTTTGGGCGCAGTTCCTTGATTTTGGCGAGCCATTCCAAGCCCACTTGTCCCGTCGAGTCGTTTTTGTTGAAATTGAGGTCGAGCAGCACCGCATCAGGCTCGTACTGCTGCAACAGGCGGGGCAGGTGCTGCGGATTTTGTTCCGCAAAAACCCTTGAAAATACTGGCTTCAGCAGCATTTTCAAAGAGAAAAGTATGTCTTCCTCGTCGTCAAGAATAAGTATGGTGCCGTTTTGCTTCATTTCGATTGCAAGAATACGATTTGTAAAACTAAGCCAGTCGTTCGATTGGCAAAGACACAAAAAATCGAAAAAAGCTTACTAACATCCCAATTTCCAATTTATTCCGTTGCGATTAGCTTCAAACTGGCCGTCTCAGTGGGTGTTTTCAGGCTGACGTAGTAGGCATTCCCTGCCTGTAGTTTCGTCGCCTTGCTGAGGTAGGTGTTTTCCCCAATTTCCAAGTCCGTCAAGGTCCCTTTTTCCAAAACAGCGCCGTTCGAATCGCTCAAACTCCACTGCACGGGCGTGATTTTCTTCAAATTGAATTTCACCCAAAACTCGCCGTTATTCGGGTTCGGGAACACCCGCAGGTGCAGGCTGCTGCGGCTTTGGGCATTGACTTGGTGCGTGGCTGAGGTGGCGTTTTTAACCAAAGACACTTTATAAATCTGGCTGCTGGCCGTGCTTTCCGTGCCCGTGTTTATCCAAAAAACATTCGGTGCCGAGCTGGCGATGCCCCCGTAGATGTAGCCGACGAAGGTCGTGTCGCTGGGCAGTTCGTCCAATTTCAGTACGCCATTTGTGAACATCGGCAGTCCATCGTTGGGGATGAACTCCGAGCTGGCACCCAGCAAATCGGGCATTTCCACGGGCAGTTTGTACTCCGTCATGAGGCCGCTGGCGTCCCTCGTCACCCGTGCGATAGTGCGCACGAAGGGCACGTTGTCATCCTGTACGAGCACACCGAGGCTGTCGTAAAACTGGGCGATGCCGCCGAAGAACACCGTGTGCATCTCGTTTTGCGAAGCTGAATACAACGGCATAAAAGCACAGTGGTAGTGGTTATAGTATTGCGAAAAATCGTTGTTCACCGCATAGCCGTTGCTGTCCACGTTCACGCAGTTGAGGAAGGGCAGGTCCGCCGTTTTTTGAAAAACGCCGGAGAAGGCCGTCAGCCCCTCTTGCCCGTTGGGCATGATTTGTTGCACAACGTTGTAGTCCCGGCGGTGCAGGTTATCGGTGTCCACGATGGCGGGCAGGTGCGTCACAGTGAGGGTCGTACCATCGTCCACCAGCTTGAATTTTCGGATGGCATCGGTATAGGTTTGGGTGAAACTGGGGCCGTTCATCGGGTTGTAGCGCCCATCGAAGCGCTGGCCGCCGGTGAGGTAGTAGGTGTCGTAAACCTTGTTCAAATGCCCGCCCGTCACGGCGAACTGTGCATCGGTTATTTGCCTGAAAAAACCAGCAATTGGCTCCCCGCCCATAATAGCCTCCACGACGCCCGGCACATTGACGGCAGTCAGCTTGTCATAAGTCACATGGTCGCCAGCGGTAGCACTGTAGCCGTAGCCGCCGACGAGGTAGAGGTGGTCGCCGTCTTGCACAAATTCCATGTTCGTGGAACTCAACTGCTCCCGCAGCGGCACGGGTAGCGAGGTCAGCGGAGCAGTCCATTTTTGCTGCGCAACGGGGTCTATCACCATAAGCGAAATATTATGGCCCGCCACATCGAAAGTAGCCCAAGGCTGGCGGCGGTGCAGCCCATCCAAGCGTCCACCAATGATGAGCCATTTGCCCTCGTGCTGCGCAAAGGCATAGGACTGTATCCCGCCCACGTTGGGGATGTTCAACGGTTCGAGGTGGATGCTGAACGGGGCATTTTGCGCAGCCAAATAAAAGGGAGCCGCCCATGCGAGGGCAACAAAAGCCAGTGTTTTAAAAGGTATTTTCATAAAAATTTTGCTTTGTTAGTTGGCTTTTGAGGCTATAAAAAACAAAAATGGTGGTACTGCTTCGCAATAAGTGTAACCATCATCACAAGAAGAAGGGGGCTGATAAAGCTCACCCCCCTTTCCCACCATCAGTCATCGTCTTGCTCCTCTCCTTCCGATTCACCGCCTGTTTCAGTGCCGTTTGCCTCGACACCACCGTTGGCGGCTATACCGCCACGAATCTCCGAGTGCCGTATCTGCCCGCCAAGGTAGCCCGTGCGGGCCATTGCTGCGAAAGTGGCCAAACTGAGCACCGTAGCCACCAGCACCAGCGGCTTTGAAAGACGTTCCTTGCTCCAGCCCGCTATCAGCGTCACGAGCGATAGTAGGCCGAGTGCCTCCATGAGCCAAATGGCCACGGTGGCGGCTTCTTCGTGTTCCTCCATCAGCGCCTCGGATACCCCTGCAAGCCCCTCCACCGACTCCTCGGCTGGTTCGCCCGTTAGGAAGACAGGGATGGCGATAGCAGCCATTGCAGCCCAAGTCCAAAGGGCGGCTTTCTTAACTTGTTCAGATGACGTGAGGTAGCCATAGGCCATCACGCCCACGCCCAACAGCGACCCAATGATTGGGAAGTGATTGAGCAACAGATGCACATGTGTTGCGTCCATTGTTGTATTGGTTGGATTGGTGAACTTGTTGTTTGTCCCCAAGGGAAATTGGGTTAGCCAACCCAGCAGGTTCAGTCAATGTTTTTGAAAATAATATTGGATGAAAACAGGAAAAGCTCAACAGCTTCGGGGCGGCTGCCAGATGTCGCTGAGGAAGGATTGCGGAGCAGCTTGGTCTTTGAAAACAATAGGTTGGCAGCTGATTGATACAGTTGGCAGCACTATTTCAATTGGCTTTGGCAAATCGGCGGGCGCAGGTGTGTGCAGGTGGCCATCTCCGCTTTTCATGGGCAACTTCGAGTGGTCATGCGCTGAGCGGTGCTGCACAAAATCTTTTCCGTAGTGCTGTTGGAGGTATTCGGCAAAGCTGGTTGCCGGGCATTGTGATTTGTGAAGCTGGAAGTGATGCCAAAGTATCGGCAACCGAGTCAATTCCTCCTGCGTCTGTCCGGGAACGAGCATCCCGAACAGGAAAAGCAAAAGGAGTAGATATGACCTGATTTGGTGCGTCACAAGTGCAATTTTAAGTAAGCACAAAATTCGAGACATTCCAAGCCGACTTTGGTGACATTGGTCATCTCAGCGTATAAAGTTTTGTTAAGACAATGCGCTGTTTCTCAGGAAATCTCCTTCAACAACTCAGCGGCCAATTTCATGAAGTCACGCTCCGTCACCAGCCCCTCCAGCTTGTTGCCATGCACCACGGGCAGGCAGCCGAGGGGGGTGGACTTGAGCAGTTCGATGGCCTCGATGGTCTTGGTTTGCGGTGAAACGGTGGTCAGGTTCCGCTCCATGATGTCCCGGACGGGGGTCGTGTTGCCATCCACGTGCTGGTTGCTATAATACAGCATCACTAGCCGACAAGTAAGCATGCCGGTCAGTTCCCCATCGCTGTTCTCGACCGGGATGTGCCGGATATTGCGCCAGTACATCAAGTTGGCGGCAAGTTGTATAGGGTCGTCCTCGTTGACCGTGAAGAGGTCGGTTTTCATGATTTGCTCGATGGTCCAATAGCGGTTTTTCCAACTGCCCGCCTCTTCCTTGGTCGGCAAATCCCAGGTATGCACCGGCTGCCCCTCCTGCTGCCGCCTCGACATACCCGCCGTGATGGCCACCAATGCTTCATCTGTATGCACTTCCTTGCTGAGTTGATTGAAGCCGTCCAAGGCCCATTGCGACCCCGTCTTCCCGGTTTTCACCCGCTCCTCAATGATGCCGAGCAGTCGGTCAATGTCTGCCTGGTCAATTTCCGCCTTGGCAAGCCCCTCCCTTGCAATGGGCAATAACTCCTTGAGAATCAATTCGTCCGAACGGATTTGCTTGTCGCTGCCCGCCCAATAGAAATTGGCCCCTAATCCAAGCCTTGCCGCATAGAGGAAGTTCCGCTTCGCATCATCGAACTCCATGCGCTGGTCAATGCGGGCATGTTCCGGAGGCATCCCCTTCATCATGCCAAGCCAAAAGGCGGCGTTGGCCACCTCGTCAATAATGGTTGGTCCAGCGGGCAAGACCCGGTTTTCGATGCGCAGGTGAGGCTTCCCTTCCGTGATGCCATAGCAGGCCCGATTCCAATTATAGACCGTTCCATTGTGGACGCAGAGGTGGTAGAGCTTTGGTACGCCGCCTTGTTCAAGCACGGCCTGGGCATCTTCGTGGCGGGTAGAGGCAAATATGGGGCGGTGGCGGGTGGCATTTTCCTGGTAGAGGTCCAGCACGGAGCCTTTCACCCAGCGGGTACCAAAATCAACCCTGGGTGCCCGCTCCCGATACTTGTCTTTCGAATTGCGCACATCGGTGGATTGCTGAAACAGGGCGATGCGGGTCTCCCGCCAAAGGCGTTTGCCAAGAAAGAGCGGCGAATTGGTGGAGCAGGCCATCAGCGGGGCGGTCACAGCCAGCGACCAATTGTATGCTGCCGCAAAATCTTCGGGGGCGAGTTGGTAATGCACCTGAAAACTGGTGTTGCTACTTTCGTAAAAGGAATTTTCCGCCCGGTCTATCCATTCATCCTTGCCCGCAATCCTGAACTCGAAGTGGTCGCCCCGCATGGCATGTAGGGCCTCTATCAAATAGCGGTAACGGGGCAGTGGCGTGATGTGCTTGATGTCGAGGTCGCTCTGGTGGAGTGTTGGCAGGATGCCGACCAGCAGGAGATGGGCTTGCAGGAGGTTCGCTTTTTTCTCGCCCTTCACCAATAGCCGCCAAAGGCTACGCTCCAATTGCGACAGGCAGTCACCCTTGAAGACGATGGGGTCGAGGTTCACCTCCATGTTGAACTGTGCGAACTCCGTGGTGAAGCGGTCGTCGTTGATTTCCTCCAGCAACTGCATCAGCACGGGAGCAGGCTTCCAGTCCAAGCCCACAAGGGAGATTTCCTGCTCTGCCCCAATGCGCTGTACTTCGGTCTCGAACATGCCCCGATGGAGCATCGTTTCCAAGGCCCGGAGGTCTTTCAAAAGATGGGCGGTGGCCTGTAGGCGCTGTTCCTTGTCCTTGATGATGGCGACTTTTTCAGCTCCCATTGTGGTGGGGATTTACCCCAAATGGCCAAGTCAGTGGCACAGGCATGCTTATTCCCTTATCTGTATTACCAAGTCCTGAGCATTCGAGATGTGGAGACGAAATTTCGCACCAAAAATGGCCGCAATTGCCACTCATTCAACTGACGAACGGCAAGCAGAAAAGGTGAGTTTTGTCAGCTTTTAAGCATGTTTTTCCAATACGCTCTTTAACTGTGGCCCGGAAATCATACCCACGTGTCGCCAGGCTTCTTTGCCTCCTTTAAAGAGCACAAAGGTTGGAACACCTTGGATGCCCATGCTGCCCGCAAAGGCTTCGTTTCGGTCAATGTCCACCTTTACGATGGTGGCGTTTTCACCAATTTGCTTTTTCACGTCTTCGAGCACTGGGGCCATCATGCGGCAGGGGCCGCACCACGAGGCCGTGAAGTCAATCAGTACGGGCTTTTCGCCTTCGAGCAATTCTTTGAAGCTTACTTTTTTGTCCATATCGAAACAATGTGATTGGTTATTCCATGCAGTGCATATTTCTTTTGACCCACTAAAAAAGAGCGCCATTTAAGGCGCTCTGACAATTTATTTAATCACCCGAAATATGAATCTTTCAATTTCTTATCTGCACTACAAAACAACACCCTTGATGCTGACTATTTGGTGACAATGCTCACCCAAAGGCATGATGATGCGCATTTTGTTGATTGCATTGATACAAAAAGGGCCTCCAAGTACATCGCTGGAAAGCCCTTTTTGGTTCAAAACAAGTGTTTATCGCTTTGTTGCCATGACAATATACTGGTAATCCAGCGCACAATCGTCCGATTGAATCTGCGTAAACCCGGCCGCCTCCAGTTCGTTCTCCACCTCGTACAGTTCCATGCGCACATTGGCCGTAGGGTATTTGATGGGCATCCGTTTCTTTTTGAAGTCCACGACCACGACCTGGCCGCCCGGCGGCAGCACATTGAGCAGGTTTTTCAAATATGCCACTCGGTCTTGGATATAAATATAGGTGTTCACCACCAGCACGATGTCCGCCTCGTTGGGGTTCAGCTTGGGGTCGTTGGGCAGGCCAAGGCGGGTCTCGAAGCGCTGCTGGTATTCCGGTTTCAGCTCCACTTTTTTGATGCTGTCCATGAAATGGATGAAACGGGGGTCAATGTCCACGGCAATGACTCTTTTGGCCTGTTGTGCCAACCTTCGGGAGAAGAAGCCGGAGCCTGCCCCAATGTCGGCCACGGTCTTTTTGCCAAGTTCGCCCAGCTTGCCGATGACCACCTCTGGTTTTTGCCACACGTCACGGCCTGGCGGGTCGTACTGCTTCAGGAGGTTCTGGAGGCTGGCGCTATCGCCCGGAACGCCAGTATGCCCTTGCGCCGTGGTATCAGGCTTGGGAGCCTTGGTGTTTTGCTCCGCAATGGGGTCTTCGTTGCCGCAGCCAAGCAGCAGGAGCGTGAAAACCCAAAGCAATTGTGTGAGTTGGATATTGATTTTCATTTTGTAAAAAAAGCGGTGAACGTTGTTCGCCAAAACAGACAGGCGAAGATAAGCGGGCTTCGGACAATTGCCCGATGGTTTCACCCCAAAATCGAATTAGTCTGTTTGCGGGGCAAACGACCGCTCGCAAAAAATCGTTCACGAAATTTTTATCGAAAAAAACGGAAGATTACCAAATGATTAAACGTATCTTTGCACCGATTTTGAAAACACTCCGAACAAAACACTGATTGGGGTTGTTTCAGACCTGATTTTTTAACCGTTTAAAAAGTTTGGACGGTATTTGAAGGTGAAGAAAAAAAGAGAGCCTGCGGGCGTCTCTTCATTGCGAGTAATTTGGCTGCCAAGAGATTGATATTCAGCGTGTTAGTCCGCCTCCACACTCGCCCATCGCCAGCCTACTGCGAGTATGCCGGGACTAGTTAGCCTTCACGCACGTCTGAATCTTCGGGTACAAAGTTGAGTTCCATTTTTTAGCCACATGGCCTCCATTCGGCCAGCGTGTGCCCTGCTTTGGTTGCTTCGCAACGGGTTTACCGCCCCTTGTAAAGTGCCCAACGAATGTAAATTGGAACACTACGAGCCCTTTTTTAAACATCAATCTTTTTTTCAAAAATGGATTCCATCCAAACATTTGCTGACCTCGGCCTCAGTGCCGACATCCTCAGCGGCCTTACCAAAAAAGGCTTTGTCAGCCCCACGCCCATCCAGGCACAAACCATCCCATTGCTGCTCAGCGGCGAGCGTGACATCATCGGCCAGGCACAGACCGGCACCGGCAAGACCGCCGCTTTTGGCCTGCCCATCATCGAGCGCATCACACCCGGCCTGCGCAAGGTACAGGCCATCGTGCTTGCCCCTACCCGTGAATTGGCCAACCAAGTTTGCGAAGAACTCGACAGCCTCAAGGGCAACCGCAACATTACCATCCTGCCCGTGTACGGCGGCCAAGGCATGGCCACGCAACTAAAGGCCCTCAAGCAGGGCGTTGACATCGTGGTGGCGACCCCAGGCCGGGCCATTGACCACCTGGAGCGCAAAACCCTGAAACTGAACGACGTGAAGTTCGTCGTGCTGGACGAGGCCGACGAAATGCTCAACATGGGCTTTGTCGAAGACATTGAACACATCCTCACGCACGTACCGGAGCAACGCCGGATGCTGCTCTTCTCAGCCACCATGCCCGGCCCCATCCTCAAACTCGCCCAGAAGTTCATGGGCCAGTACGACGAGGTGAGGGTTGCTACGAAGCAGCAATCGGCCACCACCGTTGAGCAGGTTTTCTACGAAATCTATGAAAAGGACAAGCTGCGTGCCCTGCACCGCCTCATCGAAACAGAGCCGGAGTTCTACGCACTGGTTTTCTGCCGCACCCGTTTGGGTGCCGACCGCCTTGCCAGCAAACTCAGCGATATCGGCTTCGATGTGGAGGCACTGCACGGCGACGTGACGCAGGTGCAACGGGAGCGTATCCTCGCCAAGTTCAAGGGCGGCCATGCGACCATCCTCGTGGCCACCGACGTGGCAGCCCGTGGCATTGACATCAACAACCTCTCGCATGTCGTCAACTTCGACATGCCGGACAGCCCAGAGGCTTACGTACACCGCATTGGCCGCACAGGCCGTGCTGGCAAGACGGGCAAGGCCATCAGTTTCGTGGCTGCGGGCGAATGGCGCAAGCTGCAAATGGTGCAACAGATGACGAAGGCTGAAATTAAGCGAGGCCAGCTGCCCTGGGGCCAAGAGGTGATAGAACTGAAGCGCAATTCCATGAAGGAGCGGGTGTTTGCTGCCGCCGAGGGCGAGACGCTGCAAGAATTCTACGACCTCGCTGCCGACATCCTGAACTCTGGCAAACCCAAGCAACTGCTCGCATCGCTGCTGCAATTGCATTTTGGCGGCCACTTAAACGCCAATGCCTACCCTGAAATCAGGGAGCCGGAGCGCCCGGGCGGGTTCAAAAGCAAACACAGCTTGGAGCGCCATGGCGGCCCAAGGCCAGTAGCAAGTGCAGGCCGCTCGGAGAAAGGAGGCTATTATGACCGCAAGGAAAGGCCTTCGTCAAACGGCAAGTTCAACAGCAAGCCGTTTTTCAAGAAGAAGAAATTTGCCTAAGAGGCGAGTGAAGTAAAAAGTACAAAGTACAAAGGCAAAAGTGGGGTTACCTGCTTTTGCCTTTTTTTGTGCCCCTTCAAATTGGTTTGTAGTTTTAAACGCTGGCAAAGCATTGAATGACAATACTTTGCCAGCACTCGAAGCTCGAAGTTGACAACTTAAAACTACCTATTTCCCATTAAATCCATAGACCTTTCCTGGCGTCCCGTCCACGGCTTCGTTGGCGATGAAGAGCACGCCCTCCGCATCGAAGCAGATGCCTTCGGGCTGGGCGTGGGTGCCTTTTTTGAGGCGTTCCACATGCTTGATTTGGCCTGCTGCGTCGAGCACGAGCAAGGTATTGCCACGGGCAGAGGTGACATAGATTTCACCTGTTTGCGGGTGGATGGCGATGCCCGATGGGCTGAACTTGATTTCCGTGCGCTCGGCGGTGATGATGCGTTCCATTTTCTCCTCCGCCTCGAACTCGCCGCTGTTCTGAATGAAATCGGTCAAATCGGGCAGGGTAAGCAGGTAGGCCGGGGTATTGGAAACGGTCTTGGTAGCAAGGTCAAATGTATAGATGGCTTTGTTGAGCGGGGTGCCGAGGCTGTCCACGCCCTTGCCCTTACAGCCGAGCAGGAGGCGATTTTTGACGGGGTCGTAGGCGAGGCCCTCCACGTCGTTGTCGCTTGTGAGGAACGATTTGTATTTATCCACCTGTGGATTGGGCTGCTGGTAATTCTTTACATGGTAAATGGTGCCGCTGCTCTTGATGGCCCAGGCGTCGTTGCCCACGATTTCAATGCCTTCAAAATCGCCAGACTCCCTGAAAGGAATCCTCGACTTGATGGCACCCGTTTTTTTATCCAACAAAAAAATAATGCCCGCTTCGTCGTTGATGGCCGCCAAGAGTGTTGGTGCCCCAACGCTGTCCGTTGCAATGCTGAGGCCTGATATTTCCTTGATTTCTTCCGGCAGTTCAAAATTAATATCTGGTTCGTTCAAGTGGTAAGGGAACGGCGGGTGACTGGGTTTGAAGGGGTTTTTCAGCCAATCGAAAAATGAAAACCAACTGGAAAAAAGGCCGAGCAAGACGATTTGTGGCATGTGGATTTGATTGTTTGATTGTTGGAATTGCTGTATTGTTGGGGTGGCCTCAGCAATTTGTTTTTGCAAAGTTACGAGAAAGGGGCGGAGATGGTTGCCAAGTCATCAACGAAGGCCGTGGTTGTTCGATTGCTGTTTAGCTGGCCTTGGGGCAAAAAAAAGAGTCGCACCCGGTGGGTGCGACTGCCATAAACAAATTATAATCTCATGAAATAAACGAAAATCTTTGAGTGCTTTGGGGAAGCATTACGTTTGCCTTTTTGATTCAACCACGAAAAACTTTCGGAAGTTTACGCCAAGAGGGGGAAAATTGCAGGGTTGCACAATTCCTAACAGCTTTTTAACAAATGGAAAACAAAATCGGCATCGCCAAAACGGAAATCACCAAGGTGACAGGAACGCTGGCCTCCCAGTCAAGTGACTACTTGGTGGTGGAGGAACCGCTGGAAATCCGGTTGGGCTTTGCCAAAAACGGTGCCCGCCACCAAAAGCCCATCTCCGTGACGATGCGCACCCCCGGCCACGACGAGGAGTTGGCGCTCGGCTTCCTTTTCACGGAGGGCATCATCAAAAGCATTGAACAGATAAGCACGTTCAGCCGCCCGCCCGTGCGCTGGAAGGAGGCAAGGGAAAATGTGCTGTTGGTGGAACTGCACGACGATGTGGCGGTGGACTTGGGGCGATTGGAGCGGAATTTCTACACCAGTTCCTCCTGCGGTGTGTGCGGCAAGGCCAGCATAGAAGCGGTACGGGTGCAGGGGCAATGGGAACATACGGAGCCATCGCCGCTTTTGCAGGCTGAGATTTTGCATACCTTCCCCAATGCTTTGGCACAACAACAATCCATTTTTGACCACACGGGCGGGCTACACGGTGCTGCCCTTTTTGATGCCAGCGGTCAATTGCTGCTCTCCCGTGAGGACGTGGGCCGCCACAATGCCCTCGACAAGCTCATTGGCCTTGCGATGCAACAGAACCTGTTACCGCTCAACGATAAAATCGTGCTGGTCAGTGGCCGTGCCGGCTTTGAGTTGGTACAGAAATCGGCGCTGGCGGGCGTGGCCGTACTGGCTGCCGTTGGCGCTCCCACGAGCCTCTCCGTGGCACTGGCCGAGGAGGCAGGCATGACGCTGGTTGGCTTTCTGCGCAATGGGCAGTTCAATGTTTATAGCTGCCCTGAACGGGTAATGCTGCGCTGATTCATTGTTTCATTGTTGAATTGCCTCATTGTTGAATTGTTGCGTTGCTTCATCGTTGCATCCCACCCGCCCTTAATAGGGTGCGCTGTACGCTCAATGAGGGTTCATAGCTTCATGGTTTTATCCCCCATACTTGCCATATAAGGTGCAGCGCACCGCCATATTTGTAGCTTCAAGTTCCAACCGCCAAGTAAGAGGTGCAGCGCACCGTAATATTTACTGGGATTGAGGAAATCGCTTCTGCCTCTTCTAATAAAAATCGTTTTGCCTTCTGGCGCTTTGAAAAAAAAAAGCGATATTTGCCTAACTCAATACTGCGCAATTGAGTAGCGGCTATTGCTACAGATTAGGCGTAATAGGCACTATGGGGTAGCGGGTATGGGTAAGTCGACGATAGTTGAATCAAGAAACGCGCAAAAATAAAGCAACTATCCAACCGCACATAAAATTGAATCATCATAAATATGCCAAAAATCGAAACTGAAAATATTGATCCAAGAAATGCTATATATGAAATAGTGATGAAATATATGGCAGGCTTGCAATTTGAACCTCAAAACATTGACTATCATAAGCTTGATAAGCACAAACTTGTTGTTGAATCCTTAGCTGATTTGAGCAATTCTTCCATTCAAATATTTGATTTGAATGAAAATAAAATTGCATTCTTCTCAAAAAATTATGCTCATCTATTGGGCTATAACAAAGATGAGTTTGAGGCACTTAATTATGCATTTTTTGAAGCTAAAATCCATCCCGATGACAAGTATGACTTGGCAATGTTTGGACTATCTTCTCTTAAGATATTTAAAGAATTTTCAAATGACGAGAAACTAAACCATAAAGTAGTATATGAGTTTAGAATGCTTAATTCTATTGGAAAATATGTTCGTGTCATTGATCAATATCAAATGCTAGAATTGGATGCAACTGGGCAGATTTGGCTTATGATGAGTACTTTAGATTTATCGCCAAATCAAGATGTAGAATCCTCGGTTAAATGCCAAATTCTTAATTTCAGAACAGGTAAAATGCTACCCTCAAGCGTAGAAAAGAAACCAAGTTTGGAACTAACCAAACGTGAACTGGAGATACTTAGGCTTGTAAAACAGGGTTTGTTAAGCAAAGAAATTTCCAACAAGTTATTTATTAGCGTACATACAGTAAATACACATAGACAAAGGCTTCTATGGAAACTAGGAGCTAACAACACAATAGAGGCTATCATCTTTGCCACTAAGTATGGGCTTATACAGTAAAGAATACTGATTAATCAGTATTGTACCACGTGCAGGGTGTAAATAATTTTGTGCCATCAAAATCAAACTTAAGATGACAAAAAAATTATTCACCTCCTTGCTCTTGATAATGAGCATTCACATTGCGACGGCACAACCAAGCCAAACAATAAAAGGTATTGTTACTAACAAAGTAACATCTTTACCAATGCAATTTGCTGAAGTTTCAATCCTAAACACCCAACCGCTTATTGGTTCGGTTACAGATAGTTTGGGTGCATTCACATTGCAGAATGTACCCATTCAGCGATTCTCGCTATTAGAATAAATTGTATTCGATTGAAATTTTGGCGTGTTCTACCTTTGGGGGCCAAAAGAGACCACATTATGGTAGACACCCTGATACGAAGCATCAAATCAG
>JALHQW010000039.1 GCA_022841745.1 Saprospiraceae bacterium | reverse complement strand
AAAAGGAAAAAACAGTCGAAATCTGCAGCAAGCGCAATGATACGCTAAGAAATTATGCCAAAAATGTCCAGATTAAGAGGATGCGTTCTAACATTGCTGACTAAATGGACAGACACTAAATAGCTTCTATTATGCTAAGCCCCCGTTGAGCCAAGTCTCCCAACACTCGCTCATAAAACCACTACATTCTCTCACAGATACTCTGACGTATTGAGCTGCCCATGCCTCAGTTGCAAACTGAACAGAACTTCTTTTTTTTGTCTGTTAAAAATAGACTTGCAGCAACTGGGAACGGGCCAGACGACTTCGACCTGTACGAAACCGACAACGGCCCGACCGGGCACAGAGATATTTTGCTATTCAGATTAAGACCCTAGATTTTGACCTTAATCTACCTGCTGCTTTGAGTAAAATAGTTGTGTCACTTTACTTTCAATCCCATTATCCCTCCTCAACAAGATGGCCCTTCGAACACCCCCAAAGTCAACCTGCCTTGGCTTTTGCGAACTACCAATGCTTGTTGCTCCCCTAAATTGGTGAATAAGCTGTTGGAAAAATTTGCAATTTGAGCTATTCGCCTCCTAAGCCAATGCAAATCAGTAAAAATGCCGAATAAAATGGCAAACAATCGAATTTTTGAAAGATATGTGCTAATTTTTGAAACATACGTGCAATCTTTGTACATATTCTCGCCTATAAATTGCTCCCTTCTTAAAAAATGAACCCCAAGCACTAACCACGAGGCTACTAAGTATCGGAAGTTCTGGTTGGTTATTTCATTGGTTAAAAGGATTCCTACGACTGCTGGGTAATTGCTAAATTGAAATATTTAGCCTCGCATTTTAGAGATTGTCCAAATTTCGAACCCTACCGTCAGATACCCGCCAGTTTCCCAATAATTCACTTTTTTAAAACCTATACCCAATGAGAAGAATCTTACTTTGCATTAATTGGCTTTTACTGCTGCACTTCAGCCTCCTTTCCCAAAACAGAACCATCACGGGCAGCGTAACCGACCCCGCCGGTGAACCGCTCCCCGGCACTACAGTTTCCGTCAAGGACAGCGGAATCGGCACTATCACCGACGGGAATGGCTTTTATTCACTCAAGGTTCCTGACGACACCAAGCTGCTGGTTTTCACCTTCCTTAGATACAAAACCATGGAAGTTGTGGTGTTCACCAATACCTCTGGCAGCACGAACTCCGCTTGAATTATCAGCATCAAGGGCTTGGGCAGCATCAGGCAATGATTACCCATGTCCGTTTCTCGGATTCATGATAAAGTTTTTGGCCATGAAAAACTTCCTCCTCCTCCTTACCATCTTTTGTCTTCCTGTAACGACCCCTGCACAGGTCATTGACCTCGGCACCAGCGGTACCACCCGTGCTGTCATCATCGGCATCTCCGACTACGCCGACGACCGCATCCCCGACCTGCGCTTCGCCCATCGGGATGCCCTTGCCTTCGCCGAGTACCTGAAATCCCCGGCAGGCGGGGCATTTAAAAACGAGCAGGTTGCGCTGCTCACCAACGAACAAGCGACCGCAGGAAAGGTCATCGCCGCCCTCACGTGGCTGATAGCCGAAAGCAAACCGAACGACCGGGCGCTGCTCTACTTCAGCGGGCACGG
Source organism: Saprospiraceae bacterium (assembly GCA_022841745.1). Taxonomy (GTDB): domain Bacteria; phylum Bacteroidota; class Bacteroidia; order Chitinophagales; family Saprospiraceae; genus UBA6168. The sequence goes on along the minus strand of JALHQW010000039.1, from coordinate 72,697 downwards.
CGATGTGGAACTGGTGACCAAGTTCCAGCGAGGCTACCTGCTCTGCCACGATTCTCCGGGCACCACCTACACGGCGGGCGGCTCGCTCCCAGTAGGTTTCCTCGACGACGTGGTGGCTACCCTCTCGGAAGCGGGCGTTCAGGTCACCGTCATCTCCGATGCCTGCCGCTCCGGCAAACTGGCGGGCACTGCCAACGGCGGCACCCGAGCGACCACGGCTGCCCTCGCCCAGAAGCTGGCCAACGAAATCAAAATCCTCTCCTGCCAGCCCGACGAGTTCAGCATCGAGGGCGAGGAATGGGGCGGCGGCAGGGGCGTATTTAGCTACCACCTCTTAGACGCCCTCTACGGCTTCGCCGACCGGGACCGGGACCTGACCGTGAACCTACTGGAAGCACAGCGCTACCTACAGGACACCGTGCCCGCCGAGAGCCTCACCGGGCAGACCCCCTTCACGGTGGGCAACCCAAAAACGCAACTCGCCGCCGTGCTGCCGGAGAGCCTCGCAGCCTGGAAGCAGCAGAAAAAACAGCCCGGCGGCCTATCGCCCTTCGCCGGAAAGGGCATGGATGCTGTGCTGCTCGCCGGGATGGACAGCACCTTGCAGGTGCTCTACCAAGCCTTCAACGCAGCACTGGAGCGAGGCGACTTGCTCACTGCCTCAGCCACCGGACAGAGCGCCAACGACTACTACCTGCGCCTACTCCGGGAGCCAGAGGCCGCCAAGCTGCACGGCATCATGACCCGCAACCTCGCCGCCGCCCTGCAGGACGAGGCGCAGGTGGTCATCAACCAGGTGCTGCGCACCGACCCTCAAATCGTGGACGATGCCTTTTCGCCCGTGGGCAAGTACGACCACCTGCCCGCCTACCTCGCACGTGCTGCGGAACTGCTCGGCGAACGGCATTTCATGCACCGCTTTCTGAAGGCAAAGGAATACTACTTCCGCTCGAAGACCTACCGGGAGGAGAACCATCCCGACCTCTCACCTGACTCGCTGCTTCAACTGCAATTGGCGACCCTTGACACGGCGCTGGGGTACGACTCAATGGCGGCGTATCTGTATTTTGAGAAGGGGTATTTGCGGTTTTGGGGGATGGCTGCATTTCCCGAAATATACTTTGGCTATTTTGAAAAGTCGTTGGCTTTATCGCCAGAATGGGTCCTGCCGTTATATTTTGCTGGCAGGTCACTTTGTTTAGATTTTGCCAAATGCGAAGAATCAGAAAAATACATTCTTAAAGCGATAATGCTGGATTCTTCCTTTTTTCCCGCTTATCGGGAAATGGGATATTTGAAATCCTCTCTAAACAAACGGGAAGAATCTAAGGATTGGTTTGAATCTTACGACAACAAAATCAGCGAGTATATTTCAAAGCAGGGAGACCGCATTCCCGTAACTTATTATGCTTATTGGGGTGATTGCTTGACGGGTTTAAAAAGATATGGGGAATCGGTTAAGGTTCTGAAAAAAGGTGCTGAAATGTCAAATTATCAACACCCCTCAATATTCAGGCTTCTGACTTATGCAAATGATGGACTTGGGAAATATAAAGAGGTTAAAAAAGCAGCATTAAGAGCAATTGAGCTTAATCCTTTAAACCCTGAAGTTTATCACTGGGTTGGTGCGATAGAATTCTATTATGAGGGAAAGCAATTGGAAGATGCCTTAAAGCATTTTTACAACTGTCTGAAAATTAACCCAAAAGACTATAGATGCTTATCCTATTTGAGTTTGATTTATCTGCAAACTAATCAACTGGACAGTGCCGGGCAAGTATTACAACGATGGCTAAATTTTTATCCAGGTCAACCTGAAATATTACTTGGTTTAGCAAAGTGGTACATGCAAAAAGGAATGGAAGATGCTGCGAATAGCAAATTCAGAGAATTGTTGGAAAGTGACCAGCCCAATGCAATGTCATTTATCCCACTATTTTACTTTAAAATCATTGCTAATTACCAACTCGGAAATCATAAAAAAGTAAGGGATATAATTGAGCTGGCCCGAATTGAAACTGGTGGAAGTGCTGATTATTATTTCAATGTTGCCTGTGCCCATGCTTTTAATGGCGAGAATAAAAATGCATTGGAAAATTTTGAAAAAGCATTAATTGGAGGATGGAAGCCATATGTCTGGGTTTGGCGTTCACTGCTCCATCCCGACCTAAAGCGCCTCAGCAACACCCCCGCCTTCCAATCCCTCATCAAAAAATACCTGCCAGAGTATTACAAGGAGTAAAACCATTCTAGGCAGAAGATGCAGCAGCCATGCCTTTTGCTTGCATAGTTGCCAGTTCACGCTTTTGATGATTACAAAAAATAACCCCGCAAATGTTCATTCAAAGATTGGAGTTCGCAAATCTGGATGTCCTGCGACAATTTGTAGTCCCCCGCAGAGGGGGTGACGACGAGCAGTGGGATGCCGCCGAGGTCTTGGGCGGCGATGTGGTTGCCTTGTGACAGTTTTGGGACATTGCTGTACTTGATTTCAATGCCCAGCACAGGCGCCACGCCACGCACGAGCACCAGGTCCAGTTCGGAGCCGTCGGCGGTGCGGTAAAAATAGGGGCGCACGTCGTAGTCCAGCCGGGCGATGATTTGCTGCACCACGTAGCCCTCCCAGGAGGCACCGAGCCAAAGGCTGCCTGCAAGGGCTTCCGCATCGGCGAGGGCGGCGAGGGCGTGGAGCATCCCGCTGTCCCGGAGGAACAGCTTGGGGGATTTGACGATGCGCTTTTTGATGTTGAGGTGCCAGGGTTGCAGTCGCCGGATGAGGAAGGCATTTTCGAGGAAGTCGAGATAGCGCAACACCGAGGTGACGCTCATGCCGAGCGAGCGGGACAGTTCGGAGGCATTGAGCAGGTTGGCATGTACGCCGACCAGTATCGAGAGCAGGTTGCGCACGGTGTGGGGCGAGGCGGCAAGCCCCAGCATTGGCAAGTCCCGCTCCACGTAGGTGGTAATGAAATCGTTCATGCGGCGGCTGGCGGTTTTGTCGGCATCGGCGAGCAGCATCTCCGGGAAGCCGCCCCGGAGCCAGTGTTGCTGCCAACCGACCAGCCCCTTCACCTCGCCCCAGTGCAAGGGCTGGAGTTCGAGGTAGGTGATACGCCCTGCCAGCGACTCGGAGCTTTGCTGGAGCAAAGCCGGGGAAGCCGAGCCGGAGAGCACGAACCGCCCAGCGACCCGGTGACGGTCAATGGACGAGCGCAGCAACGGGAAAAGTTCTGGCATCCGCTGCACTTCGTCAAGCACGATGAGTGCATCCTGCCGCTCGGAAAAATATAACTCGGCGTCCTGTAGGCGGTTCCTGTCCTGCGGCGACTCGAGGTCGAGGTAGAAAACCTGCTTGGGTACCAGCCCTTCGAGGGTTTTCACCAGCGTCGTTTTGCCTACTTGCCGTGGCCCTAAAACCGCCACGGCAGGTCGGTCTCCGAGCTGTTCGAGCAGTTCTGAAAGAAGGTTTCGTTGAATCATGATACCGCAAATTTAATATGAAAAATTAAATTTACGGTATTTGTAAAACTAAAATCGAGACTGGTTTACACTTTTCGCAATCAAAACCCTTTGTCAATATGAAAAAAAGCATCCTTACCCTTCCCCTTGCCCTGCTAGTCGCAGGCTACCTGTTCGGGCAAGCCCGAACCCTCACCGGCAAGGTGACAGACCAGGCCGGGCAGCCGCTGCCCGGCGCTACCGTGCTCGTCAAGGACGCCGGCATCGGCACGACGAGTGATGTACAGGGCACCTACACCATCGTGGCGCCCAACGAATACGGGTACCTCGTTTTCTCCTTCATCGGGTTTGAAACCGAGGAGGTGGAAATTAGGAACCAGACCGTGATTGACATCCAGCTGAAAGAAGCGACGAGCGCCTTGGACGAGGTCATCGTCGTTGGTTTCGGCAAGCAAATCAAGTCAAAACTGACGGGAAACATCGCCAAGGTTGGCGGCGACGAAATCCAGAACCTGCCGGTCAACTCCGTCGAGCAAGCCCTGCAGGGGCGGGCGGCGGGCGTCTTCGTCGAGAGCGTGAACGGCAAGGTGGGTGGCGCCATCCGGGTGCGCATCCGGGGCATTTCCTCCATCAGCGCAGGCAACCAGCCGCTGTACGTCATTGACGGCATCCCCGTCACCACCGAATCACAGAACAACCGCACTGGTGCGCCGCTCAACCCGCTCGCAGACCTTAATTTCAACGACATTGAAACCGTCGAAATCCTGAAGGATGCCTCGGCGGGTGCCATCTACGGCTCCCGTGCGTCGGCGGGCGTGGTGCTCATCACTACCAAGCAGGGGAAGGCGGGCAAGACCAAAATCGAACTGAACCTGCAATCGGGGTTCAGCAACCCCACCGGCAGGCGGGAGTTCCTGAATGCCGATGAATTTATCCAAATGTACACCCGCTCCGCTGTCGGCGCTGCCAAGTACGAGTACAAGCTCGACCCAAGTGCCTGGGGCAGTGAGCAAGAAGCCATTGACTGGTACGTGGGGTTCATGGAAGCCCGCTTCGACCGTTACAGCGGCTGGGCGGACTGGCGGACCCGGGAAGTGGACACCGACTGGCAGGACTACGCCTTTCGGACGGGGCTGCAAAAAATGGGGTCGCTCTCCGCCTCCGGCGGCAACGACAAGACGAAATACTTCGCTAGCGCAGCCTGGAGCGACCAGGAGGGCATCCTAGTCGGCAACGGCTTCGAGCGCATGAGCGGCAGGCTGAACCTCGACCAGAAGGCAAGCGACAAAATCAATTTCGGCGTAAGCATGAACGTTTCGAGAACCCGGACCGAACAGCTTTCCAATGACGATGCATTTTCCACACCCCTTCAGTTGATTGCCCAACTGCCCATCACCCCGCCCCGCGACGAGAACGGCGAATTCTACGACCGCCCCGTGACCAGCTACTACAACGGCCTGATTGAACTGGAGGAGGCAAAACGGGACGTAATTTCCTTGCGCACCCTGGCGAACGGCTACGTCCGGTACGAAATCCTCGACGGGCTGAAGCTGAACGGCGAATTGGGAACCGACCTATACACCCTGCGGGACAATGCCTTTTTCGGCAGAAAAACCTTCGACGGGCAAGCCAGCGACGGTGCTGCCCACTCGCTCTACAGCCAGGTGTCCAACTGGAACAGTCGGCTGTTTTTGAACTACGACACCTATTTCAAAGCCGACCACCACGTTGATTTTGTGACCGGGATGGAGTTCCAGAAATCCCGCACCGACTTCACTTTCGTGCAGGGCGAAAAATTCCCGGTGGACGACCTCACCACCCTGGCGAGCGCCGCCAGCATCACCAACGGCACATCCTCCATCGAGGAGTTCAGCTTCCTTTCCTACTTCGGGCGGCTCAACTACGATTTTCGGAACAAGTACCTGCTGACCCTGAGTGGCCGCATGGATGGCTCCTCCCGCTTCGGTCAAAATGACCAGTTCGGCTTCTTTCCAGCTGCCTCGGTGGGCTGGGTACTCACGGAGGAGGGATTTCTGAAGGAAAACGGATTGCTGAGTTTCCTGAAACTGCGGGCGAGTTACGGCAAAACGGGCAACGCCGCCATCGGCAACTACGCCCACCTCGGGCTGTTCAACGGGCGCAGCTACAACGAGCAGTCGGGGCTGGCGCCACAGCAGATTCCCAACCCGGATTTGCAATGGGAAAAAACCACGCAGACCGACCTCGGCATTGACTTTGGCTTCTGGGACAACCGGCTGAACGGTGAGATTGACGTTTATTTGAAAAAAACAAAAGACCTGCTGCTCGACGTGCCCGTGCCCGGCACATCGGGGTTCAGTGTACAAACCCGCAACGCCGGGGAGGTGGAAAACAAGGGTATCGAGTTTGTCCTCAACAGCAACAACCTGACCGGGAAGTTCCAATGGACGACCTCGCTCAATTTTGCCCGCAACAAAAACAAGGTCGTTGCCCTCGCCGAAGAACAGGATTTGACAAACGTGACCACGGTGGCGATGAACGTGGTAAAGGTCGGGCATCCCGTCGGCGCATTTTACGGTGCCGAATACGCCGGGGTGGACCCCGCCAACGGCGACGCCCTGTTTTACCTGAACAAGGAAGGGCAGGAGCGGGAAACCACCAGCGACTACACGCAGTCGGAATACATCGTGCTCGGCAGTCCCCACCCCGATTTCATCGGTGGCATCACCAACAGTTTTTCGTGGAAGGGCATCAGCCTCGACGTGACTTTTCAGGGGGTCTATGGCAACGAAATCCAGAACGGGTCAGGCAACTACATGTCCTGCCAGGCTTGCTGGTTCGACAACCAGACCAAGGACCAGCTCGATTACTGGGACAAACCGGGCGATGTGACCGACGTGCCGGAACCCCGCTTCTGGTACACCAACGGCGACCAACGGCGCAGCAGCCGCTACCTCTCCGACGGCTCCTACCTGCGCCTGAAGACGCTGACCCTCGCCTGGGAACTGCCCCGTCCCTGGTTGGAGCGGGTGCGGTTTTCAAGGCTTCGAATCTATGCGACCGCCCAGAACCTGCTGACCTTCACTAAATACGACGGCTGGGACCCAGAGGTGACTGCCGACATCTATGCCTCCAACGTGAATTCCGGGATGGATTTTTACGCTGCGCCACAGCCGAAAACCATGGTGTTCGGTGTGACGGTGGGGTTTTGAAATTTTTAAAAACTAGCCGCCAAACTTGTTTGGCAGGCTCCGTTAAGGCTGCCAAACAAGTTTGGCAGCTACCAAAATTCATCAAAAAATGAAAAATAAAATCTCGTATTTCCTCCTGCTGTGCCTGCTCTTCGGGCAAGCCTGCAACGACCAACTCGACCTCAAACCAGCCCAAAGCCTTGACGAAAACCTCGCCCTTGACAGCGATGAAAACGTGAAGGCGGTGCTGAATGGGGCTTATGACATTTTGAGCGATTTCAACCTTTTTGGCGGCACTTGCCTCCGCAATGCGGAACTGCTGGGCGGCGATGGTGAAGTGCTGTGGGCCGGTACTTTCTTTTGGGTCAACGATATTTTTTTTAAAGAAATGGATGCCACCAATGCCGATGCAGAGGCGATGTGGCTGCGGAGCTACGCCGCCATCAACACCTGTAACAACGTGCTGAGCGCCTTGGAAGTGGTGAAAACGGAAGACCGGGCAAGGGTGGAGGGCGAGGCGCTTTTCATCAGGGGCATGGTATATTTTGAACTCGTCCGCTTTTACGCCAAGCCCTATCAGCAATCGGGCAACAACTCGCAGGACGGCGTCCCTATTGTGCTGACGCCGACGAGGGGCATTTCGGAAAAAGACATTGTAGCAAGAAACAGTGTGGAGGAAGTCTATACCCAAGTCCTCGACGACCTGTCGAAAGCCGAGCAACTGCTGCCGGAGGACAACGACTGGAGAGCAAACAAATGGGCTGCCACAGCCCTGCTGTCGAGGGTTCACCTGCAAATGAACGCCTACGCCCCGGCGAGGGATGCGGCGGACCGGGTCATCCAATCCGGCAAGTTCAGCTTGCTGTCCAACTACGCCGACGTCTTTAACCGGGATGAAAACACGGCGGAGGACGTTTTCGCCATCCAAATCACACAGCAGGACGGCTTCAATGCCATGAACACGTTCTTCTCCATCCCCGACTTCGGCGGCAGGGACGGCGACGTGGACATCCTGCCCGGTCACTTGGCGCTGTACGATTCCAGCGATGCCCGGCTGGCCCTGTTCTACCTCGGCAATGGTGCCATGCGAAGCGGCAAGTGGAACAACCAGTATGGCAACATTTCGCTGCTCCGCCTCGCCGAGATGCACCTCACCCGTGCCGAGTGCAACATACGGCTCGGTGAAAAGGTCGGCGCTGCCCCGCTCGACGACTACAACGCCGTCCACCAGCGGGCAGGCTTGCCTGCCGCCACTGCTGTTGACCTGCCGGAAATCCTGCTCGAACGCCGCCGGGAACTGGCGCACGAGGGTTTCCGCATCCACGACATCAAGCGGCTGAAAGAACCGGTCGGTGTCCATGCCTTCGACGCCTGCGAGCTGCTGTTCCCCATCCCCGACCGGGAGGTGGTGGCGAACGGGAATTTGGCGCAACAGGCGTGCTATTAGTAAGTGCCTCCTTTGGCATTCGCCCCTAGCGAATGTCAAAGGAGGGTTTGATTACCAAAACCCTTTTTTGGGATAAAAGTCAAAACCCTTTCGCCATGAAAAATCTACTTTTCATCCTCGCATTTTTCGCAACCTTTTTTCATCCTGCAATGACCTCCGCACAGGTCATTGACCTCGGCGGCACCACCCGTGCCGTCGTCGTCGGCATCTCCGATTACCAAGACGACAAAATCCCCGACCTGCGCTTCGCCGACCGGGACGCACTGGCCTTCGCTGAGTTCCTTCGCTCCAAGACAGGCGGCGGCCTGACCGAAGACCAACTGAAACTGCTCACCAATGAAAAGGCCACTTACCCACAGATTTACATGGCCCTCGATTGGCTGATGGAAACCACCAAAGAAGGTGACCTCGCCATCATCTACTTCTCCGGGCATGGCGATGCAGAAGTAAAAATGATTACAAAACCTGGTTATCTGTTGACCTATGAGACCCCGGCACAAATCCCAAGTACGGCTTCCATCCACTTGACGTTGTTGGAAAATATCATAGCTACGCTTTCCTTGGCCAACAAAGCCCGTGTGCTCGTCGTCACCGACGCCTGCCGCTCCGGGATATTGGCTGGCAGGGAGGGCGGTGCCAAAATGGCGAACACCGAACTGGCCGCCATGGCCGAAAAGGCCGTGAAAATCATGTCGTGCCAGCCCGAAGAACAGAGCTATGAGGGCGAGCAGTGGGGCGGCGGCAGGGGTGCTTTCAGCTACTTCCTCGTGAACGGGCTGTACGGCTTGGCGGACGCCGACGCCAGCCAACAGGTGACGCTGACGGAAATCGGGCGCTACTTAGAGGACAACGTGAGCCGGGAGGTATCGCCTTCCAGCCAGATGCCTAAGGTGATGGGGAACCCCAAGGAAACACTGGCGGCGGTCTTCCCCGATGAACTTGCAACGATTAAGGAAAGCCTCGACCCGCTCAAGGTCAATTTCAAGTCCATCGAGCAACGAGGCTTGGAGGACGAGACCCTCGCACGGGTGGACTCGGCGACACGGGAGATGTACCGGCAGTTTAAAGAAGCGGTAGCGGCGAAGCAGTTTTTCGAGCCGAAAAATACCAGCGCCGACACTTTTTACAACCAACTGAGGCAGGTAGCGGCATTGCAGCCGCTGCACAATACCATGAAGCGGAACTATGCGGCGGCGCTGATGGACGATGCGCAGGCAGCGATGAATGGATGGCTGAGGTCGGACCCGAGGGAGGTGGAGTCATGGGCATCAAATCGGCAATTCGATTATTTGCAATTCCCTCGGCAATTAGAAAAAGCGGCTGAAATACTTGGCAAAGAACATTACCTATATAAGGATTTGAAAGCGAAGGAGTATTTTTTTAAAATAAGAACACTAGTCACAGAAAACTTTGGACAGGGGGGTACTTGGGATTCTGTAAAACTGGAACAATTACTTCATTTTGTTCAGGAGGGTTTGAGGTATGATGATAAAGCACCTTATCTTTATGTGAAAATGGGTTATTACTATGGTTACCAACTGAATTATGAAGTTGAGCAAGAGTGGTTAAAAAAAGCCATTGATTTAGCCCCTTCATGGACACAAGCCTATTGTTGGCTGAGTTTGAGTTACTGGGACAATAAAGAATACAATTTAGCATATAAAACGACTCTCGATGCCTACTTGTTGGATACAAGCTATTTAAGAGCAATTGATGGTTTAGGCAATTATTTCATGATTGACCATCAATTTGAAAAATATAAGAAAATAGCAGAAAAGAAAGCCCAAGTAATAGAGTCCAAGATATTGTTTAGAGAAAACGATTTTAAAAGTTATTGTGGCTACTATTATTGGTGGGGCGGATTTCCCGCCAAAGCAGAATCTTATTTAAAATCATTCCTAAAGCAGGATTTTGACTCTTCTTTTTTTTACGCTCCATATTATACAGCTCCAAATTGGTCCTACAATTTTATAGGATGGGCAAACTATGTTCAAAACGACACTTTAGAGGCTGAAAGATATTGGCTTATTGGAGATTCTATTAATGGGAGCAGTATGGCAATGGCAAAATTAGGCTTATCATTAATCGCATTTAAGCGAAGGGATTTTAAATTGGTAAATGAATATTTTTCTGAAGTCATCAAGACTCCGTATTTCAAAAACCCTGACTGGTTTACTTTAGATTGGTTACATCTCATAGGGGTCTATGGACGATTAGAAGAAGCAATGTTTCTTTTTTCAAAGAGCATTGAACATTACCCCACCCACGCCCCCCTCCACTACCACCTCGCCCGCATCTACCTCGAGCAAAAAAACGACTACGAAAAAGGCGTCCCCCTGCTGGAACGGGCGGTGCAGTTGGACAGCACCCATGCGCATGCGCACTACCACCTCGCCGCCGCATACGCCCACCTCGGCAAGAAGGAAGCGGCGCTGGATTATTTGGAAAAGGCGCTGGCACTGGGCTACGACGACCCGGAGGGAATCGGGCAGGATGCGAGGTGGGAGGGGTTGCGAAGTAGTAAGCGCTACAAAGCCCTGGTTGCCAGGTATTCCTCCAATCCATCCAATGATTAAAACCTACGGCCATGAAAAACTTCCTTCTCCTCCTCCTTGTGTTGTTTTTGTCGTTATGATTTACTCCGAGTGCTATCCCTGTCTGCCGATAGGTGAGGGTTACCCACAAGCTTAGCCCAAAACCCCGAAGGGGTTGAACGTGAATAGCCCCGAATGAAATTCGGGGTGAAATGCGAGGCGAAAACGACCCCAGAGGGGTCGAATATGTTGACATTCGACCCCTCCGAGGTCGTTCCCGTGCACCCGAAATCCCCGGATTTCATCAGGGGCTATTCACATTTGACCACTTCGTGGTCATCATCAGGCAAAAGATGTGGGCAAACTTCACCTGCCGACAAGCAGGCATTTTTACGTCGGGCCACCACTCACCCCTCCCCTCCCGGCACCCTCCCCCCCGACAAGAACTCCTGGTAATTCTTCAACTTACCCATATCCCCCTCGGCGGCCAACCTTGCCTGCTCCGGCCAGGTACTTGGGTCGTGCATGCGGAAGCGGTCGCCAGCATTGGTCAGCACCTCTTTCAGCCGCTCGACCGAGGTTTCGGCCAGTTCGGTGAAGCTATGGATACCAGCGCCGTGCAGCAGCAGTTCAATTTTTGGTCCGATGCCTTCCACTACTTTCAGGTCATCGTTCATGGCGGGTCTTGCCTTGGGTTTGGCCTTGGTTTTGGCGGACTTTTCTGGTGCTGGCTTCGCCAAAAGCTGGGCCTGCCCCACCCAGTCGTCCCGTTCGATGCGGCCGGGGAAGAACTCGATGGCAGTGGTCAGTTTTTCAATCAAATTGGCGTCGAGGTGGCTGATTTGGTCGTAGGTGTAGATGCCAAGGCCATTCAATTTTTTCTCCAGGAACGAGCCAATGCCCTTGATGGCGGTGAGGTCGTCCTTCTGGTCGGCAGTGGCGACGGGGATGGTAGTGCCGATGGCGGCCAGCACCTCGTCCTTGGCATCGGAGGGCGTGATGGTTCCGCTGGTGATGGCCTCTTTGTCCGCAGGGTTGATGCTCGGAATGATGGGCGCATCCACGACTGCCCCAAAGACGGGCGCCTCCACGGTTACCGAAGCTTCGGCTGATTTCAGTGCGGCCAGTTCCGCTTTCAACGCATCGTTCTCCGACACCAAGCTGCCGATATTGGCCTCCAATGCCCCAAGGCGGTTGGTGGAATCCTTGTAGGAGTTCAGCAGGTTGATGAGGTTCTCGTCATCTTCCTTTTCGTTGCTGCGCAAAGACTCATTCTCTGCCATCAGTTCGGCTATCCTGCCTTCCAGCGCACCTACCCTGCCCGAAGTTTCGTCGTAAGTCGCTTTCAACGCCACTAGTTGCTGGTGGTCGGTGGTGTCGCTTGCCTCGGCGGCGGCCAACTGCTCGTTGCGGGTTTTCAGCCCAATGATTTGGTTGTTCAGGTCTTCAATGGTGGACTGATAGGAATGGCTGCCGGCCTGCAGCCGCACGGTCTCTTCCAAGGAGGCATCGTAGTCCTTCTGCCATTTGGCCTTCTCGGCCTGTATCGCCGCCAATTGCTCCTGCGCAAGGTCGGCCTCCCGGTTCGACTTGGCAAGGTCGGCGAGGCTCAGGTCGTGCTTTTCCCGAAGGGCCGTCATTTCGAGGTGGAGGTCGTCGTATTTTTTCTTCCAGTCGGCTGCTTCCCGCTGAAAACGGTTGGCCTGACCACGCCACATGAGCCATGCGGCCACGAAGCCGATGAGGAAGCTCACGAGTACCGAGAAGAGGAAGAATACGCTGTCTGGATGGTTTAAAGATTCGAATAAGTTTTCCATGCTGTATGCTTTGAAGGTTGGTTCATTAAATCAATGGTTCGTGAGGTTTTCGGGTTTTCGGGTTCTAAGGTTGCGGCACAGTAGCCGTTTTTGAAAAGATAGGTAACGTTTAAAGAACAACTTCCGAAGGTTGTCGGCCAACGTTTACTAAACTTTGAAAGTCTTTCCATTACCCACAGAATAAAACATGCCCTACATCTATCATTCCCGAAAAATCGGGACAGGCTTTGTGACCGCTCGTTTTAACGAGCGGATGGGCAAAATGCTCAACATCCATCTATCTTCTTTACAAAACATCCGCATCATGGCTTTATGTGATGTTCTGTAAAGAAGATAGATGAAGAGTATCGTTGACTCAAAGCCTCCGGTTGAAATCGAAGATTCACGCAAGTAAACCGGGGGTTACAAAGCCTGTCCCGATTTTTCGGGAATGATAGATGTAATTCGTTCATTATCAACTTGTTATTCTGTGGGTAATCAACAAACTTTGAAAGTTTAGTAAACGTAGCTTCGGAAGTTATTCTTTGAACGGTACTAGGTTGCTTTTCCAACCTTGTCAAAAATGATTTGCAGTTAGGTTTTGCCCCAAATCCCGAAAATCATAGAACCTTAAAACTTCACGACCCATTGTTAAATGGATTTGAATTTCAATAGGCCCTGGGGTTAGGTTCCCTTTCCAAAGAGATAAATCGGGAATTACAAAGGTTTTCGGATTTTCATCAACCCTTATCAACCCAATTACTGCGTGGGTTTTTCCGTGATTTTAAAATTAACCCGTCGGTTCTTTTGCCGACCATCGGGATTGTCCGTTCCGCCAATGGAGTTGGGAGCGATGGGCAGCTCCTCGCCCTTGGTATCGGCGGCGATATTGGCCTTCACGCCCAGTTCACGGAAATAGGCCATGGCGTTCTTTGCCCGGCGCAGGCCGAGGTTCAGGTTGGCCTTTTCATGCCCGATGCTGTCGGTATGCCCCGTGATGGTGAGCATCATGGCCGGGTTTGCATCGAGAAAAGTTTTTACCGAATCGGCATATAGTATGCACTGCTCGCCCGGCTTGAACTCGTCGGAGCCAAAGGCAAAATTGGCGTCGGAGAAGGTATTGTCCTTGAAACTATAAACCGGGCGGTCGTAATCGTCGGGCTTGGGCAGGTAAAGGTTGAAGGAGATGGGTTCGCCCATCGCCGCCCCTTTGGCCACTTCGTGGTCAATCGTGAAGCGTTTTTCCTCCACGCCCAATTGCGTAAGCAACCGCACAACGGCGGCGGCCCTGGCAATGCCGAGGTTTTCGAAAATGCCGCTCTTGGCCGTTTTTTCCGATTCGAGGTAGCGCCCCGTGATGGTGATGCGCTTGTCGGGATTGGCCTTCAGGTACTCAGCCACTTTCGCCAAAAAATCCCTGTTGTTGGCGCTCAGGTCGGGCTGTATGTCATTGGGCGCAAAGCCGAACTGTTCATAGCCTTGCAAAATGGCCTTGTCGCCGTCCTTGAGCGATAGTGTCATGGGGCGGGCAGTGGCCTGCACAGGTGGTTGGTCGCCGCAGTGGTGCCGCAGCTCGCAGACGAAATAGCGCCGTGCCGGAAGGGCAAAGGCAAGGAACACCAGAAAGCCGATGATAAAACCTCTCATAGTCGTTTGAATAGTATGTTTCCTCAATACACGGTAAATTGTCCCACCGTGCATTAACCAATTAGTAAGCCGCCAAATGTATGAGTTCCAATTGATTAGACAAAATACTTACGGACTTTCACGCTGTTTACAAACAAAAAAACTCATGGTCGGACGCTTGTAGTCCCGACCATGAGTTTTTAAAGCTAGCATTCGCACCTGTTAAGGTTAATTGCCGACTATCAATTGCCGCACGAACGCCTTGCCTTCCGCTGGCCTGATCCATACCGCATAATGCCCTGTGCTCAACCCGTCCAGTTCAATGCGCACAGGCTCGGTCGTTGCTTCCGGCAGGTTCAACTGCCTCACGACCACGCCAAGGTTGTTGTAAACCTGCACCTTGAGCGGTTGGCCCGCAAGCGCAGAAACATCGAGGAAGGCGTAGCGGTTGGCCGGGTTCGGGTACAGCACGATGTCCTGCTTGGGCGATGCTTCGTCCTTCGGGCATTCCACTTCCACGGTCACGGTTGTTTGCAGCTTGGAGCCATCGTCGAAGCAGATTTCATAGGTGAACACATCCGGCGTACCACCTTCATAGCTGTTGCAGTATTCAACCAGCGGTCGGTAGCTCACCGTGTTGTTCACGTTCACCCATGCCGTGCCGTTGGCGGGTTGCTGCGCAATGCGCAACTGCTTGGCCGCACGGTTCAGCTGGTCGTTGGACAGTACATCCCCCTTCACGGCCTCGCCCTTTCGGGTGCGCAACTGGTCGGGCTTCAGGCTATCGTTTGTTTCAAGTTCCGTTGGGTCAGCGACGGCAATGCTGTTCATCACCAAGTTCACCAGCAGCGAGTCCGCACAACCGGTCAGCGGGCTGTTGAGCGTAACCAAGTGCTGGCCTTCGGCCAAACGGATGGACGTGCCAAGCGACGCCTTTGACTGTTTCAACAAGCTCGAATAGGTAGCGCCCGTCTCCAGGCTTGTTACCTGAAGCTTACCGTAGCTGCCGACTTTCGTATTATTGGTCACAAACAGCCGCTTATTGGCATCGAAATGCCAATTGCCGTCGGCATCCAAATGGTTCATGAAATTGGTCACATTAGCGAGGCTATTGGTCAAAGTGTGGAACGTATCGGAGCCAACTTGCCAGCTTACCTGTAGCAGCCCGGTCGGCATGGGCGCAAACCCATAGATGGCCACTAATTCAGGGTCACAAGCTTGTGGCTTGAGGCCATATAGCTGTCCATCCACCCTCAATTCCATCTGCGTGGCAACCGATAGCGGCACCGGCAGGCAGACCCTCGCAGGTGCTGAGGTCACTTCCACCGTCATGCTCTCCATCGGGAACACAGGCGCACATTTGGGGCAATCGTCGAAAATATCGAACTCGAATTTCTCCACGCACCCATTGTTGCCCTGGTAGGTTGCCAGCACCACGTAGTGTCCGGCGGGCAGCCCCGTGCGGGCATTGCCGAAGCCGTTCGATATACCGAGGTCTGGCGTCCAAAGGAAGCCGTAGCTTGACACGTTTGTGATGTTCAACGTAGCAGCGCCGTTCGCTTGCCCGCAGCCCGCATCGGTCTTGTTGATGGAAGTGAGCACCGCTGGCTCGCATTCGCAGCCATTTTCGATGTTCACTACGAACACCGTCTCGCAGGTGCCGGGGCCAGCTGGCCCGACGGTGGCAGTCACGTTATAGCTGCCAGCGGCAAGGCCAGTGCGGTTGGCCCCTGTGCCGCCATCGCTCCACTGGTAGGTGTGGGTCGCTGGCGCAATGGAAGCCGTCCCATTTAATGTATTGCAAGCCTGTGGTGTCGTGTTGATGGCCGTTATCGTCAGTGGCACCTGTATGTTCGGCACCATGATGTTCACTACCTTTTGGCAAGTGCCATTGGTTGCCGTCACGGTGTATGTGCCTGCATCGAGGGCATTTAGGCTAAAGCCCGTCGCCCCGTTTGACCATGAATAAGCATAGCTTGGCGGAGCCAAGGTGATAGCGCCCAACCCGCTGCTACAAGTATCCGCCACAATCGCTGCGACAGTGGCGTTGTTGGAACCAATGACCGTGATTCGCTGCTCCTGCAACAAGTGGGAGCCGGTCGAGGTGGTCGCCATCCAAGAGCGGGTCAGCCTCGTCACGCAGCCTTCGGTGCCCAATTGTTGTACCGTTTCATTGTACGTCACTGGCAATGCCACGGCTGGGCAACCCTCTGATGCCGTCACATTGGCCGCAGGTGGTATCGTACCACCATTGGCAAGGTAGATGACCGTGTCGGCAGGTGCTTCGCTGATGAACGGCGCTGCATTTCCAACCACATGGATGGTACGGGTAGCGATGGATGAATTCCCGCAACCATCCGTTGCACGCCAGGTGCAAATCCGGTCATAGCCTCCAACGGTCGGCACGGTGGTCGTGTTCTGGCTCATAATCACCTCGCCGCAATTGTCGGTAACAGTCGGCTCGCCGCACGGCGGCAATGGCTCATTGCAGCCAATGGTCACATCCTGCGGTACGTTGCTGAAAACGGGCGGCTCGTGGTCCACCGTTGCGATGTGCAGGGTGATGGTGGCCGTATTGCCGCACGAATCGGTAGCCGTCCAGGTGCAGTGCGCTATGTTGATGAAACCATCGCCCCCAAGTTGGCTGGCAAAGCAGTTGCCCGGCTGTACGCCACTCTCGGTAAAGACTATCGTCGCTTGGCTGCAACCACCCAAAGCGAAAGCATCGCTCATATCGAACAAGGCTGGTTCGTCGCATGGCAGTAACAATGTGTCGCCACTGTTCATGCCTGCCAACTGCGGGTCAGCAAATTCAATCCCCAGCGTTGCCGTATCGGAAACCGTGATGGTCTGCACATGTGATACGGCATTGCCGCAGGCATCGGTGGCAGTCCAGGTGCGGGTCAGGGTATAGTCGCAGCCCGTTCCCGTTTGGTTTTGTTGGAATACTACCGCCAAGCTTCCCTCGCAGCCATCCGTTGCAGTGAGCGTTGCTGGGGCGGGTATATTGTCAAGGCATTGCAGCACCATGTTTTGAGGCAAGGTCTCCACGAACACTGGCGATTGCGTGTCGCTCAGTGCGATGGTTTGCGAAGCAGTAACGCTGTTACCGCAAGCATCGGTGGCCGTCCAGGTGCGGGTCAGGGTACGGTTGCAGTTTACTCCTGTGGAGCCTGTCCCATTGATGGACTCTTGAAGGCTGACAGGCACGGCTTGGCCGCAATTGTCAATGGCGGTAACGGTCGAAGGCGGTACTTGCCCGCACTCGGCGGTGGCAAAGCCCGGCACGTTCAACAGCGTGGGCGCCAAGGTATCGCTGATGAAGACAGTGAAGAACAGGCTATCCGTGTTGCCGCAGGCATCCGAGGCTGTCCAGCCACAGTAGCGGCGCTCCAAGAAGCCGTCCGTTTGGCAATTGCCTTGCACTACGTTCTCCGTAAAAGTACGGGTCGTTTCGCCGCAGGCATCGGTGGCCGAGAAGCCAATGGAGTCGAGCGAAGGCATCTGGCTGCAATCTGCGTACAAGGTGTCGCCGTGCCGTATCTCACCAAAGAAGGCATGAACGGCATAGAGCACGGGTGGCGCATTGTCCATAATCGTCAGTATTTGCTGCGCAACGGTCGAGTTGCCACAGTCGTCGGTGGCTGTCCATGTACGGGTAAGGGTGCGATTGCAACCCGTTCCACTTGGCGTTTCGGCGAAGGTCACCGCCACGTTTGCATCACAGTTGTCCGTTGCCGTCAGCGTGGCCGGGGTGGGTATGCTTGCGCAATCCACAGTCAGGTTTTGTGGCAGGCCACCAACGAAAGTAGGTGCCTGGCTATCGTTCACCGTGATAACCTGCTGCGCAATGGTCGAGTTGCCGCAGTCGTCGGTGGCCGTCCAGGTGCGGGTGAGGGTGTAGCTGCAACCGCTACCGTTTTGTGTTTCGGCGAAGGTCACAGCTACATTCGCATCGCAGTTGTCCGTTGCCGTCAGCGTAGTTGGAGCCGGAATGGCAGTGGTGCATTCCACGCTCAAGTTTTGTGGCAGAACCCCCGCAAACACTGGCCTTATCGCATCGTTAACATTGATGATTTGCTGTGCCGAGGCCAAATTGCCACAATCGTCGGTGGCCGTCCAGGTGCGGGTCAAAGTATAGCTACAGCCGCTTCCTGTTTGCATTTGGTTATAGGTGACTGTTACACTCGCATCGCAGTTGTCCGTCGCCGTCACGTTGGCCGGGGCAGGTATGCTTCCGCAATCCACCGTTGCATTGGCGGGCACTCCCACGAGTACGGGCGCCACGCCATCCGTTACGGTGATGGTTTGGGTTGCAGTGCTCGTATTGCCAGCATTGTCGGTGGCCGTCCATGTGCGAGTGATGATTTGGCAGCCCATATTCCCACCAATCGTTTCATAGAAGCTGATCGTCGGTGTTGCATCGCAAAAATCGGTGGCCGTTACACTACCAGCTCCCCAAGCGGGCGGCGGCGGTGGTATGGCTGCTCCGCAATCCAGGCTGAGGTTCGCTGGCACGCTGGCCAAAACGGGCGGCACCAAATCCGTTTGCGTCACGGTGATGTTCTGGCTTATTGTTCCGGTGTTGCCACAACCATCGGTTGCGGACCAAGTTCTTGTCAGTATGTAGCCGCCGGGGAAGTTCACGGTGTTAGTCGTGAAGATGACCGGGATGTTGTTCGTGCAAGGGTCTTGCGCCACCACGGTTGGGATGGCTGGCAGGGTGGTTTGGCCACAGGGCAGCACCACGTTATCAGGCACACCGTAGAGCTTAGGCGGTATGGTGTCCGTCACGATGACCGTAAAGAAGAGGCTGTCCACGTTACCGCAGCAGTCGGTTGCTACCCAACCGCAGTTCATGAGTTGGATATAGCCGTCCGTGGCGCAGTTGCCTGCCTTCACGAATTCGTGGAAGACCATCGTTGGCGGCACTGAGCAGCAGGAGTCCACCGCAGTGGCATTGCTGCCATTGAGCGAGAAGACCTGGTTGCACTGTCGGATGATGGTGTCGCCGTGGCTGAGCCAAGTCAAGGCAGGGGCTGTCACCCTGATTTCCGGCCCACGGTCGTCCACCACATTGATGACCTGCGTAGCCGTGGTCACATGGTTGCAATCGTCGGTGGCCGTCCAGCGGCGGGTCAGGGTATAACTGCAACCGATGCCCGTCTGTGTTTCGCTGAAAGTCACTGCCACATTGGTGTCGCAGCCATCCGTGGCCGTCACGACGGGCGGTGCGGGCACGTAGCCGCAGCTTGCCGTTGTATAGGTAGGAACGCCAACCAGTACGGGAGAGTCATCGTCCGTCAGGGTGATGACCTGTGTGCGCACGGTCGTAAGGCCGCAGTCGTCGGTGGCCGTCCAGGTACGGGTACGGGTATAGTTGCAGTTGTTTCCTGCCAATATTTCATTGAAAACGATGTCAACCTGCGTATCGCAATTATCGGTCGCCGACACGTTGGAAGGGATTGGCGGGATGTTCCCGCAGGTACCGCTCGTGTTGGCTGGAATATTGACCAGCACAGGCGGCTGGTTGTCAATGACCAATTGAATGGTTTGGGTTGCTGTCGCAATATTGCCGCAGGCATCCGTTGCTGTCCAGGTACGTGTAATGACCGAGTTACAGCCGTTGCCCGATTGGGTCTGATTGAACGAGATAGTAGGGGCGGCGCTGCAATTGTCGGTAGCAGTGACACTCGCTACAGGCGGGGCTGTTTGGCCACAAGCCAAGGTCAAATTGGCTGGAACACCAGCCAACACTGGAGCCTCATCGTCAGAGATGATGACCCAGAAATAAAGGCTGTCCGTATTGCCGCAGGCATCGGTGGCCGTCCAGCCGCAGTAGCGGGACTGGAGGAAGCCGTTTAAGGCGCAGGTGCCGTGCGTCACGTTCTCCGTGAAATTATGGGTTGTTGCGGAGCAAAAATCATAAGCAGAAAAGCCCAGTGAATCGAGCGAAGGTATCTGGGTACAATCGGCATAGAGGGTGTCTCCATGCTGGATTTGCCCAAAGAACGCATGGTTGGCAAACATGACGGGCGGCGTGTGGTCTTCCACCGTTACGGTTTGTGTGAAGCTGATGGAATTGCCGTTGTCGTTGGTGGCCGTCCAAGTGCGGACGATGGTGCGCCCGCACGGGTTGTTCGCCACGGTGCTATCCTGTGTGATGGTCAGGTTGTTGTCGCAACCATCGGCGAAAGTAGGCGGCTGCCAAGGATGCAGCGGGCTGGTGCAATCAATGGTCGTATCGGCCCAAGGCGTAAAGCTGAGGATGGGCGTCGGGTTGCCGATGCTGATGGTCATGGCGTCGGAGTCCACGCAGCCCCGCCCATCACTGAACGTCACCGTATAAGTGGTTGATGCAGCAGGCGTTGCAACGGGGTTGCGGATGTTAGGGTTGCTCAGGCCGTTAGTAGGCGACCAAGTGAACGTGCCATTGCCGTAAGGCACCGAAGCGTACAACTGGCTGGATTGAGTGTTGTTGCAATGTGCCAAATCCGGCCCGGCGCTCACGTCGGGGCAGGTATAGAGGCAGATGACAGTGTTCGTGTCGCATTGTCCCCAGTCAAGGGTAATGCAGGGCGAGAAGCCGTTGGCATCTATCATGCCGTTGGCCACTGGCCGTATGCCCGGCGTGAGTTGGTAGCCAACCCTATAGCTGCCCGGTTCGAGGCCGTCGAAGCGGTAATGGCCCTCGGCATCGGTGATGGAGGTCATGATGGGCACGTTCGGGTTGGCGCAGTCGTAGAGGTGGACGGTTGCTCCCGCAAGGGGCTGGTCGCCCGAATCGGCCATGTCGTTGTTGTTGGTGTCCTCACAGGCGATGCTGGCGATGAGGATGCACTGCACGGGTAGGTTGTTGTGCAGGATGATGGGGTCGCCAGGCGCAAGGCGGAAGGTCAGGTAGTATGGGTTGCCTCCGCAAGTTTTGTCCTCAATATAGTCGGCATTCAAAGTATCCGAGCCAAGTATCACTGGGTTGGCCATCCCCGTCGGGTCGAACGGCCCGGGCATCGCAGGGCAATTTGGACTCAGCGGGAAGCCATTTGGGTGCAAATAGCTCAGTGTATAAATACCAGGCGTGCCGTCTGTATAGAACTCGTAGTAGCCCTCCGAACCATCGTGAATGATGTTCACCTGGCTGTTCGGGATGCCGTTTGGCCCCACCACGGTGATACGGCCTCCCGGGATGATGCGTCCCGTTTTATCACAATAAATCCAGCCTGTAGGATCATGCGGTAGCAGTTCAATGGTCTCCCCGTCAATATCGTCCTCATCTGGGTTGCCGTTGTTCGGTGTGGAGTCGAGGTCGGTATAAACCGTACCATCATCGTCCTCAGCGGAGGCGATTTCGGCGGTATTCACTATTTGCTGGCCCGATGCGCCATAGAGCACCACCATCAGGATTTCAATCAAAGCCGATTGCCCTGGCTGGAGCGGCCCCGGAAAAACATAGGTGGCCATGCCTGTGCCGCTCATGGTCCAGTTGGGGTCGTTTGGACTCAGCGCCAAGCCCGCTGGAATGTTGTCATTGACATCAATATGATAAGCAGGCAGCGTACCTTCATTGGTAATTTTGATGGTATAGGAAACCTCGTCGCCAATGTCCACCAAGGACGGCTGGCCGGGTGTCAGCATTTTTTCCAAAGACAAGTCGAATTCCCCTGCTGGAATGACATGAACGGGTGCTTCGTCAATATCGTCCTCCTGCCCACTTCCAATACCATCGTTAACCGCATCGTCATCTGGGGTACTGTCACCATCCTGGGGCGAGCCGTTGCCGGGGTTGTTGTCATTGTCGGCAAATGAGATTTCCGCAGTGTTCAGGATGGTGTTGCCATTGTGAGCTGGGTCAACAATCAGTAAAATATTCACAGCAGCTGTGCCGCCGGGTGGAATCGTTCCGGGCAATTGGGTCGAGTACCCATTGGGGGCAGTGCTCCACATTGGGTTCAATGCGGCATTGAACAAAAGCCCATTTGGAAGGTAATCCATTACCGTCACGTTGTGGGCAGTAACCTGACCTTGGTTGTACACGGTTATTGTGTAGGTCACTGTATCGCCCAGCATGACGTCGGTGGTTGTGGTTGCTTTCAGCAAAGCCAGGTCAAACAAGCCAAGTTCGACGCCAAAGTCGAGCGTGTTGTTGGTTTCGCCAGCTCCCAGGGTCACCACATTGGTGGTGCCGGTATCGTCGGCGTCGCTGTCGGAGGCATCGTCGCCTGTGTTCGACAAGGTTGGCTCATGCTCGGCGGGCAGGGTGCTCAATTGGAACACCAAATAGTAATCGCCCGGCGGCAAATCATCAAAGAAGTAGGCACCATTGGTGTCCGTCGTGTCAGCGGCCAACAGGTTGTTGTTGGCATCGTACAAATGGACGATAATGCCGGGTATGCCAGGCTCGCCAGGGTCTTGCTGTCCGTTGTGGTCAAGGTCGTTCCAGACGAAGTCGCCGAGGCTGGATGCGAGGATGGTCAACGAGGCTCCGTCATGGTCATCTTCGTCGCCGTTTGCATTGTTGATTTCGTTGTCAACATATTGGTCGGCATTGCCATTCTGTTCCTTGCTTTCGGGCTGGGAATCAACGTCCCGGTCGTCGTCGGTATCAATCTCGGCAAAGTTGGTAGCGAGGCCACCATGTACCACTTTTAAGGTTACGGGCAGTTGCACGGATTCGCCCGGCGACAGCTTGCCATTGAGCGTCACCTTCCCGTTTTGCCCGACTGACGACCAGGTGTAAGGGATTGTCGCATCGCCAGATGTGGTGCCCGGCGGGTTGTTGCTTAGGTTAAAAGGGGCGAAAAAATTGGGGTCAACTTGGTCAATGATGGAAAAGCTATGCGCTGCCAAGTCGCCCTGGTTAAAGATTTCAAGGTTAAAATCAACGAGAGAACCCACAGTGACTGTTCCGTTTTGTCCTATTGCCAAGGTTTTGCGGAGCGCCAAATCGTAGCAACTGTCCTTGACCACCACGGGGCAGCAGGTCAGCGTTGGGCACCCGTTTTGCGTAGCGGTAAATGCAAAAATTCCAGCGGATGTGATATAGAAAGTGTCCTGTATGCCGCCTTGGTTGGCTGGTATCAGCACCCCATCCTTGTACCATTGAATATTGGTAAACATGGGTAGGAGGGTCACCCTGACTGAGTCATTTAGTTCGGTGCAAATGGTGATGGGGATAGAGACGCAGGCTTTGTCCATATCGTCTTCCAATAGTTCATCGTTGTTGGGTTCACTATCCACATCGGTGCCTTCCATGGCAGTTACTTCCGCAATGTTCATGTACATGCCTTCCCATTCTACCCGTGTCTTTATGGTCAAAATCAGTTCTGGGGTGTTGGCGTTGAGCTGGGAATTGATGTTCCAAATGCCGTTTGAAATATCGTAAGTCGTGCCAGTAGGGGCAATGTGGCTGATATAGGTAAGGCCAGGCAAAAGCGTGTCTCGCACTTGAAGCCCGGCCACATTAGTCATGTTTTGGTTGGACACACGAACGGTAAAAGTGACAATGTCGCCTGCGGCAACGCTGTCCCTGTCCACGGTTTTTTCGAGGGCGACGTCGTGCTGGGCGAATGCTCCGGTGGCCATGAAAAGGAAGGCCACTGCCACCCCGACCCATCGGGACAACAATTGTTTGACCTCACCAATCATTGGAGAAACCGCCCTTGTTATGTCGTGATTTATTGGATACATGGTAAAATCCTTGTTCTATAGCTCGCTCAAAGGGATAAGTAACAGCCATGCAAATGGCCACTGCCAGTCATTTTCGATTGGCAACTATCTTTAGTTGTTTGGGGCAAGTCCTTGTTCTTAGTGTCCAAAATCAGTTTTGCGTACTTAAAAAAGCTTGATAAAAAGGGCCACCGGAAGCCACTTCCCACCGCTGGAGCATGGCTCCGGTGGCCTTTTTATTGTTTTAAAACGTTCACCATTCAGATAGGCAGGGCGGCAACTGCTGCCACACTGCTATCCGTAATTTTCATGGCTAATCTTATTCGCCAGCACGCTTCACGCTTACGTTCACCGGTGGGCAAACGAGCGGCGTGATGTTTGGCACGGCGATGGTCTTGTCCGTTGAGCAGCCAGTAACCGTATTCGTCACAGTGATGGTGTTCGTAGCACCCAAGCTCAGGCCATTCAGTGTTGTAATGTTGTCAGCTGCAAAATCACTGTACGCTGTAGAACCGCTTCCATTGACGGCAACTGTCGATTGCATCGGGTCGCTATTCAACAGACCGCTGATGGTCACCTCTGGGTTTTCACCTGGGCAAACCGTGGCAAGTGCCAGTGTAAAGTCCGGCTTCGGGCTCACGTTCAGGGTGATGGTCGCCGTAGCGTAGCAGCCCTGGGTGTTTTCAACCCGTACATAGATGGTGCCAGCTGAAGCAGCATAGGCGCTGGTCAGGTCTGGCGTACCAGCTTGTGCATGGGCAAGGGTAGCGTGGTAGGTAACGGTCATGCCCGTCTGTCCGCCAAGTACCGTAGTGTTGGCATCCGTCAGCGTGAAGTCACCTTCGCCGCTGCCCAGTGCATTTTCACACTCCGTGATGGATGCGTTTGCAGCTGTTGGCTTCGGATTCACAACCACCTGGATTTCCTGGTACGGACGGCAGGTCGGGTCAGCCGACGGCGTGGCCATGATGGCATACACGTAGTAGGTGAGGACCGTAGTGCCCGTGTTCGGGAAGTCGGCAGTATTGAATGTATAGGTTGCTATTCCGGCAACAGGTGCAACACTGTTGGCTATTACTGTGCCACCGCTGTACATGGCGTTGCCAGTTTGTGCGGAAGCGTGGCGCACGAAGCGGATATTGCCAGCGGTGGAGCTTGCAGTTGCAGTGAGGTTAGTACCTCCTTCGGTAGCACAGATGGTCTGCGCACCCGTTGGGTTGGTGATGGTCGGGCAGTCTGGAACCGAACCGAAGTCAACAAAATAGTTGGTGTTCGAGGTAGGCGTCAGCGGGTTGCCGCCAGCGAGGCCTGTGCCGCCTGGCTCCGTTCCTGCATCAAGGGTGATGACATTGGATTGCACAATAGTGCCTACCGGAGTCACACCGTTGTCGTCGCCATCCGTGGATTCTGGTGTACCAGAAGTGGCAATGTCATCAGAGCTGTGCTGGCCTGCGAGTGCTGGGCTACCATAGTCAACGCCAATGATGTAGTCGCCCTCTGCCAGGCCGGGGAACACCACATTGCCATCTGCGTCGGATGTGGTAGTCGCAAGTATGGTTGTGCCATTTGCAGCGTAAAGGTGAACCGTTACACCCGCAATGCCGCCCTCGCCTGGGTCTTGCACGCCGTTGTTGTTGACATCGGCAAAGACGGTCGTTCCAAGGCTCATGCCATAGAAGGTGAACCCAACCGTAAGGTTGTCGTCGGCATCGGCCACCGTGGAAGCATTGCCCGGATCTGGTTCGCCAGTAGGCTCATCGGTATAGCTGAGGGTTACTGAGCCGTTCGTCATGACACCGCCCGTGTAGAAGCCGGTCTTGATGGTTTGGCCATTGTCATCGGTAGTCGAGGCCACTGCATCTGGGTCTGGTGCTCCAGTCTCAGAGGTTACGCCAGCGTTGTTGATGGTGGTCCCGCTGCTGTAAAGGTGCTGGAGCGTGCCACCAGAAGCAAACTCGCTGGCGGGGATGCCCACGAAATAGTCACCCGGAGGCAAATTGGTAAACAAGTAATATCCATTTGTATTGGTTGTTGCCGTAGCATAAGGCGTTTGTTCCAATGGATCAATAGAGCCGTTGCCATTGGCATCGAAGAACAATTGTACATCTACGCCTGCAATACCATTCTCACCGGCGTCAATAGAGCCGTTGTTGTTGGTATCAAAAGCGATAAAATTACCCAAGTTGAGGCAGCGAACATCAATGATGACACTGTCTATGTCATAACAAGCCGTACCTTCCGCATCAACGGCTGTCGTGTTCTTGCGAACATAGTACTTCGTAGTAGCCGAAGGGCTGACGGTTGTGCTGGCGAGTGCATTGGTTCCTGCCTTTGCGTCGGCCAAGGTCGGATACCAGGTAGGCGTCGTACCAGCCACGGCGTTGTTGTCCACGACCAATGAGGCCAGGTTCGCACTTTGGCTTGCCGAGGCACAGATGGTGTCCGTTGTGGTTACCAGGTCTGGTAGCGTCAGGAAGTTGATGGTGATGGTATCGTTCTTGGTGGCGCATCCGGATGGTGTGGCGTACTCCGCTTTAAGGATGTACGTACCTCCATCATTGGTCACGTAGATGGTACCAGGAACCGTTAAACGGGTCGGGTCAACGTCGTAAGTTGCAGCGTTGCCCGCATTGATGGCCACGTCGGGAGCACCCATCGCAAACCATTGAAAGTTCGTGTAAGTCACAATATCTTGTGGTTCAAGTTTCACGGTATCAGCGTCGCAATACGCATAGGTATTCGTACAGGAACTGGTCGTGATTTGGGCAGAAGCCCTCATGCCGACAAAAAGCAGCATGAACCCCGAAATGAGTTGTAGCCATGGTCGGTGGTGAGACGTTTTTAGTACTTTCATGAGTCTAGAAAATTAAGATGTTTAATAGTCTGCTTTACAAGATTGTTATGAAAAAATAGCACAGCCTAACGGGACATCAGCCACCGGTAGCCTTGCCGATCAGTTCCGACATTGCGAGGGGGATATTTTAAAATTGTGGCTGGCGCAAGAGGGGAGGCGACAGCGTTTATTTGCTTTTACTCAATTACTTCCTCTTGGTATTTTGGTCAATATCACCGGAGGACAAGTTGGGGGGGGGCAATCGGAGCATTCTGCCTCTGGTGTGGTGGTCAATATTGTTTCATCAATCGAATTATCGGCATCTCGGATGGCCAGGGAGTAAATTGCCGTACCATCTGCCAAGAAGCGCAACGTATTGGCCACATTGCGCCAATTGAGGGTTACGCTGCTTCCGTAAGTGCCAGTCGCCAAAAGGTCTGCACCATTGTAAACTTCAAACTGGCCGCTGCCACCAGGATCGGCGTTTGTGGCAGTTAGTTCAATGATGTAATAATCGTCCGTCGTGATGCTGGGTGTGCCGTTGTCGTTGCAAGTCTGAGTTGCCGTGGCAGCTATGTCCGGCAGGGGCAGCACCACGATATAAACAATGGCCGTGTCGCATTGCACAGGCAGCGGTGTGCCATTGTCGCAGACTTGATAAATCAGGGTGTCCAAGCCATCGAAATCAGGGTTTGGCGAATAAGTGATGACGCCCGTGGCGGGGTTGACCATCACTGTGCCATTGGACGGCAGGTCCGTAACGGTCACGGTGGTGGGGTCAATGCTGCCGTCGGTATCGGTGTCGTTTGTTGTCACAATGATTGCGACGGGCGTATCCTCATTGGTTGTGTCACGGTCAAAGACGGCCACCGGGGGTTCGTTCACATCCAGCGTGTAGAACCAATAGTCCTCCACCTCGCCGCCATCGGCCCTGCCGGAATAGGCGAACTGCGGGAACGGCGGCTCCTCCTCGAACAGCCTGAAACGGGCATAAACCCGGTCGGCGCTGGCCATGTTGAGGCCCGCTGGCACGTCGAAGCTGATGCTATGCGTGCCCGTCACCACGGCCTGACTGATGATGAGGTTGCCCAAATCGGCAAAGGTGGTGTCCCTTTCAAAATCAATCCAGCCGACCAACCAGCCATTGCCCGCCACGGTGGCTGTTAGCGAGCCGCCATTGGTGCCGATTACCCAACTGCTTGGCGTATTGAACACAATGCCGTCCTCATCGTCGCCCGTGTTGTCGTCGCCGTCCGTCGTGGCGCTTGGGGTGCCATCGGTTTCGGCATCCACACTAGCGCCGAGGTATAGGCTTGGCACGGTGGGCAGTATGTGGAAAGCGCCCGTTGGGCCACCATTGAGCAGGGTCGGGTAGCCTGTCGGCAAGTCACCAAAGTCCATTTCCACTACAAACTCAAAGGCGAAGTCCACGCCATTCACGTTGCCGGTCAGTGGTACCGTTTGCACCACCGAAGCGGGGTTGGTGGCAATGGACGTGGCCGGGGTGTCGTCGGCGGTTGTCGTCAGGGCCATCAGGTCGAAGGGCGTGAGCGCAGTGCCGACCGCTATCAGGTAGCCATCGGCAGGCAGCCCGCTAAAGGTGTATTGCCCAGTCGCATTGGTATAGACAAAGCCGAGGTAGTCGCCGTTGTCGTTATAGATATAAACCGGGATGCCTTCCAACTGCGACTCGCCCCCAGTGGAGCAAGTGCCGTCGCCACTGCCGTCGTCCACGCAGATATTGCCGCTAAGGGTGAAGCTGCCGCTCAGTTTCAAACCAAAATCGAGGTTGAGCGAACAATCAGGTGCTGCGCAAAAAGCGTTGCCTGTGCTGGTCACGGTGCCGTTGGCAATGACGACCGTCGTCTCGTTGTCAAGACCGCCGTCGGCATCATAAGTGGGCGAGTAGGTGCCGCTGGGCTGTGCTTCCACCGACCAAGTGCCGTTGGGCAGGTTGCTGAACACAAAGTAGCCATCGTAATCAGTGTAAACGGTGTCCATATAAGCACCTACGGCATAAGGCACACCATTGATGGTGACGGCGGTCAGGTTGGTGATTTTCACCAAAACATCGCCAATACCGAGTTCGCCAGTATCCTGAATGCCATCGTTGTCCATATCGAGCCAAATGAAGTCGCCGATGACGCCGGGCGGGACGTAGCCAAAGTCCACCCCGGCGAACACGGAGCCGTATTGCAACGAAAAGGAAAACTCGTCGTCGCAATCCAGGGCAGTCGGGTCAGAGCAGGGCACACCATCGGCGCTTGGGTCGGCCATTAGGCTGGCCCCACCAAGGTCGGGGTCGGCGGTGTTCACCTTGATGGTATAGTCGCTGGGCTGGAGGTTGTTGAAGCTGTAGTACCCAACGGGATCGCCAGCGGATCCGTCGCTGGTAACGGTGGAGTCAATCAACACATTGTTTTCATCGAAAAGATAGACCGTGACGTTGGCCATGCCCATCTCGTTCCAGTCCTGCTGACCGTCTTGGTCGGCATCCCAGAACAGGTAATCGCCCACGGAGGCCAGTTTTACGAAGCCAAAATCGAGGTCAAGGTTGCAATCCGTGCAGGCGCTGCCCTCGATGCTGGCCACCTCGCCGTTTGCGATGACAATGTCCAAGGCAGTGCTGGTCGTTGGGGAGACGGTGTTGCCCGCCCCGTCGGTGGGAAGGTCGGTATCCGTGCTGTCCACGATAATTTGGAAACTGCCATCAGGCAGGTCGGTGAAGCTATAATTTCCGCTGGCATTGGTCACGGTTGTTGCAATCAGCACGTAGGTGCCGTCGCCGTTCAGGTCGGCCCAAAGCTGAAGGGTAATATTGGGGAATCCATCCTCTAGCACGCCAGACTGCGTCCCGTCGCCGTTGGCATCATACCAGACGCCGTCGCCAATGGTGGCTGTGCCAACGGGCTGGTAACCAAAATCAAGGGTCAGGTCAGCTCCAGTCGTTAAAGTGGATGTGCCTTCGCCATCGCAGGAGGCGCAAATGCCCGCCTCGTCGGGGTCGGCGGTTTGGAGGAAGGAGGGCGGCATGTCGTCGTCGTTTTCGTTCACTACCACTACATAATCTCCTGCGGGCAAGTTGGAAAACAGGTAGGTGCCGCTGGCATTTGTGCTGGTGGAGGCCACGAAGGCGTCCGTCCCGCTGTCGTAAATGCCATTGCCGTTCAGGTCGGAGTAAAGGTTGACTAACACGCTAGGTATGCCTTCCTCGTTAGCATCTTGGGTGCCGTCGCCGTCAATATCGTAGTAGAGCTTATCGCCGAGCGATGCTGTGCCGGTGGAGGTCCAGCCAAAATTGTGCGAACCGGAAACTTGGCCAGCCGTAAGCGTCACACTGATGCTGTTGTTGATGCTCCCATCCGTTTCGGCAGTTTCAGTCCAAGTACTGCCAGCTGGCAAGGTGCTGGATATTACCACCAAGGTATAGGCAGTTCCAGCGGTCAGGCCAGTGAACTTATAATTCCCATCGGCATCGGTGGTAGTAGTGGGGCAATTGACCCCAGCGGTACAGGAACTTCTCCTGAGTTCAACGGTCACGCCGGACATTCCTTCCTCACCCGTTTCTTGCACTCCATCTCCATCAATATCTTCCCATACGTTTCCGAAAAGCGACGGCTGCACGGCGTAGCCGAAATTGATTTTGGTGATATCCCAAGAATTGCCGCCCCAGGTGTCCACACCGATTTCGAACCAGCTGTTGTCGTTGTTCCAAAGGTTGTTACAGGGCACGTTGCCACCACCTGAGCCGCAAAGGCCGCCGTTGCCAGCGCCATTGTTGGGGTCGTCGTCGGGGTCGCCCGATTGTGTGACCGTGCCAGGTATGGAGGTGTTCAACACTTGAACCCGATAATGCAGGTTTGGCACAAGTCCTTCAAAAAGGTAAGCGCCACTGGCTGAAGTATATACAGTGTCAAGGGAAGTCAATGTGCCAGTACAGTTGCCGTTGCTCGCCACGGTGGTACAGGACAAAAGAACGACAGCCACATTGGGTATGAAAGGCTCGCCCAATTGGTAGCCATTCGTGCCCTGCCAGCCGTTGGCAGTGGGGAGGTCGCTCCAGACGAAGCCAGCTATGCTGCCGCTCCGCAGGATGCGCACCCCGGCAGTGTCGGTGGCGTCATTGGTGGGGGTGCCGTCGAGGAAAGTTGCCTCGTTGGCGTTAACAACGTTGTTCGTGGTGTCGCCGCTGACCAAATTGGTCGGCTGCAGTGCCTTGAAGTTAACGGTCAGGGTATCGGTCTGCCCTGCGTAGAGCGGGCCGAGGTCGTTCCAAGTGAGGGTGCCAGCGGGGGTGGTGCTGCTGGGCGATACCGATGCCGAGATATACTGAAGTTTGGTAGGGTCATAAGTATCCACAAGCGGCAGGGAGTCAATGGTGGTGGCACCAGGCCCAAAATCCCCATCCGTAAAGACAGGGGGATAGCAGCCAGTATCATCCGTGGTAAAGCGGACGCCGATGGCATCGAGGTAAAGTGTGGCGCCATCCCAAGTATCTCCGTTGCTTATTTTCAAGGGCGAAACCCCGATACGGCCCTCTGTGTTGGCGGTGTTGCCATCCCAGAAGGCCCAGTTCAATGCGTTGGTTGCTGTGGAAATATCCACGAAATAGGTGGAGGCCGTGGCGCCAGCATAGGCGTTTAGCCCAGCCGCATTCGTTTGGAAAAGGTTTTGGTCAAACTCCACATTGCCGCCCGTTTGGTCTTTCATCACTACTCGCAAATAGTCGTTGACGATAACCGGGTTGTCCAACCGCATGGAAAGGGCGAGTTCTACCTTTGTCAAGGTGCCACAAGGCGTCACCGGGAATGCATAAACCCAGTCAAAGTCATTGGTGTTGGTCGAGTATTTCCAAGGTGTTACACTGATAGCCTCCGAGCCGTCAGGTTCACCCGTTATATTGCTGCCCGTAGCAGGAGTGTAAAAAGCGCTACCTGCGCTGTATGCATTTTCTCGGAAATGGGTAGTTCCCCAAAGCACTTCGGAGGTTTCGCCAGTTACGCCAGTGGTGTTGGCATTGTAACTGTTGTTTTTCAGTACGATTTGATAGGTGACTGTATTGCCCTCATAAATAGGCGAAGTGCCATCCAAAGTCTTGACAAGTTCTAAGGCCGGCACGAAACCAAAGTCGGCATCCAAAAAACTGATTGCGGATGAGCTACTGCCGAGCGTATCAAGACCAACC
Source organism: Saprospiraceae bacterium (assembly GCA_022841745.1). Lineage (GTDB taxonomy): Bacteria > Bacteroidota > Bacteroidia > Chitinophagales > Saprospiraceae > UBA6168. The sequence goes on along the minus strand of JALHQW010000039.1, from coordinate 40,981 downwards.
GAAAAAGTAATCGGCGTCGTGGCCGTCCAGCCCGTGTAGGCCAAGCTTGTTTTCACAGCTGCCTCATCAACTTTTACGATAAAATGCCCGTCGGGCAGGTTGCTGAACAAATAGGCACCCGAAGCATTGGTGGTGTCCCTTCCCCAAAGCGGGTCGCTGTCGTCCAGTTCCCCATTACCATCGGCGTCATAATACAAAGTGATGAAGATGCCGTTCATGCCAGCCTCGTTGCCGTCCTTGACGCCATTTGCGCTGGTGCCGGTAGTGCCGCCATCATCTTCCCATACAATGTCGCCAATACTGTTGGGGCCGGACAATTGCGAGCAGTCTTGCGCTTCGGCAAATGGGCTGCCACCGCCAATACTCGCACTAGCACTATTGCAAACAAAGGGCATGTTGTAGGTACCGGGTACCACCACCCTAAACCGAACCGTACCAGAAGCGCCCGGCTGTAATGGGCTGTCAAGCATCCAGCGTATTTTGGTAACGCTACCCGGAGCAGGCTCGGTAGCCGTCCAAGTATCGCCACCATCTGTACTGTACAGGATGGTGTATCCACTTACCCCAGCAGGCAAACTGTTGTTTTCGGTGGCGCTGCCAATGATGAAGTTCGTTCCGGCAGGGATGGTGTCTTCTATCATCAAGGGGATGCCCAGTGCAGGTGCCCCGACCGCCACCGGGCCTGAGTTCAGAATTGTTATTTCATAATTGAGCGTATCCGGCAGGATGGGGCTTAACAAGGTGGGCGAAGAATTTTTCGTGAAGGACATCGCTGGGGTGCGGCTGATTGCCAGCGGCATCGATGTTCCGTAGTCGCCGTTGAATTTTTCGTTGTCGTAGCCAGATGCCACCTCTTGGTATGGAGACAGGTTGCTCAAGCAAGGTCCGTCCAAGGCGGCAAATCGGTAGAACACGAGACCAACCGCCCCGGTATTGTTGCCGGGCAGGTTTTCAAAATAGAGCTGGTCTTCGAACGGGATGAGCATTTCTGTGCCGTCATTCAGCTTCACAATCACCAAGCCAAAAGTGCCCAAAAGTCGGTAGCAGTTTGGGTCGAAAGTGCCGGGGTCGCCCACAGGCTGCATCCAGGCATTGCGGTCAGGTATCAGGTCGCCATTGTTATCGAAGCCAGCACCCACGTTGCCGAGGTCGTACCAGATGCCTTGCAGGGCAAACGACTCGCCGACATAAGTAATGGAGTCCCCGCTAGGTGTTGCTACGTCCCAGCCGAGCGATTCCAAGATGGCCTGGCGGTACTCCTCAGGCACCTTGTTATCCCCATTGGGCCATATCTTGTTTGCCATAGCGGAAATCTCGTTCCGCATGTACATGGTCTGGGTTTCGTTGGCGGCAACGGGGGTGCCGTTGTCGTCAGCCGTTGCCCAGACATCGAAATTGAGCCAAAGGTCGTCCTCTGTCAATCGGGTGGCCTGGGTCACTGAGTTACCGTTGTCGTCCAGCCTTGGGTAGCCGAGCAGCCAGTATTGCGTGAAGCACTCGCCCGGCGCTATGAACCGGATGTACCGGGACGCATCGGCGGTGCCGCCAACATGGTTGAATGAGAAATTGCCCGTCAGGCCAGGGTGCGTCCTTTCGGGGTAGATGCCGGGCGTGTTGTTGGCGAAATCGCCAATGTTCATGAACACGTTCCAGAGGGTGTCGGTGCCATCGTTGCAAAATTGGACGGTAGCATGGAAGGCCTCTGGGGCATACGTGGAAGGGGACTCGACGTTGGAGTCCACGATGAGGTTGTAGGCCGTCACGACTTTGATGCGCAGGTCGCCGACGGCATTACTGAACGGCATGAACGGTGATACGGGGTCACTTTTCGGCCAGTTTAAAGTGGGTTTTTTTTCGGAAAGGGATTCAGGGTGCTCGACGGTCGAAGCGTTTGTAAGCCCGAGGCTCCAAAAGCATAGGCATAGGGCAAGCAACGGATTTACCGCTTTGGGCAACGAAAACAACTTCCTTTGAACACAAGCAAATGTAGGCTTGGCCCTCAATGTTATGGCCACCAACCAATCACCCAGCCTTGCACAATATTTTGTGCAGCCACAGGAGGTAGCGTACAAAATACCGCCACACACCACTGGTGTCATCGCCAAAAGGAAATATGCAGCAAACATGCTTGATTGATTAGCAATCCAAAGGGGGGAAGTGGAAAAATTGAGTAATTCGATTGTAAACTATGTAGGATTGTATCATAGTGAAGTTTGGGAGCTTCATTCTTGATGAAAACAAAAATTTGCCCATGAAATGGAGCGAAAGGGAGGGGGAAGGATTTATATTGGCGCTTTTACAACCATCGTGCCAACAAAAGGCCAAGCATTCCTTGTCAACAACTTGTTATGAACAACTCCGAAATATTCCATGCAAAAGCGGTACAGTTCCTACCAAAAAAATAATAACCCTTCCTTTTATTTTTTTCAACGGAGAACCCTATCTTTGCGCTCCTTTTCAAAAAGTTCTTTAAAATGGATGCTTTAGCGCATTTCACCATCCCGGTTTCGGGGTTGCAAAACGGCCCTCACGAGTACGATTTTGCTATAGACGGGGCGTTTTTCCAGTGCTTCCCCGAGTCGCCCATAAAGGACGGCAAGGTGGCAGTTCACTTCATCTTCGACAAGCGTACCGACATGTACACCATGACCTTTGAAATACAAGGTACGGTACACACTACTTGCGACCGCTGCTTGGAGGAGTTCGAGCTGCCCATCGAAGACGAGGAGTTGCTCCTCGTCAAGTTCGATGAAAAGGAATGGGAGGAAGCCGACATCATCTACATCCTCAAGGGCACCGAAAGGCTCAACGTGGCGAAGTACATCTACGAGTTCATCGTCCTCGCTGTGCCAATCGTCAAGACCCATGATGATGCCGATGAGGAATGTGACCCCGAAATGATGAAGTTCCTTCAAAACCACCAAGCAGCCGATGCACCAGAAATTGACAGCAGTGCCTCGATTTGGGACCAACTGAAGGGGCTACAAAACGATAATTGATCAAACTGGCAGGGCAATGAACCTTTGTTCAACGCCAATGCCACTAAATACATACAGCGATGCCAAATCCTAGAAATAAACATTCAAAGGAGCGTACCCGTACCCGCCGTGCACACGACCGGGCTGCCATACCCACCATTGCCAAGTGCCAAGCCACTGGTGAGGCCCATGTTTTCCACCACGCTTATACTGACAGCGAGGGCAACATGCGCTACAAGGGCAAGATTTTGGTGAAGGCAAAAGAGGAGACTGAATAGTGATTGGTGAACAGTGATTGGTGATTTGGCGAAAGCCCAAGCCACCAATCACGAGTTACTAATCACCACTCACCGACCGTGAAGCAGCTAAAATCTACAAAGCTCCGTTCCACCGAAAGATGGAAATGGGGCTTTCTCTGTTTTTGGGCGTTTGCCTTTTGCGCCGCTTGCGGGCAGGGCAAACCGTTTTCCAATGCTAAAAATCAGCAGACCGTGAAGCAAATCATCTCCACCTCCAACGCACCCGGTGCCATCGGCCCGTACAACCAAGCCACGATTTACAACGGTATCCTTTACGCCTCTGGCCAGATCGCCATTGACCCAGCTACTGGTGAGTTGGTGCAGGGCAGCTTGGAGGAGGAAACCCACAGGGTCTTGAAAAACGTTGGCGCTATCCTCGAAGCAGCGGGATGCACCTATAAAGACGTGCTGAAAGCCAGTGTCTTCATCAAGGACATGCACCAGTTTGCCCGCATCAATGCTGTGTATGCCGAGTACTTCGACCCTACTTGGGCACCTGCACGGGAGACGGTGGAAGTGGCCAACCTGCCCAAGTTCGTCAACGTTGAAATCTCCGTGATTGCGGCGGTGCCGCAGAAGTGAAATTGAGAAATTGAGAAATTTGGAGTTCCGAAATTTCTCAATTTCCCAATTTCTCAATTTCCTAGCCATGAGCCACGCCACCTTAATCAGCACCTTCGGTGTCAGCCTATTGCTGCTGGCGTTCATCGGCTCGTCCTCCAAAATCATTGCACAGCAAAGCCTTGCCTACTGGCTGCTCAACCTCCTTGGCGGCGCATTGGCCACGGTGGGCGCTTGGTTGATTGGTTCGGTACCGTTTGTAGTGCTGGAAGCGGTGTGGACGGGGGCGAGCTTAGTTGGGCTGGTCAAACAACTCAGGCGGCAGGGTTGAACAGCCAATCGTCAAATGGTCAATTGTTCCACCCGGCCATGTTCTTTCAAGGTAATTACACGCCAAGTGCTCAAGGCTTTTTCTATTTCCATTTGTTGCCTGGCTGCCATCGCCACCAAGTAAACCTCCCTTTCCATTTTCCCAAAAATAGCATGGTCAAAATACTCGGCCACGTTCCGGTGCAGGTTGGGCTGGAAAAACCGGGTGGCATTCGACCAGTTGTCGAAGCCGAGGTTGGCACTAAGGCAGAGATTGGCCAGGACATCCACATCGGCAGCCGTGTCCGTAAAAAGCATCACGGAATAGGTATGCCAGTTCGAGGATTTCAGCAATTGCAGTTCGTCATGGAGCGGCAGTACCCTTCGCTGTTGATAAAACTGCACACTTGCCCCGGCTTGGTTCGGTTTGTTCTCCACCAAAACCAAATCGCCATAACGCCTACCGGACGAAGGTTGCGGAATGCTCTCAATGATGGCCCGGACGGGATCAACCCTCCTGGCTGCCACCACTTCGGGCTGCGTGGCCGGGTTCAATCGGAGCGGAATGATGCCAAGGTCGAGGTCAATGGCCATCGCCGAGGGCTTGAAATGGTAGCCTAATTGGTTCCATGCATAGCGGGCGGTTTCCCATTCGCCAAGGGCAGTGGCGGCGATGCCGAGCGTTTCCCATAGGTTTTCATCGAAAGCATTGTGCTCCACGGCCCTCATACAATAATACAGGGTGGGTTTCCACTCCATGCGGGAGCGGTAGGTGCGGCAGAGGAAGGCAAAGGGCACTGACCAGTCGGGAGCCATGCGGGCAAGGCGCTTGCAGAGCTTCACCGCATTGTACACGTCGCCCCGGCGGTCGTACTCGACCACAAGGCGATAAAGCTGCTCGGCAGCGTCATTGTGCGGGCTTTGCGAAGGCACTGGATAATGGGCTTTGATTAAAATCCATTGGTATTGGGCAAATCCCAATGCCAATAGATTTCAAAGATAAGCGAGTACCCCGCAATTTGCAAGAAAAGAAAAAATCCCCCAATCATCCCACATCGTCAACCTAAGCCGTCGTCCGCCGTAAGCCGTTCATCGTTCACCGGCATCCATCTCCCGTTCTGTACGAGTCTTGTCGAACACGTCCCGGTCCAGGAAATAGGAGGCTTCATTGTTCTCGCCCTCCCATGATGGGGGCTGTGGGTGCTCGTCGGCCTCTATTTCTTCTTTGTACCAATAGGCGGTGAACACGCCCACCAGGGCGCCGAGCAGGTGGCTCTCCCAGGAAATCCCTTCTTGGTTGGGCAGGATGCCGCCAAGATAGCCGCTATAAAGTACCGTCACGATGAGTGCAAGGATGATTGACTTGAGGCTTCGCCTAAAAATGCCGCTCCAGAACACGAAACTCAGCAGGCCATAGACCACCCCGCTGGCACCGATATGGAATACATTGCGGGCAAAGAGCCAAACCGCAAAGCCCGTAAGCAAATAAATCATGATCATGCTGCGCACGGCCACCCTGCGGTAGAAGTACATGATGATGGAAGAAAGCACGAAGACCGGGGCAGAATTGGAGAGCAAGTGCCTGAAATCGTCGTGGATGACTGGGGCAAATAGGATCCCCCTCAGCCCGAACACCTCCCGTGGATAGACCCCATAAGCACCAAAATCAAGGTTGGCGAATGCCTCCACCATAAAAACGCCCCACAGAATCACCATGAACTTGAAGGGGAGCCGAAGGCTTCTGAAGATTCGTTGTTTTTGTTCTTGCATGGTGCTGGAATAAGGTTTTGGTGATGCCTTGCGGCAAATCGAGCGGTTCTCATGAATGTTAAAAAGGTGGGAAATAGCCAAAAGGTTGAACAAAACTTGGACAAAGATAAAATTCCGATGCTTTTAACGTTTCGCAGTTTCGTCGAACTTTTTACAAAAACCCTATCTTGCCCCGTAATTCAATCATTGCGGAGCATAACCTCCGCAACAAACTTTTAAGCATCAGTATATGAAACAAGTGTTTTATTCCATAATGCTGGTCCTCATCCTTGCCTCCTGTAACCAGGACAAGCCGACCCAGCCAATTGCCACTACCCCTCCGCCAGCAACACCTGCTGCCACCCTGCCCAGTGTGCCCTTGGCCGATTTGGAAAAGCTCTGGCAGGAAGGCACCCAAGTGGACTATATTTTCTACAACTACCCTTTCACGATGAGTCTTTCGGAAAAGCCTGCCGTGCAGAGTGCTGTCCGCCACATCTCCGAGGCACCTGCCCCCTTGAAGCCGGAATGCAAGGCCATGGGCCGTGTCACCTACCAAATCATGGGCGAAATCACCCTCGAAGGCGAGTTCTTCTTCAACCAAGGCTGCACCTATTTCGTCTTTGAAAAAAATAGGGTAAAGACATACGCCAACTACATGACCGACGATGCCATCAAATACTTCAACGGCCAAATCCAACAGGCCATTCAGTTGCAGAAACAAATGGAACAGGGCGGGGCGCAACAGTGAGGAAGTTGGCAGTTCGACAGTTGGCAGTTCGACAGTTGGCAGTTCGACAGTGGGCAGTGGGCAGTCAGTCTGCAAGTCTAATAGTCTTTTAGCCAATGCCGTTCGCTGACTTATGGACTAATCAACTGCCAACTGACTGCCCACTGTCGAACTGCCAACTTCAGGGCCAACTGTCGAACTTTATGAAACTAGCCGTCATAGACTGTGGCACGAACACCTTCCACCTGCTCGTCGTGGACGTGGGACCCGACCGCCATTTCAAGCAGGTGTACAAGCAGCGGCAGTACGTTCGGCTGGGGCAAGAGGGGCTTGACCATATCGGGGAGGTACCTTTCCAGCGGGGCATTGATTGCATCGCCTTTTTCAAGGAAAAAATGGCGGAGCTTGGCGTGGAGCGCTACCGGGCCTTTGGCACCGAAGCCCTTCGCCGGGCAGACAATGGCCCAGCATTCGTGGAAGCCGTTCGGGACAGCAGCGGCGTGGAAATACAATTGATTTCGGGGGACGAAGAGGCCCGACTCATACACCTTGGCGTGAAGCAGGCGGTGCCGTTTTTTGAAGGAAAAACCTTGATTATGGACATCGGTGGAGGCAGCGTGGAGTTCATCGTTGCCAGCGAAGACGAAGTATTCTGGGCACAGAGCTTTCCCATCGGGGTGCAGGTGCTGTTCTCCCGTTTTCAAAAAAACGACCCCATCCTCCCCGAAGAAATCGCCACTATCCACCAGTATTTTGATGAAATATTGGAGCCGCTTCATGCCATGTTGCGCCAGCACGAAACACCTTGGCTCACGGGCGCTTCAGGTTCCTTCGAGGTGGTGGAGGACATGCTCACCAGGGCAAGGGAGCACCGCCTCCATGCCGTCATCTCCTTGGAGGAGTTCTATACGATCTACGAGAAAATCATCCATTCCAACTTCGACGAAAGAATGATCATGCCCGGCCTGCCTCCTGAGCGGGCGGAACTTATCGCCGTCGCTTTCGTCCTGATGGACTACGTGATGAAAAAGGCGGGCATCCAACAAATCGTCACCTCGGCCTATGCCATGAAGGAGGGGATGTTGATGGAGATGGCAGGGGGGAGGTGATTAGTGACTCGTGATTCGTCCTTCATGCCTCCTTCATTTTTCATAAAAATATAATGGCCAAGCAACCCGAGCAACCCATAGCCCACCGCATTCAGCGTACCGTGCAAGGCCCGCATCATAGGGATATTCAACCATTCTAAAGGAGCCACGAAACGGCTGCCATAAAGCCCGGCAAGCACCATCCCTGCCACCAAGGCCATTGCGGAGCAAAACCACAGCAGCCTGATTTTCAAAGGAATATGCAACAACATAGCCAGTTTGATTTGCAGCAGGGCCGCTCCAATTCCAGTCAGTGACATCAACCAAGCACCCGCCATTTCGAAATAAGGGCTCCCTCCAACTTGCGTCACCGTGATGCCAATAGCGACCCAAGCCATAGCGCCCACCGTGATATAGCAGATTACTTGTCCGAGAACGGGATTGCCTAACTGCCTCGTGGCCAGCCCCACCAGCAATGGCAGCACAAAACCCGCATAGTGGAAGTGGGCGATGGTCAGAAAAGTGATATCATGGGAAAAGCCGAGTAAGGTAATGCCCATGCGTTCCATGAACAACCAAATGCCTGCCACACCGAGGTAGGCCAGCCCCATTGCGATGCTGAAATCTGAGGCGGAACGCCATGCGCCCTCCATCAGCCGCCAAAGACCGACCCTGGCATAGTTGTACAAGGTAACTACCCAGGGCAGCACCAGGAACTTGGTGAAAAGCCCTTCCTCAAAACCATAGGCAATCAGCAGGCACACAGCAGCGGGAGCCTGCCAAAAATCAAGTTGGCGAAAGAGGACGCAAGTAGCATAGGGGTGCGAACTGGCCAGCACTTTTATAGCCAAAGGCACTACCATCAAAGCAGCCAAAAACAGTAGCCCTTCCCCCCAAGCAGGTTCCAGCGGGTTAGGATGGGCGAAGATTAACCAGATCAGCAAAATGATTCCACCCAGCAAAATCCTGCGTTTTTCGAGTAGCTCGCCCATAAGGGATTCATTGATTTTCACGAAGTTCAAATCTCACCTTTTCCAGCGACTCCCGCACGAACCGCCGCTGGTACCACCTCGCCACGGGGTTGAACATCCTCGTAAGCCAGTGCCGGGGTTGGGAAAACGCCTTGAGGTCGTACCAGACGGTATCATCTTCGAGCCATTCGATGCTGAACCGCTCCTCGCCGCACTCGGCATGGTCGGGCAGGGTGCCGTAGGCAAAGCCGAAGCGGCGGTTGGGGCCAGTGCCGTCGAGGGTATAGACGATGCGGCAGCCGTTGAGCCAGTACATGCCCATCACCCTTGCCACCATCGCCAGGTTCTGACCCGCCTGCTGGGGTGCGCCCTTCGGCTCAATCCATGCCCAGCCACCGGGGAACATCTTCCATTGCCGCAAGGCATCGCAAGCTGCCCGATAAACAGTCTCTCCCTTGCCGAGCAACACCCTGTTGCGGTCGTTGGTATAGCCCGGCAATGGCTGGTCATTGTTGGTAGCACCAACTTCGGGGTAAGCGAAGTTGGCTTTGGCCTGATTTTTCAAAAAAAACTGCACCAAGTCGGCACTTGGCTTTGGTAAAGAAACCATGTTTCAATTTTTATTGAAAGTTGAACAGCAGACAACCTAATGGGTTTTTGAAAATAAGTAAAACTTTATCGGACATAAGATTGAAATTTACCCGTCAAAAGGCCGCTGTAACTTTTGCCTTTTCACTTTGTACTTTGTACTTTCTACTTTTTACTTTGTACTTCTAAAAAATGAAAGCCATCATCCCCGTAGCAGGAGCAGGTACGCAGCTGAGGCCGCTGACCTACACGCAACCCAAGCCGCTCATCCCGGTGGCGGGGAAGCCCATCATTTCGTTCATCGTGGAGCAGTTGCGGGCAGCGGGCGTGGAGGAGTTCATTTTCGTGATTGGCTACCTCGGCGAGAAAATCAAGGACTATATCGAGCAGCATTACCCTGATTTGGACAAGCACTTCGTACACCAAGAACAAAGGCTCGGCTCAGGCCATGCCATCTGGTCGGCAAGGGAGGCGCTGCAAGGCACGGATGAACTTATCATCTATTTCGGCGACACTATCGTAGAGATGGATTTCCAAGCAATGCTGCAATCGCCCACCTCCTGCCTTGCCATCAAGAAAGTACAAGACCCGAAAGGCTTTGGTATCGTGGAATTTGACCATAACCAACAGGTGAAACGGGTGGTTGAAAAACCGAAAATCCCAATGTCAAATATGGCACTCGTTGGCCTTTACAAGATAAAAGAGGTCAGCCAACTGCTGGATGCTCTTGGTGACAATATAGTCAACACCCAACGAACGGACGGGGCCTTCCACCTCACCGATGGGCTGATGCGGCTAATAGAACAGGGTGTTGCGTTCAGCACTTGCCAAGTGAACGCCTGGTACGACTGCGGCAAAAAAGAAACCCTGCTGGAAACCAACGCCCTCCTCCTCGACAAGGAAGGCTATGCCTCCGACAACCTGCCGGAGTTCGACAACAGCATCATCATCCACCCCGTGAGCATTGGAAAGGGCTGCCGCATCAGCAACTCCATCATAGGGCCCCACGCCACCATCGGCAGCAATGCCAGCATTGAATCGAGCATCGTGCGGGATAGCATCATCGGCAACTACGCCTCCCTGCGGGAAGTGGTGATGAAGAAATCGGTCATCGGCAATGACACCTCCATCACGGGCTTCCGGCACAGCCTCAATATTGGTGACAATACGGAGATTGATTTTTCTTGATACTGGATACTAGATACTGGATGCCCCCCGACCCCATCCAGCATCCAGCATCCAACATCCAGTAACCAGCATCTAGCAATGAACGACATCCTCCAACAACTGACCGAACCTTGGGCGCTGCGGGCGCTCGCTGCCTCCTCTTTGGTGGGCATCATGTGCGGCATTTTGGGTTGCTTCATCGTGCTGCGCAATATGGCACTCATCGGCGATGCGCTGTCCCACGCCGTGCTGCCGGGGGTGGTCGTGGCCTTCATTGTGGGGCAGGGGGTTAGCACCTTGGGCTTTTTCACGGGGGCGGTGGCGGCTGGCCTGCTCACGGCCATCATCATCACCTGGATACAGCGCAACGTGAAGACGAAGAACGACGCCGCCGTTGGCATCGTGTTCACGGCCATGTTCTCGCTGGGGGTCATCGGCATCTCGTACATCAGCAGGCAGCCCGGCACCCACCTCGATTTGAAGGATTTCCTGTTCGGTAATGTGCTGGGCGTGACCAACGAAGACCTCTGGCTGACCTTTGGCGTAACGGCGTACGTACTGGCCAGCGTTGTGGTATTTTACCGCCAACTGTTCCTTACCACTTTCCAGCCCATCATTGCCCAAACGATGGGCGTGTCCGTTAGCACAATGCACTATTTTTTGATGCTGCTGCTGTCGTTTGCCGTGGTGGCGGCGTTGAACACGGTCGGGGTAATATTGGTGGTGGCCATGCTGATAACACCAGCAGCCACGGCGCTTTTGCTGACCAATCGCCTGCATTTTGCCCTGTTGATAGCGGCTGCGTTCGGGCTACTGTCTGCGGTGGTGGGCTTGGTGCTTGCCATTGCCTTTGAAACGGCACCCGGCCCCGCAATGACCGTGACAGCTACCGCCTTTTACCTGCTCGCTGCCTTTTTCTCACCAAAAAAAGGCTTGGCTTTCCGTTTTTTCCAAAAGAGGAAACTCCAGCGCCGAATCCGGCTGGAAGATGTGCTGAAAGCAGCCTTCCAGCAGCAGCAACATGGGCCACTGACAGAAGACGGGCTGCTGAAAAACCTTGGCCTGACGAGGGCCGTCCTGAAAGCACAGGTACAGTTGTTGCGCAGCAAAGACCTCCTCGAAAAAGACCGCTTGGCACTGACCGAGGCAGGTCGTGAGGAAGGTCGGCGCCTCGTTCGGGCGCATCGCCTTTGGGAGACCTACCTTGCCAACCAGATGGGCCTCACCACCGAGCAAATACACGAAGACGCCGACAAGTACGAACACCTGCTCACCGACGAAATCCTGGACGAAGTGGACCGCACGCTCGGCTTCCCCACCACCGACCCGCACGGTTCGCCGATACCAGCCCGTCGGGGCTTGCCGGAATTCTCATTGCTGCAGCTCATGCCCAACGAACAAGCAAGCATCGCTGCCAAGCAGCCCGGTGAACACGTTACGGGCCGACTCTGGCAGCTTGGCCTGTTACCAGAAGTCGTTTTTTCCGTCGAAAAAAAGGAGGGTGAGTATATCGAAGTAACACAGTCCGGCAAGCTCATCCAAGTTCCCAACGACCTTGCCCGCAGGGTGAAGATTGTAACGGTGGACGGCGGAAGATAGACGGTGGACGGTGGACGATGGACGGTGGACGGCGGACGGCATCAAGTATCCAGCATCAAGAAACAAGCATCCAGTATCCAGCATCAAGCATGACCATTTTTTCTGACGAATACTACATGAAGCAGGCCCTGCTCGAAGCGGAGGCGGCCTTTGCCGAGGATGAAATCCCGGTAGGTGCGGTCGTGGTGTGCCGCAACCGCATCATTGCACGGGCGCATAACCAGACCGAGTTGTTGACCGACGTGACCGCCCATGCGGAGATGATTGCCTTGACCGCTGCCGCCAATTCCCTCGGTAGCAAGTACCTCAACGACTGCATCCTCTATGTGACGTTGGAACCTTGCGCCATGTGTGCCGGGGCATTGGCATGGGCGCAATTGGGGAAGTTGGTCTATGGCGCTATTGATGAAAAGCGGGGCTTCATGCGTTTCGGGCGGGAAATGCTCCACCCCAAAACGCAGGTAGCTTATGGCGTTATGGAAAATGAATGCGCTGATTTGATGAAGCGTTTTTTCAAGGATAGAAGAGGCCCAGAACAACAATAAAAGCCTTTGAAATCGGCAGCTTGTAATTCCTACGTATATTTGCCGACACATCCCAAAACCTTCAATCCAGTAGAACCTGGCTCGAACATGCTGAATAGATTTTTGGCACATCCATTTGCTCAAACCACGACCGCCTTATTGGTTGCCTTCGGCATTTTTGTTTGCATCTTCCCACATGCAATTCCCCCTTTTTCATGGGTCGTCAATTATGCTGTTCAATTGATGCTGCTTTATCTTATAGGCGGGGTTTTGTTTTTGTTCCTCAAACAGCCCAGGCTTACTTTTCTCTGCTTTGGAGGGTGTCTATTCCTTTCATTTTTCCTTAAATATTCCACAAAGAACAATTACATAGACCGATGGAGGAACGCCATCTTGGAAAACTATTCCCCCAAGGAGGAGTTAATCAAATTGAAAACAGGCCTTTTCAATCTTTCAAATGGCAACGACCCAGCAACCATTGCAAAGGCGCTCAGGGAATCTGATGCCGATGTGCTTTCCATCCATGAAGTAACGCCCGTATGGGAGCAGTGGTTAGCGGATTCGCTTCATCAAACTTATCCTTATCACCACACCATGGTGGACATCGGCCTGTTTGGCATGGCCATTTACAGCCAGTTCCCTTTGTCCAGTGTTGACACATTTTACTACGAGGAAATCCCCAACCTTCGGACTTGTTTTCAAAATGGAGGCAATGACTTCTGCATCGTCAGCGTACACACGGAGCCAGCCCTGAACGAGAGCAGCCGCCAGAGGCTCGAAGGTCACCTAGAAACAATTGCCGGCCAAATAACCAGCATGGACGGGATGCCCTTGGTAGTAACGGGTGATTTCAACGCCGTCTCTTGGTCAAACGAACTGCAAAAATTCATGGAACAGGCCGGATTGTTGCAAAGCCGCAGTGGCTTCATGGACATCCAGCGCACCATTGGCTATGTACCGATAGACCATATCTTCCATTCGCCAAGGTTGGCATGCGCTGACTTCACCAATTTTAGTGACAAGAACGGCAATCACCTGGGCATCATGTCCACTTTCCAACTCAATAAATTGGCCACGCATGTTAAGAAAACGGCTCAATAGCTTTCGCTACGCCTTCGCTGGCCTCGACGACCTTGTTGCCTCGCAGCCAAACGCCAAGCTACACCTCGCTGCGGCAGCGGCAGCCATTGGGGCCGGTTTTTTCTTTGAAATTGACAGGACGGAATGGTGTCTCGTCGTCTTTGCCATTGCCAGCGTACTGGCGGCGGAGGCATTCAATACCTCCCTTGAGCACTTGACGGATCTTGTTTCGCCCGATCATCACCCATTGGCCGGCAAGGCGAAGGATGTGGCAGCGGCAGGGGTTCTCCTTGCAGCGATTGGCGCTGCGGTGGTAGGGGGGATTGTGTTTTTGCCCAAGTTGTAGATTAACTACAGCGTTGATTGATACCAGCATGTTTTCAGCGTCGTTTGAAAAACCAAAAAGCAAATAGCCCGGTCACCAGCATTCCCACACTTGCCAAAAATATAGGCGACCTGCCCCAAAACCGACCAAAATCAAGTGGTTCCACCTCCCCGAACTGCACGAACGCCGCCCAATAATAAGGGTGGCTACGCTCCATGTCGGCATTGGCCAGATAAGCCGCCCTCGCTTGTTGGAGCGCAATTTTTGATTGTTCGAATTAACTTACCTTTACCCCACCTAAGCACAATGTCATAATTTTAAAAGCTCACCTCGACAACTTTGAAAAATTGACTTGGGCACCTTTCGGACCCGTGCCGAAAGGCTTTCTAATCCCTCCCATCCATTTTTCAAATCCCTCCCTTCCTCCGCAGCCACAGCGCCAAACCACCCAAGGCCAATACGCCCATCGCCACGCCCATTTGCATGAACAATGAGCGCCGCCCGTCAATGCGGCTGGTGACGTAGTAGGCGTTGGCACTGCCGGGCGAACCTATGCCCGGGGTCAGTTCCCAGTTGTTGGGGTCGCCGTTGTCGAGGTCGGGCAGTAGCAGGTTTAGGGTGAAGCTGGAGTCCATGGGCAGCAGGTCGTAGCTGACGCTGTCCACCGCCGAGTCGTCGTTGGAGAAGAGTTGGACGGTTTCTCGTCGCTTGTTCAGCCCGAAGCTGAGGCCGCCGATGACGCTCTGGGCCTTTGGGAACTGTTGAAGGAATTTTGCGGAATCCTCGCACACCACCACATAGCCCTTGGGCGGCAGCGTGTAGGCGGGGAAACTGTATTCGTTCTTACTGTCGCTGAGTTTCCAGCCTTTGAGGTTGACGGGCTTTCTGCTGCTGTTGTACAGCTCTACCCAATCACTGGTCTGTTTGTTGTTGCAGCTAATTTCGTTGATGAGGATTTTATCCGCCAGCGGGTGCTCGTATTTTTCAAAAACAGCCCGCAGGTTCCAGCCTTCTTTTTGGGTCAGTTGTAGGTATAGCTCTGGCGAGCCGGAATTGACACCCTCCCCTTCCCAGCCCACGAAGCGGTAGCCGAGGTCGGGCACGGCCCGCAGCCGGATGGGTATCTTCTCAAAATACTGCCCATTAAAGGTATCCCGGAAATCAATCGTCTCGTTGATAAGCACCTTGCCGCCGTGGGCGATGTCGAGCGATACGTTGCGAAGCTCGCCCGTGTCGAATTTTTTCATCAAAAATTGGCGCATGTACGCCGGGCGCTCCCTTGCGAAATTGCGCAGCACGTTCACCTCGGCCAGCCAGGTGCGCTCCTTCAACTTCCAGCGTTTTAAGTGACGGGGCATCTCCGGTTTCAGGTTTTCATAAAACCGCTCGATGTCTTCCAACACTTTTTCGCTGGCAAAATCGTCGTTCAGCCTATCGGCAAATCGGTTGATAAACTGGTGGCGGAAGGCTTTGTTCTCCAGCAACTTGCGCAAAATCAACGTGCTCCAAGGCGGGTTGGGCCAATTGGGGCCGTGCGGCTCGGTATGGAACGCAAGGCTGTTGTTGCGGTACGCCTTGGGGTCGTTCAGGCCGAAGCCCCAGTCGGCATCGTAGAGGATCCAGCGCCAGCGTCCAGTGGTAGTCTGTGGCCGCCAGTATTTGATGTTGCCCCCGGCGTCTTGGTTATCGAAGAAAATCTGCGCCACTTGGTAGTCGAGGAAGTTGTTCACCTCCATTTGAGAAGCAACATGCGCAAACTTCTCATCGCTGGCAAGGCTGTTGTTTTCGAGGTAGCGGATGAGGCGCTGGTAATGCTTCGTGCTGCCAAACCGCCGGGTGAGGCGGTGCTCGATCATGTCAATGCTGTCGGCGTCCACGTTGAAATGGCTGGCCACGTAGTAGCGGTTCACCTTCTCCCGGATGTTGAGGATACCCCAATACTTGCCATTGATATAGACGTGGGCGGGTCGGTAGTCCTGTACGTCGAGGTCCCAGTCCTTCACGAGGTGGGTCATCAGGGCGTCACGGAAATGCGTCTTGCCGAAGTCACTGCCGCTGTTGCGCAGCACGAGGTACTTGAATTTTTTCAGGCCGCTTTTCCCAAAAAACGGGTAGCGGAAGCGGTTGTTGCCATAGCGGCTGCGGGTCACCAAAGCCAATGATTTCTGGGGGAACAGGCGGCTCATGCCCCCGAACAGGCGCAGCCCCACTTGGTCTTGCAGGGCAAGCTGGCCATCGGTTTCATAAAACTCGAAATTGGCGGTCACTTCCCGGCGGCTCCAGAAATTGGCGCCGAACTGCGTCCATGACGAGTCGGAGGCACTGTTGCCCTTCATGAAAAGCCCTGTTTCGGGGTCAAAGAGCACGCCCGCCGAGATGGACAGCGAGATGACGGGGAAGGTCGTCTCAGGTTCGTTGACGAAGTAGGTGTTGGAATGAACCGGGCTTTTTTCGCCCTTCAGCACGGCAATCGCTCGGATGACCGTCGTTTTTTCGATGGAAACGGGGCGGGTGAAGCGCCGAGACTTGGTCGTTGGCCGGGAGCCATCGGTGGTGTAATAGACCACAGCGCCCGGCGAGAGCAGCTTTACGGTCGTGGCATCGGTGAAAAAGCCGCCCCTGGGCACGAACTCCACTGCGAGGCGTGGCGGCTTGTAGGCGTCGTTGGCAGCAGTTTTTTGGCCAATGGCCAAGGTGCCAACGAGCAGGAATAGGATAAGGCCTGTTAGTGTTAACGGCAAGTACAGCGTCTTGCGCATGATAGTTTTCTCGTTTTTTATAGACTGTTTGAACGCAATAATGGCGTTTACAGCAACAAATGTATGTTGGATTTTATAAACAAAGAAATTTCGGTTGCAAAAAGCAGCACTTCCTAAACAATGGTTCGTGAAGTTTTAAGGTTCTATGGTTTTCGGGATTTGGGGCAAAACCTAATCGTAAATCATTTTTGACAAGGTTGGAAAAGCAACCTATCTTTTCAAAAACTGCTACTGTGCCGCAACCTTAGAACCCGAAAACCCGAAAACTTCACGAACCATTGCTAAAACATCCTATCAAAAACCCTCCACCCCCAATTTGCGCAGCGCCACATCCACCTCGTCCGGCGTGTTCACGTTCATCAGCCAGTCGGGGTTCGGGGCATCAATAACGTGGACGGGCGAATTGATAAGTGTCTTGCGGGGGCAGGAGTAGCCTTGCGCCAGAAATTGCAGCAGCACGGAATAGCTCTTTGGCTCCCAAATGGCCACCAACGGCTCTGGGAAGCCGCTCTCTGGGCTGCGGTAGGCTGTGGCGATGGCCGATGGGTCACGGTGTTCGGCGAGGTAGCGCAGGGCTTCCTCATTGAGCAGGGGCAGGTCGCAAGCCACCACCAGCCAGGCACTGTCCGGCGCATGGCGCAGGGCGGAGAGGATGGCCCCCATCGGGCCGAGGCCGAGGAATGTATCGGGCAGCACGTCGTGGGTATAGACCAGTTCCCCTGCCTGTTCGGGGCGGCAGGAGAGGTGGGTACAGCGGCAAATTTTTTCCAAGACCTCCACCATCACGTCCCGCTGCGGCTTGTTGTGGTAATGCAGCACGCTCTTGTCGGTACCCATGCGGCGGCTCTTCCCACCTGCCAGCACGAGGCCGTTCAGCGGCGCAATGGACGCCTGCATTTTTTTATCGAAAAAAGTCTTAATTGACTGAAAATCAGCCAATTGAAATACAGGTATTTTATCGAAATGGGACAGGCTTTCCTTTAGAAAACCGTATGGCGGCAGGCTTGTATCGGTCAATAAAATCAACTGCACGTCAGTCAGTCGGTCGAGTTTGCGTTTCAGCGAGTCCTCTTTTTTCGGGTCAATGACCACCACTTGCCGCTTGGCAGCAAAATGGTTGCCGTTCACCAGCACGAGGTCCATCTCGTTGAACATCGGGCGGAACTGGTAGCTCTCCGGCTTGCCGAGGAAGTCGAGGCGGTTGTATTCGATTTTATCGGTGAATTGGATTGCGGATTGCGGATTGCGGATTGCGGATTGGCCGTCGTTGGCCTCCTTATGGTCAGCATCCACGTAGGCGATTTTCCATTTCGATGAAAACGCCTCGCAAAGCTGATTAGCCAATTGCTTGATCTTGCCGCAGTCGGTACCGAGGATGGCCCATTCGTTCCGGCCATAGTTGCCAAGGGATGGGCGGGCAATTTCTTCGTGTTTTTTATGCTGTTTCATGTTCCTTTTTCCTTTTTCCTTTAGTCTTTTCCCTTTCCCCTCCTAAAATCCTTCTTCCCCCCCGTCTTCTCGACCAGCATCGTCTCCTTTATCACGATGTCGTGAGACATGGCCTTGCACATATCATAGATAGTGAGCGCCGCCACGCTCGCCCCGGTCAGCGCCTCCATTTCCACGCCAGTCTTCCCCGTCAGGCTGGCCTCGCATTCGATGACCACCTCCCGCTGCTCGTTCAGGTGGATGCGCACCTGGCAATTTTCGAGGCCGAGGGGGTGGCAGAGCGGAATGAGTTCGCCCGTGCGCTTGGCGGCCATCACCCCGGCGATGATGGCCGTCTGGAACACGGGACCTTTTTTCGTCTGGATGTCGTCATTGGTGAAATGTTGGAGAATTGCCTCGTCCAGCACCACGATGCTGCGGGCCTTAGCTGTTCGCCGGGTCACGGGCTTGTCGCCCACGTTGACCATGGAGGGGTTGCCAGCGGCATCGAGATGGGTAAAATCGTTGGGCATAAACAAGGATGGTTGCGGGTTGCTGCGCAAATTTAGCGTCGTTCAAGGCACAATCTTGTCAAAAATCACCGACGGGGGAGGGTTTTTGCAAAAAAGATTGCGCTAATGGACTTTTGTTTTACCTATTTTTGCCGCCTTAAAAATTTTGAACAGCATGAAAATCGGCGTAGTGATTTTTCCAGGCTCCAATTGCGACCACGACATGCTACATGTCTTGGGCAACGTGATGCAGCAAGAGGTGGTGGCACTCTGGCACAAGGACAGCGAACTGCCTTCCGACCTCGACTGCGTGGTGCTGCCGGGCGGCTTCTCCTACGGCGATTACCTGCGCTGCGGGGCCATCGCCCGCTTTTCACCGTTGATGGAGGCCGTCATCCGCTTTGCCAACGATGGCGGCTATGTATTCGGCATCTGCAATGGCTTTCAGATACTTTGCGAGGCAGGCCTGTTGCCGGGTGTTTTGCTACGCAATGACCGCCAAAAATTCATCTGTAGGAATGTCTATCTAAAGGCGGTGACCCGCAATTCGGCCATCACCTCCCGCATAGACCCGCAATCGGTACTGAAAATCCCCATCGCCCATGCGGAGGGGCGCTACTATGCGGACGAGGCTACCTTGGCCGAATTGGAGGCCAACGACCAAATCCTGTTCAAATACTGTACGCCCTCGGGCGAAATCAACGAAGATGCCAATCCCAATGGCGCATTGCGCAACATCGCTGGCATCTGCAACGGGGGGCGCAACGTTTTTGGCATGATGCCACACCCCGAGCGGGCCTCCGAGACTGCCCTTGGCAACAGCGACGGACGGGCACTGTTCGAGTCATTGCTACAGGCGGTGGAGTCCTTGGTTTAGGTTCCGTTCCTATGGGGATGAATTCGGGAATCGCAGACAAGGGGCAGGAGCGTGGCTCCGAGGTTTTTTTGAAAAAAAAGCCCAAGGACGAGGCAAATGCCTAATTTTACGAAAAAATTTAATCTGTTCAGGTTTTTTGGCCTGAACTTGGATAAGCGGACGAATCTACAACTACATTCAATTTGCTGAAACTGAACGATTTACAATTACAGTTTTTTGCTGACAACAACTTAAACGTAAACTGATCATGAAGTCGAAAATGGTACTTTGGGGCAGCAACGCCCAGGACGAAAAATGCTTGATTGCCGTATCGCTAAGGGCGGCAGAGAACAAAATTGACATTTGGACCTTCCCAGAATCTGTCGCTACCGAAGACTTTTATCAGAAAATGATGAAAGAATGGCGTGATGGAAGCGGCATGGAAATGACCGAAGCCAGCACCCATATCGAACGTGACTTTAGCCTCACCGACAGCCTGCTCCCCGATGACCTGAAAGTGGAGCGGGGCGATGTGGTGCAACGGGCACAAAGCGAATGGCATTTCGCCGTGCTGTCCTCCAAATTGAGCGAATCCTACGAGCACCATCTCTCCGAACTGAAAGAGCGGGTGAAAAAACTCGAAGCATTCGACCAACCGACTTGGGACAGCCTCAAGGAATTCTGGGACAAAGTACAGGAGCAAGTACGTGACCGCAATCTCTTCCGTGACCACGCCGATCGCCTGCGCAACAACCTCAACGAGCTGTTCGGGGAGATGAAAACCATGCGCAACAAGCTCGACGACGAGTTCCAAAAACTGTCGAAAGACGCACACGATAAATTCTTCGCCGCCCTAGACGAAGTAGAGCGCAAGATGGAGAGCGGTGCCCGTGTGCCCGTCCTGTTCGAGGAATTGAGGAAACTGCAAAGCATGTTCCGTGAATCCAAGACCCTGACCCGTGACCACCGCAACAAGGTTTGGGACAAATTGGACGGAACCTTCAAGGCCGTTAAGCAAAAGCGCTTTGGTGCCAAGCCCGGCGACCCCGCAGGGAAGGAAGGCGCTGGTTCGCAACTGCAAGGCATACAGCGCCGCCTTGATGGCCTGCTCTCTGCCATTGACAAAATGGACCAGTCCATCCGTCGTGACCGCAACGACCTGGAGTTCCAGATGCACAAAATCAACACAACTGATGGGCAATTGGAGGCGCAAATCCGCCAGGCCAAGCTCAAGATGATAGAGGAGCGGGTAGGCTCCAAGGAAGAAAAGCTGAACGAGATGAACGCCACCAAGGTAGAACTCGAACGGAAAATCGCTTCCTTGAAGGAGAAAGAAGCCCGCCGTGCCGCCCAAGAGGCCGCTAAAGAGAAAATCGTAGGCGAAATAAAGGCCGCCGCCGAGGCCCGTGAGGACGTGTCCGAGAAATTGGACAAGGCCGCCGAGGAAATCTCTACCGCAAAAGGCAAGAAGGGAGCCATAGCTGCCCAGCCAGCAGAAGCCGCCGCTCCTGAGGAGGCAGTTGCGGAAACGCCAGCCGCCGAAGAAATGGGAGCAGAAGCACCAGCAGTGGAAGCGCCAGTTGCAGAAGAAGCACCAAAGGCGGAAGCACCGAAGGGCGAGTCCATCCTTGCAGCCGTAAGCACCGTCATGGGCGAGTCCTTCGATGACATCGTTGACACGGTGAAGGCAGTTGCCAGCGTGATTGGCGACAAAATCGAAGCGGCCATCGAAGAGATGAAGGAAGACATCAAAGATGCCGTGGATAAGGTAGAAACGGCGACCGAGGAGCCGGCCGCTGCCACTGAGGAAGCTCCCGCAGAAGCACCTGCCGCTGCTACGGAGGAAACATCGGAAGAAGCACCTGCGGAGGAGCCTGTTGCCGCTACGGAAGAAGTAGTGGCCGAGGTCGAAGCAGCTGAACCTACTGAAAGCGAGAAAAAAGAGGAAGCCTGATCGAGGTTAATCTTTTCAACGATAAAAAGCCCCGTGCTGTGTAAGCATGGGGCTTTTGTTTTTTTGGGCATTTCGACCATTAGGTAATAGTGCAATTTGGATATTATGGCAAAATGACCAATATCTGTTAAACTTACATCTGGTATCAAAAAAAAATAATGTGGCTTCTTGCGGCTCTGAAAAACATTCCCTATACTTGTGCATCCTGTATGAAATAACACCTATACAGGCGGTAGCAATAGCACCGCCACCGAGGCGATACGAGACACACGATACCATTTTACATTGGCCATGACATGAACAACGATACTTGAAACAAAGACAATTCCCGATAACCACGTAACCCAGCACTCAAACGATTTTTTCCGACTTAGGCATTTTAACGACAGCACTCTTTTCCACCACCGCACCTGACGGGTACGGGCATTTGGCAATTATGACATTTGCCTGACACTGTATGGCTGCGGCCTCACTCTTTTAATCGCTTTTATATGAAAAAGCTAATCAACCAATTCCGAGAAAAATGCAACAAGATTTGCACTTCTCTCTCTCTCTCTCTCTCTCTCTCTCTCTCTACTTTGTGTATTACCAACCTTTGCACAACCTTTACCCACTTCTTGCACAATCAACTCAATCGTTGCTTCAAACTTATCGGGGTGCAATGACAACAATAATGATGATTATGCTGACGATTTTTTCACTGCAAAAGTGAAAGTGACATTTACCCCTAATGCTGCCGTTTCTACGCTAACGCTAACTGGCAACCATCTTGTCGAGTCAGTTTCAGCACAAGTTGAAGTTGGGGAAGAAGAATATGAATTCCCTTCGGTCAAATTCAAGGCTGATGCTTCTGATACAAGGGTGACAACAATTAGAATCATAGCTACATTGGATGTTCCCGCAACGCCAATTACTCCGGCATACACATGTACCCTTACTAATTCAAATTGCGCACCTGGCGTCAATAAGCCTCAGCAATGCTCAGTTTGCCCTTGTGTGGCTAATTCTTGCAACTCATCTTATGCCAGTTGCTACCCACCATTGTCACCAGCCAGTTCCTGCAATGATTCTTACAACTATGGCCCTAAGATGGGTTTTCTGAGCCACACACCGCTACGGTATATAAAGGTGGTGCTTCATGTGTTTCAAAAAACTGGCAGCAATCCGGAGAATTGGAGTTCGAGCGATGCCCCAGTTTTAAGTTCTTGGTTTAACGATCCAGTCCACAGTGTTAACGGTTTTCTTTCCAACCTATGCGATGATCCTACGGACGGTTCAGACCATATAACCGATGCCAGGTTTCGATTCCTGTGCAATGCAATTGAAGGACAAGACTTGTTCTTTTATCAGAACGATGCGGCATGGGGAGGGAGTGAATTCCAAATGAAAAATGTTGCAGCAGCAAATCTAAATGAAAATGCATATCATGTATTCTTACAAGGGCTCGGGCCAGGTGGTTACACCTCTGGCATGACTGGATGCCCCAAACCCAATCTAATTTTTGCAGTTTTTCAAGGCACTTATAACACCTATATTGGCACTCCTGGCTTTGGAGGGCCACCGCAGTTTCCTGCTTCTCAGGGAGGTTCCATCCTTGGTGAATTCCTGCACATCCTGAATGTTGACCACATGTCGCCGCTTCAAGCCCATATCAACCACCCTCAGTTTGGCGATTCATGTGAGGACACTCCCCCGAACTCAGTACTAAACAAAATGCATTGCAATACCGACCCTAATCCGAACATTAGATGTGCATTGACACAATGCCAATTGGGGAGGGCGCATTGGACTTTGAGCAATTATACTACAAATGTTGGCGGCCAGACGGTGACCTTGTCCAGCCCACCATTTGAAGTTTTCCCACAAGCTGATGGCAGTTTTTTGCACAATACAGGGAATTGCGACCTCACAGAACCATCCATAATTATTGAAAATGGGCAAGACGTGCTATGGAACGCACACCGCCAACTAAGGTGCAACGTCATCGTAAAAACCGGCGGCAAGCTCACTATAAATTGCGATGTGGGGTTTCCTTCCAACGCCTCCATCAAAGTCGAAAGACAGGGGCATCTCACCGTGCAGGGTGCAAGGCTCTACAACAACTGTGACGGTGACCACTGGCAGGGAATCGTGGCATACGGCGACATCAATGCCCCACAATTACCCTCCTCCAACCAGACGAGGGTGCGGCTCAAAGATGGAAGCACCATTGAGTTGGCCGAGAAGCCGCTCACTGTTAGTGCGCCTACCCTCGTGCTGGCCGACAACACAGTGTTCGACCGCTGCGGCACCAGCACCTTCACCAACCTCTACAACCTCCAGTTCTCCAGCCTAAGCCGCTTCACCAACTGCGACTTCCTGAACAACTCGGCCACGCCCTTCCTGTTCACGGAAAATTTCAAGCTGACCAATATCAGGGGCATCACCTTCGACAATTGCACCTTCGCCACCACGCCTGGCCTGTCAAACGTCTCGGGGCCTATTGCCATCAACGCCCATAACGCCCGCTTTGGCGTACACAATGGCAGCGATTTCACTAACTATCGGCGGGCCATCGTCGCAAGTGCCGACAACGGGGTGGACCGCAGCTTCAGGGTGACCAACAGCTACTTCAACAACAACTTTATGTCCATCGAGAACTGGAACGTGGACGGTTGTTCCATACGGGACAACATCATCGAGGGCATCGGTTCCAGCATCTGGCCGCCCAACCGCCCCTCCGTGGGCATCACCCTGCGCAACTGCACCCGCTACGAGGTGACGGGCAACAGCCTGACAGGAACCAGCAACACCGGGAACAATATTGGGATTTGGGCTTATGACACGGGGTCGGATGGGAACAACCTTAGGAGGAACAACTTCACGAACATGAAGACGGCCGACTATGCGACGTTGAACAATAAAGGAGAGCAGCCTTTCCAAGGACTCCAATATTGGTGCAATACCAATACGAACTGCTGGAACGATTTTTTTGTGATTGCCGGTGGCATTTGCCAAGAGCAGGGGCTAGGTAAAGCAACTGGAAATGAATTTTCTAAGGTAAACACTGCCAACGGAGATTTCCTCAACCAAGGGGGTAGCCCAATCAATTACTATCACCTTGATTTGCCAAACCAAACACCACAGTACTATTCAAACATTAGCCCTTCTCTTGTGCTGGAATTTAATGATTGCACGGGCAGCGGTGGTGGTGAAGAAGAAAGCGACGGTGAGTTGTCAAGCCAAGACGAACAGGTTCTTATCACAAAGTTCAACAACGCCAAATCGGAATACCAGACTAAGCGTGTTCAGTACGATGCCCTGCAAAGCGGTAGCCCAGCGGCTTTGGTGCTTATCCCTGATTTGGCCAAGCAGCGCAGCATCATGCACCGTTCCGCCGACCGCATACTTCGAAGTGAGTTCTATGACCCTGAAAACTTGGACTGGACGAAAATCAGGACCTGGCTGCACAACAAGGACAGCAAGGAGTCGGAGTACGCCATTGTGGAATCGTGGATGCTGGAAGGCAACACTGCCACGGCTGAACAAGTTTTTGATGCCATTCCTTCCACTTTTAACTTGACGGGCGATGCATTGGCCCAGCACAATGACTACGAAGATTGGCTCAACCTGCGCATCAGCTTCAAGTCACAGCAAAAAGGCATTTACGAACTTGGTGCTGCCGATGTCCTGTTGGTTCAAAACATTGCCGACAATAGCACGGGTCGGGCTGCCGCCCAAACCCAGGGCTTGCTCAACCACCAGTATGACTACAATTATCAGATTAGCCCAGTGGGACTTGGAAGCTTGCCCTTATTGGGCCCAAATGGAAATGGCACTATGGCCAATGCTGAAAACCTCATTGCTTTTCCAAATCCTGGCAAGGAGGAAGTCAATTTCCGTTACAAATTGAGGGAGGGCATAGAAGAGTCACTGCTTTCCATCCACAACTTGGAAGGCCACTTAGTGGCGAGTATCGCCCTTCAAGGTTCATTTGGGACGGTGCGTTGGGAAACCAAAAGCCTTCCTTCTGGTATCTATTATTACAAAGCCGACAATATTGAAGGATTTGTTGCTCCGCAAAAATTGGTCTTGATAAAATAGTTCTTAACAATAGGGAAAGGGGGCGACTCCCCTTTCCCTTTCTATTTTTTTCCATGAAAAAACTATTGCTTTTGTTTTGCCTGTTTAGCCACTGTGTATCAGCGCAGGTTACATTCAATGTCCAGTCAAATTTCGGCTACCCATTTTGTTTTATAAGGAGCGTTGTCCCAACGGACAGTTGTTATTACGTCACTGGCATAGTTCAGGACAGCACAAACGCAATTGGCACCATATTCCTAAAATTTGACTTGAATGGGGATAGCTTGCTGTCCAATAAGCTGATAAACCCAAATAAATGGTATGGCGCATGGTTTGGCGACATGCTCCAAACTGACGATGGCCATTTGCTTGAAATTGGACAAATTGCGGATTCATTGCAAAAAGGGGGGATTTTCAAATTCAATACTTCGGGGGACACTTTATTTGTCAAGGAGTACCTAAGCCCTCATCCTGACAACTTGATATTTGCACCTTATCAGATTGTCAAATCAGCTACAGGAAAGTACCATATACTCAATGTTGTAGAATCAGCGGACTACAACAACCAGTTAGTGCTTAGTTTTTTGGACACAGGATTGAATGTTGATTTTCATAAAACCTATGGTATTCCCCAGAAAGATGAGCTTCCAGGTGCGTTATTGGCAGATGATGATGGCGGTATAATAGTTGGGGCCAACCGAGACAATACGAACACTAACCTCAAAAACTTCACAAGCAACACCTATATCTTCAAGGTTGACAGCCTTGGCAACATATTATGGGAATACTTATCTCCAAACGGCCAATTGCGGGACATTGCCTATTCGATGGTGAAAACGCCTGATGGCGGTTTGGTGGTGGCAAGTGGAAAGGGCATTGAACATGAAGTGAACGCAAGTGTTAGCTATTTGCTTTTCCAGGGTTATATTTTCAAACTCAATGCAAACCATCAACAGGTATGGGGAAGAGAGCTAAGGGGTACCACTCACAATATTAGCCCAACTTTTGCGAAATTGGTTACCGCAACTGATGGGGCTGGCTTTGTAGCTTATGGTAGGGTTGCCGAAAATGTTTCAAATGGAACGGAACAGTATGGCAGTTGGGTTGTAAAGGTTTCCAATCAAGGTGATAGTTTATGGGCAAGGTATTATACTTTCTTCGATGGTCACGATAGAAGGCCAAATCCCATAGATTTTAAAGCAACACCCGATGGAGGCTACATCGTAGCTGGACAAACCGAAGAAGGCTCGGAAAAATGGGGCTGGCTGATGAAACTCGACTCTTTCGGCTGCCTCATCCCAGGCTGCAACGCCAACGATGGCCCTAATGCCACTACCGAGAAAAAAGTGGAGATGACGCTGGCCATTTATCCTAATCCTACTTCGGATTTCCTCAATTTTGAGCTAAGGTCGCCAAGGCTGCCGCAAAAGGTCAGCTTCCGAATCGTGGACAGTGGCGGGAAGGTGGTGAAGGAAGTGCAGTCCGATTCCCCAAATGATACCTTTATCGTGCCTGTGCGGGAATGGGTGGCGGGGGTGTATTGGCTGCAGTACATTGAAGGCAATGACATCGTCATTTCCAAAAAATTCATCGTCGCAAAACGATGAGCAACGACCAACTGATAATTCCTCATTTTAAAATCATCTTCAATATGAAAGACTTTATCCTTGTAATCTACTTGGCCCTACTTTCGGTACTATCCACTGCCCAGCCCCAGTTCGCACCATTGGGTGCCAAGTGGTATTACCATGAGCAGGGCTGTAATATTTTTGGAAACGGAGAGCCATGGGAACGATATACGGTGAGGGAGGTTGTGAAGGATACTATTATTGATGGGAAATACTGCACTTTGATAGAGTCAAATTATTGCGCTATTTTATCTTCCTGCGATTGGAGGAATTATGTGTATCAAGAAGGTAGCAAGGTCTTCATTTATGACGGGGCATTGGGCAGGTTCCAGATGCTCTACGATTTTTCCTTGCAGGCCGGCGAGTCGTATGGCCTGCGTGTCTGTTCAGATTCCTGGCTGACCGATTCGATACTACTCACCGTTGAGTCGGCCTCGGGAGGGCCGAATGGAGTGCAGGACATAATCATCAACCCCGTACAAGGAGACAATTGGAGCGATCTGCTTATTAATGTCCAAAACGGCGTGGGCAGCCTAGGAGACAACCCAGTTTTCAGGTTCCCACCCTGCGTAACATTTGAAGACCCCTGTTACCAAATAGACTTGCTATGCTATGAAACACCTGAATCGGGCGTTATTTCGATTGATGGTAGCCCTTGCATATCTAATTCTATATCAATTCCTAAGCAAGAAAACCTATCAACCATCGAGCTTTTCCCAAACCCAGCTTCCAATCAAATAACCATTATCAACAACCATCCTACTATACAAAACCTCCAAATAGGGTTGTTTTCAAGCACAGGACAGAAAGTAAAGGATTGGCACGTGGCAAAGGGTCAGGAAATGGTTTCCTGCAATATTTCTGAACTTTCAAGTGGATTGTATTTTTGGGCAGCAAGTCTTGATGGAAGCGTAGTTGAAAGTGGAAAACTAATTGTCTCAAGGTGAGTAGATATTAACCACCAATTTCCCGACTTTCGCCCCCTAACCTTTCTGCATTGGAAAAAATACACAACTACATCAACGGCCAACTTGTCGCTGCGCAAAGCGGCGCCTGGCTCGACAACTACGAACCTGCCACGGGCCAAGTCTATTCCCACATCCCCGACTCCGATGCTTCCGACGTACAGGCCGCCGTGGCCGCCGCAGAAGCTGCCTTTCCCGCTTGGTCGAGTTGCGGGGTAAACGAACGCTATCGCATCCTGCACCGCATTGCCGACCTCATCGAGGAGCGGATGGAGCCATTTGCGCAAGCAGAAAGCCGGGACAGCGGCAAGGCCATCACCACGGCCCGCACGGTGGACATCCCACGGGCGCAGGCCAATATCCGCTTCTTCGCAACGGCCATCCTGCATTTCGGGGCAGAGTCGCACCAGATGGAGGGGCAAGCGGTGAACTACACGCTGCGACAACCAATCGGCGTGGTCGGCTGCATCTCGCCCTGGAACCTCCCGCTCTACCTGTTCACTTGGAAAATAGCGCCCGCCCTCGCCACCGGCAACTGCGTGGTGGCCAAACCCTCCGAGTTGACGCCCATGACGGCCTACCTGCTGTCGCAAACCTGCATGGAAGCCGGGCTGCCTGCTGGGGTGCTGAACATCGTCCATGGCCTCGGGCCGAAGGCTGGCCAAGCCATTGTGGAACACCCAAAAACCAAGGCCATCAGCTTCACTGGCGGCACGTCCACGGGGCGCACCCTCGCCCGCACGGCTGCGCCCATGTTCAAAAAACTTTCCTTGGAACTGGGCGGCAAGAACCCGAACATTATCTTCGCCGACTGCAATTTCGAGGAGGCCGTCAGCACCACGGTGCGCTCGTCGTTTGCCAACAACGGGCAGATATGCCTTTGTGGCTCAAGGGTTTATATCGAAAGAAGCATCTATGAAAAATTCCGGGACGAACTGGTGCGGCGTGCCAAGGCCCTGAAAACCGGCAACCCCGCCGACCCTGCCAATGACCTCGGCGCCCTCGTCAGCGAACAGCACCGTGCCAAGGTGATGGGCTACCTCGATATTGCGAAGCAGGAAGGCGGCACCCTCCTCTGCGGCGGTGAAATCGTGCAGCCTTCCGATGAACTGGCCAATGGCTACTACCTCAGCCCCGCCATCATCGAGGGGCTGCCCAATGACTGCCGCACCAACCAAGAGGAAATCTTCGGCCCCGTGGTGACCCTCCAGCCTTTCGATACGGAAGCGGAGGCCCTTGCCCTTGCCAACAGCACCGAGTACGGCCTCGCCGCCACGCTTTGGACACAGGACATCAGCCGGGCCACCCGCATGGCCGAGCGCTTGCAATCGGGCATCGTCTGGGTGAACTGCTGGATGCTGCGGGATTTGCGGACGCCTTTCGGTGGGGTGAAAAGCTCTGGCGTGGGAAGGGAAGGTGGCGTGGAGGCGTTGCGGTTTTTTACGGAGGCCAAGAATGTGTGTGTGAAATATTAGTTCGGCAGGGGGCAGTGGGGTAAAAATCAGCATAATAGGCTTCTCATTCCCTCACCATCCCCAGCATCTCCTCGTACACCCCCGCCCCCGTCGCCAGCATTCGCCCGCCGAACAAGTAATCGTCCCCACCCTGGAAATCACTGACCCGGCCCCCTGCTTCTTGTACCAGCAGGATGCCCGCTGCCACGTCCCAAGCAGCCAGGCCGTACTCGAAAAACGCCTCGTAACGGCCACAGGCCACGTAGGCGAGGTCAACGGCAGCGGCCCCGTAGCGGCGCAGGCCACGGGTGCTTTTCATCAAATGGAGCAGGGTTTCTAAGTAGCGCTGCATGGTCTCGAAGTCACGGTAGGGGAAGCCCGTGGCTATCAGCGAGTCGGCGAGGGTAGCGGTGGGTGAAACATGGATGCGTCGCCCATTTAGCCAGGCGCCGCCACTTTTCCAGGTGCTGAAGCATTCTTGGCGGTTCACTTCGTAAACAATGCCGAGCACGATTTCGCCTTGCTGCCGCAATGCCACGCTCACGGCGAAATAGGGCAGTTGGTGCAGGAAGTTCGTCGTGCCGTCCAGCGGGTCAATGATCCATTGGAACTCGCCCTCGGCCTGCTCCACGGTCTCCTCCTCGGTGAGGAAAGTGGAGCCGGGCAACAGTTCGCTCAGGCCCACCACCAGCATGCGTTCGGCGGTCTTATCCACGTAGCTGACGAGGCTGTTGAGGGCTTTCGTCTCGATTTTTTCAACGCCTACCTTGCCCACCTCGCCCCGGATGAAGTCGGCGACGGATTCAACAAGGGTGCTGGTTTTTTGGCAGAGTTGTTCCAATTGGAGGGATTGCATGAAATTAGGAAATTAAGAGAATTGGTTGAATTGAGGAAACTGGTTGAAGTAGTTGAAGTAGTTGAATTGGTTAAATTGGGCAGCTCCCGACCAATTCAACCAATTGCCCAATTCAACTAATTGCCCAATTCAACAAGTTGGTAAATACTTGGCAGGTTGCGGCAAAGCCCATCATAATCCAGCCCATAGCCCACCACAAATTTGTTCGGTATTTCAAAGCCGAGGTAGTCAATCATGACGGGCATCAGCAGTGCCTCCGGCTTGAAAAGGAGCACGGCCAATGCCACGGAGGCGGTTTCCATTTGCGAAAGCTGTCCCATGAAATGGTGCAGCGTCCGGCCAGAGTCCACGATGTCCTCCACGATGATGACATGCCTGTTTTTCACTTCAAAATCAATGCCCAGCACGGTGGAAATGCGGCCCGTGGAAGCCGTGCCTTCATAAGAGGCCAGCCGCACGAAAGCTACTTCGCATTCGATGCCCGTGGCCCGCACAAGGTCGGCGGCAAATACGAAAGCTCCGTTCAAAAGGCAGATGAACAGCGGGCGCTTGCCCTCGTATTGCTGGCGCAATTGTTGGCCAATGGCGGCAACTCGTTCGGCAATTTCGGTTTCACTAATGTACGGCACGAAGCTCAGGTCGTGGGCGGTGATGTGACTCGACATAGTTGCGTTGAAATTGGGAAATTGGGAAATTGGGAAATTGGGAAATTGGTCGGGGGGCTGCCCAATTCAACCAGTTTAACCAATTCAACCAATTTCCCATCCTGTGGCGAAGGAAAGTCTTTTTGGAATTTTTGCAAAGAAAATGGGCGGTAAGAATAATCAGGCAGCTGTTTCGGCTATCAACCCCTTCATGTAGTCAATCAGTAGTCGGATGCCGAAGCCAGTGGCGCTTTTTTGCGAAGCAAACTCGGAGTCACTAACGGCCACGCCGGCGATGTCTAAATGTGCCCAGGCGGGGTGCTTTTCGATGAATTCTTCCAGGAACTTGGCGGCGGTGATGGCCCCGGCGGAGGGGCTGCCGCTGAAATTCTTTAGGTCGGCCACGTCTGATTTCAGCTCTTTTTTATAGTCGTCCCAGAGGGGCAATCGCCAGAGGCGCTCCCCGGTGCGGTCGGCGGAATCGTTGAGCTTGCCCACCAGTTCGTCGTTGTTGGAAAAAAGCCCGCCGGCATAGGTGCCGAGCGTGCGTATGCAAGAGCCGGTGAGCGTGGCGAGGTCAATCAGCACGTCAGGTTGGTAGTGCTTGACGGCGTATGCCAAGCCATCGGCGAGAATCAAGCGCCCCTCGGCGTCGGTGTCAATGACCTCGATGGTTTTGCCAAGGTAGGAGCCAATCACGTCGCCTGGCTTCGTGGACAGGGAGTCCACGGAGTTCTCCGTGGCAGGTATTACGCCGACCACATGCAGCGGTAGCTGCAGTTTAGCCGCCATTTCGAGGGTGCCCAATACGGCTGCTGCCCCGCCCATGTCCGACTTCATGTAGTGCATGTTGGTGCTGGGCTTGATGGAAAGGCCGCCCGTGTCGAAGGTGACGCCTTTGCCCACGAGGCCAATGGTGCGGAGTGACTTGCCCTTGGGCTTGTACTCCATCACAATGAAAGCGGGCGGGCGCTCGCTTCCCCGGTTCACGGCGATGAGGGCGTGCAGGCCCAGTTCGTGTATCTTTTTTTCATCGAAAACCTCCACTTTGTAGCCGTGCCGCTTGCCAGATTGCTTGGCCCAGTCGGCTAATACTTGGGGCGTTTTTTTATTAGCGGGTGCGTTTACGAGGTCGAAGACTTGGGAATGCGTCTGGGCAAAAGTCTCGCCGAGGTGCATCGCCTCGGTGGCAGTGGCCTTCTGGGCCTCGTCCACCAGTACCTCAAAGTGGAATTCGGTATTGCCTTCTTGCTTCTTATCGGTCTTGTAAAGCCCAATGTCGTACAGCCCGAGTGCGAGGCCGTTCACAGCTGCCTCCACCCATGGGGCGGGGTTGTCGGGAGCGTTTTTGAACAAAAAATTAAGGCCGAGGTTGGCAGGCAGGTTAGCTTTGCGCTTGAAAACGAAGGAGCGGAAGACGTTTAGCACGTCAATGGAGCGTGGGGATTCGCCAAGTCCGAGCAGGAAAATGCGCTTGTTCTGTTTGTTTTCGGTGAAATAAAGCGTGTGGACTTCTTTTGAGGCAGCTTTGAAATCGTTCTTAATCAGGTCTGTCGGCACGCCCGTTTTCTCGGTGACCAACGCAAGTATGGCGTCCAAGTCCGTTTTCTGCGCAATTGGAACAATGAGCGCTTCCGTGGAAGAAGTTGCCTGATGTAGAAGCGTAAAATGCATATTCACTTTTTTTCAGCGGCCGGGAGCATCGGTTTTATCGGCCTTCCTGTCCGTTACGTTTCAAAAACTAGCTTGTTTCAATTTTGGACAAACACTTGTTGTTTTCATAAAAAATTGATTATCAGCCTTTTTTACAACAAATTCTGTGCATGTTCCAATAGGGTGCGCAAAGATAGTTTCTCAAAGGATGTTGTGAAAATTTGTGGAAAATTATGTCTTTGAGAATGTTACTTACAAAGCGGAAAGTATTGTTCAAAGGTAGTATTTTTTTAAAAAGGGCCTATTCTTGCTGTGTAAAAATTGAATCTTATCAAAATTTGCGAGCCTTTAGCATTATAAACCACCTTCATGCAGCACAATTTAGCCATTTTTGCCTCCGGCACCGGATCCAACGCCAAAAAAATTGTTGAACACTTCAAACATAACCCTAATATTAACGTAAGCCTTGTCGTCTCAAACAAGGCAGATGCCCCCGTATTGGACATGGCCCGTTCAAACGGCATCCCAATCTTGGTCATTGGCCGCCCGTTTTTCTATTCCACCGAAGATATTTTAAAAATTTTTAATAATTTTCCTATCAATTTTGTGGTATTGGCGGGTTTTTTGTGGTTAGTGCCCTCGTACCTCGTGAAGGCGTTTGAGAACCGTATGGTCAATATCCATCCGGCTCTCCTGCCAAAATACGGTGGAAAAGGCATGTACGGCATGAAGGTACACGAAGCGGTAAAGGCCGCTGGCGAGACGGAAACAGGCATCACCATCCACTACGTGAACGAACGCTACGATGAGGGCGACGCCATTTTCCAAGCCAAATGCCAAGTGGCGCCGGACGACACGCCGGAAGACATTGCGCAGAAAATACATGCCTTAGAGCACCGCCATTTCCCCGAAGTAATTGAAAAGCTCCTAAAACCCCAAAACCCATGAACCCATAAAACCTAAAACCCCAAAACCCCAAAACCCATGAAACCCTGAACCCATTTCTAATTGAGTTACTATTTCCAAAACAGCAATCATGAAGAATCTCATCCATTTATCCTTGTTTACAGCCTTTCTGGTGCTGGGCTTCGAGGCCCAGGCGCAGGACAAACTGAGCTGGAAAAAACACGTAAAGCTCGCCGATGAGCTGTACGCCAAGGCCCAATACGCTGATGCCGGGGAGCACTACCGTGCTGCCTTCAAGCAGAAAACCAAGAAGAAGGAACTGGCCTACAAAGCGGGCGAATGCTTCTTCACCATGCGTGATTACCGTAACGCCGCCGACGTCTGGCAGCACGTCAAGAACGACAACACCGCCTATCCGCTCATCGGTTTGCGCTATGCCCGCTGTCTCAAGCAGAACGGCGAACATGAGGCCGCCAGCAATGAGTTGGTAGAGTTCCTTGGCAAGTACAACGGCACAGACAAGGCCGTTGTGACGCAAATTGTACAGACCGAAATCAAAGGCTGCGAAATGGCCGCCCAATACACGATGAAGGGCGATGACCCCAATATCGTGATGGAGCACCTGAGCAGCAATATCAATACATCGGAGACGGAGTTCGGCCCTATCCCGTTCAGCGACGAGGCGCTCTACTTCTCCTCCACCGTGGCCAAGCGGGCAGAGGTTTACCGCTCCATCCGCCAAGGGGGAGCCGATTGGGGCAAAGCATCACCCATCGAAAACTTCCCGGCCATTGATGGCGACCACTTCTGCAACGGCACGCTCACGCCTGATGCCACCCGCTTCTATTTCACCATCTGCAAGTCGGAGGAAAAATGGGGCGGCCTGACCACCCATTGCGAAATCTTCGTGACCCGCAGGGTGGGCAAGACTTGGACCTCGCCAGAGCGCCTACCGGACTATATTAACGAGCAGAACGTCTCCACCACGCAGCCCAATGTCGTACATGACGGCAACACGGAAATCCTCTATTTCGCCAGCAACCGCAACGGTGGCATGGGCGGCATGGACATCTGGTACACCACCCGTGAAATCAGCAGCACGGCCAATGACTTCACCCTGCCCATCAACGTTGGCTCGAAGGTTAACACCAAGGGAGACGAAATCACGCCTTTTTATGATAAAATAGATGGCATGCTCTATTTCGCAACCAATGGCATGGTCTCCATCGGTGGTTTCGATATTTACAAAACAAAGGGTGCCAAGTCGTTCTGGCAAGTGGCCGAGAACATCGGCACACCGCTCAACTCGCCCGCCGACGATTTCTCTTTCGTGAAGACGCCATCCGGCAAAGGTGGCTTCATCGTCTCCAACCGCAGCTATGGCAAGGAGAAGGTAAGCACCACCGACGAGGACATTTTTGGATTTATTTATGAAACGCCCACGGTGCAATACACCGCCAGTGGCGAGGTGTTCAGCAAGGCCAACCGTGAGGTGGTGGATAACGTCGATGTGGCACTCTATGAAATTGACGACAAGGGACAGCGTCGCTTTGTGAAGAAAATCGTTTCGCCCAATGGGCATTACGAGTTTGCTGTGGAGCCTTCCCGCCGTTATACCCTCGAAGCCTCGAAGGACGGCTTTTTCAAGGCCAACTACGACTTCGACAGCAACGACTACAACAACTACACGGAGTTCGGTGCCCCGCTCTACTTGGAGCCTTATGGTGTAGGCAGCGGCGACGACGAGACCCCTGCGCCCAAGGAAGACATGACCAAAGTGGCCGTTGTGGAAAAGCCGGAAGCGACTACAAAGGAGCCTGCAAAGCCAGAAGCCCCCAAGAAGGAAACGACAAAGCCGACACTTCCTGTGAAGAAGGAAGAAGCGCCCAAGAAAGAGCCAGCTAAGCCAACTGCCCCTGCGAAAGAAGAAGTGGTCGTCGTGCCAAAACCGAAGCCTGCCGCACCAACCAAGCCCGCAAAAACTGCTGCCAATGCCCCAATTACCACTGGTACCTACTACAAGATTCAAATCATTGCCTTGGCAAAAGTGGATATGAAGCACAGCCGTTTCACCAATGTGAAGAACCTGCGTCGAATTGACCAAGAATTCTTTTCGGAAAAAAAGCTCTACCGAGTCATGGTGGCCGATTACGTCACCTTGGAAGAGGCCGAGGCCGACCTTCCCAGCATTCGTGGCATGAAGGATTTTGACGATGCCTTCATCGTTGAGTACAAGGACGGTGAGCGTGTCGGTGCTATCAGGAATTGATGTTGATACTTTAAGGTGTCAAAATAAAAAAGGCAGCTTCCAGTTTGGAGGCTGCCTTTTTTGCTTTGTCAAAATGCTTGGCGCTGAATCTGCCGACATCGAGAACTGGGGGAACTTTTACCCAGTTTTTTTGACGCAGAAAGACGCAGATTTTTTATGATTTATTATGCTTTCCCCACCTTCGGTGGAAACTGCTTCGTCAACGATTGATTAGCAAGATGATTGCTGATATACAAGTACCTGCGTTTACTTAACACCCAGCATCCAGGATCACAGATCTAGCAACAGCGTCGTCGGGTCTTCGAGCAGTTTCTTCACTTTTACGAGGAAAGTCACGCTCGTGCTGCCGTCAACGATGCGGTGGTCGTAGCTGAGGGCGAGGTACATCATCGGGCGGATGACCACTTGGCCGTCAATGGCCACGGGGCGCTGCTGGATGGTGTGCATGCCGAGGATGGCGCTCTGCGGTTCGTTGATGATAGGCGTACTCACCAGCGACCCAAAAACGCCGCCGTTGGTGATGGTGAAGGTACCGCCGCTCATTTCTTCGAGTGTCAGTTCGCCGTTGCGGGCCTTGTCGGCCAACTCCTTGATTTTCAGTTCCACCTGTGCAAAATTCAGCGACTCGACGTTGTGGACGGGCGGCACTACGAGGCCGTTTGGCGTGCTGATGGCGATGGAGATGTCCACGTAGTTGTGGTAAACGATGTCCTCGCCGTCAATCATAGCGTTTACGTCGGGCATCTCCATGAGCACCTTGGCACATGCCTTGGCGAAGAGCGACATGAAGCCTAGCTTGATGCCGTACTTTTTCACGAAAGCCTCTTGGTACTTCTCCCGCAAGGCCATTACCTCGGTCAGGTCCACCTCGTTGAAGGTGGTGAGCATGGCCGTGTTGTTCTTGGCACTGACGAGGCGCTTCGCAATGGTGCGGCGCATCCGGCTCATCTTTTTGCGGTCTTCGCTGCGGGCACCTGTTGGTGCAGCGGCAGCCTGAGTGATGGCAGGTTTCGGTGGTGCTGGCGCAACGGGTGTGCTGGGCGCAACAGCAGGTGCCGTGGCTGCCTTCTGGGCATCCTCCTTGGTGATGCGGCCATCACGGCCCGTGCCCTGTACGGCGCTGGCGGGGATGTCACTTTCCTTCAAAATCTTAGCAGCAGCAGGGGATGGGTGGCCTTCTGCGTAGGTGGTTTTGCTTTCGGCTGGGGCAGCAACTGGTGCGGCGGCTTGCTTGGGCTCAGCGGGCGGTGCAGCGGCAGCAGGTGGAGCGCCATTTTGCGCAGCAGCCGTATCAATCCTTGCCACGAGCGCCCCGATAGCTAGGT
This sequence comes from Saprospiraceae bacterium, assembly GCA_022841745.1. Taxonomy (GTDB): domain Bacteria; phylum Bacteroidota; class Bacteroidia; order Chitinophagales; family Saprospiraceae; genus UBA6168. Next base: position 3,742 of record JALHQW010000039.1, on the reverse strand, counting down.
CGTCGCCTTCTTTGGCCACATACGTCAGCTTGCCAGCAGCCTCGGCAGGGAATTCCAGCGTGGCCTTGTCCGACTCGAACTCGCAGATGGGGTCGTCGAGATTGACGTATTCGCCGTCTTTTTTCAACCACTTCGACAGGGTTACTTCGGTTATGGATTCCCCGATGACAGGGACTTTCATTTCAACGATTGCCATGTATTGAATTTTTTTGTGGGGCAAATATCAATACTCTTGGGCGTTTTAGCCACAAGTTTTGGCATGGCTGGAAAAAATAGTGGCAAAGTGTGACCTCACCCCCTGCCCCTTCTGCTGCGAGGGGAGGGGGTGGAGTACTGATCCCCCTCTCCTCGCAGTAGAGGGGGCAGGGGGTGAGGTGGTTCCGCTTCACCTAAATACCACATGCAGCTTCCCCCCCTCTTCCTGCACGGGATACCTCCCCGGCTCGAAGGTAAAGCCAGCGATGCCAAGCCGTTGGGACATGTCAGCCGACAGCTCGTAGGCGTCCATGATGGTGAACCAGCCACTGCCAAAATGCCGCTCCAGCGTGGCGGGCGCCATGTTTTCTTTGGGGAAGATAAGCTCAACGCCTGTTTCCTCCCAGCGCCTGATAAAGCCCCTTGCCCTGTTCGGGCAACAAGAGGGCATCAGGCTGGGGGAGGCGCTGTTGTAGTAATTGATGCGGCAGATGCCGAGGTAGCGGCAGTCCTTGTACCTTGGGTTGCCAAGGTCAACCTTGTCGGGTATTGCAACTTTCAGGGTGGCATTTTTTTCAAAAACGCCCTTTTCAAAGTCAGTCAGGTGTCCCATATAGCAGGTCTTGTAATTTAGACCCGGTAAGCTCAGCTATGTTGTACGCTTCCCGGAATTTTTCGATGGAAAATTTGATGTCCTGTTTGAGGGTAGCGTATTGCTCTGGCAACTGGCCAGCACAGGCGGCTTCATTGGGGTAGTTCGAGGCGATTACCTCGAATTTTTGGTAGTATTTTTCGCCCTGCGCCACAAAGCTGTTGTATTTTTCCAGAAAATCGAGCAATCGGTCAATGGAGAATTCCAAGTTGGCGATGCCCTTCATCAGGGAACGGTTGGCGGCGGGGTCGTCCTTGCTTTTGACGGCTGCCGTTTCGAGGTCAATGATATACTTGTCGAGCAGGTCGTAGAGTGACTCCCAGTCGTCCTCTTTGCGGCAGGCATCGAGTTCCACCTTGTAGCCCACCATTTTGGTGTATTCCTTGAACAAGTTCGAACAGTCAGCTTTGAGGTTACTGTTACCTTCTTTCAAGAACTCTGTTTCGTAGTAAATCAGGTTCAGGTCAGCGTACATCCGAACGGTAAAGTCGAGGATACAGGCAATCTTGTCCAAGTCCTTTTCCTTTTTTTTGGGTTCGCCTTCACCAATAAAGGAAGCTACCAGTGAAAAAGTAGCGGAAATGAGCGGGTTGCCGACCAGGAACTGGGGCACCTTTACGTCGTTCTCCTTTTTTAGGCGGCCTTCCAGCACTTCCCTGGTCTGCTGGAACTCCGGGTAGGCGTTGGGGTTGGAGAGCTGGGCTACGTTGTGGAAGGTTTTCAGGGAAGTGAAATGGTGGTCGAGGCCCAGCGTTTTCTCGTACATGATTTTGATAAGCTCCAGTCCCTTGCGGTAGCGGGCCTTGGCCATGCTGAGCTGGTACATTTCTTCCAACAGTGCGAGTTCGTCCCGCAGGTCGAGCTTTCGGTTGAGCGCCCAGAGGTATTCCGTGGGGGCAGTCACCATATTGAAGGAATCGAGCTGGCGGTTGATACTAGTACACTGTTTTTAAAATTCGCAGCAAGTCATATTTTAAGCGGTTTTCCCTCGTATGTCCATTTAAACGGCTTTGCGAGGTTTTCATTGAAGAACCCGATGAACTGGCGAATTTTCTCCATGAGGTCATCAAGGCTTTTGAAGTTTCCTTTTTTGAGCAATCTCTTGCTGAGTATGCCGAACCATATTTCAACCTGGTTCAGCCAGGAACAGTGCTTTGGCGGGTAAACGAAGCACACCCTGTGCGATACGTTCTCCAGGAACGCCTTGCGGCTTTCCATGTTTTTCAAAATGCCCCTGACCTCTTTCTCCCCCAGGTCGTCCTCAAGGCTGCACAAGCGGGCGACCAGCCTGACCAGGCCTTCTGATTTATGGGTGTTCAGCTGGTCGTTCACGAAAATCCAGCGGGCCTGGGGGTCGGTGGCAACGGTGGCTTCTATGTGCCTGACGTAATCCTCTTCCGTCCTGGTCTGCACCAATGTCGGGCAGATGACTTGCCCGGTAGCCACCTCTAAGTTTGCCATCAGGCAGGCCGTGCCATGCCGGATGTGGTCATGTTCCCGTTTTCGCACAGAGCCGGGCCGCATCGGCTTGTCCGCTGCCATTCGCTCCAAAGCCTGAATGCCTGTTTTTTCATCGGTGCTGACGATGCGCACCCCTTCCCGCTGCAGTTCCGGCGCTTCCCTGTACAAATCGCAGATGTCCTTGACTTCCTGCCGGTACTGCTCCTCATCCTCGTACTTTGCGTTCAGCCAGTACTGGCTTTGGTGGGGCTTGAGGTCGCCTTCTTTTTAAAAAGCGAGCCACGCTGCTCGCCGAAATGTCCGATACTATCTCCCGCTTTATCATCTCTTGCCTTAGTTCCTTTGGTGTCCAATCCGCTATTGGGTAGCCCAGGTCCTCCGGTTTTTCGCAGGCTATCCCGTACAACAGGCACACCTGTTCCGCCGTGAACACGCTTGGTGATCCTGAACGTTTTTCATCGTCCAGTGCCCCGAACACGGCTTGTTCATATTTTTTAAGGTTCAGTTCAGCTTCCTGTGCCGCAAGGGGCCCCTGCCTTTCGTGCCAGCGGTCTCGCCATTTTTTGACGAAGCACATACACTTGCCGATGTGCTTCACGGCCTTCAGGTTGCTCAGGTTCCCATTGTCAAGGATGTACAACAGGAGTTCAGCTCTTTCGGCTATGCGCCGTTGCTGCTTCGTGCTGCGACTCAGCCTCTCAAGTGTCTCTTTTTGTAACGGAGTCGCTGTGATTATCTTAGGTGCTTACATAGGCTGATGAAGGGCCTACAAATATACAACTTGCTGTGAACTTTCAAATCAGTGTACTAGCGATTGGTGAGACATCTGTTGATGCGTTCAACGAAGTCAATTCGTCAGGCAAAAAGGAAGTTGACAGATATGCGGTAATTGCTAGTAACGAGCCCATGCTGAAACCCAAAAGGCTGCCTATCTTTAATTGCTCTTTAAACAGACCCCGTTTGAATTCTCCATCGAATAACCCTTTCAAGAGGGGCGCAGACAAATTAACCCTTGGTGTTAGGCTCTTGCCTATCATCACAGCAATAAACAACAATACAGCTGGTTGCACCATCATAAGCAATGATAGCGTGGATGGCGAATATTTCGCCAAAACCTCATCCGGAATTTTTATCGGTAATGGCGAAAATACCAAGGATATGATTCCCGTTAACCCTAAAATGAAAAGGGCCAGACTTGTTTTAAGTTGCGTTGTCATGATGCAGCTATTGTTATTGTCAAAAAAATGAAATTCAGCACTCCATAGTTTTCATCTGGAAACGAAGCCTATTGAACTGGGAGGATAATTACAATCTCACTGACTATAACGGATTGTAGTGACGGAAAAAAGAAAGCCATCGAATCTTGCGATGTTTGAGTTGCGAAACAAAAAACGAGCAATACCCGATGGCAACTCAAAACAACGGAAAAAGCAA
>JALHQW010000038.1 GCA_022841745.1 Saprospiraceae bacterium | reverse complement strand
GATGTTCCGGAACATCGGGGTTTGATAACCCCTCCGCTCGGAAACGACTGCTATCAATTTAAAATGCGTTCAACTACTCTTGTTGAAAGATGGTAAAAAAAACAATCCCAACAATCAAACAATCCCAACAATCAAAAACCATACATCACCCCCACGTTCAGGCCCGCCGAAAATTCGGAAGATTCAATGAACGGGTTGTTGTGCAGGCTCGTCAAAGACCCCATGACCGTAGGCTCGGCCCGCAGGCTGAGCGACTTGGACAATTGATACTCCAAGCCAAGCCCTGCCATGTAAGAGGCAGTCAAGGTTTGAAGGTCGGACGGGGCGCCACGCTGCGGCTTGCGCCTGTCGAAGCGGAACCGGCTGTTCTGGGGGGCATCAATGTCTTGCACCTCGAAGCCACTATCCAACAAGAAGTTGAAGACCAAGCCTGCCTTGGCCAATACCCGAAGCCGTCCTTTTCCGAAGCTGTAATTTGCGTACAGCGGCACGGAAGCAAAAGCGAGGTGTTCACTTGTCCTTAAGGTAGCCTCTACTTTTTCATCCTCAGATATGGTAAAGGCCGGGTCGTCAGATTCAGCTCGCACGGCCATTTCGACCGTTCCGGCAGCCGTGTTCAAGAAGTATTGGAAATCGTGCTCATGCTGATTGGCCGGGCCGGGGCCACGTTCCCGGTCTTCAAAGTCAAGGCAAATAGTATGCGTTGACTCGTGGCTTACGGCACGGTAACTGACGCCTGTTCCAATGCTCAAACGAGGTGATAGATTGGTTTCCAAAACAAGGCCTGTCATCCATGATTGATAGGCTTTTGCGCTGTCTGGTGAGAATGCTTTAGGCCTTTTCCCATGCGGTCCGCCATGGCGGTTATCCTTGATGTCTTGTATTTTCAAGCTGGTTATCATAGGCATGGCCTGCAAGCCCACTGAAACGTGGTTGCTGCCCTGCATCGCAATGGCTGGTATGATGGATTTTGCAGTTGGCGCTTTCAGTTCAGGCATTTCAAGTTGCAACAGCTTGCGGCCCCAGGTGCGGGGCATGTCAGGTTGCTTTGCAACGACGGCCTCTTCCATCGGGGCAGTAGCAGGTTCTTTCTGCACTTGCTTCGTTTCGTTGGCCTGAGCCGTATTTTCGACAGGATTGCCAGCACTTTTTTCCTCGTTTTGTGCATTCGCAATGGACGTGGGCGGCGCATTGTCTTCCGTATTGTTTACCTGCTTTTTCTCCTTGTAATTTTGGTTGGCCGATTTCTTGATTTCCCTTTTTTGCTTTGCCGGTTGGTCGTACTGCGTTTTGCCTTGGAGCACATTGCTTGGCAATTCACTTTCTGCTGTCGTCAAATTTTGCGCAGCAGCTTGGCTTTCAATGGCCGCTTCCATTTGCAGGGTCGTCTGTGGTTGTTGCTCAACGAGCCGTTTTTGCTCTAACTCCTTCAACTGCGTGGCGTTCTGCTCCAATGCCTTGTTCAGGTGCTCGATTTTTCCATTGAAATAGAAATGCTGGCCAATGAGCAAACCTGTCATCACGGCGGCAGCCGCCGCCACCGCCCACCATTGGCGCAGCACCCGCAACCTTGGCGTCAACTGCGTTGGCGCAGCCGATGGAAGGTCTGCCACGGGCGGTTCAAGGTTGCCAGCAATCTTCGACCAAAGGTCGGCGGGAGGGTCTTCGCTGTGGCCTTCGAGGCTCTTGCGGAGGAACTCCTCCAATCTGTCATTATGTAAATCATCTTTCATAGCCGTCCGAAATTTAGGATGGTTTCATGGTTACATGGTTTCAGGGTTTCATGGTTTCACGGGTTGGAGTGAAAGGGTTTAGCAGTAACTGACTGCCCACTGTCGAACTTCCAACTAACCTGCTAGGCTTTTTTCCAAAAGTCCCTTCAAAAACGCCTTGGCCCGGTTCAGTTGCGACTTGGAAGTGCCCACTGAGATGCCCAGTTCATCGGCGATTTCTTGGTGCGAATAATCCTCCAGCACGTAAAGGTTCAGCACAGTACGGAAGCCCGTCGGCATCTTGTGCATGAGCTTCACGAGGGCCGCTGCCTTTTCGTTTTCCTCGAAGACCGAATTGTCCACGTCGCTCAGCTTGTATTCCACGTTTTCCAGTTCCGAGAACTGGAGGCCACCCTTTTGCTTGCGCAAATGTTGTAGCGCCACGTTGACGATGACCCTGCGCATCCATCCCTCGAAACTGCCTTCGGCCCGAAACTGGTGGAGGTCACGGAAGACTTTCACGAAACCCTCTTGCAGCACGTCCTCGGCGTCCTGTCGGCTGTTGGCATAGCGCAGGCAAACTGCGAACATCTTCCCCTTGAAGTGCTCGTACAATTGCTGCTGCGCAATACGCTCTCCGTTTTTGCAGCGCTCAATTATTTGTTGCTGTAGGTCAGTCATCCAGTGGTTTTCCTGAAAACAGTTTAGGGCTTAGGTCATGGTTCTGCTACAATGGTTGCATGGCAATACCAAAACTTGCCCCCATTGGGCACTTGTTTTTTCGCATTTGGCAAATTATGGCATAATGGCTTGGAGAGCCGTGCTATTTTTGAACCTGACTTCACGGTTTCATGGCTTCATTGTTCAATGGCTTTATTGTTTCATTGTTGCCCGCATAACGTGTTCCGTGACAATGAAACAATTCAACAATGAAACAATTCAGCCATGAAACAAATCAACCATGAAGCAATGAAGCCATGAAACCACTTGCTTTCGTACTTTTTTCGTTCGCTTCGCTGGGGCTTGTCGGCACGGCGCTTGGGGTTTTTTCAACGAAAAAAGGCAGTGTCAGCTTCACTTCCGATGCGCCGCTGGAGGTCATCAAGGCCAGTTCCGATGAACTAAAGGGACTGATTGACCCCAAAGCGAACACATTCGCCTTCACCATTGACATGACCAGCTTTCGAGGGTTTAACAGCCCTTTGCAAATGGAGCATTTCAACGAAAACTACCTCGAAACCACGACGTACCAGAAGTCCAGTTTCTCTGGCAAAATCATTGAGGAAGTGGACTTTACCAAGGACGGCACCCACATCCTGCGGGCCAAGGGCAAGCTCGAAATCCACGGCGTCACAACCGAGCGCATCATCAAGAGCGAGGTGACCGTAAAGGACGGCAAGTTCCGGGTGCGCTCCAATTTTACCGTGCTGTTGGCCGAGCACGATATTGCCATCCCGAAAATCGTACACCAGAAAGTCGCCGAAGAAATTCAGGTGGCGGTGGACGCCGAGTTTGAAAGTAAGGGGTAGGCAGTTTTTTATGTCAATCTTATTGATTGATTTAAGTTATAAGATAGACGATATAAGATTTTAGATTTAGGGGACAGTGCAAATTTGCAAAGCACCTTTATTTACAGCCACTTCCGGCCTCCCCAATCTTAAATCTTATATCATACATCTTATATCTTAAATCAAAAACTAACTCAATTGAAGTTCCTGCTTTTCCTCCTCCTCCCATCCTTCCTACTTGCCCAATCCCCCCATTTCCGGGAGGTGAGCATGGGCGAGGCGTACCCGGGCACGAGGGTCGAAATGCTCTACCAGGACAAGAGTGGGCTGGTTTGGTTTGGTTCCCAAAAAGGGCTTTTCAGGTACGACGGGCAGGATTTTTTGCTGCTGCAAAAGCCCGATTCAACTAATCAACGGGTGCGGGTAGTCTTTCAAGACCGTAAGATGCAGCAGTGGGTTGGCTATCACGACGGTTCCATTTATAAATTGCAAGCGAACGAACTGGTAAAATGGATGCCCGACGAAGGGACCCCGAAAGTAGCCATCACGGGCATCGTGGAGGATGAGGCGGGGCAAGTCTGGTTTTCGAGCTACGGCGAAGGGGTTTATTGCTTTGACGGCAAGCGACTCCATAATTTTAACACAGACGACGGGCTGCTCGGCAACGAAATCTATGTGATGGCCAAAGGCCCCGATGGGCGAATCTGGCTCGGCACGGACGGCGGCATCAGTGTTTGCCGTTTTGCCAAGGGCAACAAACAGGTGGAAAACCTGGCCCGTAAAGATGGCCTTCCCGATGAAATCGTTCATGAACTGCTGCCCGACCAGCAGGGCAATATCTGGGTAGGCACCTACGACAAGGGCATCTGCCGCTACCTTCCCAAAGAGCGCCGCTTCGATTTCCCGTTGAAGGACTGGCCGGATGGCATCGTCAACCACCTCGCCCTGTTTGAAGGCAAGGAGCTTTGGATTGGCACCGATGGCCACGGCATTTGGCGGTACTCCTTGCAGGATGGCAGCCTTAGTCCTGTCACAGGTTTTGAAAAAAGCAAGGTCTATGACCTGATGAGGGACATGGAAGGCAATATCTGGACGGTAACGAACACGGGCGGGGTGCGCTATGCCAACCGCCAGTTTGAGTACCTGCCCACGACCTTCTTGAACATACAAGCGGTGCTTGCGCAAAAAGACGGTTGCCTTTGGGTAGGTACGCCCGATGGCCTTTTTTGCCAAAAGAAAAATGGCGAGGTAAAGCTTTGGCTGAAGGAGCGGAAGCTGAACGTGATTTGCCTGCACGAAGATAAATTTGAGAATATTTGGGTGGGCACCTTCGACAAGGGCACCTTTTGCTTGAACCCCAAGACGGGCGATTTGCGCCAACTCACGGAAAAGGACAGCATTTCCAACAACAGCATCCTTTCCATTGATGGCACGAACGGCTATGTTTGGCTGGCCACGCTGGGTGGCGCAACGGAGATTGACAACAGCTTGAACCGCATTTTCAAGGAACGACCTCCCCTGCGACGTTTTGGCAAGGAAGACGGCCTCGCTGCCAATTTCATCTATAAAGTATTTGTTGACCGCCGCAAGCGCACTTGGTTCTGCACCGATGGTCAGGGCATCAGTTTGCTGGAAAATGGCAGCATCAAGAACTTCCAATCCTACAAGGAATTTGACGCCGAGGCCGGCAAGGAAGTGGAACGGCAGCTAAAAGCCGTGTATTCCATGGCGGAAGACCAGCGGGGCCATATCTGGCTGAGCACGGCCACGGAGGGCATTTTTGAGTTCGATGGAAAAACCTTCAAACGGCTGGCGGTGAAGGAGGGCATCCGTGACCTCGCTATCACTAGCCTCGTGGCTGATGCCAATGGCCAGCTTGTCGTCGTGCATCCGAGCGGCATTGACCTGCTGACGCCTGAGACGCACCACCTTATTTATTATGACGAAGAGATAGGCTTGAAGAACGATATTGACCCGAACCTGAATGCCGCTTGCAGCGACCAGTACGGCAATGTTTGGCTGGGGATGAAGGACGGGCTTTTCAAATATACCCCGCTGAATGACCCGCTGGAGATACACCCCAAGACGCACCTGCACAGTGTTATGGTTGCTTATCAAACTGTTGATTTTGGGCAAGCCGGCTCGTTTTCGCACAGCCAGAACAATCTTAACTTCGAGTTTTTCGGCCTATGGTACACCGACCCCGCCTCGGTGCGCTACCGCTACCGAATGGTGGGCTACGACACCAACTGGGTCTCCACCAAAGACCGCCACGCCACCTTTGCCAGCCTGCCGCCGGGCCAGTACCGCTTCGAGGTGACCAGCACCGAGAACGATGCCTGGAGCGACGAGCCAGTGGTGAGCTACGAGTTCAGCATTAGTCAGCCTTTTTGGCGGCGGTGGTGGTTCGTGCTGGCTTGCTGCGCCATAGTTGGTGCTGCTTTTTATTGGTTCCAAAAAACGAGGGAACTACGCCTTAAACGGGTTGCCCTGTTGGAGAAGGAAAAGGTCGAGAGCGAACTGGCCGCCCTAAAGGCGCAGATAAACCCGCACTTCCTGTTCAACAGTTTCAACACGCTCATCTCTGTCATCGAAGAAGACCCCAAGGCAGCGGTGGAGTACGTAGAGAACATGTCGGACTTCTACCGCACCATGCTCCAGCTAAGGGACAAGCCCATGATTGGCCTCGAAGAGGAAGTGGACTTGGTTGAAAACTTTGGCTACCTGCTCAAGCGGCGCTATGGCGATGCCTTTCAGTTGGAAGTAAACCCCAATTGCAGCCGTGATGTACAAGTGGTGCCGCTGACCCTGCAAGTCTTGGTGGAAAATGCGGTGAAGCACAACGTCATCGTCAAGTCCAAGCCATTAAAAGTGCAGGTGATGATGACTGATGACGGCTATTTGATGGTCAAAAACAACCTTCAGCCCAAGTTGCAACCAGAAAAGGGCACGGGCTTCGGCCTCGACAGCCTCCGCCGCCGCTACGAATTGCTGACAGGCAAGCAGATTGTTATCGAAAAAACGGAAACCGAGTTCAAAGTGAGCGTGCCAACGATAGCAGGGTCGTAATTGATTCAAGTTGCCGACAAGCACCAACGCTACGAAGCCTCACACAAGTACTTGATTTCCAACGACCTGCGCAAACCAATCACGAATTGCCAATTAGAAGTGTTAAGAAAAAATTCCATATTGCCCTTTTCCGGGAGAACATCCCCCTAACCCCCTTCAAAGGGGGAATAAGACCCTGCTAAATTGCTCAAAACGTGAAAATTAGCAGACATGAATTCCCCCTTTGAAGGGGGTTAGGGGGATGTTTTTGCAGAGATGCTGACACCTCAATTTTTTCTTAACACCCCCAATCACGAATCACCAATCACGAATCACCACCATGAAAGTCCTAATCATCGAAGACGAAGCCACCGCCGCCCGCAGGTTGGCGAACCTCATCCAGGAAATTGACCCCAGTATCGAAGTGTTGGCACAACTCGAAAGCATCGAATCCAGCGTGTTTTGGCTGGAAAAACACCCCATGCCCGACCTGCTCTTCATGGACATCCACTTGGCAGATGGGTCGAGTTTTGAGATTTTCAAATTCGTCAAGGTTGAAAAGCCGGTCATCTTCACTACGGCATACGACGAGTATGCGCTGCAAGCCTTTAAGGTCAACGCCATAGATTACCTGTTGAAACCCCTCAAAAGGGCTGAACTGGAACAGGCCCTCCAAAAATACCGCAGCCTCGTAAGACCTGCCGAAGTGGATTACCACGCCCTTGCCAGCAGCATCTCGAACGACAAGTACAATACCCGCTTCCTCATCCGTTTCGGCCAGAACATCAAGGTCGTGGAGTTCAGGGATGCCGCCTATTTTTATACCGAGGACAAAATCACCTTTGTCGTTACCAAAGAGGGCAAGCGTTACCCCATCGAGCCATCGCTCGAAAAATTGGACGAAATGGCCGACCCACGGGTGTTTTTCCGCATCAACCGCCAGTTCATCGTCAATATCGAATGCATCAAGGAGATGTCCACCTACTCCAAATCGAGGGTAAAACTCAAGCTCGACCCGCCCACTGATAAGGAGACCGTTGTCAGCACCGAACGCTCGCCTGTGTTCAAGAAGTGGCTGGTGGGAAGGGAGTCGTAGTTCGACAGTTCGACAGGTGGCAGTTTGCAGTCAGCTTGCAGTTGTTTAGTCTTTTAGCCATTGCCGGGCTTCGGACTGAAGGACTAAAAGACTTGAAGACTGACTGCAAACTGCCAACTGTCGAACTGCCGAACTGCTCATTGACTGCCAACTGTCGAACTGTCGAACTGTCGAACTGAATTTGGCATTTCGAAAAGAAGGCCGTAATCTTCGGCCATGAAATTGTTTTCAAAGCAGATTTACTGGTTTTGCTCCGCAATGCTGTTGCTGGTCGTGCTGGCTTTTCCCCGCTATACCCGGCCCGGTACGGAGGCCACGCTGGCTTGGGACGTGAGCGGGTATTACCTCTACCTGCCCGCCATTTTCATCTATAACGATTTAGAGAAAGTAGCCTTCCTGCCCGGCATCCTCGAAAAATACCAGCCGAGTTTTGCCCAAGACCAAGCCTTTCCCATCGAAAACGGCAACCAAGTGATGAAATATTCGGCGGGCATGGCCGTGTTGTACTTGCCGTTTTTTGCCATCGGCAACGCCATTGCGAAGCTCACAGGCTACCCAGCAGATGGGTTCAGTTTGCCTTACCAAGCGGCCATTCACCTTGGCGGGGTGCTGGTCGCCATCCTGGGGCTTTGGTTCCTTCGGAAATCGCTGCTGCGCTACTTCCCCGACCGCACCGTGGGCTGGGTGCTGCTGCTTGTTGCCATTGGCACCAATTTTTTCAACTACGCCACTTTCGATGCTGCCAATGCCCATGCTTGGCTGTTCTGCCTCATGGCCCTGCTCACTTACCTGACCATCCGTTATCACGAACAGCCCAATTTGAAAAAGGCCATTGGCATTGGCACTTGCATTGGCCTGGCGGCATTGGTGCGCCCCACGGAAATCCTCTACGCCATCATTCCATTGCTTTGGGGCGTGGGCAGTGTGGCCGCATTGCGCCAGCGCATTGCTTTTTTCAAAAACAACTTCGCCCACCTGCTGGCTGCTGGCGCAATGACAGCGGCTATCGGCTTCATCCAACTGGCCTATTGGAAGCACGTCAGCGGCCATTGGTTCGTGTATAGCTACGGCGACCAAGGCTTCAGCTTCCTCCACCCGCATTTCGTGGACGTATTTTTCAGCTACCGCAAAGGCTGGTTGGTCTATACGCCGCTGATGGTGTTTGCGCTCATTGGGTTTTTGCCCCTGACCCCTAAAGAGGAACCTAAACCCGATAGTGCTGTACCTAATCCCTCAGATGATAGAGGTTCCGATGAAATACAATCCGTGGGTTCCCCTTCAGGGGTTAGGGGCTGGGGCCAATCCACAATCCTCCTCTTCTTCCTCCTCAACACCTGGGTCGTTTGCGCATGGGACATCTGGTGGTATGGCGGCGCATTCGGCCAGCGGGCAATGGTGCAGAGTTACCCCTTGCTGGCGTTTCCGTTGGCGGTGTTTGTAGCGTGGCAATCCACAATCCGCAATCCGCAATCCGCAATCCTAAAGTTGCTGCTGACGGGCTGCATTGCCCTTAACTTGTTCCAGACCTACCAAGCCCACTGGGGCCCGTGGGAGGCCGATGCCATGAACAAAGCATACTACAGGCGCATCTTCGGCAAAGTAAAGAACGACCCTTGGGACAGGCTTTTATTGGATTCAAAAGAAGCCTACACGGGCGAGCGAAGGAACGTGAAATCGTTGTATGCTGGTGATTTTGAAACGGTTGCGGACACTGTCGGCTTAAGCAGGGCCAATGCCCACAGTGGCACTTGGGCATTGGCGGCCAGCCCAGCGGTGGAGTATTCCCAGAACATCAACCTGCCCCGCCCAGCTGACCTCGAAGCTGGCGACTGGCTGCACATCGGCGGTTGGTTCTACGGCGAGCAATTGGAGTATGATAGCTGGCGGATGCCGCAATTGGTGGTGCGTTTTGAAAAGGCTGGCCAATCGGTCAGGGAGCGGGCGCTGCGCCCCTTCCGGGTCATTCAGCCGGGCCAATGGCTGGAGGTGGGCATGGACATCCGGGCACCGCACAAGGATTTTGATGCCATTAAAATATTCGTCTGGAACGCTGGCAGCAGGGCGGGGATGTGGGCGGATGATGTAAGGGTGGAGGCGTTTGAGGAGTGAGGCACTGCAAGATGAATTGCGGCACGGCTGCTGCTCCGTAGCGGCGGGTTTCAAACCCGCCGCTACGGAGCAGCAGCCGTGCCGCAATTCACAAGGCTGATAGTTCACCCTGAGCCTGGAAATTCTTCCCACCAGCTTCAATCAGAAAAATTTCATGCAATGAAGATTGTTTTCAAGTACAACGACCAATCCTACAATGCCGACCTCTCCCATCCCCACGACCTCTCCATCCCCTTGCGGGACGGCCTCGAAAACCCTAACTGCTTTTGGGCACCGCCCGTCGAGTTCTCGCCCTTGGTGGCTGGCAGCTTCATCGGTTCCACAGCGCAGGGCAGCCCCGTCAACTTCTACAACGTGCGCCTGAACCCACATGGCAATGGCACGCATACCGAGTGCGTGGGACATATTTCCAAGGAGAAATACACCATCAATGACTGCCTGCGACAATTCCATTACCTAGCGAAATTAGCCACCGTTTATCCCCCCAAAATGCCAGACGGTGATAGGGTGGTGCTGCGCAATCAATTGGAGGAGATTTTGCAACCCGCTGAATGCGAGGCTTTTATCCTGCGAACCATGCCCAACAGCGACCACAAGCTCACCGCCAACTACTCCGGCACGAACCCGCCCTACCTCCACCACGAAGCCGTGGACTACCTCGTGGAATGTGGCATCCAGCACCTGCTGCTCGACCTGCCCAGCGTGGACAGGGAAGAGGATGGTGGCCAACTGCTATCCCATCGGGCCTTCTGGCGCTACGGCAACGCCCCTGACCAAATCCGAAAAAATTCTACCATCACAGAAATGATTTTTGTTGAAAATGAAATCCAAGACGGCCTATATTTGTTAAACCTGCAAATCGCCAGTTTCGAGCTGGACGCAAGCCCGTCGAAGCCGGTGATTTACGCAGTGATTGGTGATTAGTGATTAGTGATTGGGGGCAGTCACTAATCACTAATCCCCAATCACCAATTACTAAAATGTACCAACAATCAAAATACCGTTCCAAGCTGTACCGTGACTACAGGGCCATCGAGCCGGGCGAGTGGCGGAAGCTGGTGCATTTTTACGAGGCCAATGAGCAGGAAATTCGCTCGTTGGACTTCGAGGAGTATTTTGAATTAATGTATGCTTACACGAATGCGCTGTTTGAAATCGGTGCTTGGCAAAGATATTTGCTCATGGCCGATGCCGTCATTGAGGCGAGCATACAGGAGAATGTCGTGGAGCATCATGGCGAAGATGTTTTCCAGCACACGCTGTTCCGCAAGTCGGCGGCTTGCTTCCAACTGTTCGAGCCGGAGCGCACGGAGTACGTCCTTCGGGAATTGCTGCGCATCAACCCCGACCATGCCGATGCTTCCATGTTCTTGAAGAAATGCCTGCGCACCATGCGGCCTTGGTTGGTGCGGCAGACGAGGGCTGCTGCTGTCCTGCTTTTCTTTGTTGCGGCTGCATTGGTGCTGGTTCAGCTATTCGTGGTACGCAATTTTTACGAGCACCTTTCGCCTACTTTGGATTTAATGTGGTGGGGAGCCCTTGGCTTGGGTGCTGTCGTACTGGTAATGGGCGAAGTATTCCACCATTGGCGCTGCGAGCGGGAGGTAGAGAATTTTTTGAGGGCGGTAAGAAAAAGGCGGCGGCCCCGAATAGTTTGAAGAATGCTGAAGTCACAGGGCGATTTTGCCAAAGCAGCGAAATTGCCGGAGTTTTATAACTCGCTCAGCCTAGCCCCAGCCTCGCCACCCTGTCTCCAACGGTGAAGGCCCGCATTTCCGCTTCCAAATCTGCGAACTCATCCCGTCCCGCTTGCCGGACAAACTGGCCGTCCTTCAGCAGGTAAATCCTATCGCAAGTATCATTCAAGGTGGAGAAAATATGCGACGAAATCAGCAGCGTCTTGCCCAGCGAGCGCAATTGCTGGATGATTTCGGTAATGACCATATTGCTCTGGATGTCCACGCCGTTGAACGGTTCGTCGAGGATGAAGACCTCGTTTTGTTGCAATAAAATGGCCGTCAGCGCCAGTTTTTTCTTCATGCCGGTGGAATAAGTGGCGGCGTACTGGTTCAGTGGCAGGTCGAAGATGTTCTTTTCGTCGAGGTCGGGCAGGGGCAGGTGGCGGGCATTGCAGAGCAGTTGCAGGTACTCCCGCCCAGTGATTTTTGAGAAGAAAAACGGGTCGGTGGGCAATAGGCCGAGGTGGTTTTTCAAGGGCTTGTAATCGCCCTGAATGCTCCCTTCGAAATCCTCCAGCCCGGCGATGCACTTGAAGAGCGTGGTCTTGCCAGCGCCGTTTTCACCGACGATGCCATGCACCTGGCCCGCTGCCAATTGGAGGTTGATGCCTTTCAGCACTTGGTGGCTACCGTAGTATTTCGAGAGGTTTTCGATGTTTATCATGGCAGGATTGGTTGGAGGCTTCGGGTGGATTGACGGTAAAAAAGCGAAGCTGCTACCAATAGCAGCGGCGGCATGGTGAAACAAAGCGCCAGTAGGATGCTTTGCGGCAGTCCGATATTTTTCGGGAAAGCGGAATATTTAGCCAAAATAAAAGTGGCCAAATAGGCATATCCTAATAATTGAAACGTTATAATTATATGGGTATATTCCGGTTTAAATAGGATGAGCGAAACGGCAATTGGCAGTGATAACACCGTGGAATAAAGCAAGCCTGTTTTTATCTTATTCCACAAAAACAGCTTTGGTTGTTGGGCATGAACCCAAACGAAATAAGTGGCTTCCATTTCCGAATAATAAGTCAAGCAAACCATGAATACCAATATCAACGAAAAAACGCCAAGGTTGAAATTGCCGACCGTTATGGCCATGAAAACCAGGAAATAAGCCAGCAAATGAAAGAAAAATGTCTTGCGGAAGCCCACTGCAAACTCAAACGGACAGCGGTTAAATGGGGTTGGGAGCGTGAAGTTGCTGCTGCGACTGAATTGAATAAAAGCCATCAAAATAGCTCCGAGCATCGTTGCCAAAGCCGCCAAATAATCCTTTTTAACAACTAGGATGATTAAAAAAGGTAGCGCAATAATGCTGTTCTCAAGCAGCCTTATTTTTTTACATTCCGCTGTTTTATAAGTGGTTTTTATAAAATCATTGCGGAAACGTTCGCCCAGGTTCAATACTGCACCAAATGTACCGAACAGGAGCAGGTATGGCGCATATTCCGTCCTATAATAAAGGAAAAACGAAAGCCCAATAAATAGCCCAACCGAAAGTACATACCCCAGCCAAGGCACCAGCCCGAACTCGCTGATATGCCGGTTCAGCAAGGTGAATTGCAATTGGAAATAATGGCGGATTGGGTTCATTTGGCAGTAGCGGTACTGTCAAAAGGCTCAAGCTGCAGCCGCAGGATGACCGGGGTGCAGGTGCCTGTCTTGATATCGTCCTGGGCCAGTTTGAAGGTTTTGCCCACTGAAAAACCAGTTTCCACGACCTGTTCAGGTGTCAGGTAGGCATTGTTCAGTTCATGGTAGCCCAACGTGTCCGCCTTGCCGTGGAAATTGACCTCGAAAAGTGCGTCCATGAGCGATGCATTAAAATCAATGACCTTAGCAGCGTGGTAGGTGGTTTCGTAGCTGCACGGCCCACCCACCATCTTCTCCTGGCGGTTCGAGTTGCAAGCAACGACAAGGAATGGCAGCGCAAATAGCAAGTTTTTCATTGAAGTAAATTGAGCCACGAAGCTATGCTTTAGCGGAATACCACCACTAAAAATTCTACCAAGCCCATCAACCGTTCCCTCAATCTCAATCTCTCTCACTCTCTCACCCCTCTCACTCTCTCACTCCTCTTCCTACCTTTGCACCATGAACCCAACCCCCATCGGCATCTTCGATTCTGGCTATGGCGGCCTCTCCGTCCTGCGTGAAATCGTGCAGTTACTTCCGCAATACGACTATCGCTACCTTGGCGACAACGCCCGCTCGCCCTACGGCCCACGGGATTTTGACACGATTTACCACTACACGCTGGAGTGCGTGCAGTACCTGTTTGCGCAGGGCTGCCCGCTCGTCATCCTCGCCTGCAACACGGCCTCGGCCAAGGCGCTGCGCAATATCCAGCAATTGGCGCTGCCGAAAATCGCTCCCGACCGCCGGGTGCTGGGCGTCATACGGCCCACGGCGGAAGTCATCGGCAATTTTTCCAAAACCAGAGAAGTCGGAGTGCTCGGCACGGTGGGCACGGTGCGCTCTGGAAGTTATCTCATAGAAATCGGGAAGTTTTTCCCGGAAATCGAAGTTGCGCAGCAAGCCTGCCCGATGTGGGTGCCGCTGGTCGAAAACGGCGAACTGGCTGGCCCCGGCACAGCCTATTTCGTGAAAAAATACCTCGACGAACTGCTGACTGCCTCGCCCGACATTGACACCCTGCTGCTGGCCTGTACGCACTACCCATTGCTGGAACCCGTGATTCGACAGTTTTTACCAGCGGGAATCAGTATCGTCTCGCAGGGCGAAATCGTGGCGCACAGCCTTGCCGACTATCTCCAGCGCCACCCCGAAATGGAGGTGCAGCTTTCAAAGTATGGCCTGCGGGATTTTCATACGACTGGGGCTACGGAGGATTTTGATGGGCATGCCTCGGCGTTTTTTGGCGAGGCAGTTCGGTCGAAGCATGTGGAGGTTTCACATTTTCAAAATGCAACTTAAAAAACTGTACTGGCCGTTTAGTGATGCGATAGGCGCTTCTTGCGAAGTCCATAGTTTTTTGATTGACTATTCGAGGCGTCGCCTCAAGCCTCGCCAATACTCAATCAGTTGGTCGAAGATCTCTAAACTGACAGAACACGACCTCAAATGTGGCGATTGAATTAAACCTATTGGTATTGAAGGCGAGATGTCGGGCCGTTTAGAAGAAATATGATGGCTATCTATTTTATTCAGGTAGGTTAGTGAAATTAGTTTAGATTTTTAAATTTATGCAATCAATTGAATTTCAATTAGTCGCCCAATCGTAAATCTAAAATCGTAAATCCACTTACCGCCTTGCCGTATCGAACATTAGCGCCACCGTCAGTTCATGTGAAGTGCCGAAGGGTAAATCGAAAGCCGTTATATTGTAATCGAAAGCATAGCCTATTTTTACGTTGGCATCTTCATGGAATAGTTCAGGAAGGTTCAATCCTGCTTCGAGGTGGACGATGCCGTTGAAGTTAAATCCGCCACCAACCCAGAACGTTCGCATTGGCTGGAAACGCCCTGTGATGTCCATATTTACTGGTGCCCCCTCCACCCGTTTTATCCAGCCCGATACCTCTACAAAGGCCTCCTCGTTTAGAAAATGGTACCAACCCATGGTGCCAAAAATATGGCGTACCCGTTGCAGGGTCACCTCCCGGCCGGCCTCATTGATTTGGGCAACCGTGCCAGCGAGCTGCGGCATAGAGATGCCCAGGTAGATATTGTCTTCGTCAAAAAAATCGCCCTGCAACCTTTTGTAGTAAAAAATGCCGAGGCTCAAGTCCAGTTTCGTCACGGATATGTCGAGTTCGGGAATATTGGGGTCGTCAGGGTGGAACCATTCGATACCTTCAGCGTCTAGTCGGTACTGTACTGCGCCGATGCCCAGCCCTACGGAAATACCGCCAAGGTAGGGGTCTTCGGCAAAGACACTGCCCAACCGTGCATAAGTACCTGTGACGGAATACGGTCCCGTCCGATCCTTGAGAAGTGTTAGTCCGGTAAGCAGCTCAAAGCTCCCCCCGAAATTGGAGATGAACTCCCCCGATAGGTGGGCCGTGCGGGGAGTTTCGCCCCTAGCAACCCACTGCGCCCGGTAGTTGGCCTGCACGGAGGTATTGTAGTCGTAGAGGAAAAAATCCGAATGCACCGAGCCCGGGTTGATGATGCTCTGATAATTTCGGAACTGGGTGTAGTAGGGCAACTGCTGCGCCTTCATTGCGACTGCAATAAACAACAATGCGAACAGGGGAAGGTACACGAGGCTATTTTGTTTCATAAAAATCTGATACGACTGGGGGTGCATAGCGTTGCCAATGCAATGAAGCTGTTTAGACTTTCCTGTTTGAGCTAAAAATGAGTGATTTTTCGTCCAGAATTCGGGAATTTTTGAGGGAATAGCATCGCTCTTGCCGAGAAAATTGCTGGATTATGGGCGGAAAAGCGCCGTTTTTAGCCAAATGAGGAAAGTCTAAGCAGCTTCAAAATTAAATACTATGTACCAATAGGGTTCCCTGAGAATCGGGGCAGGTCGTGCAAACAGGGTTTGGGACGTTGCGCCCAAGGGTTTAAAAAAGATGCGGCCCCAAAAAATTCCGAGGCCGCATCCGTTGAAAGGCTGTTCTTCAACAGCTACAAACACCTAAAACCCTATTATTTTCTGCATTGGAACTTGGCGTCCCATGACACCTAAATGTTTGAAAGAAAGATTCGTTTTTTATGTAAATCACCTACGTATTGCACTGATTTAGGAATGTTACTACGTTTCTCGTTTTTTTATTTATTGGTAGTGGTATTTTTTAACTGATGGTAGTGTATTGGTTTTCAACCCCGCCTCTCGAAGGAACCTGCATCAATCAAAATATTCCATTACCTATTTTTTCAAAAAAGCCATTGGCTCCAATAATACAGGCCAATGAACAGTGCCAAGTGTATGGGCAACAGCCATGCGCTCAGGTTTAGCAGGTCCTTTGCCGAATAGCTGTCTTCCGACACGCCCGAAAACATGGCGACGGGCTTGGCACTCATTGGCAGCGTAAGGCAGTAACCCATGGCAGCGTTGGCGGCAAAGGCCAGCAGGAAAGCGGATTGGCCACCCGCTCCGGCCAAGGTTATAAGCAAGGGCATCAAAACCGTCACCCGTGCCGTGCGGCTCGTTATGACCAAGTGCGACAGCAGCGACAAGCCGACGGCAAACGCCACGACCACCCAACCATTCGAACCGGAAATACTGCCCTGTAAATGTTCCATCAAAAATGTGATGGCGCCACTCGCAATCAGTCCATCGCTGATTTCGATAGTTGCCGCCATGAACAGGATGAGCGTCCACTCCACCGATTTCACGGCTTCCTTGAACTTCATTACCCCGGCTTGTGGTAGGCAAAGCAGCATGGCTCCACCAAGGGCTACCGTGCCTGGCTCAATGCCGTGCAGGCGTTCGGTCGTCCAAAGGGCCAACAAGGTCAGCATGATGGCAACGGTGCGGCGCTGGGCGGCATTTTTTTCTTCTGAAAAAGCATCTTTGGAGGTTTGCAACGCAAAACCTTGTGCCCTTTCCGATTCGGTCAAAAACACCCGAAGCAATATCCAAGTCGAACCGTAGCAGCTAAGCAGGCCTACCGGGAGACCCAATTTTAGCCAGTCTATGTAGCTGATGTCCGTGCCGCACAGCCGTTGCACAATATCGGCAGTCATGATATTGGCCCCAGCGCCAAGATAATTCGTGACGCAAGAAAGCACGATGATGGTTGGGAAAAGCAGCGCCAGCGCTCGGCGTATATTGCGGTTGTCCGTCGCTGCGGCGATGGACAAATAGACCGGAGCCATAACGGCTGCCCGCCCCGATGTGGCAGGAATGACGAATGACAACAATATCAGTACCGTGGTGAGTAGGTAAAACAAATGGCTCACCGAACGGCTTTGGGCCGCAAAGAAATTGGCCAACCTGACCGATAGGCCCGTTTGCAAAAATGCTCCACCCATCATAAAGCCACCGATGAGCAGCATGATGAATGGGTCGCCAAGGGCATAGAGTACTTGTTTTTCACCCTGAATCCCCGTTGCTGCCATGGCAAATGCAGCGAGAACGGCCACCATTGTGGCGTCCCATTTCGTCGTGGTCCAGGCAATGACAGCCGCACCAAAAATGAACAGCGCCAACTTGGCGGGCTGGGCCAAAGAAGGCAGTCCGAGGAACAAAACGGCGCTCAAGACAAGGAGTGAGACCAGCGCCGGGGCATGTATTTTCAAGAAATTAGCTTGCATAGGGAAAAAGTGCTTCAAGTGAAAAGATAAAGAAAAGCCGCTTGCAGGTTTTCGCAGAACGTGCTTTAAGAGCAGTTGTTGGGTGAAGGAAAAAGCACCAAGCGCCGGCAAAGCCGACACTTGGAGCAACCAAAAAACCAAATGAAAACAATATTTTAGGCAGCCAGCGCAAGGGCTGTGCGTTGCATTCTATTCGACATGTTGAACCCGACCATGATGGAGCGCAACATGCGCTCTGCGGCAGAGGTCAGCAATTTTTCAGCATCTTGAATGGCGCTCTCAAGGGTGCAGGGCTTTTTCAAGATGGTCGCAAAAGCATCAATGCCAAAGTCGTAATTGTCACGGGAACCCCGCCCGATAGTGCCTGCAAGCGCCACGACTGGTATGCCGTGCAGCTTGGCGATACGGGCAATCTCGGCGGGAACCTTGCCCTTTGGGGTCTGAAAGTCAATAGCCCCTTCTGCCGTTACCACGAGGTCCATTTCGGGCATCGCTTCGGCTACTTTCTGGTACTTCATGATGATTTCGTAGCGGGGGTGCAGCGGAGCATTGAGGAATGCCAGCAAACCAGCGCCCAGCCCCCCAGAAGCGCCACTGCCTGGCAAGCCTATCACCCGTTTTTTCAACGTTTTCCTTATCAATTTGCCCCAGTGGGTGAGCGCTTCGTCAAGGAGTTCGACCTGTGCGGGGGTAGCGCCTTTTTGTGGGCCGAAGACCCTGGCTACGCCCTGTTTGCCACAGAGCTGTACGTGGGGATTGCAGGCGGCGTCAATCTGTACGTTCTTGAGCCGTGGGTCAAGGCCGGAGACGTCTATGCTGTGGAGGTCGAGCAGGCCCTGCGCACCCCTGCGGATGTCGTTGCCGAATTTGTCGAGCAGCTTTGCGCCGAGTGCCTGCACCATGCCAGCGCCGCCATCGTTGGTGCCGCTGTCGCCACAGCCGATAAGGATGCGTTCTGCGCCAGCGTCAAGGGCATGCCGGACGAGTTCGCCAAGGCCAAAAGTGGTCGTGAGCAAGGGGTTGCGCATGTCTTTCGGTACAAGGGATAGCCCTGCGGTGGCGGCCATTTCGATGACCGCAGTTTTTTTAACTTCACCGCCAAGGAAGCCGAAGTGCGAGTTGACCGGCTCGCCAACGGGCCCTGTGGTGACCACTTCGTGCAGGGTGCCGCCAGTGGTGTTGACAAGGATTTTGGTGAAACCCTCGCCGCCGTCCACAACGGGGATTTTGTGGATGTTCGCATCGGGTATGATGCGGCGGATGCCTTTTTCAATACAATCGGCCACGTTATCAGCCATTAGGCTTTCTTTAAATCCGCTGGGAGCAATCAATATTCGCATGTCGCTTAACTTTTTGATGATGAAGTGAAGAAGCTTTCTGGGTTACGAATAAGTATTACAGTGTTAAGCGAATGTTACTTGCTGATGTGTTTTTTATTTTTGATAATAAGTTGTTCCGAAAAACTCATAGGTAAAATGAGTTCGATTTTTTCGCACAACCAACTGACAGTCAAATAATTGTGCGCTAAATTTTATTTCTCGGATTAGTTATTAATTATTCAGCCTTATTAATTAACCCAAGTTGCGGATAGCTCCAATTAAATCTCTTTTTCGGCGGCTCCGCCGCCGAAAAAGAGATTTAAAGGGTGTTTTGGTGCTCCGCAACTTGAATTACTTAATGCTGAAGGGTTGAGCTAAAAAACTCAATCCCTAAAAATCGTCACGTTTCCAAACCCCACGAAGTCCTTTGGCTCCAAATCTACCCTTAGCACGTAGTAGTACGTCCCGTGCGGAAGGCTGCCGCCTTCCCAATCGTTATTGTAGGGCGATGCCTCGAAGACCCGGTCACCCCAGCGGTTGTAGATAATCAGTTCACTTTGGGCATAGTTGAAAGGACAGGTTCTTTCGTCAATTACCACAAAATGCAAGCGGTCGTTGAACCCATCACCGTTGGGCGTGATGCCTTCTGGGAACACATTGTCCTCAGCCTCCAGCGAGCAGTTCTCCTCCACGACTTCAATAATAACCAGTGCGGTGTCACACAATTGCCCATTGCAGGCTGCTTCGCAAAGCACGTAGCTGAAGGTGTCCAGCCCCGCCTCGCCCGTATTGGCGGAATAGGTGATTTCACCTGAAGCAGCATTTATGGATGCCATGCCGAAATTAGGCAAATCCAGAAGCTGGTAGGTCGCCCCGGAAGAAAATCCATCGTTGTCTGACGCCATAAAAACCAGTTCGTCGCCTATTACCACTTCGTAGAGGCCATCGTTGGCTGCCGTCGGTGGTGAAGGTACGGTAAGGGTAACTTGAGCAGAACTATAGCCTGGGCAGCCGGGTGCCGAGAGCGTCCAGGTCAGTACATAAATGTCGGGGACAGGTGCCGAAACGGCGGATTGCGGAGCGTTCTGGTTTTCAAAAACAACCCCCGGACCTGTCCATGCTCCGGTTGTTCCAGGCGGAAGGTTGCCGCTCACAAATGTGATGGTGCCGGGGCAGGCCGTCACTGAAGCAGCACTAACGCTGGCAGGTGTAAGCGAGGCCGATGCGCTCTCGATTTCAATGCCAGCCAAGGCAGCGCTGCAACCCGCTGCATCCGTTACGGTGGCGTTGTAAAATCCGGCGGACAGGTTTTGGAAAAAGCCATTTGCCTGGAGATCAACGCCATTGAGGGAAAACTGGTAGGGCAAAACACCGCCCGACGCCACCACCGTCAAAGTGCCATCTGCCCCGGCACAAGTGGCGGCTTGTGTGCCTTCCAAACTCAAAACGGGCGAATTTTCATCGTTCAGTTCAATTCCCGTTTGCGAAGCGGAACAGCCCGCAGCGTCCAAGACTGTTACCGTATAAACCCCAGCAGATAAGCTTTGAAACGTCCCGCTGTTTTGAAAATTCACCCCATCCAAGCTGAACTCGTAGGGTGCTGTTCCACCAGTGGCGGTGGCCGTGATGCTGCCGTTGCCCTGCCCGCAGCTTGGCGGCGAGGTGCTGGATATGGTCAGGGTCGGCGCATTGCCCGCATTCAAGACGATAGGCGCTGCCGTTGCCGTGCAAAGGTTGGCGTCCCTGACCGTTACTGTGTAAGTGCCAGCGGCGAGGTTGGGGAAGGTGCCGCTGCCCTGGAAACTCCCCCCGTTGAGGCTAAAGGCATAGGGGGCTGTTCCACCAGTGGCGGTCGCCGTGATGCTGCCGTTGGATTGGCCGCAGGCAGGCTGGGTGGTGGCAACAATATTGACGCTCGGTGCATTGCTGGCGTTCAAGGTGACGCTCACAGAGTCCTCGCAGCTCGAATTGTCCTCCACATAGACCGTATAAACCCCCGCAGACAGGTTGTTGAAGCTATTGCCTGATTGGTAGTTCACCCCGTCCAAGCTGTATTCGTAGGGCGCTGTGCCACCGGAAGCGGTCGCTGTGATGCTGCCATTGTTCTGCCCGCAGCTTGGTGGCGTGGTGTTGGAAATGGCCACGGTCGGCGCATTGCCCGCATTCAAGGTGACGCTCACAGAGTCCTCGCAGCTCGAATTGTCCTCCACATAGACCGTATAAACCCCCGCAGACAGGTTGTTGAAACTATTGCCTGATTGGTAGTTCACCCCGTCCAAGCTGTATTCGTAGGGCGCTGTGCCACCGGAAGCGGTCGCCGTGATGCTGCCGTTGCCCTGCCCACAGCTTGGTTGTGCAATATTGGAAATGCTCACGGTCGGAGGAGGAAACACTACGATAATGATGCTTTCATTGATGGTATTGATGCAATCATCGTCAATGTCGTAAATAGAAATGAGCGTAGCAGCGACGGTCGTTGTGACGACATGGGTGACGGTGACGTCATCCTCTATGTCTTCCAAAACAAAGGTATTCTGCCCAATACTGTAGGTTATGTCGAACTGTTCATCGTCATCATCGAGGTCAATTGTGATAGCGACCGTGCCGCCAGGGCAGACGGGGCCGCTGTAAGTTATGGTGGCAGTGGTCGGGTCGTCGTCGCAAGGAGGCTGGGCAAGGGCGGTATTTGCACTAACCATCAAAAAGAGTAGGAAAGGTGCAAAATAACGCCAACATCGGAACAGGGAGAATGTGAAAAGCATCAACGTATGATTTGTATGACGGTCGAATCGGTTTTGCTGCCCAGTATTTCACTTTCTGCTGAACACACGATGATCAGGTGGTATTCACCGGGTAGGGCGTCGGTGGGGAGGGTGAGGCTTTCCTTTAAAACGAGGGCAGCATTGGGCAGGACACTGCTCAGGTTGCGGCGGCCCAGAAGTTGGTCGTCCCAGTCGAGTTGCGCATTTTTGGAAAGGAAAATCCGGACCTCGGTGCGGGAAGTGGCTTGGTCGAAGATGTTCTGGAGGTTGGCTTCCACTTCAAAGGTCTCGCCTGCCCGCAAGCTTTTTTGGCTTGCCTTCATGCCCGATGCCAGCAGATAAACAAGATGAGGAGCGGCGTAAGCCTCGGTCAAGGATAGTTCTTCCTCCTCGTTGGCAATTGGCGTGGTGCGGATATGCCCTTGGTCGAACTGGCTGGTAGGTGAAACGATTTTGCCGTTGCTCGCCACTACGGCGTAGTGGTATTTCACACCGGGCAGGGCGGTGTAGTCGCACAGCCAGTTGCTTTTTTGCCACGAGCGGGATACTTCTTGCAGGGGAGATTTCTTCGGGTCGGTCGAGCGGAATACCTTGTAGGAACTGGCGTTCTCGCTGTTTTCCCAAAGCACCAGTACAAACTTGTCATAGACGCCGTCGCTGGCTTTCACGTCCTTCGGGGCGTTCGGCCCCTCTGCCTCCATGATTTGCACGTGGGCTGCGCCCATTGCAATGGGCTGGCCGCCTTGCCCTGCTACTTGGATGCCGTACAGGCTGAACAAAAGCAGTATGAGGGTCTGGATTAATTTCATAATCATTGTTGTAAAGATTGCTTTAAGGGTCGATTTCTTCAGTTTTGCAACTTGGGAAATCCGGTGTTGGCCATTCGCCAACAGACCATCGCATAAATAGTTTTTAAAAAAAACGGGGAAATACCGTAGCATTCCCGCCGCTCCTAAATCACTTTTTTGTCGAAGGCATATTGCAGGGAGGGGAAATTGTTACCAGGAGAGAACGTTTTTTTTCAGAATGGCAAGGTTTCAGCCAAACCTTTGCGCTTCTCCTACCAAAAGGGCAAATGGATTTCCATCCAAAAACTTTTTTTGATTCCTTCTATTTGTAGTTCGAATTGTGAAATGCTACCTGTGGAAAACCATCCTTTGCAAGTTCGATTGAAAAAAAATCGAATCAAATGTGGTAACATTCCCACTTGTTCGCAATACCTCATCGAAACATGAAAAATTAACGCAAAAAACAAGGCGCAACTACCCTGTATGGAATACACCTCAGCACAAATAACGGAAGGGCTGAAAAAACAAGACCCAATTATTGTCCGATACCTCTATCGGAAACATGCTGGTATGATTGCAGGACATGTGCGGAAAAACAGTGGCTCGGAAGAAGACGCAGCCGAGATGGTGCAAATCACCATGCTCCAGCTCTGGACAGCGGTGCAAGAAGGACGCTACAAAGAGGAAGGCAAGCTCGACCGTTACATCTTCCAACTGGCGGCGAACAACTGGCGCTGTGAGCTCCGCCGCCGCCGCAACCGCCCCGCTTCCTCCCTCGACGCCCTGCCAATAGACCCTGCCGATCAGGGATACGACAGCATTGAGTCCGCCGTGGTCAAAGACCAATACCTCAATGCCGTTCACGAAGCACTTGGGAAAATGGACAGTCCTTGCGACGACATCATCCGCATGTACCATTTGGAGGATGTCAGCTTGCAGGACATCTCCAAGAAAATGAACTACGACTATAACAACCTGCGGAAACGAATCTTCGATTGCCGCAAGAAACTCAAAAAACTGACGGAAGATATTTTAGGAAAACTTTGAGCAACGGCCAAGTGGTTTTCACAACAGTTTTGAAGCATTGACTTTAAAAATGAGTTTTTAATCTGCATCTCAACCTTCTGATAGGTTCAAAACCACTGCCGCCAACCAACGAACTTTCAATGAATCATGAAAAATACATTTAGCGACGACCTTTTTTTCCAGACACGGCTACAGGCCAAAGTAGCCGGGGAACTCCAAGGGGAGGCCCTTGAAGACCTGAATGCTACCATTGACCAATCGCCCGAAGCCGCTGAGGAGGCTCGCTTCAGCCATCGGCTCGCCGAGGTACTGCGCCATGAAGACAAATTCAAAATGAGCGCAATGCTCGCCACCATCATTGCCGAAGAGGGCCTGCCACCTTCGCCAAAAGCGACGGGTAAGGGTAATTTGAAAAAAATCTTCAATTGGGCGGCAGTTTTTCTGGTTGTTTCAGGTTTGTTGGTTGCTATTGCTTACAAAATGATGACCCCCAGCGAATTGGGCACTAACAGGGCGCTCTACGGACAATATTACACCCCGCTCGAAAATGTCATTGTGACGCCCGACAACCCGACCGGGCTGGAAGGCTTCGACCAAGGAATGGCTGCCTACGACAACGGGGATTATGCCAAAGCCGTTGAACTGCTTTCCTCCTACTACCAACAGTCAGGTGATGCCAATGCCGCCCTTTTCCTTGGTGTATCCCACCTGGAACGGGGCGATGCCCAATCTGCCGCCAAAGCCTTGCAGAATGGGATCGGCAACCTGCCCCAACCCGCCCTTGATGCCTGTCAATGGTACCTGGCACTGGCCTATTTGAAAATGGGCGATGAAGTGCTTGCGAAAGGGCTACTGAACACAATACAGCGGGACGGAGCTTATGGAAAAAAAGCGGAGGAGTTGTTGGTTGAGATAGGCCGGTTGGAAGAATAACAAAAAGAAAAACGACCGCCTTTTTTCTAGAACAAAGATGAAAAACATGTTGACAAATATACTGACCTGCTATATGTCCCATCTATTAAAACCATGCAGTTTTGGGCTTTGGCTGTTATTGATGGCAACTGCCATTGATACGTCGGCGCAGGGAGGAGGGCTGCTCGTCGAGAATGAAAAATACAGCAGCTTGCCGCTCTTGCCTACTTACAGTGGCACGAAATACAACGAAGTGCCGCTCAAGGTCAGCCTTCGCAATTTTTGCCCCGTGCCGGGCGACCAGGGCAGCACTGGCGCTTGCGTAGGATGGGCCACTGGCTACGGTGCCCTCACCATCCTGCGGGCCCAAAATGAAGGCATTACCGACCCAGCGGCCATCACCGAGATGGCCAACTCCGCTGCTTTTGTTTACAACCAAATCAGGCTTGCCGAAAACGACTGCATTGCTGGAGCCTTTATCGAGGACGCTCTCGTCCTTTTGCGAAATACGGGCGACTGCCTCGAAAGCACCTTCAACTTCAAAAATCAGGGTTGTCTCGCCAAGCCCCAAGCCACCGCCAAGCAAGAAGCCATGCGCTACCGTATCCGGGACTACGCAGCGGTGTTCGAGTTGGAAGAGCCGCCCCGCAGCAAAGTTTCGAAAACCTGCAAAGTATTGGCAACGAATACGCCCCTCATCGTCGGAATGGGCGTCACACAGGATTTTTGGAGCGTCAAACCTGGTAGCCGCCTATGGAACCCCGCCGCCGAGGAGCCGCTTGTCGGCTACCACGCCCTTGTGGTGGTGGGCTACGACAACGTGGAGCGGCAGTTCGACCTGATGAACAGTTTTGGCCCCGGCTGGGGCAACGGTGGCTTCATCAAAATGCCCTACGACGATTTCGAAAGGTTGTGCCGTTATGCCTATGTACTGCTGCCCGGCCATGCCGACCAACCCCCGCTGGCCACATCCGGCGAGGCCAATAACAAGCCAAATGAAGCGGCATGGGAGAACAGCCTTAGTGGCGAGTTTGTGTTCCGCCGCCCGGCGGGCTACCTGACCACTGCCGAAGGCGACGAACTGCCTTGGTTCGAAGAAGTGCCCGTGCAACTGGACGGAGCCACCCAGCTTTACGAAGCGCTGCAAGGCGCTTTCCAAACGGGCGATGTTTTCCAGTTGGTGGCAAGGGAAATACCCCGGGGCCGCTACGCTTATGTTTTCAGCCAGAACCCCGATGGTGCGGTGAACCTGCATTTCCCAAAAATTGCTGCAGCTGGCAAATCGGCGGGTTTTGTGCTGGAAAAAACGGCGGAAATCGTCATACCCGGCGAACAAACGGTGCTGCAACTCAGCTCGCCCGGCGAAGACTACCTTTGCATCCTTTTCAGCGATACTGAAATCCCCCGCTTCGAAGAACGCTTTGCGAGCATGAAAGCGGCAAAGGGACGCCTGCCACAACAGGTGGAAACCGCTTTTGGCGACCTATTTCCAGATGGTAACAACGTCCGTTATTTAAACGATAAAATGGCTTTTGCAGCACTTGCATCGGAGGCGAAAATGGTAGTGCCTGTTATGCTGCGGGTGGTGGCGGAGTGAAAGCAAAATTTTCACGCTGAATGCACCTTCAACCAAAATCACCATGAAAGATAAAACTGCCATCCTCCTCGCCTTCCTCAACCAAAAAAGACGGTCGTTAGCTACCTGCTTTGCGCTTGATTTAATGGCCAATTTACTCATGTTGGCGCTTCCACTGCTCGCCTCGGTGGCCTTCTCGCTGCTGGCTGGCCATGGCTCTGCCAGGGGGGCGGCGCTCGGTATGGTGGGTGTTTTGCTGCCGCAGGGTTTCCCAGGGCTTATGTGGCTGTTTGGTGGGGTGCTGGCGACCAAAGCATGCTTGGATTTTTTTAGGAAAAAAATTTCAGGCCACCTCGCAGAGGACTTCACTTACTGGTTGCGCTGCCAGATTTTCGAGCAACAACTTCGCCTCGACCCCATCGAATACGAGGAAAGTGGCATGGGCCGCTACCTGCTTCGCTTCAGCGGCGACCTCGGCAGCGCACAGGGGCTATTGTCGAAAGGCATCCTCCAGTTTGCCGCCGATGCTTCTTTGTTGGCGCTCAGCCTGGTGCTCATTTTTTGGCTCGACGGGCCTTCGGGCTGGTTGGTGTTGGCGTGGCTGCTGGTACTGTCAACAGCTGTTTCGCTGGTACAATGGCAGATGGGCAGGGTGGAGCGCCGCCGCCGCAACCGCAAATCGGGGCTTTTGGCTTTCGTCAACCGCCGCTTGCTGAATATCAACGCACTACAAGCCCTCAACCGTCAAGGCATGGAAACAGCACTTTTTGGGCGAAAGGCGGAAAGGCTGCTACGGCTTGGCTACCGTTCCGCAAAGCTCACAGCTTTGCAGGATGCCCTGTTGCCCCTCACTGTTTTCGGACTGACGGGGGCGGTGCTGCTCTTCGCATGGAACGGGCCGAGCGTCTCCGACAACCTCTTCGCTGTGGTCATGATCCTGCTTACTTGGCGGCCTGTGCTGCAACGGCTGCTCCGGGTGGGCATGGTTTGGAATAAAGGCAATATTTCGCTGGAAAATATCGCCAAGCTGTTCCGGCAGCCGACCGTGGTGACAGAAGGGCAAGCAAAATGGGAGAAAAAAGCGGACAATGCGCTGATTTTTAAACAACTAAACTTGGGCAGTTGCTTGATTGATGCTTCGCTGAAGCCGGGCGCAACAGGATTGATGAGCCTGCCCGGCGAGGCCGAAAGAACGGCCCTATTGCGTATTTTAGCTGGGCTTAAACGCCCACAGGAAGGGCAGTTTTTCTTCGGGAAAATGGATGTTTCAACCATGGACTTGAAAGCATACCGACAACAAATCGCCATCGTCTCCCCTTCCTTCCCGCTCTACGGCGATACCCTCGGCGAGGCGCTTGCCAACAGCAGCCGAAAAGCCGTTTTGGAGAAAACAGCAACGCAATTCAGCAAATGGCAGCAAGTTTTTCCCGCACTGCATAACCTGAGCTTCAGCACCCAACTGACCGAGACCGCCGCCAATCTCGGCCCCGAACAACATAGCATCTTGTTGTTCCTTCGTGGCTTGCTCAACAACAACCCCTTTCTGATTGTAGAAGGTATTTTCAAGCACTTAACACCCGAAACGGCTGCAACCCTGCTTGGCATCCTACATTCTGAACGCCTAGGCCGGGGACTTCTTCTTATTGGCTGTGGCATGGACGAGGGGATGCTGCCAGGGCTGATGGCTGATTGGACGGTGCAGGTGCAGACAGCAGAGTGGGTGTAGGTACAATGACGTTTTCTCAAGTTGCTTAAGCTTGTTTTGGAATAAAAATAAAAATATATTTTCCGCTATACGGTAACACTACAACTTCTCCGCAATACATCCACGAATCATATCTAACGGCATTTCACCATCACTTAAATCCCATTGTTAAGCCTGGTTTCCCAAACAGGTTTTACCCCAAAAATGACTTGCAACGCATGAGCTGCCCCTGAGGTGGCCAGGTGGTGTCATATCCTAATAATTCAATTCACTTATTTTTTCTAACCAATCAATTTTTCATTCATGAAAAAATCAATTTTCACATTGTTCAACCTGTTGGGCATATTTGCTATCGGCAACCTGTTTGCCAACGGTGGTGAAAACACCCATGCACTTAAAGCCGTGATCCTAACGCACGGCAGCACCGTTGGCGGCACCATGCACGTCAAGTCGCTCTACGTCCCGGCAGGGGTTACGGTCAAGCTCAACGCTGACCTTAACGTCATCAGCGAAGAAGCCATCGTCATCGAAGGCAACCTTGATGCCCAGGCCCGTTTTGGCGCTGCCAAAAACGTGACCCTGCGTAGCTTAAAAAGCATTGAGTTGAAAGGCCAAATCATTGGTCTGGATGCCGTGCTGGCACCTGCCACCGCCCGCAGCGGAAACAAAGGCGGAAGCATTGTGCTATTTGCACCCGAAGTGTACGCTGCGCACCCGCTTCGTGCAGGCAATGGTAGCCACGGGTTGACAGGGCAGCGTGGCGGCGATGGCGGCAGCGTGGTCGTTGATGCGGTTCAATTCGTTTCATTCGGAAATGTAAAAGGCGGGAACGGTGGTCATGGCGGCTGCGGTGCCGATGGCGGCCACGGCGGCGATGCATTGCTTTCCGTCCTGTTTGCCGTAGGTGCAAACGGTGCGGCAGGCGCTAACGCCACAGGTGCTAACGGCGCAGGAGGCACGGCAGCTAGCCCCAACGGTGGCGACGGCCAAGATGCCATTGGCGGCAATGGCGGCGACGGCGGAGACGGCACTTCTCCGAGTGGTGCCGGCGGCAACGGCGGCAATGGTGGCACTGCCGTGGCAGGTGCAGGTGGGGCAGGTCTCCTGTCGGGCAATGGCGGCAATGGCGGACATGCCGTCGGTGGAACAGGCGGCAGGGGCGGCAATGGCCTCGTGCTTGGCAAAGGTGGTAACGGCGGCGTTGGTGGGGCAGCCACTGGCGGGGCGGCAGGCAATGGCGGCAACCAAGGCGCTCCAGGCGGAACGGGTGGTTCAGCGGTAGGCGGCACAGGCGGAACGGGCGGCGACGCTGGGTTCTCAGGCGGTGCAGGCGGAAATGGCGGCAAGGGTGGCAACGCTACTTCGGGTCGTGGTGGCCGCGGCGGGAACCATACCCTTGCAGGCCTAACAGCTGGCGACGGCGGTGCGGGCGGCTCGGCAACGGGGGGCACTGGTGGCACCTCCGGCAACGGCGGCTACCGTGGTGCTGGTGGCACAGCCGGAAACGGCGGTACTGCATTGGCTCGTCCAGGTGGTGCTGGTGGCAACAACTTTGCCCCATTTGGCAAAGGCGGCAAGGGTGGTGCTGGCGGTGAGGCTCAAGGCGGTGCCGGTAGTTCGGCTGGCAATGGTGGTGATAGCGATTGCGATTACCAGGGCAATGCTGGCGCTGGCGGTAAAGGCGGCAACGGCGGCAATGCGACCTCTGGCGCTGGTGGTGCTGGCGGTGCTGGCACTGCCGAAGGCGGTCATGGCGGCGATGGCGGTTTGGCCCAAGGCGGCAGTTGCGGCTGGGGTGGCAACGGTGGCAATGCTACCAATTGCGGCAATTTTGGCGGTGCAGCTGGCCTTCGTGGTACTGCGGGCACAGCCATGGGCGGTGCGCCCGGCGCTGGTGGCAATGTAGGTGGCCAAGCTGGCAACCCCGGCAACTTGCTGCCCGGCGACAGCAGCTGTGAAAGTGGCGTGGCAGGTGCAGATGGAGACGTCTGCTGCAACAACCCTGCCCTCACTTGTATCAGCAATACCTGCGTACTGGCCTTGATTGGCCCGAATGGCGAGGTGACCATCAACGAAACGGCGGCAGCAGCACTCGTCGAACCTTTGACTGAACTCAGCAACATATCCAACCCTGCGGTGGCTCAGCCATCCTTGCAGGCAAATGACTTGAGCATTTTCCCCAACCCAAGCAAGGGGCAGCTGCGCCTCGTCATGCCTTCGATTGATAATGCCCCAGTGCAAATCACTATCATGGATTTCAGCGGGAAAATCGTGCTGAATAGAACGGATGTTGCCGCTGGGAACGAATACGCTGTCAATCTTGACCTATCCAGCCTACCCGATGGAATGTATGTTGTACGGGCGAACGATATGGTGAAGAAACTGTCCATACTGCGGAATTAAATGCAGTAGGTTTTTTATTGAGCAACTAAGGCACATAAGGGCATATAGTTTCCATTGTTTTAAGAGAGACTATGTGCGCTTGTGTGCCTTTTTTATTTATTGTCGAAGACGATTTATTATATAGCTCGCGCTGCTAAGTTTTCCCGATTTTCGGGAAAACTTAGCAGCGTATAGTATAAATGGAAGTTTTTTCACAAAAAATGCGGTAGTCTGGTAACAATTCCCCCCCTCACGCAATACTCCATCAAATTCAAACCAGAAAAAATGTGAATCATGGAAAAGAGAATAAAGAAATCACTCATTTGCAGCGCAGTCAACGACTTCTGTTTCAACCGCCTGATCATCGGCGAGCACACGCCAAAAGCAGGCGATGTGGGTATTTTTCAAGTGTTGAACGATACCGGCGCATACATCATGGACAAGCAGGGCATAGCTACCAAGATATTCGCCGGTGATTATATCATGCTCGCTTTTGGCAATCGCTATGCTACCAACCAGTTTGAGGGATATGTGCCAGAATGCCCGACGAGGGTTTGCCATCTTCTCGGCAGGGGCGGCGTGGCGGGGGTCTTGAAAAGCCAGAACGCTACTTTTCGGCAAGTCCCGGCGGAGATAGAATTGGTAGGCTACGCTTGCGACCTTGCCACAAGCGAGGTGCTGAACACGGTGCAACTCGATGCGCTCACACGTTTCAACCCCGATAGCATACGCACTAAAGTGGTATTATCTGTAGGTTCCTCCATGGATAGCGGCAAGACCACCAGCGCTGCCTACTTGTGCAAGGGCCTTAGCGATGCGGGCAAGCGGGTGGCCTACATCAAGCTAACGGGCACGGTGTTCCCCAAAGATGCCCAATTGAACTTTGACCTGGGAGCGGGTTTCGTAACTGATTTCAGCCATTTTGGGTTTCCCTCCACCTATCTGTGCAGCGAGCAGGAGCTGCTGGATTTGTACCAGTCCCTGCATGACTTGGCTCATGAAGCCATTGAAGCCGACTACATTGTGCTAGAAATCGCCGATGGGCTGTTGCAGCGGGAGACCCGCATGCTGCTGCAAAACCGGGCCTTCATGCGCTCGGTGCATGGTGTCATGCTATCCTGCGGCGACAGCCTCGGCGTTTTGAGTGGGCTGGATTTGCTGAAAAAATGGCATTGCGAACCATTTGCCGTTTCTGGACTTTTCACTGCCAGTGAACTGCTGGTTCGGGAAGTGCAAGAAATGTCGGACAAGCCCATCCTCAACCTGAAAGAACTTTCGAACTGCAAGGGCGTGGAACTGCTGGAGCTGCTTTCAAATAAACACGAGGTGCATTTACTGCCCGAAAAGCAATGCAGCGAGTTGCCAATGGCTGCATGAGCAAATATATGAAGGGTTTCCCAACCCAACGAATTGGTTTTTTGGGGTTAAATAGTCGGCTGCCATCTTTTGAGATGGTGGCTGGCTTTCCCAAAAAAATATGCTGGATTGGCTTTTGAAACAACCACAAGAAATAGTGTTTCATAGTGTGAGGGGCGTCTATGTTTTCAAGCAATGGGCGTCCCTTTTTTTTGTCAAAAACAATCTATGCCGTACGCTGTCAGGTTTTCCCGATTTTCGGGACAGGTAGTGCATGGTTTGTAAGGGTTGATGAGGGTTGGTAATCCCTGTTTACCAATAGGTAAGAACCTCATCAACCCCTCATCAACCCCTCATCAACTTATTGATATCCCGTTCCTGAGTTCCTAATATTTCCCCTTTTGCCCAATGCTAAAAAAATTGCTACCAGTTCCGGTAACATTTCAAAAAATGGGCAATACAGTGGCGGTGGTCCATTAACAAATTATAATCTCATAGAAACGTGAACGCCACCGCCAGAAAGTTGGCATTGGCGAGGCCATTCTTAGGATTGGCCCTTGCCAATGTTTTACAGGCTCAAGCAAACGCTCCATCCATACGTAAAAGGAGGGCTTGAGGCCGTTTTGGCACACCCCACTTGTACACTTCCGAAATGCCTTGGCATCCATTGAATGAAGCATAGTCACCATGATGGATAGATACTTTGCTGTAGTTACCCCTGCCCATCGCCGGGAATGTGCAGGGGTATGAACAATTCCTTTCAACCCTGGGGTAAATTCTGTACAACATGAAAAACAAACTTTTACAATGGACAATTGCGTTCGTCTTGATGCCTCTACTTGCGCTGGGGCAATTTGATGAAGTTGGTATCTTCACCGGCATTTCTTCCTACGCTGGTGACCTCACCGACCGCGACATCGAACCGCTGGGCTTCCATTTCGGGGCTGGGCTTTTCGTGCGTCGAAACCTGACGGATAAGCTGACGGTAAGGGGCCAGTTTTTCGGCGGAAAAATCAGTGGCAGCGATGCCAATACAGCCACCGAGAGCGGCCTATGGCAGCGTAACTTAAGCTTTTTTTCCTCGATATACGAATTGGCTGGGTTAGCTGAATTTACTTTCCTGAACGTGAAAAACCAACACCATGGCTTTTCCACCCATGCTTTTGCTGGGCTGGGGGTCTTTCATTTCCGCCCCCTCGCGAGTATGAACGGGAAGACTTACGACCTGCAGGTTTATCGCACCGAGGGTGTGGAGTACAGCCTCATGCAGTTCGCCGTGCCTTTTGGCTTGGGACTGAAGCTCTACCTTGCCGAACGTTTTCACATTGGGCTGGAATGGGGATGGCGCAAAACCTTCACCGACTACCTCGACGATGTCAGCGACACCTACCGCCTCGACGCTGGGCGTGATGGCAGCGCTGTCATCGGTGCACAACTTTCCTATCGCACCCCAGAGGTGTTGCCCGATGCACCTGTAGCCCCGACACCTGGCAGCCAACGTGGCAATCCTAAGAGCAAAGACTGGTACCAAGCTTTTGGACTAACGTTTTCGATGGCCATCAAGCGCAAGTAACTCAGTCGGATTATACTGTACACTGCCAAGTTTTGTGCATGGTTGATAATGGTTTATGAGGTTGATAAGGGTTGATAATGGTTTATGAGGTTCTTGCCTATCGGCAGACAAGAACCCTTATCAACCAAGAATCATCATGCCTGAAACTTGGCGTTGTGGGCTATAGTATCTTCATTGGATTGCCGTTAGAATTGTCAACGAGGGCAAATGCGGATAGGGCCTAAATTTCTGGGCTCGCTTTTTCCTAAAAATACGTGCTTTGCGTTCATTAAAATACTGTGTGACTGAAAAAATCAACATGCCCCCCTGCAAAACATACCATTTCTCGTTGATTGCCCTGCTTGTTTGGGCCAGCCCTATCCTTGCCCAAAAACTGCCCTCCGAACCAATTTCGGAGTTGCTGGCTGGGCAAGGCGGCCTCGACATCGTGGAGGGAATGTCCGAAAACTGGCGGGGCGAAATCGCCGCCGTAGGACGGTCATTTCGGGGCGAAAATGGTGGCAGCGACATTTTCCTTTTGCTCACTGACCCTGATTTATCGAAAAAAACAGAACGCTACATCGGGCGGGATGGCGACGATGGTGCGTACAGCGTGACCACTGCCCATGACGGACGTTGGCTCGTAGCAGGCTACTCGTCCATGCCTTCGGCAAAATCGCCTGCAAGGATGCAGTACCAGGGCGGCAAGGACGGCTGGCTGCTCCTGCTCGCCGAAGGTGGGCATACCGAACAGGAGTTCATCCTTGGCACTTCCCTTGACGACGAACTGGTTCGTGCTTTCCCGCTCACCGACGGCGGCTACCTCGTGGCTGGCACGAGCGGGCAATCGGCCTGGGCCTTACGGCTCGACCACGCAGGCAAGACCGTTTGGGATAAAAAAATACAGCACCGGGGGCAACCGACCACCGCCAAAAGCGCTGCTTTTGCCGACGGCGAAAAACTATGGCTGACGGGCTTTACCGAAGAAAAAAAAGGCAACCGGCTCTGGGCTGCCTGCCTCGACCCCCAGAGCGGCAAGGTGGTTTTTGAAAAATCCTTTCCTAAAGAACAAGCGATCGAAGGCTTGGATATAGCCCTGTTGGACGGGCAGACGGTGGGCATCACTGGACTTGCAAAAACCAAAAAAGGCAGGGAGGATGGCTTCTTGCTGCGCCTTTCCCAAAGCGGTGAGGTGAAGAACTTGCAAGCCCTCGGCGGCAGGGAAAATGACCAATTGCGGGAGCTACTCCACCTTCACGACGGGCGGCTTTGTTTCGCTGGGCGGGGCAAGTCGTTCCAGCGGGGCAGCCGCCGTGACCGGGCTTGGGTGCTGCTTTCTGACGGCAAGGGAGGCGCCTTGCAAGAGGGCTTTTACGGTAGCAAAACCAACGATGAGGCCAACTGTGTGCTGCAATCCGGCGACGGTAGCCTGCTGGTAGCGGGCACTTCGAGCCAAAACCTGCTGAAGGCCGAACAAGCCTACCTGCTCAAACTCGCCGATGACGCCCGAACCCATCCGCCAACCGAACCGCTGGTGGTGGAAACGGGGCAGGTTTTTTACATGGACGGTCAGCATGTTGAGCCGGGCAAGCGCACGTTTTTGCCTGTATTTTTAGAGAACAACTCAAAAGATGGGCTGACTGGGCTGCGGCTGAAGGTGGAGACAGCGGGCGATTTTGCCTCGCCGCTGCCCATCCACGAAGTGATATTGCCCGTAATACAGGGCAACCAGCGGCAGGTATTCGGCCTGCCTTTGTTTATTGGGGAAAACGAGCCTCCTGGGGCGCATGTCTTCAAATTGCAAATTTTTCATGGCAAACGTGCCATCAGCGACGAGGTGAATTTTAGCCTGCAAGTAGGCAGCGAGGCTGCCCCATCGCTTTCACTCACAGCGGAGGTATTGTCCAACGGGCAACAACAGCTCACGACCATTTTGCTAAAAGCAGAAAACAAAGGGACGGGGGCGGCTCAAGGCGTTAGCTTTTTCCTCGGTGCCTCGGAGCAGTTGCAAATGCCCGACGAGTTTTACGTCGGCAAGATACCGCCCGGTGCCGTGCGCACAAAAGAGGTGAAGGTGAAACGACTTCAGCCCGGCGATGCCTCGGTGAAGGTGCGGTTGGCAGACGCAGGCTTCCAGCACGAACAGGTGACGGAGGTGCTGCTGCCGGGCAGCCCAGAAGAACCCCTGACAGGCAGCGAAACGGTGAAACCGGGGCAAGAGCAGTTGGCGGTGGTATGGCTCTCGCCCAACCCCGACCAGTTTGAAAAACCGGAAATCGTTTGGCACGAAAACGAGATTTTGATTTCAGTAAAAGTGGTGTCGAGCAAGCCCGTGGAGAAGCAACATTTTTGCATCGAAATAAACGGACAGCCCTGCACGGAGGGAATCAAGATGGACGAGGTGCAGCTTCGAGGAACGAAGTACAGCCGCACTTTCCAGCAAAAAATAGCGCTGCGTGAAGGTAAAAACACCCTTCTGGCAAGCGTGGAAAACTCCGCTGGAAAACGCCAAACCGAGCCTTTGCAAATTGTTTATGCGCCCCGTAAGCCCAATCTTCACCTTGTCGCCATTGGCATTCCGACTGCCGATTTGAAATACACGGTGAACGATGCTGCCGAGTTTGCCAGCTCCCTCGCTGAGCGGCAAGCAACGGGCAGCGTGTTTCAAAGCGTGTTCACGGACACCCTGTTAAGCGAAGGCGAAACAACGAAAACGGGTATATTGAAAAACCTGCGCCGCCTGCAGTACCGCCATGCCGACCGTCAAATCCGCTCGAACGACCTGCTCGTGGTATTCATTTCCTCGCATGGGCTGAACAGCCAGACGGGAGGGTTCCGCATTGCCGCCAGCGATTTCGACAGCCCCTTCCTCGAAGAAACAAGCCTTGACTTCGAGGCCGACATCGCCAACTACCTCCGCCCGATTGACTGCCACAAACTCTTCATCGTGGATGCCTGCAAAAGCGGCAGTGCCCGCACCCTCGGCTCGTCGGTGGCAGAGTGGGCGCAGTTGCAACGTGACCTGAACCTGCTCGTGTCATGCCGCTCAAACGAGTACAGCTACGAGGACGACCAATGGAAGAACGGGGCATTCACAGAGGCCATTTTGCAGGCATTTGAACAGTTCGACAGCGCTCGTTCCGCTGAAGTGGACACGGACGGCAACCAACAACTCGATACAGAGGAACTCTACCGCTTTTTGGAAAAACAGGTGCCACAGCTCGTGGCAACCAAACGTCCCAAAGCTTCCACTTCGCAACGGCCATTCATGGTAAGGTCAGGGAGCGGAGGGAAGGCAATATTGATGGGTAGGTGAGAGGGATATTTCTTTTTCAATTTAGTAACATTGGCAAATAAGTGCAATGTGAAGATATACAATCAGGCCGGGTGCGCTTAAAGAGGCCACGCTGGTCTGAACGGGGTAGATGCTTTGGCAGTCGGGCATATTGCTTGACTGCCATTTTTTTTCGAGAGGTAACAATTCCGGCATGGCGCAATATGCTTGAAACACTTGTCAAATGAAGTATTACCTAATTCCCATCCTTCTCTTTTTTTCGCTCAAAAACCTGCGTGCGCAGCACATCGGCATCAACCTGCGCTTTGGAGCGGAGAAAGAATTTGAGATTGGCAAAAAAATAGAATTAGAGGTGGAGCAGCAGCTCCAACTAAGCCCCGAAGTGACCGGGGTCGAGGACAAGTACGGCAGCCTTTTCAATGAAATCTACCTCTTCCCTGATGATGATGATGATGATGAGGACGACAATGACGACGACGATGGCCAAGCTGAGCCAGATGACCCAGACAATGCGCTCAACGATAACCCAATAGCCATTGATGCCAACTTCCGCAGTGCCACGGGGCTAAAAGCCACTTTTGACATATTGCCCTGGCTGAAAATCGGCCAGTCTTACACCCTAAACCTACAAGAAGAATGGGACGTTCGCCATAGCATCGGCACGGTGCTGGAGTTGGAGGGTTATGTCGTGCCGAAAAAATTCCTCGTGGAATGGCGTTTTTCCTTTCAGCAAACCTCCCGACAGCGCGATTCGGGCATCGAGTGGCAGCGTGACCTCTTGGGCCGACTGAACCTGGAATATGCCTTCAAAAAAGACCACCGCCTGTTTGCCGCCTCCTCCTTGAACAAAGAATTTGACGAGGGCCAGCTCGACTGGGACCGACTACGCCTCGATGGGGGCATCCGCTACCGCTACCGAAAGTTGCACCAGTTTACGTTGAGTTACCGCTTTCAACGGGAACTGACCGGTAAAGAACGGACTTCGCACGGGGTAGGGTTAGGGTACATTTTGAGGTTTTGAATTGAATACAGCAGATCCAAGGCGATCTGGGTACAAAGGGATATTTAAGCCGACACGCCTTTAGTTTGGAAAATGAGCTTAATTCAAAACGCCGGCACATACACCTCATACGTGTAAACAATCTCCAATTCGCTGCTCGCTTTGATGGTCGTTTCCCAGCAGACGTTCGTCCTGCGGTTGCGGGGGTTGTTCGGGTTGATGACCTCTTCTTTTTGCCAGTCCACGCTTGACTTTTTCAGTGTCCCGTATATGGTTCGTTGTATGCGGAGGTCTAGCGCCTTGCCCTGAAAGTTTTTCACCTTCACCTTACCTTCCACCTGCACCAAATCGAAGACGATGCCATTGCGTTTATCGGTATATGCCTCAGCTTCCCGTTTGGTTTCCCGCTCGGCCTGTTCCACTTTCACCTCCAATGCCTCGGTCAATTTTACATAGGATTTTCCGCCTACAGGCGTGTATTTCAATAGGTCTTGGCTGATGGGGCGGCGCTCCCCTTGGGCGTTCAGCACGAACATGGGGGCGGTGGTCCAAGGCTGCGTGGTCTTGTTTTCAAGGCGCAACGTGTGATAGACTTTGTTGACTTGCGGTGCAAACAGGTAGTCCTGCTCGAAATAGCGGTCGTTGTCGTTGTTCCCAGGCAACTGGCATTCATAGACATGCGCCACGTCCACTTTCTCTTTGAAAATGGGCTGAATGGAGCGGCCACCTTTTGGCAATGAGAAGTTTTTCAGGTTGTAAAAGAACAGGTCTTCGTTGCGGCTGCCTTCGGGTTCTTCGACGGCGATAGGTGCAAAAGAATCAATGCTGTAAGCCACTTGCTGCGCCATCAAGGAATTGGA
The DNA here is from genome assembly GCA_022841745.1 of Saprospiraceae bacterium. Classification (GTDB taxonomy): domain Bacteria; phylum Bacteroidota; class Bacteroidia; order Chitinophagales; family Saprospiraceae; genus UBA6168. The sequence continues at coordinate 38,420 of JALHQW010000038.1, read as the reverse complement.
AAACAGGTTGGCGTTTTGCCTTTCGTTCATTTGAAATGGCGTGATTGCGTTCAGAAAATCAACGAGATAGGCTTTTTGGTTGGCATAGGCAAAATTTGGAACACCTACCACGAGGTTCAGGCTGGTGTTCACGATGTCCTCGGCATCGTTGGCCACCTCTCCTTGCAGGCTCAGTGTCCCGGCCTTCTCCCCCGTCAGTTCGAGTAGGTACTCAGGTGCCCAGTTGAGGCCGTTGGCCAGGTACATCATGTCGAAGGGCTGCTCGGCTTTCTTGTTGTTGAACGTGAGTTCAATCAAGTGGCGAGGCGTCACCTTGGGCATGGAAACGTCGAGGGTGGGTTTCTCCAAAAACGTCACGTAGCGAATCTGCCTGGCCGCAATGGTCGTCCAGCCAGGCAATGCCTGGGATTGCAGGGTGACGAGGCTTTCGGGGCCAAAAAACTGCTCCCCTTTTTTGTCCGTGTGTATCGGGCTGACGCTAATGATTTTGCCTGTCACCGTGTTTTTATCGTCCACGAAGCCCGTTGCCGTTTTGCCGATATTGTTTCGCAGCAAATCCCAAACCGCTATGGCAGCCTCGGTTTTTTGCTCCCGCAAGGTGTCGGGGTAGCTGGCCACCCGGTTCAGGCTGCCCTCCGGCGAGTTGAACCAAAGTGTGCCATATAATGCTTGCGGGGCTGGGTCGGGCAGCAGGTACTTGCCGTTGTTGGGTTTCAGCGTTCCGCTCTTCAAGTAAAATGCTTGCCCGTTTTTGAAGACGGAAATGCTCTGGGTGGTGAGCGGTTGGGTTTGGGCAACGAGCATTGCGGAGCAGAATATGCCAAAGAGGCTGGATAAGAAGCGATTTTTCATAAGGTTGATTTTGAAAAGATGAAACTGTTTGACGGCAATTGCAGGGCAAAATAAGTGGATAAACTGGAAGCCGCTCCATTTCACCGAACCAAAATCACTTCCCCGGCGAACTGTTTTTTCTCACCGTATTCCTCAACGAACAGCAGATAAGCATAAACCCCCAGCGTTGCAGGTTTGCCCCGGAACGTTCCATCCCAACCCTGCTTGGTATCCTTGCTGAAAAAAACTTCCTCGCCCCATCGGTCGAAGATTCTGAGTTCGTACTGCTGTGGCGGGCAGCCAGACGAAAAGTGGATAAACTCGTCATTGATGCCATCCCCATTGGGTGAGAAAACATTGGGCAGGTACGTATTGCAAATATAATTGGCCAAGATTTCATAGTCCCAGCGGCAACCCACCTCGTCGGTGAGGGTTAGGTGAAAGGGCGAGATGCCCTCGTTGGGCAAGATGATTGGATTGGCGCAGGTATCGCAACTGAGCGCCCCGCCCTCCAGCCATTTTATTCGGTAGTCCGGGGGGATGGAATTGCTGAATTGGGTGCGGTTGCTGTTGGTCACTCCCACCACGCTGTCAATGCCCGCCGAGGGTGACGGGTAAGACAGCAAATCGGTGATGACGAGCGAGTCGCAGCCAAAAACGTTGGAGGTGAGGAAAACGGCCTGTTCGCCCGCCCGGTAGTAGTTGTCGCCAATCTTGATGGAATCGGTGGGGCAAAGCACCTGCACAAAATTGGTGGTGTCGTTGTGGTAGTACGAGAGGTTGATGGTCAGGATGGAGTCGCAGCCGTGGAAGTTCACCAGCGAGTCCACGTAAATGCCCGGTGCATCGGCCTGCCCGCCGATGGCCAGTGGGATGACCTCGCCGGGGCAAAGCACAGGGCTGATGTTGGCCGCCGTATGCGGGTTGAACTGCAGGGCAATGACCACGGTGGAATCGCAGCCGCCGGGGGTGATGAACATTTCCTCGCCGTTGGGATTCGCTTGGTCATACACGTTTCCGTTTACAGTAACGCTGTACCCGTCGCCGTTGCATCGCTTGTTGCCGAGCACAGTGTCTTCGATTTGCTCCGCAACTACAATGGTCGTGACGATGGAATCGCAGCCCTCAAAAGCGGTGAGCGTATCCGTGTAAACGCCCAATTCGTCGTACTGGATAATTTGCCCACTGGGCAAAGTGGTGGTTTCGTTTGGGCATAGCTCCACCAACAGGTTGGTTCTCAGTGCTTCATCCGCCAAAAGGCAGGCAAGGGCGAAGATATTGCAAGCCAGTATGTCGTTGTTCGTTACGATGCCGGAGCCGGCAGAGACATCGCCGGGGCCGGTACAGTAGATGCCGATATCGCCGGTCACGAGGTCGTTGGTGGCCAAGTCCAAAGCTACGGTTGGTCTTCCAAATGCGTCCTTTGCCAGTATCTCAAAACCAGTGCTTGGCGTACCCGTAAACACCCCTTGGAAGGAACCACCTTGGTTGAAAGAATTGATGGTGCCGAATGGGCCGTCAAAGATGGATGCAAGCGTTGTGCCAGCAAGGGGGGTATTGGGGTTCTGGTTGGCGTTCTCAAGGGTGTAGCCCCATCGAGTGGTTTCCCCTTGGGAAATGATTGCCAAATTGTTGTCGCATTCCAACGACCAGTCATAGATGGCATCCAATATGCCTGCGGGGAAATAGCTTACCGTGGCATCTTCGCTGAAAGTGACGGGGTCGTAGGCCAATGAGCCTGTAAAAACGATATCGCAACCTTGGTCATAGATGGATTGGACGGTCACGGGTGTGTTCAGCTGCACCAGTTCCATATTGCAGGAAACAACCCCATTTGAGCCATAATGGGCAGGGTTGTTCAGTTTTTGGGTAAGTCCTGGCTCCATGAAATTGCCATCCAAAGCGTAGGAATAACAATACGGGTCGTTTGAAGGGCAAAATTCAAAAGTAGAAAGAAAGCAAAGCGTGGTCGTGTTGTCTTCGTCACAGCAAGATTGCGCTACCAGGCACTGGCCGGAAATCATTGCCAAAAGCATGGCAACGAAAGAGCGGACTATTTCGGATTTCATAGGAAATGGTGTTAATCGGCGTTCAAAACATTCCCAAAAATAGGGCATAACTCATCGCCGGAAGCAATTTATTCAAGTAGTTTTTGTCAGCGGATAGAACATCCCTCATTTTTTGCTGCGCAACAAGTTTTGATTTTTCTCACCAACTCACCAAACCGCCAAAAATGAAAACCTCCTACCTTTGCCCGCCCAAAATCCTTTTTTGTCATTCCCGTAGGGAACCTAATCCTTCAATCCTTCAATCCTTCAATCCTTCAATCCTTCAATCCTTCTACATGAATACCCGCAAAGAAAAAGACTCCCTTGGCATCGTCGAAGTCCCGATTGACGCCTATTGGGCGGCGCAGACCCAGCGCAGCATCCAAAACTTCAAGATTGGCGGCCACCGCATGCCCGCCGAAATTATCGAAGCATTTGCCTATTTGAAAAAAGCGGCGGCGCTCACCAACCACGACCTCGGCGTTTTGCCGAAGGAAAAAGCCGACCTCATTGCGCAGGTTTGCGATGAAATACTGGCGGGCGGCCTCGCCGACCAGTTCCCGCTCGTGGTCTGGCAGACGGGCAGCGGCACCCAGTCGAACATGAACGTGAACGAGGTGGTGGCCAACCGGGGCCACGTCGTCAAGGGCGGGGCGCTCACCGACGAGAAGAAGGTGCTGCACCCCAACGACGACGTGAACAAGAGCCAGTCCAGCAACGACACTTTCCCGACGGCCATGCACATCGCAGCTTATAAAATCTTGGTGGAAGCGACCATCCCTGGCATCGAAAAGCTACGGGACACGCTGCGGGCCAAGTCAGAGGAGTTCATGAACGTGGTAAAAATTGGCCGCACCCACCTGATGGATGCCACGCCGCTCACGCTCGGGCAGGAGCTTTCGGGCTATGCTGCGCAACTCGACCACGGGCTGCGGGCCATTAAAAACACCCTGCCTCACCTGGCCGAACTGGCACTCGGCGGTACTGCCGTTGGTACGGGGCTGAACACGCCCAAGGGCTACGCTGTTGCGGTAGCAGCCAAAATAGCGGAACTGACGGGCTTACCCTTCGTCACTGCCCCCAATAAGTTCGAGTCACTGGCAGCGCACGATGCCATCGTGGAATCGCACGGGGCGCTCAAGACCGTGGCGGTTTCCTTGTTCAAGGTTGCCAGCGACATCCGCCTATTGGCCAGCGGCCCACGCTGCGGCATCGGCGAGGTTATCATCCCGGACAATGAGCCAGGCTCCAGCATCATGCCCGGCAAGGTGAACCCCACGCAGAACGAGGCGATGACCATGGCCATGGCGCAGGTGCTGGGTAATGATGTAGCCATCAATATCGGCGGCATGAACGGCCATTTCGAGCTGAACGTGTTCAAGCCCGTCATGATTTTCAACTTCCTGATGTCGGCCCGGCTCATCGGCGATGCCTGCGTCAGCTTCAACGACAATTGTGCGGTGGGCATCCAGGCCAACCTGCCCCGCATCAAACAAAACCTCGACAATTCGCTGATGCTCGTCACGGCGCTGAACACGCATATCGGCTACGACAACGCCGCTGCCATTGCGAAGAAAGCGCACAAAGAAGGTACTACCTTGAAACAGGCTGCCTTGGACCTTGGCTTACTCACCTCCGAGCAGTTCGACGAGTGGGTGCGGGCAGAGGACATGGTGGGGGAGATGAAGGGGTAGTGGTCAGTTTTTACACGTTTCGGTGGGTTGGCGCAGCTAATCCACCGAAACCTATTTTTCTATTAGCCAAATTTCGGCAAATACCTTCCCACCCGCTTGATATAATCCTTGTAAGTCGGGTACTTCTCACTCGAAATCTTCTCACTGAAATCGGCGCTGCCCTGGAACAACAGCAGTAGAAGGACTGCCCCCACCAGCGAACCATTGAGCCACCGCCCTGTGGCCGCCACGCTGAACAGGTAAAACGCCAACCAGATGCCTTGTTCAGCGGCGTAGTTAGGGTGGCGCAGCTTTGCCCAAAGGCCCGTGTCCAAGTAGCCCTTGGCGTAGCCGTCCGTGAGTGGTTCGCCTGCGGCAATGCGGCGGTACTTCTCCTTTTGGTAGTTCCACTGCTGTTGGTCGGCGATGGTCTCGATGATGACCAATCCCAGAAACAATGCCGTCGCCAGCCAATCCAACCAGCCGAGCGGTTGCCCCTTGCCGTGCCATGCCATCACCGCTGGCAGCGTAAAGAGCAGCACCAAGCCCATTTGATAGCAAGAAATAAAGCCGAGGTTGAAGGCGGCCCAGCGCAGGCGGCCACTGAGCAGCGGCATCTTGCGCAGCACGCTCCAACGGTAGTCCTCCTCGCCCGCCCAGGGAATCCAGGAGTAGCCGCCCCGCCGCCAGAAATTGAAGGTAAGACGCAGCCCCCAAACCGTGGCCAGCACGGCCATCAGCACCATGCGGGTATCCCAGCCGCCAGCATAGGCAAAGTACCAAGTATAGATGATGGGCATGATGCTCCACAGCTTGTCCACTTGGCTGCAATTGCGGGTGATTTCGCTGACCACGAAACAGGTGAACGCCACGCCGCACATTAGCTTGAGCATGGCCAGCAGCATGTCCATCTGCGCTGGGGCCAGCGGTGCGTCGTATTTGAAGGCCACGAAGGGCAGTACGATAAGGGCTAATAACAGGAGTAGAATGGTCTTTAACATAGGATGATGGTTGAGGGGCAAATGTAATTCATGGTTTCATTGCTTTATGGTTTCATTGTTGAATTGTTGAATTGTTGCATTGCTTCATGGTTTCATTGTTGCATTGCTTCAGTGCTTCTTGTTTTGCAGTTTTTTCAAAATCTTTGCAGCCAATAATTACCCCAACAAAATCATCTTGACGTTAGGATAAATGCGGTTCAATGGGTTGTGAGCAGCCGCCCAATCCGAAATCCGCAATCCGAAATCCGCAATCACTGTTGTGCGCATTGATGCCTACTTGGTAAAGCAGGGTCACTTCGCTTCCCGTGAGCGGGCGCAGCTCGCCATCAAAGCGGGACGGGTGAAAAGCAATGGGCGGCCAGTGGGGAAGCCCTCGCAAGAATTACGGCCTTCTGATACGGTGGAGGTGCAAGGCGACCCATTGCCCTACGTGAGCCGGGGCGGCCTCAAACTCGAAAAGGCCATCCGAACTTTCCAGCTTGATTTTCAAGGACTTACGGTGCTCGACGTGGGCGCCAGCACGGGCGGCTTCACCGACTGCGCCTTGCAACACGGCGCCGCCAAGGTCGTGGCTTTGGACGTGGGCATGGGCCAGTTGACGGCTTCGCTCCGCAATGATCCACGGGTCGTTTTTTACGAAGACCAGGACATCAGAAAACTGACGCTGACGCAAATGGGCGGCCAACCCGCCGATGCCCTCGTCTGCGATGTGTCGTTCATCTCGCTGACGCTTGTCCTTCCCGCCTTTCCAGCTTTATTGAAACCCGATGGTTTTGCCGTGCTGCTCATCAAGCCGCAGTTCGAGTTGGAGCAGCGCACGGCTTTGAAGGGCGGCATCGTGAAGGACGAGCGGTTGCGCCAGCAAGCCATTCGGTGGGTGCTGGATTGTGCGCAGTGCCTTGGCTTCCGGCAAGCTGGCTTGGTGGAGACGGACGTGGAGGAAGGGGAGAAGAAGAACGTGGAGTATTTGGTGGTGGTTCGGAAAGGGGAGGGGTGATGCCTGACATTCGAGGTAAACCGCCCGTAAAGCGACCGAATGCGGATGTCAGTTCAATGAGAAAATAGGTCAAATGAGGGTATTAGGCTGCCAGGTGGTTTGGTTCGGGTGGCATATTAATGATTGCTGGCGGCAGTTTCCCAATGGTATCGGGCAGCGAAGGAGACTGTTCACTAAACTGTGTCAATATAAAACAAAGGTAAATTTGCCTTATGAAAGCACAGTTTGATTTCGAGCAGTACAAACAGCAGGCCGTTGAGGACTTGCTATCGGGCCGCAAGGAGATAGGCGGCCCAAACGGCGTTCTGGCGCCTCTGTTAAAACAGTTCCTTGAAGCTGCGTTGGAGGCGGAAGTGACGTCCCACGTCAAGCGCAGCAAGGAAAGCGGTGCAGCCAACCGACGCAACGGGTTGATGCCAAAAGAGGTTCGCAGCCTGTCGGGCGTGACTCGAAGTCACGCGTTCACTTTGGGTTCGCAGGCTGGCCACTTGAGTGAGGGCGTGACTCGAAGTCACACCCTCACTACAGCCAACATCTCCACCCAAGCCGCCATGGTCAAGGTGGAGCGCTCGGCCCGAGTGAGGGCGTGACTTGAAGTCACACCCTCACTTTGGGTTCGCAGGCTGGCCACTTGAGTGAGGGCGTGACTCGAAGTCACACCCTCACTACAGCCAACATCTCCACCCAAGCCGCCATGGTCAAGGTGGAGCGCTCGGCCCGAGTGAGGGCGTGACTTGAAGTCACACCCTCACTTTGGGTTCGCAGGCTGGCCACTTGAGTGAGGGCGTGACTCGAAGTCACACCCTCACTACAGCCAACCCAAAACCAGGAAACTATGAAATTCCACATCAACACCCTGCACCACATTTACAACCAAGGCAACAACCGCCAGCAAGTTTTCTTTTCCGATGAGAACTACCATTTTTTCCTCTGGAAGATGCGGGCGCACTTGCTTCCTTTTGGCGACCTTGTTGCCTATTGCCTGATGCCCAACCATTTCCATTGGCTTTTTTATGTGAGAGCATTGGAGGTTTCCAAGGCGGTTTTTGATGCACATTCGCAAGCTGTCGAAAGGATGCGAAAGGGCAAGGCTAGTGAGGGTGTGACTTCGAGTCACGCCCTCACTACGGGTTCGCAGGCTGACCATTCGAGTGAGGGTGTGACTTCGAGTCACGCCCTCACTACGGGTTCGCAGGCTGACCATTCGAGTGAGGGTGTGACTTCGAGTCACGCCCTCACTACGGATGCCCTCACTACGACCAAGACCATTACCTTAAATGACTCAATCGGCATCTTGCAACGAAGCTATACCCGTGCCATCAACAAACAACAAAACACCACAGGCAGCCTGTTCAGAAAAGAATGCAAAGCCAAGGACGGCTGGATAGACGAATTCGTTACGCTAACCAAGAAAAGCGGACAAATGGATTTTCGTTTCCTGCCGGGGTCGGGTTATGTACACCATTGCCTGAACTATTTGCACGAAAATCCCAAAGAGGGTAAGTTAGTTCTAAGGCCAGAGGATTGGATGTTTTCGTCTGCTAGAGATTACGCTGGGTTGCGAAACGGGAATTTATGCAACCTCGAACTAGGGAGGAAATTAATGCGGGAATGGTGAGCTAGTGAGGGTGTGACCCGAAGTCACGCCCTCACTTCGGAAACTGCGAACGGAAGCCCCAGTGAGGGTGTGACCCGAAGTCACGCCCTCACTTCGGAAACTGCGAACGGAAGCCCCAGTGAGGGTGTGACCCGAAGTCACGCCCTCACTTCGGAAACTGCGAACGGAAGCCCCAGTGAGGGTGTGACCCCAAGTCACGCCCTCACTACAATGCCCTCACTTCCACCCTCCCCGTTATCTTTGCCCTTAAAGCACCAACCACATGACACCAACCACCACCAAGCAAGCAAAACCCAAAGGGGAAAAGAACATCTTCGCCCAAGCCACCACACCCAATCCATCAACAATGAAGTCAATCCTTACTCCCCTTTTCCTCCTGCTCGCCACGACAAGCCTGTTGGCCCAGGGCCTCCAAAAAGAAAAAATCGCCGCCGATTTGCAGCAGGCCATCGAAGCGGCATCGGATGGTTTTCATTCCATCCATGTCCTACTGGCCGACCAAGTGGACTTGGCCTCATTGGATGCCCAGCTCACGGCGCAACGAGCGCCTGCCCCGCAACGGGCCACGGCGGTCATCATGGCCTTGCAGGAAAAAGCAGGGCAAACGCAGGGCGAACTGTTCCATTTTTTGGAAAACCTGCCCTCCGTGCAAAAAGGCACGGTACAGCCTTTGTGGATTACCAATGCCGTTTTCATGGAGGCAAAGGCACCGGCAATTGCTGCGCTCAGCCAGCGCCCCGACGTGGCATGGGTCGGATTGAACAGGGCAGCGGTGCTGCTGTCTCCCGAAAGCGCATGCCCAGCGCCACCTGCCTCGCCCAATGGTCGTGAACCGGGCCTCAGTGCCATCAAGGCCCCGGCGCTTTGGGCAAAGGGTTATTCTGGTTACGGGCGTAAGGCGTACATCGCCGACACGGGCGTTGACCCGACCCACCCGGCCTTGGAGGCCCACTACCGGGGCCTGTACGTACCGCAGGAGCAGGCCTGGCTGGACCTCGACCCGCATACCTTCCTGCCCACCAACACCGAGCCTTTCGATTGCCAGACGCACGGCACCCACGTCGCTGGCACCGTGATGGGCCTCGACAGGCTGAACAACGATACCATCGGCGTTGCCTTTAATGCCCAGTGGATTGCATCGCCCATGTTGTATGCCTGCGGCAAAAACACGCAGGGCCTGGCACTTTCGCTGCAATGGGCGCTCGACCCCGACGGCAACCCTGCCACCTCTGACGATATTCCCGATGTCATCAATAATTCATGGGGCATCCCAGCCGACAGCTTGGCCTCCGATTGCGGCAGCATCTATGTCGGCGTAGAGGCGGCCCTGGAGGCGGCGGGCATTGCCACGGTCTGGTCGGCTGGTAATGATGGCCCCGGTACTGGCACCATCGGTAGGCCACAGAACATCAACACCCACGAGGTCAGCTTATTTTCCATAGGGGCACTCGATGGAAACAATCCCCAATTCCCCATCGCCAATTTTTCCAGCCGGGGGCCATCGCAGTGCGGTGGCACGGGTTCCCTGCTCATCAAACCGGAGGTTTCGGCCCCCGGCTTCAACGTGCGCTCCAGTGTGCCCGGTGGCGGCTACGATTTTTACAACGGCACCTCCATGGCCGCACCGCACGTAAGCGGGACCATCCTATTGCTCAAGGAAGCCTTCCCGGATGCGACCGCAAAGGAACTGAAGCTGGCCTTGTACCATACCTGCACCGATTTGGGAACGCCGGGCGAGGACAATACCTATGGCATGGGCATCATCAACGTGGAGGCTGCTTTCGATTATATGGTGGCACAGGGCTTTGTGCCCACGTCGCCGTGGGTGGCCAACGACGTGATGCTGCTGGATGCCAGCTTACCTTTTTTCTCTTGCGAAACAGAGGTCGTTGCCCAAATCACGGTGGAAAATGCGGGGACGGACACCCTTTTTTCCTTCGATGTGGCCTATCAGGCAGGGGCAAGCACCAATACCTGGGGATGGTCGGGGTCGCTTGCGCCGCAGCAACGGGCGGTGATTGTACTACCGCCGTTGGCCACAGCGCCCGGTGCCTATAAGTTCCAGTTGGAACTGCAAAACCCCAACGGCGTCCCCGACGCCCGCCCGCTGAACAACCGCTTGGTGAAAAACATCCGGGTGTCGGATAGGGCCAATATTTCCGCCGAGGTGGAAGGGCCTTCGGGGGCAGTTTGCGAGAATACTCCAGCCGTACTGCGGGCTGCTTCCGAGGGGCCGGAAACGCCTGAAATAGCGTGGTATGATGCGCCAGTTGGTGGCAACAAATTGGCGGAAGGAACAGTGTTTGTTACCCCGCCCGTTACCCAGTCAACCACTTGGTTTGCGGAAGCAAAATACCAAGCGCAGGCCGGGCCGCTTGACCTTTCAATCGGTGAAACCGGGTTAGACGATGTGCAGGAACTCGGCCTTGCGCTCGATGTCCATGCCCCCTTCACCTTGAAGTCTGTGAGCATTTTCGTGGAAGCCACCGGAGGCCGGGCCATCGTGCTGCGCAACGAACAGGGCGAAACCGTTTATCAAAAAATTGTGTCCATTAACACGACGGGCGAGGTGGTAGTCCAGTTGAATTGGCAGCTAAGCCCGGGCAGGTATTCCTTGGTAAAAACCCTCGGTAAGCCGTTGTTCCACAATACGACCGGTGCGGTTTATCCCAGTTCCGTCGAAGACATTTTTGACATCACTGGCACAACGGACGGCCTCGGAACCGCTGGTGCCTGGTACTATTTCTACGACTGGCAAATCGCATTCGCCGAGCCTTGTGGCCGGACTGCCGTTTCGGTCGGGGTGTTGCCTGCGGGCAGCGTTCCACAGGTTGCCCTTGCCCTTGACCCCGACAGCGTGGATTTGTCGCAACAACTGCCCGTGCAATTCACCAATGGCACCACGAATGCCGCTGGGCCTTGGTACTGGGATTTTGGCGATGGCAATGAGAGCAGCGAGGAAAATCCATCGCACCTGTACCAGGAAGCAGGGAATTATATTGTCAGTCTGCTCGCCGCCGGGCCAACGGGCTGTATGGGGTTTGCCCTTGATACGGTGCGGGTCACGGGTTCATTCATCAGTGATGCCGGCACTGCGCCAAGTAGGCTCGAAGGCGTAACGGTCTTCCCCAACCCCGTGTCGGGAACCCTTTTTGTGCGCTTAGAACTGGGTGCGCCCCAAAACCTGGAATTGGAACTGTTCGACCTGACGGGTAGGGAAGTACGGTCAGCCAGCTTTGCTACCGTCCAATCCGATTTATTGCCATTGGACGTGGCTGGGCTTCCAGACGGCCTCTATTTTTTATTGGTGAAAACACCGGAGGGCAATGGTGTTTGGAAGGTGATGAAGGGTGGGTGATATTGGTTGTGTTTCGCCTCAGAATAGTTGGCGAACTCCTCGAAACCCGGTGCGCTTCACCGCCTGCCAATAGTCATACCGCACAATCGAATGTCAATTAAAATCTGATCCCAACTACTTTGCATTTGCATTTATGCTGTAGCTTTCTGCCTTGCTAAAACAAACAACAATTAAATGAAAACTCAACTCCCCCTATTTGCAGCCTTCATGCTGTGCCTTCTCCTTGAAAATCAAGCTATTGCGCAAGCAACTCGCCTTCTCCGCACCCCTGCCATCTCGGCCACGCACATCGCCTTCTCCTATGCGGGCGACGTGTGGCTGGCCGACCATGACGGCAAGAACGTTCGCCGTCTGACCACCCACGTGGGCCAAGAGGGCAACCCCCATTTTTCGCCGGATGGCAATATGGTGGCCTTTTCCGCAGAGTACGACGGCAACTACGACGTGTTCACCGTGCCTGTGCAGGGTGGTGAACCCAAACGCCTTACCTGGCACCCGCTGCCGGATATCGTGAAGGGCTGGACGCCAGATGGCAAGCACGTCGTCTTTGCCAGTGGCAGGCACAATGCGCCTTACAGCATGCCCGACCATTTCTGGAAGGTGTCCACCGACGGCAAGGGGTTGGAGGAATCGCTGCGCATCCCACGAGTCTGGGAGGGTGGCCACTCGCCAGACGGCAAGCGCTTCGCCTACCAGATGGTCTTCCCTTGGGAGGTCGAGTTCCGCAACTACCGGGGCGGGCAGAACGGGCCTATCCGAATCATTGACCTGACCAGTTTTGAAGAGGAAAAACTGCCTTGGGACGGTGCCAATGACCAGCATCCACAATGGGTCGGCGACGAGGTGTTCTTCCTTTCTGACCGTGACTACGCCATGAACGTCTGGGCTTATTCCTTGAAAACCAAGCAGTTGCGACAGGTGACGAAGTTCAAGGACTTCGATTGCAAAAACCTCGGGGCTGGTGGCGGTCTGCTCATCTTTGAAAACGGCGGCTTCCTCCACACCCTCGACACCAAGGGTGGTGAGCCTAAAAAACTCAACATCACCGTGGAGGGCGACTTCGCTTGGGCGAGGCCGCATTGGGAAAAAGTGGACGGCAGCGTCGGTGATTATTCGATTTCCCCTTCGGGAAAACGGGTGCTGTTGGCCGCCCGTGGCGACGTGTTCAGCGTGCCCGCCGAGAAGGGCGATGTGCGCAATTTGACCAACAGCACGGGCGTGGCCGACCGCAGCCCATCCTGTTCGCCGGATGGCGAAAAATTCGCCTATTTCAGTGACGAAAGCGGCGAGTACCAACTCGTCATTGCCGATAATTTTGGCAAAATAGAAAAGAAGATTGCGCTGAAAAACCCCACGTTCTACTACACGCCCGTCTGGTCGCCGGATTCGAAAAACCTCGGCTTCGGCGATGCCGACCGAAACCTTTGGTACGTCGAAATCGCCTCCGGCAAAGCGACCTTGGTGGACAACGAAGGCTCGGCGCACCCGGAGCGGAACATCTACCCCGCTTGGTCGCCGGACTCGAAATGGATTGCCTATTCCAAGCGGCTGAAAAACGAGTTCAACACCATCTTCGTCTATTCGTTGGAGCAGAAAAAAGCCACGCAGTTCACCGACGGCATGTCGAACTGCAAGTCGCCGACCTGGGACAAAAGCGGCAAGTACATCTACTTCCTTTCCAGCACCGACTTCGCCCTTGGCGTGGGCTGGCTCGACCTCAGTTCGTACAGCCGGGTTTCCACCCAAAGCATCTATGTCGCCGTTTTATCCAAAAAAGACCCTTCCCCCCTGAAGCCCCTGAGCGACGAGGAGGAGAAGCCCGACACCACGAAAAAGGACACTGCCAAGGTGAAGGTGAACATTGATTTCGACGGCATCGGGCAGCGCATACTCGCCCTCGCCCTGCCCGCCAAAAACTATTTCTACCTCGCCGCTGGCGAGGAGGGCGTGCTGTTTTATGGCGAATGGCAGGCAGACCCGAATGTCACTTTCGGGGCAACATTTGCCGTAGGCCGCTATAAAATGAAGGAGCGCAAATCGGAGGAAGTGATGGGCGGCCTGACCCGCTTTGACCTCAGTGCCGACGGCAAGAAAATGCTCTACGGAACGCCCGACAACAGCTGGGGAATCGTGGATGCCACCGGTACGCCCAAGCCGGGCGATGGAAAACTCAACCTCTCCGAAATGCAGGTGAAAGTGGACCCATTGGCCGAGGCCCGGCAGATTTTCCGGGAGGCTTGGCGCTACCAGCGGGACTATTTTTATGTGGAAAACGTGCACGGCCTCAACCTGGATTGGGCTTGGAAAACCTACTCGCCCTGGGTGGAAAGCGTGCGCCACCGTTCCGATTTGAACTACCTGCTCGACATCTTCGGAGGCGAGACCAGCATTGGCCACTCCTTCGTGGGCGGCGGCGACTATCCCGACGTGGACAGGGTGCCCGTGGGCCTGCTCGGTGCCAACTACGAAATCAGCAACGGCAAGTACCGCTTCGCAAAAATCTTCAACGGCGAAAACTGGAACCCGACGCTGAAAGCGCCCCTCACGCAGCCCGGCGTGGATGTGAATCAGGGCGACTACCTGCTGGCCGTGAACGGTGTACCGATTGATGCCACGACCAATGTTTACAGCGCCTTCGACAGAACGGCGGGCAAGCAGACCCGCCTTTTAATCAACAGCAAGCCCAGCACCGATGGCGCACGGGAAGTCACCGTGGTGCCCGTGGCCGACGAGGGCGGCCTGCGCCAACTCGAATGGGTGGAAAGCAACCGCCGCAAGGTGGACGAACTCAGCGGCGGCAAGCTCGCTTACGTTTGGGTGCCCAACACGGGCGGTGAGGGATACACCTATTTCAACCGCTGGTATTTTGCCCAAAAGGACAAGAAGGGGGCAGTGATTGACGAACGCTTCAACCAAGGCGGCTATATCGCCGACTATATCGTGGAAGTGCTGTCAAGGACGCATTTCGGCTATTTCAACAACCCTGTGGGCGACAAGCAGCCGATGCTCTCACAGGACGCAGCCATCCACGGCCCGAAGGTCATGCTCATCAACGAAATGGCGGGCAGCGGCGGGGATATGCTACCGTACATGTTCCGCTTCAAGAAAATAGGCCCGCTGGTCGGCAAAAAGACCTGGGGCGGCCTCGTCGGCATTTGGGACGTGCCCGGCCTGGTGGACGGCGGGGGCATCACGGCTCCCCGTGGCGGTTTCTACAACCTGCAAGGAGAATGGGACGTGGAGAACGAGGGCGTGGCCCCCGATGTGGAGGTGGACATGACGCCGAAGCTCGTCAACGAAGGCCACGATCCGCAGCTCGAAGTAGGGGTGAAGCAAGCGCTGGAACTGCTGAAAACGCAGGAGGTGAAGCTGCTACCGCAACCCGCCGACCCGGTGAAGGTGCGGAGGCCGAAGGGGTGAGGTGTTGGAAATTAGAAATTTGGAAATTGAGAAATTGTGAGAGAAGCGGCGGCATCTTTTTGGAGGTGCTGCCGCTTTTTTGTGGAAAAGGATTGAGTTTTTGTAAAAATGTAATGAATTCCAAATTTTACCTACCCATGCATCTTTTTAACCTCCTTCCAATTTGTTGAACAATAAACTTAGCATTTGAAATTCATAATTAAATTAGCGTCAGATTTTCAGTTCAACTTTTCCCCAAAAGCTCTTTGACAAGTTGAGTACTCCAAGCAATGCCAGAAGATTTTTCTTTACACCTAAACCCTATACTTTATGAAAATTTTGATGATTACCATTTTTGCCTTAATGGCCAATTGCTTTACCCACGCCCAGTCGCAGGTTACCGGAAGGGTGACGGATGAGGGAGGGGCCCCCATTCCCGGCGTGAATATCATTGTGAAAAACACCCAAACCGGTACAGTTACAGATGAGAACGGCGATTATTCGATTATCGTCCCGGAGTCCGCCCTGTTACAATTCTCGATGGTCGGGTTTACGACCTACACTGTCAAGGTCAAGTCAGCGGGCAGGCTTGACGTGACCTTATGGACGGGCGTTGATTTGGACGAAGTTGTCGTCGCTGCCCTTGGCATCAACAAAGAGAAGGACGCGCTCGCCTACACCCATGCCCAAATAGACGCCGAGCCACTCTCGCTCGCACGGGAAAGCAACCTTGGCGACGCCCTTGCCGGCCTCGTGCCAGGTGTCAATGTGAGCAATGTAGGCTCAGGCCCCGGCGGCTCCACCCGCATCGTCATCCGAGGATACCACTCCGTTTCACGGGACAACCAGCCGCTGTTCGTCATTGATGGTGTGCCAATGGACAACACCACGCTCGGCAGCGCCAGCCTTTGGGGCGGACAGGACTGGGGCGATGGCCTAAGCAGCCTCAACCCCGACGATATTGACAAAATATCGGTGCTGAAAGGCAATGCCGCCGCAGCCCTCTACGGCTCCCGTGCCAGCAACGGCGTCATCCTGATTACCACCAAGCGTGGCACTCCCCCTTCCAAGGGCAGCGGGGCGGGCATCGGCGTTGAGCTGAACTCCAATTTCACCATAGACCAGCCGCTCACCCACTACGACTTCCAGCAGGAATACGGGCAGGGCTGGGGGCCTTGGAAGCCCGGCTCGAAGGACGACGCCTTCGGCAGCAACTGGTTCAATTGGGGCCCCCGGCTCGATGGCGAGCCGCTCGTCCAGTTCGATGGCGTGGTGCGGCCCTACTCTCCGGTGAAGGACAATTTCCGCAAGTTTTACCAAAACGGAAAGACCGTCAGCAACTCCGTCGCACTCACAGGCGGCAGCCAGCAGCTCAACTGGCGCTTCGGTTTTTCCCACCTCGACAATGATTTTATTGTTCCAAACACTACCTTCAACCGCAAGACCTTCACCCTCGCCTTGGGCGGCGAAGTGCTGAAAAACCTGACCGTAGAGGTGACTGCCCGCTATGTGTTGGAGGACTCCGGCAACCGTCCCCGCATGTCGGACAGCCCTGGCAACCCAAATTATGCCATTGGCGTACTGCCGCCAAATGTGCCCGTGGAGGCGCTCAAAGGGCCAAACGGCGATGGCTCCAAAGCGGACGGCACCGAGCTTGGCATGAACGTCAACCCGTACATCACCAATCCCTACTGGGCCACTTCGCATTTCAAGACGGAGGACAACCTGAACCGCATCATTGGCTCGGCCATGCTGCGCTACGACCTCGGCTGGGCCTACCTTCAAGGGCGCATCGGCACCGACTATTTCAATAGCCGCCGCCTGGACATCACCCCAGCGGGCACGGCCTTCAACCCCGATGGCGGCATGACCGACCAGACCATTTCCAATACGCATACCAACGCCGACTTCCTGCTCGGCAGCCGCCACGATTTTGACAGTGGCTTCGGTTTCGATGTTTTTGCTGGCGCAAACCGAATGGACAATACCTACGAATACACGGGCATAGGCGGCAACAAGTTCAATATCAAGGGCCTCCAAACCGTGCAAAACACGGCCAACCAATTCAACTGGTACGGCCTGTCGAAGCGCCGTGTCAATTCCGTTTTTGGCTCCGCAACCCTCCACTATGAACGCTGGCTTTACCTCACGCTCACGGGCCGCAACGATTGGTTCAGCACCCTTCCCACCGACGCCAACAACCTGTTTTACCCCTCCGTTGGGCTGAGTTTCGTCTTTTCGGAACTGTTCAACTTGCCTGATTTCATCAGCTACGGAAAGGTGTACAGCAATTGGGCCGAGGTGAGCGGCGATGTGGACCCCTACGCCCTCGACCTCACTTACCAGCTTTCGGGGCAAGGTTTTCAGGGGCAGCCGCTCGGCGTCATCACCAACTATCGGGTTCCCGACCGGGCACTCGCCCCTTCCACGTCAAGGGAACTGGAGGCCGGGTTTGAAATGCGGTTTTTCCACAACCGCCTTGGGCTGGAACTGGCTGGATACTCCCGCAACAGCTTCAACGACATCATCATTCAAACCATCTCCAATGCCAGTGGCTACGAATCCGCCTACTCCAAAGAAGGCGAAATCCGCAACAAGGGCATTGAGGGGCTTTTGAACATAACTCCCTGGCAATCAAAGGACTGGACATGGAACGTTTCGCTCAATGCCGCCAAAAATTGGAACGAAGTGACCAATTTGGGCGAGGGCGTGAACGACATCCAGGTGGACGCCAGCCGCACGTTCACCGCATTTATCCACCATGAAGTCGGGCATCCGGCCAGCGTCATCAAGGGCTTTGAATACGTGCGGGACGACAAGGGCAATATCGTTTTTGGCGCCAATGGCATGCCGCTGAAAGGCGACTACGTCATCCTTGGCAATGGCGTCCACGACTTCACCGGGGGCATCACCAACACCGTCAGTTGGCGGCAACTCAGCCTTAGTTTTTTGATAGATGTGAAAACGGGTGGGAAGATTTTTTCCGGGACGAACGCTTATGCCTACCTTTTTGGCCAACATAAAAAAACGCTGGAAGGCCGGGAGACGGGCTTTGTGGGCAAGGGCGTGACGGAAACGGGCGAGCCCAACACCGTCTCGTTCAACCAGGAAAACCTGTTGCCCTACTATTCCCATCTGTTCAACAACATCACCGAAGAGTTCGTGTACGACGCCAGTTTTGCGAAGCTGCGGCAAGTGATTTTGACGCTGAATTTTCCAAAAAAATGGTTGGGGAAAGCCCCGATTGCTGGCGTGTCCGTTTCGGCAGTGGGCCGCAACCTCCTGCTGCTCTGGTCGAAAGTACCAAACGTGGACCCGGAAAGCACCTACAACAATACCAATGCCCAAGGGCTGGAGCTGTTCGGCGTGCCGCAGACGAGGAGTTTCGGGGTGAATTTGGGGGTGCGGTTTTGAAAAAAAAGCAATTTGACAACGGTCAAAAAGCAGGAACACCTAACGGGGTTGGACAAAATGAGGATTTGGAAGGCAAATGGTCGGAAGGTATTTGATTGAAAGCCAGTTGTTTGCAAACTAAAATCTCGCCTTTATAGCTGACTTTCAGGTGAAATATCTGCAAGGCTTTTTTCATCAGGTCGAGGTAAGTAAGTTTTTGGTGAATAAAGGCATCGAAATCTTCTGCTGTGACAAGTGAGTGAAAATATTCGAGCATGCCTTCTGCATGTTGTTCGCAAATTAGCGAGCCGACCACTTGCTCCGCAAATCGGTTTTTCCCGCTAAGCAAAATGGGGAATTCATCGAAATGCAGAACTGTATAGTCCCTTTGTATTTGAGCCTTTACAATAAGGCTATTGCTGCCATTTTTCATGGTTCGAGATTTTCAAGCGGAAAAATTTCCAAAACATCTAACAAATTTATGGAAAAATCGTCGCTTTTGAAAAAAGTAAAATGAAAAGGGTCTCGTTCAGTGGGTGTAGCATCGAAAATTCCAGCATTCTCTTTGGCCCGAAAAACCAAAATACAGTTCTTGTATTTTGGGGCAAAACGGAAGGTATTCAGGTATTTTTCGAACACCTGTTTTCGGCTGGGTTCACTCCACAAGTTCATGGAAAGACCCTTATGGAGACACACTTTTTGGCAGGCTTTCAGTTCAGCGGGAAATATTCCTTTTTCCCAATGCGAAAGGAAATCGTTGGTTTGGAGCGCAGCCGAACCGATTTTTCGGGCGAAAACCTGGATGGTATTTTCTTCTGCGTTTTTGATACAATTGCAGTTTGTTCCTGTGTGTAGTTGCTCGAAATTCATTGTTTTATTGTTTCGTTTTCGGCGTAAAAATATAATTCATCTTCTTCAAAACCTATTGAAAATGAAAAAGCTAAATCTTCTCATCCCCATCCTTTTCCTCCTCGCCGCTTGCGACAAAGACTTCGAGGAAATCAACACCAACCCGACCACCGCCAACGACATCGAGCTGAAGCTGCTGTTCTCCACGGCGCTGCTGCAAGGCGCTGGTGACCCTTACCAAAGCGAAGGCCCAATCATGGCTTATGCCTCCTGTTTTGTGCAGCATGTCGCCGCCGTCACCTTCAACTGGGAGGGCGACAAGTATTTTTACAACAGCTTCCATAACGACGTCATGTTCAATGGCGGCTATAAGCAAGAGGTGAAATCGCTGATCGCCGTGCTCGACAAGGTAAAGGACGACCCCGCCCAATCGAACCTCTACGCCGCTGCCCGAATCTGGGAAGCCGTGGTGTTCCAGCGCCTGACCGACCTCTACGGCGACGTGCCCTATTCAGAGGCTGGACGGGGCTTTATTGACAGCAATTTCAAGCCCGTTTATGACCGCCAGCAGGACATCTACCTCGACCTGTTGGCGGGGCTGGAAGCAGCAACCACGGCACTTGACGCCTCCAAGCCGTTCATTGGCGACGCCGATTTCATCTTCCACGGCGATGTGGAAAAATGGCGGCGCTTCGGCAACACGATGATGCTGCGCCTCGCACTGCGCATGGAAAAAGCCGACCCCGCCGCTGCCGAAGCCTGGGCCAAAAAAGCCATCGCCGGTGGCGTGATGGCCTCGCTGGATGATAGCGCCCTCGTGCCCCATTCCGAAGGCGATATCCTTGTCCAAAATGGCATTGGCTATTTCATGGCCGTGGAAGACAATGGGCGGCTCTGCAAAACCTTCGTGGATTGGATGAAAGCGGCCAACGACCCCCGCCTGCCCGTGCTGAGCTTTGTGGCCACTGGCGGAGAGCCAAAGGGACTGCCCAACGGCCTTGACCTGAACATGCTCGCCGATTTGACAGGCGATACCACGGTGGAATCCTACAGCCGCATCAACCCGGCTTTGGTGAAGCGCTGGACGCCCACGATGATGCAAGGGTATGCCGAGGCGGAACTTATGCTCGCCGAAGCAGCCGTGCGTGGCTGGAGCAGTGACGACCCGGCCACCCATTTTCAAAATGGCGTCCGGGCAGCTATGAAGCAATTGGCATTGTTCGATGCTTCTGCGAGCATTGCGGATGCGGATATTGATGGTTATTTAACGGCTAATCCATTTGCCTCGACCAATACGGAAGAAGCCCTTGAACGCATCAACACCCAGTATTGGGCGGCCACCTTCCTGAATGAGTTGGAGGCTTTCGCCAATTGGCGGCGCAGCGGTTACCCCGTGCTCACTGCCTCCAATTTTCCGGGGAATGCCACGGGTGGCGTGATTCCCCGGCGGCTAAAGTACCCGCAAGTGGAGTTCTCGGTGAACGGGGAGCATATCAATGCGGCCATAGCCCGGCAGGGTGCCGATGATTTTTTGACGAAGGTTTGGTGGGATAAATGACTTGACTTGCCTGATAACCACATAGTTTTCAGGGAATTAATCGAAGTGCGACTGAACCCCAGCTTCAGTGGCGTGACACTGGAACTGGGGTTCCGGCATACGATGGAGTCGGCCCTAAAAGTTGGCGTTATAAACTAAATTTCAACGTTTAAAATGAAAAATCTGCTGACAACCCTCGCCCTGCTTGCAGGTACTGCGGTTGCCGCTCAAACCGAAAAAGGCGCCTCCCCCCTCAATCCGCAATCCGCAATCGCCAATCCGCAATCGGTAAGAGCCGTGGTCGTCGGCATCTCCGACTACCAGGACAAGGACATCCCCGACCTGCGCTTTGCCGACCGGGACGCCGAGGCATTTGCCAACTTCCTGCGCTCACCTGCTGGCGGCTCGCTCGATGGCGACCACCTCAAGCTGCTGACCAACAAGGACGCCACCACCGCTCAGTTCGATGCAGCGCTCGGCTGGTTGATGGACGAAAGCAAGGAAGGCGACCAGGCCATTATCTACTTCTCCGGCCACGGCGATGTGGAGACCAAAACCCGCAGCCAGCAAGGGTTCCTGCTTTGCTGGGACTCGCCGCCGCAGGCTTATGTGTCGGGTGCCTACCCGATTTTTTTCCTTAAAGAGGTGGTCTCGACCCTGAGCATGGAGAACAAGGCGAGGGTCATCGTCATCACTGACGCCTGCCGCAGCGGCAAGCTGGCGGGCAATGCCGTCGGCGGCTCGCAGCTCACCAGCCAAAACCTGGCGCAGCAGTTCGCCAACGAAATCAAGATACTCTCCTGCCAGCCCAACGAGTACAGCATCGAGGGCGAGCAGTGGGGCGGCGGCAGGGGCGCTTTCAGCTTCCACCTCGTGGAAGGGCTGTACGGCATGGCCGACGGCAACGCCGACGCCTCGGTGAACCTGATGGAAATCGGGCGCTACCTCGACGACCACGTGACCACCGAAGTCGCCCCGCAGAGCCAGGTGCCGATGACCGTCGGCAACCGTACGGAGTGCCTGGCGGCGGTGTTCCCCGACCTGCTGGCGCAGGTGCGGAAAAACAAGGCGGGGCAACTGCCCACCTTTAGCCCGACGGATTCAAGGGGCATCGAGGAGGATGTGCTGGCGACGGTGGACACAACAGTTCGGGAACTGTACCGATTGTTCAAAAAAGCACTGAAAGACAAGGTGTTCCTCGAACCCGCCAATGCCTGCGCCGATGCCTACTACGAGCGCCTGATTGCAGAGCCAAAAATGGAGCGGCTGCACAATGCCATGCGGCGGAACTATGCGGCGGCCTTGCAGGATGATGCGCAGCAATCGCTCAATGCCATACTTCGCTCTGACCCTTATGAGTTGGGTAAAAATCCTGATTCTTATGACAAATACTCTGACTACCTCAACAGGGCTGTAGAAATACTAGGCCCTCAGCATTACATGTTCAAAAGCCTAAAATCAAAACAAGGATATTTTAAAGCTAAAACTTTCCACCAGATAAATTATCCTGACCTAAAACCTGGAGAATTAGAGGCTAATAAGTTGGAAGTACTCAACCAATCATTGTCCATGGACTCCACAGCATCATACATTTATAATTTGATAGGTTCCATCTTAGTAGCAGCATTCGATAATCCCCAAAAAGCAATGCCATATTTAGATAAGGCAACAGCACTCTCTCCAACTTGGGCATTAGCATGGAAAAACTTAGGACGCTGTTTGAATGCAGGAGGAATGACAGTCGAGGCAGAGTTAGCCTATTTTAAAGCTGTCCAATTAGACTCTTTTTTCTTGCCCACTTATATCGAATTAGCATCCATGTATCAAGAAGCGGGGAATCTTGAAGCCAGCAAGTATTGGTGTGAAAAATTGGTTTTGAAGATGGAACAATACCGGCAAACTCATACAGAATTGCCTTTGATTTATTATCGTGATTTAGGTGTGGCGTTCAACTGGTTGGGAAACTACAAAGAAGCAGAATCCAATCTTTTAAAAACATTGGAAATGACCAATCCTTCTCAATCCTTGTATTATCAAGTTGATATGGGGCTTTTTTATGTTGAGCATAAAAAATTTGATGAGGCGATTTTTCATTTGAATAAGGCTTTGGTATTGAATCCAAATTTTGATTGGGTTCATTACAATCTTGCGCTCGCATATTGGGGTTTAAATGATACAATAGCTTTCGAGCAAACCATCCAAAATGCAATAAATATCCTGCCTGAATCACCATATATGATTGCCTGCATCTATTCAATTGCAAATCAATACAAGGCTCTCGAATGGCTGGAAATAGCCTTTAAAAATGGCTATGTTTATTCCGAAACACACGATGCTCACAAACTCCTTAATAACCTTCAACAAACTGACGGCTTCAAAAAACTGATGAAAAAATACTTCCCCGACCAAGCCAAAGACTAAAACCCATCGAAAATGAAATACCAGCTTGCCATCCTCGCCCTCGTCACCGCCTGTTGCCTTCCCGAAAGGCCCTCCGCCCAAGTCATTGACCTCGGCAACACCACCACCCGTGCCGTCGTCATCGGCATCTCCGACTACCATCCCGATAGCTATCGGGACGCCATCCCCGACCTGCGCTTCGCCGACCGGGACGGCGAGGCGTTGCGCTCGCTTGCAGGGGAGCTGATGAAGCGGTATTTGCGGGAATATGGGAAAGACTAAAACAGGAAAGCCGCCGCTATTTCTTCCGGTATTGCGGCGAGGGTGGCTCGGCGACCAAGGAGGCTTGGTACTGGGGAATTTTGTACAGCTTGTTCAGGCGGGAAAAATGGAGGTCGAGGTAGGTGCGGAGATTTTCCCCGTAAGGCTCAAAATCTCCAAGCTCGTAAAAAGAAGGCGGTAAAGGCAGGTAATCAGCAGGAATATCGGAGATTTCGACTTTGACGATATTTTTCCAATGAATTTCATTGTCAATATCAACAAAATAAGCGTGTTCATCTGGGGTTTTTTGAATCAATTCCAGGTCGCCGATTTCACCTCTAAAAAACTGATGGAGCAACTCGTAATTGGTTTTGTACAACATCCAGTGGTTGAATTCATGGTCTTTGCCGCACCATTTCATAATGAAGTCTTCGTTGCGAAGATTCACAAAATGGGAAAGAAGGGGGCCCTCGAAATATAGGAGTTCGCCCAATTTCCTGAAATCATCTTGACGGAGGACTGCGGGTTCTCCCTTTATTAGCGGCAGGCTTTTTTTGTTGACAAGCTTTGACATGGTGCAGCATTAACAATGGTTCATGACGTTTTGGGGTGCTATGGTTTCCCCAAAACCTAAACCTTCAAGAACTATTGATTAAAGAGTTGAAACGATTTCAAAATGTTCTTTCAATTCAATGTTTGCAAATGGATACAAGGTAAAGTGCCCTTTGTGATTGGGTAAATCCGACAAGCCGAAACCAAGCTGCACTGCCCCTTTTGCGAGGTGCGTCCCCAAGTTTAGTACGTCTTCTCGCAAATATTTTCGCAGAACGGCAAATTGCTTTATTGCATGAACGGCGGAATCGAAAAGCGACAACCCTAAAGCCTGGCATTTTAGTTTGTCCTCCTTTTCATTGAACCTGTCGGGGTTCTTGAAATATTGGGGAACAAAATTCTGCTCGTCGCCCATTTCCTCGAACACCCATCGAAACGCAACAGTTTCACGGGGGGCAAAATCTTCCGGGGGGCAGGGAATGGAAAGCCGCTCCATCTGCTCCCGGTAGCGGAATTCTTTGAATGCATCCTCTTGTGCGTTATCCATAGTTTGTGTCAAAATTAAAACCTGTTGAGGCAAAATTCAGCAATTATTTTAGCAAAACATGTCCACCATGAAAAACTTCCTTTCCATACTCGCCATCCTAGCCACGCTTCCCCTCCTCGCCCAGTCCCTCGACATCAGCGGCACCACCACCCGTGCCGTCGTCGTCGGCATCTCCGACTACCAGGACCCTGCCATCCCCGACCTGCGCTTCGCCGACCGGGATGCCGAGGCGTTCGCCAACTACCTGCGCTCGCCAGCAGGTGGCTCCATTTCCGATGACCATATCAAGCTGCTGCGCAACAGCGAGGCAACCCAAGCACAGTTTGCCATCGCACTTGATTGGCTGATGGAGCATACCAAAGAGGACGACCAAGCTATCATCTATTTCAGTGGGCACGGCGATGTTGAGAAAAAGACACTTACGCAGCCTGGTTTCCTGCTTTGCTGGGATGCCCCAGCAAAGGTCTATCTGGCAGGCGGCACATTTGCATTGACCATACTCCAGGAAGTGATTTCAACCCTTTCCATCCAAAACAAGGCAAAAGTGGTGGTGGTCATGGATGCCTGCCGCTCCGGGATAATGGCCGGGAATTCGGTTGGGGGCGCACAGGCAACCGCAGCCAACCTGGCGAAGCAATATTCCAACGAAATCAAGATACTCTCTTGCCAACCCAATGAATACAGCGTGGAAGGAGAACAATGGGGCGGCGGCAGGGGTGCTTTTTCCTTCAACCTCGTGGATGCCCTTTACGGCTTTGCCGATACCAACAAAGACCTTTTCGTAACCTTGCACGAGGTGGGCCGCTACTTGGAAGACCATGTGACGCAGGAAGTAGCCCCCATCAGCCAAATGCCAATGGTGATAGGCAACCGCACCGAAAAATTGGCCAATGTTTACCCTGAACTATTGGCCCGCCTGGAAGTGGAAAAGACCAATCAGATGGCCATGCTCAAGGGAACTGGGTCGAGGGGAATAGAAGAGGAGGTGCTGGCAAGCGTGGACTCATCACTGCGGCAAGCGTATTATTCGTTTGTAAATGCATTGAAAACCAAAGCTTTTTTCACCGCCCCAACTGGTTTGAAGGAAAACGCTTTTGCGGAGCATTATTATGAAAAACTGATGGCCGAGGCTGGCTTGGAAAAGCTCCATTCCACCATCCGCCGCAACTACGCCGCAGCCCTGTTGGATGACGCGCAACAGGCCCTCAACGCCCTTTTGAAGTCAGACCCAGTTGAGATGAATGATTTTTACCGGAACGCATTCAAGTACCGTGATTATCCTGCACTCATCCGCCGGGCAGGCGAACTGTTGGGCACAGGGCACTACCTACTTCCGAGCCTAAAAGTCAAGGAACTGTATTTTGAAGCCTACAATTTTATCCAGAACGACGCCGCAGCAACTACCGATACCATCACCAGAAAAGAGCGCCATTTCAGCGCTCGAAAATTGCTGAGGAAAGCCATCGCCCTTCAACCAGAAGCACCGTACCTCTACGCTCAAATTGCGTTTTCATTTGGCTCCAATATCCCTGTAATGACCGATTCCTTGGTCTATTACAACAAAAAGGCCATTGAACTTTCGCCTACCTGGCAACTGCCCTACCTGCACGTGGCGCTCGAATATTGGCTGAACGGTAGCCACCCCGACACGGTTGACCATTGGCTCGGCCTTGCACTTGCACAGGATTCGTTGAACTACACGGCCCTTGAGCGCCTGTACTGGCTCCGTGGCCGACAAAGCAGGGGAGCAGACGCCGAGGCAATCTTGAATAAAATGCTCGTGCTTCGGCCCGACATCCCCAATGCAGCAGAGGGCAAGGGGTCAATGCGTTTTTATCAAAGAAGATTTGCAGAAGCAGGAGAATGGTTCTCCAAAGCCGCTGCGCTGAAAAAGGTCAGTTTTGATGTGGCCAACGAGTATGTAGGTTTTTCACTGC
Source organism: Saprospiraceae bacterium (assembly GCA_022841745.1). Classification (GTDB taxonomy): domain Bacteria; phylum Bacteroidota; class Bacteroidia; order Chitinophagales; family Saprospiraceae; genus UBA6168. The sequence continues at coordinate 12,019 of JALHQW010000038.1, read as the reverse complement.
TTGCTTCCGGTCAATGGGAAGCGGGCGTGAATCATTACCAGCGCCAGATAGCCGACGAGCATACTGCTTTTTGGCAAAAAGCTCGGCTTTATTCCTGGCTCGGCATGGGGATGCTTTACATCAACGGTGACCTCGACGGAGCAGTAGCCGCTTTCAAAGCAGCCTGGAAAAATGACAATGGCGTGAAGAAACGGGCCGAAACAGATGCCCAGTTGGCCGAGGTGGCCTGCCGTCGGGGGCACTGGCAGATGGCCGATAGCCTGTCCAGCTTCGCCATGAAAAGCGACCCAAGCCCCAACGAGGCATTTGTGCTCGCACTTTCCGCCCAAGCGCAAATTGCTGCGCAGCGTGGACAAATGGCCAAGGCCGATTCGCTTTTCCGGCAGGCATTTAATTACCCGCTGCCCAGCTTTCTTTACCATGAAATGGCCTGCTTCCAGTATGGCGTCTTTCTCGTAAAACAAAATAAGCAGAAGGATGCAGACTTGGTTTTTGATAAATGCGATGGCTTGGCGCTTGGCCGCAGCGGATGGTCATGCGTGGGGCATGCCCTCACAGCGGCCTCCCGCAATGAAATAGATATTGCCATTACTTGGCTGGAACGGTCTTTCGAACGGCATTTTTCAGCGATAAATTATTTGCGCTCCGAGCCTTTGTTTGACAAGGTTGTGCAGACGGAGCAATGGAAGGCGCTGATGAAAAAGTACTTTCCCGACCAAGTCAAAGACTAAAACCATTGAAAATGAAATACCTGCTTGCCCTCATCGCCCTCATCGCTGGCAATTGTCATCCCGCAGGGACCTATGCCCAGTCCTTCGACACAGGCAGTGCAACCTACGCCGTCGTCATCGGCATCTCCGACTACCAGGAGCCGCTCATCCCCGACCTGCGCTTCGCCGACCGGGATGCCGAGGCATTTGCCAATTACCTGCGCTCCCCATCGGGCGGCAATGTGAGGCCGGAAAACCTGCAACTGTTGACCAACGAAAAAGCCACAATGGCCCAAATGGTGGCAGCCCTCGATTGGTTGATGACCGTAAGTGAGGAGAATGACTTGGCCATGATTTACTTCTCCGGTCATGGTGATGTGGAAACGAAAACCCGCAGCCAGCTTGGGTTCTTACTGGGTTGGGATGCCCCGGCACATGCCTATATGGCAAGGGCATTTCCGGTTTTTTACCTTCAGGAAATCGTTTCAACTATTTCGTTGGACAAAAAGTCCAAGGTGCTGCTCGTAACGGATGCTTGCAGGGCTGGCAAGTTGGCCGGCAATGCCGTTGGTGGGGCGCAGCTCACCAGTGCCAACCTCGCCAAGTCTTTTGCCAATGAGGTGAAAATCCTCTCTTGCCAATCCAACGAGTACTCCTACGAAGGAGAACAATGGGGCGGCGGGCGTGGGGTTTTCAGCTTTTACCTAGTGGACGGCATGTACGGCCTGGCTGACAAAAACGCCGATGCCACGGTCAACCTATTCGAAATCGGACGGTACCTGGAGGACCATGTGGCGAACGAAGTGGCACCCAACTCACAGCTGCCCATGATTATTGGGTCGAAAACGGAGGTGGTGGCAATGGTGGATCAACCAACACTGGTAAGGCTGAAGGCAGGGGAATCGGTTGAGTTAATGGCTACCTCGGAGCGCATCAGCAATTCGCCAAAAGCTGGAACCAATACGATACCTCCAGCGCTCCAGCAAATGCAGGAAGCGTTCCAAGCAAGCCTGGGCAAAAACTTTGATTTCAACCAATCGGACTTGCTCTGCCGGTTGTTGCTGGCAAAGCCTGAACTGGCCGAGTTTCACGCAGATTACAAGCGCAAATTGGCCGCTGCCATTCAGGATGAAGTGAATCAGGCACTGAATGCGCTGCTTCAGTCGGACCCGAACGAGGTCAACAAATTCTTGTTCAACCCCGAAAATTATGAGCACTACCCAGCGCTTCTACAACGGAGCATTGAATTGGTAGGGGAAGGCAATTTAATAACGCCTTCCTTGAAGGTGAAGAAGCTTTTTTTTGAAGCCTACAACGTCACCCGAATGCTCTCGGAATCTGATAAGTTCGATAAAACCGTACGTGACTCGCTTCGTGAAGTGGCACACCAGCTCATCGGAAAAGCGATTGCAATGGAGCCAACTGCCGCCTGGCTGTATTATGAAAACGGCTATTTTTATGGTTTCAGAACGCCAAGCCAAATTGACTCCATCCAGAAATATTGTGATAAAGCACTTGAGCTGTCCCCAAGCTGGATATTGCCCATGCTTGCGGTTGCATCTGAGTATATGTACAACCTGAACGATTACCAAAAAGCAGAAACTTGGCTCCTGAGGGCAAAGCAAGCTGACCCAGCATCTTTTGTGGCAATTGAGCGCCTCGCCTGGCTGTATCAGACCATTGGGCCTAAGGACAAGGCGATGCAAATGGCCGACGAGATGATTGCCTTGCGGCCCGACCTCTTCAACGGATACGGCACGAAGGGCGGCAATTATTTTCAGCGCTTCGATTTCTTGGGAGCAAAAAAATGGTACGAAAAAGCGGTAGCAATAGACAACTCGCCCACTATTTGGGTCCAGTATTTCCTGGGCTATGTCTATATGGCGACTGGAGATGTTGACAAGGGCAAAGCGCTTTTTGAACGCATGATGGACGATGAGCGAACGCCGTATTGGCTGGAAGCCACCTACCAAACATTTTATGCAAAAGGGCTTATCAATTTTACCAAAGACCTGCCAAATGCCGAGCAATTGCTGGATAGTGCATTGGTGAGAAGACATATCCCCTACGATATTGCTGAGATACTCGTTTGGCAGGCGAAGGCCAAATTTTTGCAAAATAAAACGGGCGAAGCAAGGCAACTACTCGAACGGGCGCTCAGCGATGAAAAACTATACATCAGTGCTTTTATCTTGGGGTACTCACTAATGGGCGATTTGGAAGCACAAGCTGGCAATGACCAAGTAGCGGAGGCTTATTTTAATAAAGGCATCAATTTCAATGGCGATGAATTTTTCAAGGAAGAAGCGCATTACCGCTATGGTGTATATCTGTTGAAAAAAGACCGCTTGGAAGAAGCCGAAAAACAATTCCAGCTTTGCCAGTATATCACCAACAATCATGGATGTTTAGGGGAATACGGTCTGGCATTGCTCAATGCAAAGCAGGGCAAAAACGAACTGGCGTTGTTTCAATTAAATAAAGCTTTGGCGCAGTTTTATCCCGCTTATGAAGCCATTGAATCGGAGCCGCTTTTTTCGGAAATCCGTAAAACGGCACAATTCAAGGAACTAATGAAGCAATATTTTAATCAAGATTAATGAGCGGTGATAGCCCGTGATTTTTTACCTTAAAAAAATACTGCCGTTGTTTGGCACAACCGACAAGGTAGCCATCATCTGGTAGCGCTCCGAAATTGCCTACGAAGTGGGGTATTTGTCGTTGAATAGTTTTTCGGATGCGTTCCAAGCAGAATTTGGAGAAAGGCCAACGGCAATGAGGGTTTGAGCCTACCATGTAACGCCTTACCTGCTCATTATCAGCGACTTAGAAAATTGTCGCATTTCCCTTTGCATCATAGCAAGTAAAGAAAAATCCCGCCCTGCAACCTGTCAATTAACCGTTGACCGATAAGAGTTAAGGCTTTGCCTTTGCCTGCCCCCACCTTTGTGTCATTCCCGGAAGGCAGGTTATCGGCACTTGATTCAAACAAAAAATAAAGATGAAAAGACTGGTAACCAATCTTGAAAAAAAGGACAGATAGTCATGCACTTGAGAAGCCCTTCAACATCAAAATCCTTTAGTCATGAAAAAACAAATGAAATCAAGCCTTTTCACAATAGCCTTGGGCCTCGCCTTGTCTGGGGTCATGTTGTCAAGCGCTACCGAAAATGGGGCGGAGACGACTGCCAACCAAGCGCCGACTTTGCAGGGGCTTCCATTTTCAACTCCAACTGCCGCCACCCCGGCCAGCATCCCGTTCATGGTTTACCTGAGCCTCTGCACTGCCTTCACGAATGGCCAGTCCATTGACTTCAATGTGATGGATGAAGATGGGCAGGCCTCTATTTTGGACAAAATGACCAACTGGAGGGAGGCGCAGTAATTTTTTAACCCAATAAATTCAATCAAAATGAAACCATCAAGCATTTTTCCTTACTTCCTGCTCGTATTCGCCATTTTCTTTTTGAGCAGTTGCTCGGCCTATCAATTGGCGCAGTGGTCGCAGGGTGGCAGTGCCGGAACGGCATCCGGCATGGGCGGCCACCGTCAGGGAAGTTGCAGCCACCATCACCCGAATCGGCCAAAATTCGTGGGCAGTATGTCTGGGGCATCCTTTTACGCCATGCAAGGGGAGTACTATCCTTTTTGCCATAAATGCAGGCAGTAAGCCTTTGGAATTTTGTCCATTGCGGACACACCTAAAACCTTCAACTCCCAATTTAGAAAGTGTTTTAAAACATCAAATGAAGACGGCAGCCTCGGCGAAGGCTGGGGCTGCACCCTATTCTCAATCAAAATTTCCAACCATCAATTTAACACGCCAAAGTTTACCACCTAAAGGCAGGAGGGAAACCCAATTTTTCTAAGTTAACCAGCAGCCTGATTATACTCAGCGCTAATAGGTTTTCCCGACCTCGGTACGGGAAAGGTAGTGCAAATGCTGGCCAGGGTTGATGAGGTTGATAAGGGTTAATAAAAGGTTGATTTGCACAAAACCAATTGGTTCACACTATGACGGAATACACACACATCAAAAAAGATACCTTTAAAAAATTGGATTGCTTTCCCTGTAGCTCCTTCAAAAATTCAATTTTTTACGCCTAAGCAGCATTAATAAAGTAATTTTACTACCGCTAACTTTCATCACAAACAAAACAAGCATTCAGTTGTGAAAAAGCCTTTAATCAGTAACGTAATTTTTTGGGGTTTACAATATGCCCTTTTCTTATGGCTGAGCATGCCAGCCTCAGCGCAAGAGAAAAAAGACAGCATCAGAACCAATGTGCCGCCACATGCTTTCGTCAGCAATCATACAGGTGTTTTTGGAGGCAAGACCATCGCTTATACAGCTACTGCCAGAGAAATACATTTAAAAAACGACAAGGGGGAACCCGTAGCATCCATTTGGTCGGTAGCCTACACGCAGGACGGTCAAAAAGATGCGTCCAAAAGACCTGTCACCTTTGTATTCAATGGAGGGCCTGGGTCAGCATCTATTTGGTTGCATATGGGTATGTTGGGGCCACAAATCGTAAAAACAGATTCAGATGCCCGAAAAGACGATGGAGCTGCCCCTTACAAATTAGTTGACAACAAACAATCCTTGTTGGATATGACCGACCTCGTATTCATTGACCCTGTTGGTACCGGGTACAGCGAGGCAATTGGCAAAGGAAAAGGGGAGGAGTTTTGGGGGCTGAAAGAAGATGCTGCTTCCATCGCCAAATTTATGCGGGTATGGATTACTGATAACAAACGCTGGATGTCATCCAAATATATCATTGGAGAGAGTTTTGGGACTACCCGTGCGGTAGCGGTGGCAAACACCTTGGAAGGCGGCGGACAAAACATGGCTTTGAATGGGTTGATTCTCATATCACAAGCATTGGATTATGCTGGAAGTACGTCCATTAACGATAATATCACCTCTTTTTTGACCTATTTGCCATCCATGGCGGCAACAGCCTGGTACCATAAAAAAGCGGGACAAGGGCAGGCGCTGGAAGCTTTTATCGAAGCGTGCCGGCAATTCACCTACGATGTTTATGCCCCCGCTTTGTATAAAGGCAATTTATTGGATGCTACCGCTAAAAACAATATTGCCGAAAAATTGGCTTACTTCACAGGGCTTGATAAAGACTATATCCTTCAATCCAATTTGATGATATTGATGCCCCGTTTTCAAAAGCAATTACTGGCTGATAAAGGATTGTCCATAGGTCGTTTGGACGGTAGGTTTATGGGCGACGAAAATGATGATATTACCCAAGCTCCTCATTTGGGCGACCCAGCCAGTTACCAAATAGAAAGTGCTTTTACGGCGGCCTTGAATCATTACTATGCAGACGTACTAAAAGTTAAGATGGACAAACCTTATCTCACTTCCAATGATGAAATAGGCGAAAAATGGCGATGGAGAACAGTACCTGATGGCAAGTATTGGGAGCCTTGGCCCGTCAATGTTGCCCGACAACTTGGAGAAACCATGCGGCGAAATACCGCAATGAAAGTGCTCGTGGCAAGTGGCTATTACGACCTTATCTGTCCGTTTTTTGATGCTGAATACACCTTTGCCAGGCATGGTATTGTGCCCGAGCGTGTCGAAAAAACCTATTATGAGGCTGGGCACATGATGTATTTGCATGAAGCAGACCTCATAAAATTAGCGGGTGATTTACGGAAATTTTTATCCGAATAATGGGCATTATGCGGGAAGTTTTTGTTTTATGCCTTATAGTTTGCAAGTGGCCCAAGTCAGGCGGTGACTTCAAGTCACCGCCTGACTACTGAGCAACAGCCCATTTACGAATTATTTACGCATAATGTCCAATATTAAAGAGAATACATCCTCCTCAGTAAACCTCCATTTTCCACCAATCCATCGGCTTTTCAGCGGGAAAATTTTTCTAAAATTGACCAACTCCCCAATGATTTAATCAATCCGTTGTTTGATGCAACGGTTCAAGCTGTGGAAGAAGCCATCGTCAATGCCATGGTGGCGGCTGAAACCATGGAAGGAATAAATGGAAATAAAGCCTACGCATTGCCACATAAATTGGTGATTGACTTATTAAAAAAATACAATCGGATAAAGTGATAGGCGGTTTACGTCTATGTATTCAGGTCAGGTAATTTGAGAAATGGTGCGTCGCACTGCTGAATAGTTATTAAATTCTTGCAAAATTGGAGACTGCATAAAGGGGAAACACTTTAATATCCTGGTACTCGGCAAAATTTTCCATGGAGAAGCGGTAGCCATGCGTTTGCTTTTTCTCCGACAAAAAAACACGCAAGCTTTGCATCTGCCCTTTGCCCGAAGATTTTATTTCTATGGGATAAATAGCCCCATTTTTTTGTGCCAAAAAGTCCACCTCTGCGTTTGACTTACCCTCACGTTGCCAGTAATATAGGTCCGGATATACTTCTGGTGATTGGTATTTAATGTATTCCAACCCCCAGAACTGTTCTGCCAATAAGCCTTTATTGACCATTGGAAAATCAGGTTGGCTGTACAATACAGTGAAGTCAAGCCCCAGTATGCGTTGGAAAATACCGGTGTCCAAGAGCATCATTTTCCTTTTTTTTGGGTCTGCCTCAGCGCCTATGGGAATATCGTTGGCATCTGAATGCGTTACTGGAACAACCCAGCCGGCCATGATCAATAACGCTACTGCTTCTTTTGCCTGATAATCCTTGATTTGGGTGCCTGCTTTGGAGTACACGAACTTGCCCCCTGCCTGCTGTACGACCGCATTAAAAACTTCTTGCAAACGCAGGGAAGGTACAGCTTTTTTGTATTTGGCAAAATCCGACCGCAGTGCTGCCAAGATGTCGTCCAGCACGCTCTGCACGGACAATAACTGTTTCGTAGCGGCATACCGAGCCACCGCTTCTGGCATCCCGCCAGTTACCATAAAAACCGACAAATATTGCAACAGACGTTCGTGCAGGAATTGGGGCAATGGTTTTTCTGCACTGGCATTTTGTTTTTCCACCAGCAATAAATCCTCGTTTAATGACAACAAAAATTCATCGAACGAGAATGGGAACATATAATACGATTTAATACGCCCTACTCCATACGAAGGCAGGGTCTGGATGGCAAATTCCAACAAAGAACCCGCTGCTACTAAGTGCAGCGCTGGCATTTGTTCATAAAAAAAACGCAATGAAGAAATGGCGGCAGGGCAAGCTTGTATTTCATCAAAAAACAACAGCGTCTTGCCTGGTACAATCTGCCTGCCAGCCGTTACCGACAACCGTTCTATCAGGTAAGCAGGTGACAATTCGCCCGAGAACAAAGGAATGTATTGAGAGCTTTGCTCAAAATTGATTTCAACATAATCCTCAAAACCGTGGCTTAAATGTCGAATAGCAGATGACTTCCCCACCTGCCTTGCTCCTCTTAAAAGCAAAGGCTTTCGGTAAGGGTCGCTTTTCCAAGCCAACAAATAGCTGTCTATCAATCTTTCATGGTACATAATTTGAAAAATTCGAGGCAAATGAAAATTATAAAATTTGAAAATTCGAGGCAAAAATAGACAATTAATTTGAAAAATTCGAATCGAAAACTCAAATTTGCCATCCTATGCCCTCTGCTAAATTAGTGCAAGTCAGACGGCAACTTAAAGTCTAATGTCGTCAACTTAACGGTTCACGTTCCTTTGTCATTGCCGGAGGCAAACTGCGACATCATGCGGGACGCCATGTTGGGACAGCACACTTGACGTTGCAGTTTGCCTCCGGCAATGACAAAAAATGCTTAAGTTGATGAGATTCGACTTAATGTCGCCGCCTGACTTTCATGTTATGTGTGACAAGTCGGGATTGATTATCTTGCAGCGCAAAGAACCTACGGCAGTCCATTTACTCAACTCCCCAAATTTGGGTTCATATTGCCACTTTCACTCAAAATCAATTTTAAAATGAAAAAAATCCTCCCTTTTTGCATCGTGTCACTCCTGTTTGCACTGCAAACGTTGGCGCAAACACCAGAAGAAAAACTCAAAGCATTTAACATCGAACTCCCTGCGGTAAAACCGCCGATTGCCAGTTATGTCCATGTGGTCAGGACGGGCAATTTGCTGTATTTATCGGGAAAAGGGCCAAGCGATGCGAACGGCAATTCGATTACAGGCAAAGTCGGCAGGGACTTGACCGTGGAAGAAGGGCAAAAAGCAGCACGTTCGGTTGCCATTACGCAAATAGCGGTGCTGAAAAATGAACTGGGCGATTTAAGCCGGGTCAAGCGCATCGTGAAAGTATTGGGCATGGTGCAATGCGAGGATACCTTCACCGAGCAACCCAAAGTAATGAATGGTTTTTCGGATTTAATGGTCGAGGTTTTTGGAGAAAAAGGCAAACATGCCCGCTCGGCAGTCGGCATGTCTTCGTTGCCAGGGAATATAGCCGTTGAAGTAGAGCTGATTGTGGAAGTGGAACCGGATGGCATAACCAGCACACCGACAAAATCAGCAGCCGACTTGCAGCGAATAGCTGAAATAGATAGAACCTATTGGGCGGAAATATCCAGAACAGTAAAAGAAGGCGATTTTGAAGGCTACAAGGCCACTTGCCACGAAAACTCCGTGCTGGTCACAACTGCCGGGAAAAACAAACGCACGGAACCCATGACCGCTGCGCTCGCCCGTTGGAAGCAAGGATTTATGGATACCAAGCAAGGAAAGCAATTGGATAATGTCTCGTTTCGCTTCTCACAAAGAATAGGCGGCGAAAACACGGCATACGAAACCGGGATTTTCTATTTCACTTCCCATGATGCTACTGGCAAGCTCCTATCAGAATCTTATACGCATTTAGAGGAATTGCTGGTAAAGCAAGGCGACAGGTGGTTGTGCATGATGGAATTCCAGAAAGCTGTGGCTACCAAAGCGGAGTGGGATGCTTTGAAATAAGCATGACCATTGACATTGTTATCTTTCGCAAAAAAAAATACCATCCGAATGAAAACTCATTTTCATCACCTTACAGCCCTCCTGCTTTGCTTACTCCTTGCCAATCAATCATTTGCGCAGCCTACCCCCGAAGCCAAGACCCGCCGCCAACCCATCCGGGAAGTCACCCTCACGGGCACGGGCTACGAACTTGGCTTGCAGCATGGCCAAACTTTCAAGAAAGAAATCGGTGAACTCGTTGCCAAGTTCAAGGAGAATACGACCAAGGAATTGGGCAAGGATGCCGACGAGGTGCTGGCCGATTTTTACCAAAAAACCAGTTTTGATGCTGCCATAAAGCAATGGACGCCAGACCTCTACGAAGAAGTCAGGGGCATTGCCGATGGCGCCGGGCATCCGTTCAAGGATGTGATGATATTCAGCCTCCTCGATGAGTTTTGGGTCTATCAGAACAATCTCAAAAACCACCATTGCAGCGGCATGGGCGTACCCGCCCGCAACGGCCAGCCCGCCTACATCGCCCAGAACATGGACATCGAAGCCTATACCGATGGCTACCAGGTGCTGCTGCGCATCGCCCGGCACGGTGACCGCCCGGAGCAGCTTATCCTGACGCACCCCGGCTGCATCGCCCTCAACGGCATGAACGAGGCGGGCATCGGTGCCTGCATGAACACGCTGATGCAGTTGAAAGCCAACACGACGGGGCTGCCCGTGGCCTTCATCGTGCGCCGCATTCTCAGTAGTACCGACAAGGACGACCTGCTGGATTTCATCCAAAACGTGCCGCACGCCTCCGGCCAGAACTATATCATCGGTATCCGGGAGGAGGTCTATGATTTTGAGGCATCCGCCAATAAGGTGGTGCGGTTCGACCCCAAAAACGAGAACGGCACGGTCTGGCACACCAATCATCCGCTGGTGAACGACGACCTGAAACCTTGGTTCAAAAAGTTCGACCCGGCCCTAAAGGAGGAGGAAAAGCCTGTAAACTCCAATAGTTTCGTGCGGTTGGCGGCAGTGCAGCGTAGGGTGGTTCCAAGCGGTATTATAACCGACACCAACATCAAGGAGGCATTGCGCTCCAAGGACGACGAGAAATACCCCGTTTGCGTTACGCCAAATGAATGGGGAATGACCTTTGGCTCGGTCATCATGACGCTAACGGGGAAGCCGTTTTTGCAAATTACGGCTGGGCCGCCGGATGAGTCGGAGTACAAAAGGGTGGAGTTTTCGGAAAAATGAGGAACTTGCAGCTGGCTTTTCAATCCGCTTATTTTCTTAATTTTAAAACTGGAGAAAAATGAAAAATCTATTGAACTACCGCCTTCTGTTGATGCTCTTCCTCGGGTTTTTACTCGCTGGCACCCGATGCAAGCAAGCCCCCAGCGACCAAGCGAACGAGGCAAGCAATCCCGCCACTCCTGCCCCGGCTAACACCACTTCGGCACTGACCATGGAGCAAACTGCCGACGGCAAATGGGTCATCCTGGACGGTCAAAAAACGGCGCTCTATGAGGTCTTCATCTACGACAACGGCCCCGATTACGAAGCAGAAGGGCTGATACGGGTGGTGAAAAACGGAAAAATCGGCTATGCCGATGCCAAGACCTACGCCATCGTCATCGAGCCGCAGTTCGACTGTGCTTTTCCGTTTGAAAACGGCAAGGCAAAGGTCAGCAACCAGTGCAAAATGGTAAAGGATGGCGAGCATAGTATATGGGAGAGCGATGCTTGGCAGTATGTGGATAAGGCAGGGAAGATTTAATTAATCTTGGCATTTGCCAAAGCATATTTAAATAACCAGACATTGGAATTTAGACATTATAGTTCTTTGACCAACTGATTGAGTGTCGGCGAGGCTTGAGGCAACGCCTCGAAAGGGCGGCTCAATTTGTGCAAATACGATAATGTTTGCTCGCCCTTTCGAGGTGTCACCTCAAGCCTCGCTAACGCAAAACCCATGTCTTCAGTAGTTTTATGCTATCCAAAAGTTCCCAATAAAATATGTTTTTGCCTGACCACTAATAATAACTCGGTCTCCGCTGTCTTCACAATATAGTTTGCCCATTCGCTCCGATACCTGTTGAGCATACAATTCTTTTTTGTTGAGTCTTTTAGCCCAAAATGGAATTAAGGAACAATGGGCAGAACCCGTAACAGGGTCTTCTAAAATTGATGCTTGTGGCGTAAAAAACCTTGAAACGAAATCACAGTTATCTCCAATTGCTGTTACAATTACTCCTCCAGGGTCGAGGTTTATTTGGTCAAATTACGCTACTGTACACTTTTATGAGAAAAGACCAGTTCTCTCGGATTATAGTGGCTTTTTGCCAAGGTTTCCAGCAAAAAACCCATCAAATCGGCCAAAACGTGCAGCGAATTCTTTAA
>JALHQW010000037.1:29435-77353 GCA_022841745.1 Saprospiraceae bacterium | reverse complement strand
CGGGGGTCCTCAATCCCCGAAAATACTGTTTGAACGTCCTTTTTCATGCGGGTGGTGTCCTATTTTTACCCGCAAAGTTGGCATCTATTCCCTAACAATACTTTGATACTTTTACCCTGATTCATAAAGGTTCGTTGTACTCGGTTTGTGCTTATTTTTAATTTTACATTTTATTTCATACTGTGCTACACTTATTTACATTGCCTTCTTCGGAATCTTATTTATTTTCGGTTGCCACAAACGATTCCCCCCACGAAGGAAGGCTATCATGGCATCCGTCACTTTAGGCCGACCCTACCTATTTCCACTCATTGCCGCCCAGCCTGCCGCTTCCCCATTTCAAGCTTGATGGTTTCTGTTATTTTTGCCGGGAGCGAACCGTTCTCGTGGTCGAAGTAGAAGGTGCCATCGTAGAAGCTGGTCATATGGAAATGGGCAAGGCGCTTCGTCCATTTTTCCTCATCGGGCAGGCGCGCGATTTTCGTTGAAAGAAAGATAAAAAAGGGACCCTTATCCAGCAGTTCGAGGAAGGGTTCAATGGCCTCGATTTTTCGGATGCTGTCCACAACCACAACCTTGGTTTCGTCACTAAGGTTCAGGTCGGAAGCCTTGGGCCCCAGCAGCCAGGTGCTTTTGTCGGGGCTGATTTCGTTGGCAATGGTGAAAGCCAGAATGTTCTTGTACACTGTCGGGCCACCAGTGATGAGTATTGCGTTTTTTATGCCGATTTGCATAAGGCTTCAGTTTGAGTTTGAATCACTATAATTGTGTGATGCTGTGCAAATATAGCGACTAATTGCAGCAAAATTCTTTCCTTAGTGGAAATTTTAAAAAATACAGTTTTACAAAATGGAATTTTTACATAAAAACATGAAGGCTATCCGCCTACGGTGGGGTGACACCCAGGAAGAATTTGCTTCGAGGTTCGGCCTGAAGCGATCGAACTATGCGAGGATGGAGGTAGGCGACTATGCCGTGGCCATCGAGACGCTGATGCTGTTGAGCGAAATGAGCGGGATTTCGGTGAATGATTTGGTGAGGAAGGACCTTGCAGGCGGGATGATACCCAAACTGCCGATTAGCGGGGATGGGGAGCAGCTGGCGCCGAATGCGCAGTCTCCAATCGCAAACCCGGAAGCGGGGGAGCTGTGGGACTTGCGGGCACTGGTTGAGAAGGTCCGTGACCTGGATTTGATGTACCGTGAACTGGATGCGAACGCCGTTCGGAAGGTGGAACTGATGGGGCTGGTTGCAAAATTGATAGAGCGCCTGGAAGCAGGGCTCGACGAAAAAGATTTCAAGGCCGAAAAAGAGGCCTTCATCGGGCGGCTGGCGGCGCTGCTGGATGAGGGCGGGTTGAAGTAAGGGTTTTGTTTGTAAATTGTACCATCGAACACACGAAAACGATGGTATATGTCACGTACAGACTTGAACACAAAACCCGATGAGAAGGATAAATTGCTGTTGGAGCGGTTCTTCCAAGAAGCAATTGACTACTTGATTTTCCTCCTTAAAAAAAGCAAAAAGCCTTGAATTACAAGGACTTAGGGACGGGGCCGCCATTCGGCGGCCCCGTTTCTGTTAGCCCTTGTGAACCTGTTCATCAATGATGATGATAGGCTTGTCTTCGCCTCCCTTGATGGCACCTGCGTTTGTAATTTCGAGGTGTTGGAAGTCGCTGAATTGCTTTTTCATGACACATCTGTTTGGTGATTGAAATATTTCAAGCGCTTCTGAGAAAAAAATATGCCGAGAAATGGGATAGGTGAACATTTATGGATAGGAATTAGCAGTTTTGCACGAAAAGAATAGGATTATAACCAATTGATAATCAAACAAAAGCACAATTTCACATATGCACACTCTACGGGAACTGATGGAAGTGTCGGCGTACGTGCCGACTTCGGGCTACTCGCTGGACTTGGCGAAGATGGCCAAAGCTGGTTTGGGGCGCGCTGAGGCACTGGAAAAATGGGTGGCACTGGGCGGACTGAAGGGAGCTTCTATAGGGCTTGTAAGGTATTGAAGGATGATTTGGTTAGGATGGCTTTTTTGGAACGCAAAACTGGTGGAATAGCTGCAAGGATGGAGGTTTGGGAGAAATGGAAGGTGGTGAACCAGCTGCTGATAGTTGGTAAGAAAAGGGCTGCTGTGACACTGGGAACAGAACTTGTCGGGCAGGCACAGAAAGTAGGCAATATGGAGGTGCTGGTGGGTGTATCGAGTTTTTTGGAGGTGCATTTCGGAGGGTTGGATATCGATACGAGGCGCTGGTTACGGTATCGGAAAATCAGGAAGGATGCAGCACAGATGTACGAGGATGAGTTGTGGGTAAAGGCACTTCAAGCGAGGGTGGTCATGGGTATTGAGCGCGGTCGTGACATGGTGGAGTTGGAAGGAGAAATAGCTGATTTATCAATAAAAAACGAGGGTTCAGTTACTTATCTGCGGTTCAGGCTTTCGGCGTTGGCTGCATGGTATGAAAGGAAGGGAAAAACAGCTGCACTTTTAACGGTGCTTCGAGAAACGATGATGGCATACGAGGTGACTGGGCAGGTACTTCCAGAGGGGGCTATGTTCAACCTCCAATTTCGAATGACGCCAATTTTGACGAGGTTGGGGCGGTATGCAGAGGCAGAATTGAATTTGGCGAAAGCATTAGAAAAAAAACTGTTTTGGGGGCGCAAAACTGGCACCTATTCATGCTCCAAAAAGCCTGTCTCGGCTTCGATTCAGGCAAACCAGCAATGGCCCTCGCTGCACTAAAACTGGCACAGGAAGCCCCCCGTGAGCATAACAACCCAGACATAGACCGGCGCTGGGGAATCGTGGAGGCCATCTTGGGAGGGAAGGAGGTGAAGGATGCTTGGAAGGAGGTTTTGGGCTAAACAAGTGCACCTTCCTTTAGCGTTTTCTCAAACAGAAAAAGCAGCGTACAAAACGCCCCAATTATCACTAAGCTAAAAAAAGCCGTCACTATGCAGCGACGGCTTTTTTCGTTTATCCTATTTAGGCTTTTCAAGCCCTCACATCCGCTCCTCCACCATCCCCACAATCCGCCGCTCCCATTCATCCGTTTGCTCCGCAATGGCGGCGGCACGATGCAGGAAGCTGGCGGCCAGTTCCTTGTCGGCGAGACTGCCCGTGTTGATCTTCACGTTCATCCAGGCACCATGCACGGCGGCACGGGCGCAGAGCGCACCCACGCCAGCGTCGGTCACGGAGTTGGGGTTGCCGTTCCGCACCATTGCCTCGGCGAGTTCAAAGACTGCGAAAGCCGACTCCATCGTGCGCAGTGGCGTTTCGATGGCGTATTGCGTAGCAGCTTGGATGGCGGCCTTGCGGGCGGCTTTATCCTCAGCAGTTTCCTTTGGCAGCTTGAAGGCCGCCATGATTTGGTTGAAGGCGGCGGTGTCCTCGTCCACGAGTTTTAGCAAACTATCTTTTAGGGCTTGGCCCTTTTCCGCCCACGTGGAGAACTCCTCCAGGCGCTCGTCCCAGCCCCGCTTGCCAGCGCTGAGGTTGGCCACCATCGTGCCGAGGGCAGCACCGAGCGCACCCACGTAGGCCGAGATGGAGCCACCGCCGGGGGCGGGCGAGTCCTTGGCCGTCTCGTTGGCGAAGGCCCGGAGGTTTAAGTGGATGAGCGGGGCCGAATTCTCACCGGCCAGCTGGTACTCGATGATTTTTTTCTGGGGGTCAAACGGCGCAAGCTCGTCCAGGCCCAGCGATTTCACGGCGATGTGGATGAGTTCCTCTTCCGACACACCCGTGCTCCATTTTTGTTTTTGGAGGAAATAGCGCCCCGCATCGGTCATCACTTTCAGTGGAACTAGGCCCACCAGTTCCGAGCCAGTCACTCGCATCCCACGGCGGTCAGCGCTCTTGCAGCACTCCTCGAAGGCGATGTGCAGCGGCGTCACGTTGATGTTCGTCAGGTTCATGCTCACCTGCGCCACGCCGTACTCTGGGATGTACCAACCGATGCCCTTCACGGCTTTACACGTACCTGCTTCTCTCACAGGCTCTCCGTTTGCGTCCTTCACAATCTCACCGTCAATGGGGTCTCCCTTGCGCAGCACCCGCCCCTGCTCCCGCACGTCGAAGGCCACAGAGTTGGCTCGGCGCTCGGAGGTCGTGTTCAGGTTCACGTTGTAGGCCACGAGGAAGTCTCTTGCACCGATGACCGTTGCGCCCGCCCTCGCATGGAAGGCGGCGGGGCCGTAGTCGGGCTTCCACTCTGGCTTTTTCAGCTTCTCCGGCAATGCCTCATACTCGCCTGCCCGGATGGTGGCGAGGTTGCGGCGTTCTGGCGAGGTTGCGGCAGCTTCGTACATATAGAATGGTATGCCTAGGTCAGCGCCCGCCCGCTCGGCGAGGCGGTGCGCCCATTGCGCTGTTTCTTCCATCGTGATATTGGCGATGGGGATGAGCGGGCAGACATCGGTGGCGCCCATGCGGGGGTGCTCGCCTTTATGGCGGCTCATGTCTATGACCTCCGCCGCTTTTTTAATGGCCAGATAGGCAGCCTGAATCACAGGCTCCGGTGCGCCCACGAAGGTGACGACCGTGCGGTTGGTGGCCTTGCCGGGGTCAACATCAAGGAGCTTTACGCCCTCCACGGTTTCGATTTCGTCGGTGATTTGCTTGATGATGGCCATGTCCCGGCCTTCGGAGAAATTGGGGACGCATTCGATGAGTTGATTGTTCACGATTGTTGGTAGTTGTTGATATAAAGGCGCTTGATTTTCATGTCGGCAAAGTTAGCGGTTTTCCCAAGATCCCGAAATTGTGGAAAAACAGGCCAGTTATGCTCTTTTTTTCCGTGTGCCTCGAAAAAAAATACCTGAACCACATTTTTTGGCACGGTTTTGGGCTTACAATTCAAGGTAAAAAAACAAAACTAGAACAACGATGCATTCAAACACTATCACCAGCACATCCTACCATCCTTCCAACGTTTCCCCTGAATTTTCGGAGTGGCTTGCCAATGAAAAGGCCGATGCTGTGCACTACCAGCGCCGTATCATCAAAGCGACCTTGATGTTGGCTTTGGCAATCGTGTTGTACGTGCTAAAGGACAATTCCCAGCTGATCGCTGGGTTGCTCGACTTGGATGCCTACGCTGTCAATTAAAGAGATTATCCATTCAAACAAGAATAAGGATTACAAATTGCAAGGCCCCTCATTTCTTGCGGTGAGGGCCAAAAAACATTTTTTGGTAACAAATTTTCAAATTGCGAAACCTGTCCGGATTACTGGACAGGTTTTTTTATTTCCCGCTGTGCGGAAAATCACGCAATATTTTCGTTTCACTTGCCTAAATTTCCGCCCGTTTTTGCCCAGAAGGCAATTCCGGGGTTTCAAATTTTAAGTTTCAGGGCAGGTGTCCCATGAAACTTGAAACCTGAAACCAATAATACCACCTTGGTTTTATGGCCACTCAAGCGCAAGAAAAAAAGTCCGTCATCATCAAGTTCGCTGGCGACTCCGGCGACGGGATGCAGCTCACGGGCGGTCTTTTTACCGACGACACTGCCTTCACGGGCAGTGACCTTTCCACTTTCCCCGATTTCCCAGCCGAAATCCGTGCCCCGATAGGCACTTTGGCGGGCGTCTCCGGTTTCCAGTTGCACTTTGGCAGCCAGCGCATCTTCACGCCCGGCGACCGCTTCGACGTGCTGGTGGCCATGAACGCCGCTGCACTCAAGTCGAACCTGAAAATGGTGAAAAAAGGCGGCACGGTCATCCTCAGCGAGGATGGTTTTGATTCCAAAAACCTGCGCCTCGCCAAGTACGAGGAGACGCAGAACCCCTTGGAGGATGACACCTTGGAAGGCTATGAAGTGCTCAAGATTCAGGTGACGAAGATGACCCGTGAGTCCATTGGCGAATCGCCGCTTGGCACCAAGGAAAGGGATCGCTGCAAGAACATGTTCGTGCTGGGTTTCCTGCTTTGGCGCTACAGCCGCTCCTTGGACACGACGCTGAAATTCCTCAATGCCAAGTTCAAGAGCAAACCGGACATCCTGGACGCCAACATAAAGGCATTGCAAGCAGGCTACAACCTCGCCGATACCATGGAGCTTGCTAGCGACCGTTACACCGTTGCGCCAGCAGAACTGGAAAAAGGCAGCTACCGAAGCATCAACGGCAACGACGCCATCGTGCTCGGCCTCATTGTGGCTTCCAAAAAATTGGGGATACCACTTTTCTATGGTTCCTACCCTATCACACCCGCTTCGAGCATTTTGCATGGGCTTTCCAAACATAAAAATTTCGGGGTGCGCACCTTCCAGGCAGAGGACGAAATTGCCGCCGTTGCTTCCGCAATAGGTGCCAGCTATGGCGGCAACCTTGGCGTGACGGGCACTTCCGGCCCAGGCCTTGCGCTCAAGGGCGAGGCGATGGGCCTTGCCGTTATGCTGGAAATGCCGCTCGTGGTCATTGACGTGCAGCGGGGAGGCCCTTCCACGGGGCTACCCACCAAAACGGAGCAGAGCGACCTCTTGCAAGCCATGTATGGCCGAAATGGAGAATGTCCCTTGCCCATCGTCTCTTGCAGCAGGCCGTCCGATTGCTTCGAAGCGGCGATGGAGGCGTGCCGCATTGCCGTGCAACACATGACGCCAGTGTTGCTGCTCAGCGACGGCTATATCGCCAATGGTGCCGAGCCTTGGCGCTACCCAAAGGCATCCGACATGCCAGAAATGAAGGTCGAATTTGCGAAGCAAAACGGCGAAGCCAACCAATTCATGCCCTACCAGCGGGACGAAAAACTGGCCCGGCCTTGGGCCATCCCGGGCACGCCCGGCCTTTTGCACCGCATCGGCGGCATCGAGAAGGAGGACGTGACGGGCAATATCAGCTATGACGCCGCCAACCACGAGCACATGGTGAAGACCCGTGAGCGCAAGGTGGAGTT
Source organism: Saprospiraceae bacterium (assembly GCA_022841745.1). Taxonomy (GTDB): domain Bacteria; phylum Bacteroidota; class Bacteroidia; order Chitinophagales; family Saprospiraceae; genus UBA6168. Next base: position 70,428 of record JALHQW010000037.1, on the reverse strand, counting down.
GATTGCCAACTACATTCCCGAACAAAAAATAGAATCGGGCCACGAAAGCGGCGACGTGCTGCTGCTCGGCTGGGGCAGTACCTACGGGGTATGTGAGTCGGTGACCCACATACTAACGGAGATGGGCCACAAGGTAGGTCATGCGCACTTGCGCTACCTGCGGCCATTCCCCGCCAATTTGGAGGCGATGATGCGTGGTTTCAAAACGGTGGTGATTCCCGAAATAAACAACGGGCAGTTGGTGAAAATCATCCGGGACAAGTTCCTGTTGCCCGCCGTGCCGTTCAACAAGATACAGGGCACGCCGATTGCGCACGAAGAGTTGTTTGAGTTTATTTTGAACTTGGTTGATAAAGGTTGATTTTTGGGGTTGATAAGGGTTGATAAAAGTTTATACGGGTTGATAGGCGGCAGCTGAAATCAACTTCCATAAACCATTTTCAAACCTTATCAACCCCAAATCAACCATTTTCAACCCTTATCAAGCATAAAAATATGGCCATCGAATCCAACCCATCTGGGATTCCGTACACACTAAAAGCCAAGGACTTCGCCACCGACCAAGACGTGCGGTGGTGCCCCGGCTGTGGCGATTACTCCATCCTGAAGCAGGTGCAGACGACCCTTGCCGACCTTGGCAAGCTGCCGCATGAGACGGTGTTTGTGTCAGGCATTGGCTGCTCGTCCCGCTTCCCTTATTATATGGAAACCTACGGGATGCACAGCATCCACGGGCGTGCCCCGGCATTTGCTTCGGGGCTGAAGATTGCCAACCCGAACCTCAGCGTTTGGGTCATCACGGGCGACGGCGATGCGCTTTCTATCGGCGGCAACCATTTCATGCACCTGTTGCGCCGCAATTTTGATTTGAACTTCCTCTTGTTCAACAACCAGATTTACGGGCTGACCAAAGGTCAATACTCCCCTACCTCGGAGGAACATAAAAAGACGCCCTCGACGCCCTTCGGCTCGATTGACCACCCAGTGAACCCTATTGCACTGGCCTTGGGCTGCGACGCCACCTTCGTGGCCCGCACGATGGACCGTGACCCCAAGCACATGAAGGACATGCTGCAACAGGCCGATGCGCACCGGGGCACCTCGTTCATTGAGCTCTATCAAAACTGCAATATCTTCAACGACGGGGCATTTGAAGTCTTCACGGAGAAGGACTCCAAGCCAGATACTACGCTGATTTTGGAGCAAGGCAAGCCGCTTGTTTTTGGAAAAGAAGGCGAAAAAGGCGTTCGCCTCGACGGTTTCACCCCACAAGTGGTTGACCTGAACACGGGCGGCTTCACAAAGGACGACCTTTGGGTGCATGACAATACCGACCATGTTAAGGCTGGCATCCTCGCCCGTTTCTTCGATAATCCTTCGGCGAATCCTGATGCTTTGCCCCGGCCATTTGGTGTGTTTTACCGGACGGAAAGGCCCAGCTACGAGGCGCAGTTGCATGAGCAATTGGACGCTATCAAGGGAAGCATGGGCGAGGGAGACTTGGACAAGTTGATTGCCGGAAGCAGCACCTGGCAGATTGGCTAAAATATTGGTTGATAAGGGTCTATGAAGTTGATAAGGGTTGATAGGCGTTGCAGCCATCAACCCTTATCAACTTCATAGACCCTTATCAACCTCAGTATTGCCCCGTGGCCAGCATAACCAGCGTACAGGCTTCGAGGCATTCGATTCCCTCACGGCTGGCCCTGTCCAGCAGGTCGTAGTTCTCGGCACCAGGGTTGAAGATGATACGCCGGGGTTTCATTTCCAATATATAATCGTAGTATTCTTCTTGGTGGGACAGGTTCAGGTACATCGTTACCGTGTCAACACCAGTAAGCGGAGGATGCCCTGTTTGGATTTTCACACCGTTCACCTCACCTTCCCTTCGGCCAATGGCTACTACCTCGTGGCCATGGCTTTTCAATGAATTGATGGCCAGGTACGAGTACCGTTCCGGGTTGGTGGATGCGCCGATGACGAGGGTCTTTTTCATGGATATTTTTATCAAAAATGGTAACTACTTGGCAGGGGTGGGTAAAAATTTTCAATTTTTGCCAAAAACACCCCAATACGTGGGAGGAGAGAGAAAAAATGAAATTTTTTCTCTCTCCTCCCACACCCTCCTAAGTAGTTACCCCAAAAGGTTGATTATCAAATTTTTGCGAAGCAAACAAATGGGGACAGCCAAAGTTTCAGCTATTTGATTGTTCTTCAAAAAGCCCCAACAATCCTTGCTCGCTCGCCTCGCAGACGCCCCTTTCCGTTATCAGCCCCGTCACCAACCGTGCGGGCGTCACGTCGAAGGCGTAATTGGCAGCAGGGCTGCCCTGCGGTGTCAGCCGGACCTCCCTCACCTCGCCCGTTTTTTCATCCAAGCCAATGATGAAATGTACCTCTGTCGGATCCCGTTGCTCGATGGGGATGTCGGTCAGGCCATTGCGCAGCGACCAATCAATGCTGGATGATGGAACGGCCACGTAGAAAGGCACGCCATTGTCAGCAGCGGCGAGAGCCTTGAGATAGGTGCCAATTTTGTTGGCCACGTCGCCCGTACGGGTGGTGCGGTCGGTGCCGACGATGACCATGTCCACCAGCCCGTGCTGCATGAGGTGGCCGCCCGTGTTGTCGGCGATGACGGTGTGGGGCACGCCATGTTCCTTCAACTCAAAGGCGGTGAGCGAGGCGCCTTGGTTGCGGGGGCGGGTCTCGTCCACCCAGACGTGGACGGGTATGCCTCGGTCGTGGGCAGCGTATATAGGGGAGGTGGCCGTGCCGTGGTCTATGCAGGCGAGCCAGCCAGCGTTGCAGTGGGTCAGAATATTGACGGTGGACGGTGGACGGCCAACGGTGGACGGAAGCTTCAGCTTTATTTTCCTTTCGTGAATGGCTTCGATGAGCTTCAGGCCGTACTCGCCGATGGAACGGCAGTGGGCGACGCTTTCTTCGGTAATGTCGCTGGCAGTTTGGCGTATTTGGGCGATTTGCTCGACTATGCTCTTACCAACAGCCATTTCTGCCAAAACTCGGTCAACGGCATATACAAGGTTGACGGCGGTGGGGCGGGTAGCTTTCAGGCGGGCGGCGGCTTCTCGTATTTTTTCATCAAATTGTGGCAAGTCCATGAATTGAGGAGCAACAGCCGACAGCGCCGCTATGTATATGCCATAAGCAGCAGCAGAACCGATGAGCGGAGCGCCCCGCACGAGCATGTCCCGGATGGCCATCTCGAAGTCTTCCAAGGTTTTCAAATCCGCAACGACAAAGCAGTGCGGCAAATGGCGCTGGTCAATGATTTGGACGATACGCTCATTTTCGGGGTGCAGCCAAATGGTGCGGAAGGGGATGTTGTTTATTTTCACCTTTTTGATTGATTTTGAACCGGGCTAAGGACGTTCGATATTTAATTTGGCAACGCCATCAACGAATAAAAGTCGAGCATTCGTAACCCAAATTTCAGATGAAGTCCTGTAAATGAGAAAGATAAACAAAGCAATGCCGTATCATTGAAGCAGTTGAAAAGCAGTGAAAAGCCCTGTTTTCCTATTACCCGCAAATATGGGACGAATCTTGGCGTATTTTTTTTGAGTTTTTTCCATTTTTTTTGATAAAAAATTTGGTGGGTTGATTTTTTTTTCGACTTTTGTGCATCCTATGCTATGTCGTTTCTTTTTTTACGACTACACACCTAAATGTTCCCCTCTCCCATAGGGGGTTTTGACTAAGAAATACTATAGAGAAGACTGTGAAGAGTTTGATTTTTACTGATACAACTTGGCTGTAAAGAGTTCAGTTTTATGCTTACCCGGTACAGCAAAACAGCAAACCAGAACCAAGACTTATGACAAGGATTTCAACTCAACCGGTGCTTGAGGAACTACACAACGGTCTAAAAACAAAACGTTTAACAACAGCAAAACAGCAGCGAAATGAACGCCACGTACAAGACAATTGTATCCGGTTGCCTAGAGTTTGGCAACGCCAGAAGTTACGAGCAAGTGCTTAAACTGTACCTGCATCGAACGGAAAACTATTACCGCAACGACATCCTCCTCAAGGCGGAAGAAGTTTTCCAGGAAGACACCTTCATCCTTTCCATCCCTCGTTACATCAAGGAGTGCCCGGAAAAAAGTTGGAAGAACATGCTCAACATGTTGGAGTACATGGCGGAGTACGCCATTGCTGGCGACCTGAAAGCATGGGTCATCCAGGACGGCAAGATCATTGACCAGCGTGTGATAGAACCTGTTGGGGACAAGTCCGCCACGCAGGCTTTCATACAAGGCCGGGAAATGGTGAAGACAAAGGGCCTCGAAGAGGAGGCGATGAATGCACTGAACCGGGCAATTGAGAAATTCGAGCGGAATGCCCTCGCCTACGAGCGCCGTGGCTATGTGAACTATCGCCTTCGCAACTATGACGATGCGATGTACGACTTCTCCAAAAGCATTGACATCAACCCGAACATGCCCGATGCCTACTGGGGCCGGGCCAATACAAGGGTAAAAAAGAACGATATTCAGGGTGCCTTGGCCGATTTGGAATTGGCCATTTCAAAGTCAATCCCGCACCAGCCTGTTTATTGGAGCGCCCGCCGCTTGAAAGGGGAACTCCACCTCGGCCTGAGCGAGTTCGAGAAGGCCATTTTTGAGCTGAAACTGGTCACCAACCGCCAGTTCACGGAGGATGACCCGAACTACAAATGGCAGCCGAACGTGTTCTTCAACTACGGCAAGGCGCTTTGTGAAATTGGCCAATATACCGATGCCGTGAAGGTTTATAACAACATGATGGGGTTCAATGTGCAGCGTGAGTACACGCCGTCCAAAGCTGACCAACTCTTCAGCCGGGGCGTTGCCCGCCAAAAAGCTGGCGAGAGCGGCTACGTGAACGACATCAAGGAAGCTGCCGTACTCGGCTCAAAGAAAGCCGCCGCCATGTTGGAAGCCATCGCTTGAACTTACATGACAAAATGAAAATAAAAGGGGCTGCCGCTGATGCGGTGGCCCTTTTTTCTTTTACTTGCCGCAATCCTTCCTATTTTTCCAGCGTTTTCAACACTGAATTTTCAAATCCAAAAAATGACTCGCATACTTAGCCTGTTACTGCTTGTTTTTGTTTGCTCGCAAGCATTTGCCCAGAAGAAGTTCACGACCGCCAAGACCGCCAACGACAAGTTGAAGACCGTCTTTGACCGGGGCAACCGCATGTTCGACCTCAAGCAGTTCGACGATGCCATCGAGGACTTCGAAAAGGCGCTGAAAATGGACCCGACCTTCATTGATGCACAAATCCAATGGGCCAACACGAAAAACGTGCAGGAGAAGTTGGAGGAAGCACGAACAGGTTACGAAAAAGCCATCGCCATTGATTCCGTGTACGAGCCGAACGTTTTTTACAGCTTAGGCATCGTCGAGTTTGAGTTGAAAAACTTTGGGCAGGCGGCTGTTTTGATGGATTATTTTCTAAAAAAAGCACCCAAAATCAGCGCAAGCCGCAAGTCCACCGCCAAGAAATACCTCGAAAATGCGAGGTTCTCTGCCAAGGCGTTTGCCAATCCGGTGCCATACGAGCCAAAAAACCTGGGCCCGAACATCAATACCCCAAAATCGGAGTACCTGCCCACCCTCACCGCCGACGGCGAAACGCTCATCTACTGCACCCTACTCGGGGACAGCCGCTACAACCGACAAGAAGACTTCTTCATCAGCAAACTCGTGGACGGCCAGTGGCAAAAGGGCACCCCTATCGAACACCTTAACACTGAGGACAGCGAAGGCTCCCAAGCCATTTCTGCCGATGGCAAACTCATCATTTTCACGGCCTGCAACCGGCCCGGCGGCCTCGGCGGCTGCGACCTCTACTTTTCCGAGACCGTCAACGGCAAGGTGATGCCGCCGAAGAACCTCGGCGCCCCCATCAACACGGGCATGATAGAGACGCAACCCTCGCTTTCTTCCGATGGAAAAACGCTCTACTTCGTGCGGGCCGAATCGGGCTGGAAGGGCAACAGCGACATCTGGCAGAGCGACCGCCAGCCCAACGGCAAATGGGGCCAGCCCGTGCGCCTCGATAGCACCATCAACTCGCCCGACCAGGAGCAAAGCCCGTTCATCCACCCCGATGGCCAGACGCTCTATTTCACCTCACGAGGGCACATCGGCATGGGCAGTTTCGACATATTTTTCGCAAGAAAACAACCCGATGGCAAATGGGGCGCTCCCGAAAACATCGGCTACCCCATCAACACGGCGGGCAGCGAGGGCGCCGTTTTCATAAGCCTCGACGGCAGCACGGCCTATATCTCCAGCACGATGGAGGGCGGCCAGGGCGAGAACGACATCTATTCCTTTGCGCTGCACGATGCCGCCAAGCCCAAGCCCGTCACCTTCGTAAAGGCCGTCGTGTCCGACGCCCTCAGCCAGAAGCCGCTTGTGGCCACCGCCGATATCATCGAGCTGTCGTCGGGCAAGCCCTTTGCTACCGCAACGACCGACGCCAACGGCGAATTCCTCTTCACGCTGCCCGCTGGCGGCAACTATGCCCTGAACGTTTCCAAGGAAAAATACCTGTTCTATTCCGAAAACTTCGCCCTCACCGAGCCAGGCACGCTCGACAAGCCCTTCAAGCTGGCCATCGCCCTATCGCCCATGAGCGATGCCGCCGCCGCCCGGCCCATTGTCCTGAAAAATATCTTCTTTGAAACGGGGTCTGCCACGCTGCAAAAGGAGAGCCGCTCCGAACTCGCCCAACTGAAAAAGCTGCTGGCCGAAAACCCCACGCTAAAAATCCAAATCAACGGCCACACCGACAACGTTGGCTCCGAGGCCGACAACCTGAAACTCTCCGAGGCCAGGGCCAAGGCCGTGTTCGACCACCTCGTGCAAAACGGTGCCGATGCCAGCCGCCTGCGATTCAAGGGCTTCGGCGAGTCGGTGCCTGCGGGGAGCAACGAGACGGAGGAGGGGCGTCGGATGAACCGCAGGACGGAGTATGTGGTGGTGAAATAGCCGATTCAAAACCATTGCGGACGGTGCATTGGGCAGTTGCACCACAGACCAATCAGGTTTCAAAAAACCTGACAGGGCTTGGCCATTTTATGCCGACTCATTTCCAATATCACAAGGCGGGTACAACAGCACATAAGGCGGATGTAACGGCACACAAGGCGGATGTAACAGCACATAGAGCAGGTGTAACGACACACAAGGCAGATGTAACGGCACATAAAGCGGATGTAACAGCACACAATGCGGATGTAATGGCACACAAAGCGGATGTAACGGCACACAAGTCAAATGTAACAGCACATAAGACAAATGTAAAAAAAATAGGCTTGTGGGTTTTCCCACAAGCCTATTTTATATCGAATTTGCGGGCGGAATGCCAGATGGCCAGCCCACAAGTTTTAACGGCAGCAGCGGATGCTCACTGGGCAGGTCTTTTACCTATCCGTCTGAATTCCAGGCCGCTTATCTCCTTGTACTTTGCGCTGCGGGCGCCGAATGCAGCTTTCACGTATTTTTTGACGTCCAATACTGTGTCAACCAGCCCTCCTGTTGCATAGAGCAGTTGGTTGCGGACGGTGCGCACCGTGTTGAGGGCCTTGAAGGCATTGTCGGTAGTCGTATTAAGGCTGAGCATCTGGGCGTGCAGGGTTTCGAGGACAGCTACTTTCAGGTTATCTTCGGCAGGGTTGTAAGTGGGTTCTGCCTTCACGATGCTGATAAGGCTCTCGAAATTGTCGGCAATCATCACGAAGGAGCGCTGGGAGGTCGAGTGGTCGTTGGCTTCGGGTGCTTCGCCGGGCGGCGGGGGCGATTTGCGCTTGCGGTTTGCGCCCCTGATTTTGTCGGCAATGGTCTTGGCGCTCTTCTTGACATTGGCCGGGGCATCTGTCAGTTGGAACATGTTGAGGATACTGGTCGTCAGTGGGTCAACGGTCGCATAAAGTGCCTCCCGGTCGCCCACTGCTTGGCCATAGATGGCCAAGGGGTCTTTCACCGCTGAGTGGGCCTGGGCGCAGGCGGCCTTCTTGGTGTTGAGGGCGGGCAGTTCCAAGTCTTTGTCGGAGGGCTTGTAGCTGTCGCCGTAGCCCGTGCAGGCGTCAATGACGAGTTGGAAGTTGGAAATGTTTTTGGCATGGCCAGTTTCGGATGTGCTTGCCATAATATACTATTTAATATGGTGATAAATATCCGCCGAAGGAAGGGGGTTCCGGGGGCGGGGTGAAAGACGCTGGTTGGGGGTTTTAAATTGAGAGTTTATTGAAAATTAGCAACAACAAGATTAATAATTTTGAGTTTCGTTAAATTTTTCTATCACGTACTTGAATGAACAATCTTTGGGTTTTTCTTCTCTATGACTATAATCAGCACCTTCGCTATTTCCGATAAATGATGACCATAAGCATTTCCCATCTTCATAGTTTACCGTTATTACACTTGTACTTTCATAGCCTTCAATTTTCATTTCAAAAATACCATTGGGTTTGCCTTCAGTATAATTTCCACTAATTTCGATACTTATTTCTACTGGATTTCCTTTTGAAATATCAACATTTGTTTGCCCTTTTAATAAGAATTTCCCATCCTTTATCATTTTTTCGTCCACTCCTTTTTTATATCGAATTACACCGTCGTAGAAAAATTTTTCGTCTATTACCATGTCAAGCAGTTCCCCCACTTCCTCTTTAGTTGCACGAACAATTTCTCTTTCGTATTTACTCTCAGATGTTTTTTTATAAATTTCGCTTTGTTTAATCAATCCACCACCATACACCCATCCTGTAACCTCTTTTGGTGAATCGCTCGTAATGAATTTTACTTTTTTCCACGAGTCATATCTCACTTTACCACGAAGACTAATTTTCTCTTTAAACTCACTTTCTTCTCCAAGAAATATCAATTTTTGTCCCCAGTACACTTTTCCCAATACCGCCCCTTTTTCATCAGGGACTTCTCTGATTCTTAAATTATCTACAATAGCCACGTAAATATTTTTATTTTGCTCTTGAACTTCACTGATTAATTCATCTAATTTATTGCTGCTTGCTGGTTGTTCTATCAGCTTTTCTTGTGACTTATTATCATTAGGTTTGCAAGCACCTAAAAACAAGATGAATAGCAGAAAGATGGAATTGAAATTTTTCATTGATTATTTTTTATAGTTTATAAAAACTCAGTTGTAGCCAGTTGCATCTGCCTACCGCCCCATCCTCCCCGCCCAGCAGCCCACCGCCACCGTCCGGCAAGGCACGAAGCCAACTCGTTTTTCAGGTTTTCTCAAATGTATGTTCCGTAAAACCCCGGCCTCCAAATATCGCCGGGTCGTATGTGTGGGGCACTGTGTGAAAAGTGCGGTGCTAAGGTAAAAATTGTAATGTTATCTTGCAAGAAGGGGGAAATAAAAATGGAGAATGATGGGGCACTATCAATAATCCATATCTCATGCTGCCGCCAATTTTGGGTGCAAATCACGCCGCCGCCCTCATCGCCAAAATCTCCAGTTTTGTCCCCCTTGCAATGGCATCATCCAACGTAGCCATCACCTTTTTGGTAGTAGCGGAATCGAGGTAATAATGCCCACAGTTGTCGCATACCAAAGCATCAACAGCCTCAATTACAACAACGGTCTGCTCCCGGTTGAGCGTAACCGTCGTTTTCCCTGGCTGGGTCTCACCTGTCTTGCAAATTGCACATTTCATGCTTGTCATTTTTTAGTTTTAAAATCTGAATGCCAAGCAGTTGGGATAGGGTGATAGGCCGTGATAATGATGCAAAAATCAGTCACCACGTCCCTTGAAAATACCACATGCAGTGGCATTCCGTTCGGAAACCCCAACATTAGCCAACAAGGAGAAGGTTCTTCGTTTGGATAATGCTTGACAACTTCCCCAAATTGAACGACCTCCTCCACTTCCTCAGTGGATATTTTTCTGTTTGCCATTTGCTGAATGGCATGCTCTGAATAGAAAATCTGGTCGCATCGCATTGGTCAAAGTTACGGGGAATTCGTCATCCAGGGTATTTGTTGCGTTTTGGACATAAGCATAACGTTTGCTTACAAAAATAGGGATAGCTTATTTAACAACAAAACTTGGCGTTGATTTTCGCCCCCAATCGTAAATCGTAAATCCGCAATCGTAAATCCACTACACTTCCTTCCGCAACACCTCCAGCGGCGGCTTCCTCAACACCTCCCGGCTGTTCAGCAAGCCAATCAGCACCGTGAGGCCCGTGATGGCCACGAAAGTGATGAGCGCAGGCCAGAGGTTCGGCTCGTAGGGGATTTCGAGGGCGAACTTCGCCAAGGCAAAGCTGCCGACGATGGACAGGCCAATGCCCGTCAGCGTGGCGAGGGTGCCCAGCAGGAAGTACTCCACGAGGTTGATGCGGGTGATTTGCCGTCGGTGCGCTCCCAGTGTGCGCAGCAGCACGCTCTCCTGTATGCGCTGGAACTTGCTCAAAACCACAGAGCTAATCAGCACCACCAAGCCCGTCAATATACTGAACAGCGCCATGAAACGGATTACAAAGGAGACTTTGTCGAGCACTGTTTTCACCGATTTCAGAATCTGCGTCAGGTCAACCACGGAGACGTTCGGGAACTGCTCCACTAATTTTTGCTGGAACTTCGCCGACTGCGCCTCCGACTCCACCCTCGAAATCACGACATAGAATTGCGGCGCATCTTCCAGCACGCCTTTTGGGAACACGATGAAAAAATTAGTCTGCACCCTTCGGAAGTCCACCTTGCGGATGCTCCCGACGACCGTCTCCACGAGTGCGCCCTGCACGTTGAACAAGAGTTTCGAGCCGATTTTTGCCCGCATCCCCTTTGCCACGTTGTCGGCCAGCGAGACGTAGATGATTCCGTCTGGCCCTACCGTGCCATGCCATTCACCCTCTGTGATTTCCTCGGTGTCAATCAGCGAGTCACGGTAAGTGGTGCGGTACTCCCGCTCATAGACCCAGCCACGGCGGGGGCCGGTTTCGGGCTGGCGGGGGCCATCGTCGTCATCGTCGCCACGGCGTTGGCGCCTGCTCCTGCCCTCGTTTTCCTTTTCCCATTGGTCACGTTCCCATTTCCCAGTGGTGTCCCGCTCGTTCATGGCCTTGGTGATGCCATCAATGCTTTCCAGCCGCATGGTGACAATGGGCACGACCTGCTTCACGGGTAGCCCGCTTTCGGCAGTGAGCTTTGCAACGCCTTCTTTTTGGGGCGGTTGTATGTCGAAGACAATCATGTTCGGCACATCGCCGCTGCCCGTGTAGGCCACCTGTTTCAACAAAAGGTCTTGGGTCAAAAACAGCGTGGAAATCAGCGCCGTGCCGAGGCCGATGGTCACAATGAGGATAAGGGTCTGGTTGTTGGGGCGGTAAAGGTTGGCGATGCCCTGCCGCCAGATATAGCTCCAGTTGGTGGGGAAAAAGCGTCGCACGGCCCAAGTGAGCGCCTTCGCCACGCCCGCCAGCACGAGGAACGCCACCCCGACGCCCAAGGGGAAAAACAGTGCATTGAACGACCAACCCGTTTGCACCAGCGTAAAACCACAAATAAAAAGGAAAATGAGCGCATAAACGAGCCATCGCCAAGGGTCACGGGTGTTGGTGTCCTCCTCGTAGCTGGCCCGCAGGGTACGTAGCGGCGACACCCGCCGGATGGCCAGCAGCGGCAGCATGGCGAACAGCACCGTGATGCCGAAGCCCGTGGCCACGCCGAGCAGGATGGCCCGCCAGCTCACGTCCGCACTGATGTTTTCGATGGGCAAAAAATCGCCCACCACTTGCGGCAGCAGTATTTGCAGCCCGCTCCCTACCAGTGCGCCGAGGATGCCCCCGGCCAGGCCCAGCGCCACCACTTGCAGCAGGTAAATGCGGAACGCCTGCCCGCCGCTCGCCCCGATGCAGCGCAGCACGGCGATGCTGGGCATTTTGTCCTTGATGTAAATATGCACGCTGCTCGCCACGCCAATACAACCCAGCAGCAGGGCGATGAAGCCGACGAGGTTGAGGAAGGTGCTCATATTGCCAAATGCCTCGCCCAACTGCTCTCGGCGGGCTTCCACGGTCTCGTACTCCCACGGCTTTTTGTCGAGGGCGGGGTCAACAATGGTGGTCACGAGGTCGCTGATATTCGTTTTTTCATTGAACTTGAAAAAATATTGGTACCAGACGAGGCTGCCCGGCTGCACAAGGCCCGTTTCCTGCAAGTACTGCTTTGGGATGTAAACGACGGGGGCGATGCTGCCCGCAATGCCCGCCCGGCCCGGTGCGGAGTTCAGTTGACCGGCGATGAGGAAGGGCGTTGTGCCCACCCGCACGGTGTCGCCCACTTTCAGGTCGAACTGGAGCATTAAAGTCTTCTCCACCAATGCAATCTGCGATTTTTCAACAGGCAATGGTTGCCCCTCCACGGGCGATGGCGGTGCCGCCGCCTCGTTGAACTTGACGGCTGCTTCTTTGGGTTCGGTTGAAAGTTTGCCATAAAACGGGAAACCACCCTCCATTGCCCTCACCTGCGAGAGACGGGTGCCGCCGTTCTTGGGGAAATAAACCATCGAGACGAGGCTCCAGGTCTCGGCCCGCTTCTCCTCGCCAAGCAGGTCGAATAGCTGCTGGATAGAATCGGTGGCGGGCTGGCCGCCCTGAATGATGAGGTCGGCCCCAGTGAGCGTCTTTGCCTCTTTGTTTATGTCCTTGAAGAGGTTTTCGCTGAAGGAGTTGATGGCCACAAGAGCTGCTATGCCGATGACAATGGAAGAAATGAAAAGCAGGAGGCGGCCACGGTTGCGGCGACTGTCACGCCAGGCCATTTTTAGCAGCCAAGAAAAGGATGTATTTGACACAAAGACTGAATTGAGTTGTTTGATGAGTTTGATTGGTTTGATAAGTTTGAGGAGTGGGGCAGAAAATTTTTACCCGTACAAAACACCACGAAGGTATTTTTGTGTTTTCAATTCGATGAAATATTTGACGATGAAACAGTTTTTGAAGATAAACACGGTGATTTTGTTAGTTTTTTGTGCTGTCGCAATGGATGCACAGACTGCACACAAAGAATTGCGACAGGCTGACAAATCTTACAAGTCGGGCAATTATGCCAATGCGGAGGCAAATTACCGCAAAGCACTGGAGAAGGACAATTCCACAAAGGGCAACTATAACCTCGGTAACTCGACTTATCGCCAAGAGCGCTTTGATGAGTCGGTAAAGCATTACCAAGCTGCCGCCGATGCCGCCAAAGACCGCACCACGAAGGCCCGTGCCTACCACAATCTCGGCAATGCCCACTACCAAAAAGGCCAGTTCAAGGAAAGTGTGGAAGCCTACAAGAACGCCCTCCGCCAAAACCCAAACGACCTTGAAACCAAGCGCAACCTCACCAACGCCATGCGCCGATTGCCACCACCTCCCCCTCAGCAACAGGATCAGCAAAACCAAAAGGGCGACGACAAGGATAAAAAAGACCAAAAAGACCAGCAACAGCAAGACCAACAAAACCAAGAAGAACAAAAAGATCCGCAACAAAATGACAAGCAGAGCCAAAACTCAAACAGCAAGGAACAACCCCAAGATTTAAGCAAGCAAGAAGCTAAGGAACTGCTCGAAATCATGGACCAAGAAGAGCAAAAAGTACAGCAAAAGCTGAAAAAGGCACAAGCGAAGAAGGGGCGGTCAAGTAAGGATTGGTAGGAATCGGCCTTGGCGCAAAAAAGTTATATGTGCAGTATTTTTTGAAAAGGTTGCCTGCGTTTTCAACTTTTTTCTGACTGCCCCTTGACAAGCGCCACGTTTGCCCTTACCTTTGTACCTCGAAAGAAGTTAAGAATTATCCCATCTAAAAAGTAAGATAGTCCCTAAAAAACTCACCCGCTTACTGAATTCCAGTCCAAGAACGTATCCGAAACGAACTGTCATAAACCCATTATTCGTTCACAACATACTTGAGGAGCCCTACCGTTCTTCAATACAGGATACACATGTTAAAACTTTTATCTACAACCGGAAGCGTTTCAGCAGTTGAGCCCTTTGTTGAGAAATTAGTCAACCGGTACAACTTAGACCCAGGCAAGCAATGTAACATCCTCATCAGCTTAACAGAGGCAGTTACCAATGCCATCGTCCACGGCAATTGCGAAATGGAAACCAAGACGGTACAGGTTAGGTCAAGGAAAGAAAAGAACTGTATCGCCTTGAGGGTTTCGGACGAAGGCCAGGGTTTCGACTATGACAACCTTCCTGACCCAACCCGTGCAGAGCACCTTTGTGAATGTGGCGGGCGTGGCGTCTTCCTCATGCGTCAACTTTCTGACCATGTTAGTTTCTACGACAACGGCAGTACTGTTGAAATGCGGTTTATGCTGTAGTAATTGCTTGATTGCTAAATTGTTTGATTGTTATTGCGCATTGTTCAACAATCAAACAATTACAACAATCGAACAATCATTTTCACCAACTTTAAATGTCGCAGCCGCCCTTCCCGCTTCCTTTTCAGGAAAATGAACCTTCGATAGAATTTGCTGCTGAGGACGTTGATTTTGCCTTGAAGGACGAAAAAGCGGCAATGGAATGGCTGCAAAACATAATTGAGCAAGAGGGCTGTATGCTCCACTTGCTCAATTTTATTTTCTGCTCCGACGAATACCTCCACCGCCTCAACGTCGAATACCTCGACCACGACACCCTCACCGACATCATCACCTTCCCCTACGACGAATCACCCACTATCCATGGAGACATCTTTATCAGCATTGACCGGGTAAATGACAACGCCGCCGATTTCAAGGTTTCCTTTGAGCAGGAACTGAAACGGGTGATGGCGCATGGAGTGCTCCATTTATGCGGCTATGGCGACAAGACCCAAGCTGAAAAGAAGCTGATGCGGAGCAAAGAGGATGGTGCAATGAGGATTTCGCCTATATTGTTATAAATTCCTCAAGGTGTTTTTATCCTAGGGTCAAAGACGAACGCCTCCGTCCTTAGCAATGCTATTTTTTTGAAATCAGGATGCTGCACGTTGAACAAAAAATTCTGCTCAGCAGGGATTATGGCTGAGGGCACGGCCAGTATTGCACTCCTCATTCCATCCAACCAAGCGTCGCCCAGTTGCTGTGTGAGGTGGTAATTGTTGAAATCGTGCCAGCTTCCCGGCAAATCTATTTCCCCTATTTTTTCGATGAAAAGTGTTTCTGGCACCTCAATCACCATTGTTCTGAACAACTGGTTCAGGCCTCGGCTGTTCCGGTGTACCACGTTTTCGAGGCAAGCCAGCGCCCTCGTCCCGGCTGTGTAGAGCACAAACCGCCCAGGGCTGTTCCAACGGGCTGCTTGACCAGAGGCGGTCAGTGATTGTGCCCATTTCTCCAAGACAATGCGGTAAACCAGCATGGGCAGGGATTTAAGCGGTTGCGCCATATTCAATGCGGACAAGCTCCTCCATGACGAGGTCAATGCCCGTTGACATGTTCAATAGCTCTAAGGGTACTTGCCCCCCAAGCCCAAAAGCAGGTTCTTTCAGCCAACCGTTGAACTCGTCCCTGTTTCCAAATACTTCAATTCCTTTTTTATAAAGGGCTTCCAATTTCAAGACAGCCTCCCCCTCCCGTGGAGCAAGGGTTTTGGCTTCTTGCACATAACGTTGGAGAGTTTTGAGCGAAAGCCCTAAAAATTCGGTGGCGAGCCATTCCCGTGTAAGCCCAGTAAAATCTGCCAATCCAAAGAATCGAAGGCTGCTGACCCCACTGCGGCTTGTGCTCACAATGTAGGCTGGTTGGTAGGCGATGTCGTTGACCATGTTTGCGTTGTTTGCTTCGTTTGCTAGTTGCTTATAGGCCCTGGGCTTTCTTGAAACGGCCTTTTCTGTGCTTTGTTTTTTCATTTTCGGTTATTTGTCCCAAATTTACAGACTTTTTTCTGTTTTAAAAATTTTTGCACTTTTTTTTTGCACTTTTCCCGTTTTTAGCTCATTTTCGGAAGCCTGCCACTTTTGCCTTTTTACTTTCTACTTTTGCCTTCTTTAAAACGCACCCAACGCATACCCATCCTTTGCTTCGCAACATTGAACAACACTGACCACAAATCAACGGAACTGGCCCGCTTGTTTTACCTTGAACTGACAAAGGTGGACGCCAACCCCGACTGGGCACCTGCTGCCAAGGCAGATGCTTTGGCCCGTCTTCTGGAGCTGCTTTTTATTGAAGCCACCAAGGCCGAAGGAATCCAGTTTACCACGCTGTTTGCCCGGATTGCCTATGCCTGCCACCGCCACCAAGTGGAAAAGCAGACACAGTATTGGGTGCATCTTTTCCGAAAGAAAATGCGGGGCATCGTGCCGGAAAAGGAGGCAAAGGGCGTGTACGGCCTTGGCCTGAAAGCCATTGCAGAGAGCATAGAGGGCCTCTTTGGCATAGCGCTGCCCGACGAGGTCAGTGCCATTTTACCCAAAAAAATCCCTTATACCTATGCGGCAGTACAGGTCAGCGAACGCCGCCCACAGGTACGGGTCGTTGCCCTCGCCGACGACGAGGAGAACGACCTACTCCTCGCCCAAGATGAAGACAACCCCTCGCAACTCATTGGCATCCAGTACAATATCCCCGATCGCAACGAAAACTTCGGCCCCACCATCCGGGAAATCCGTAGCACCTTCGGATTCCCTGTCATCCTCAGTCTCCTCGATGTCCAGATAATTGAAAATGAAACAAGCGCCGAAGCAGCCCCCCAATCCGCAATCCGCAATCAACAATCCGCAATCGGTGCCCCCCAATCACTAATCACTAATCACCAATCACTAATCACCGTTTACCGTCCGAAGGCCATCGTCGTCTGCCCCGACTACCTCCTTGACGTGTCCACCGTGGCCAACTGTTACCAAGGGAATAGCGCCGAGCCAGTCGTTTACTTGTTGCAAAAATTCCTGCCCGTGGCCCAGACAAAGGCCATGCTGCTCGGGAACTGCGCCAACTTTTTCTTGGATGAGTTGATGCACAACCCCGAGGCCAGCTTCAAGGAGACCTTCCCGAAAGTATTCCGCACCAGCCCGCTGGCCTTCTCGTTGCTGGCCGATGCCGAGATTCGGGAAATCCATGACCAGTCACAAAAGCACTGGGTGACGCTGCAAGCGATGGTGCGCACGGGCATGCGAAAGTTCGACATCGAGCCGAAAGAGACCTACCTCGAACCCAGTTTTTACGATGAAAAGCACGGCTTGCAGGGCCGCCTTGACGTTTTTTACAAAAAAGAAAACCGAAGCGCCATCATCGAACTCAAGAGCGGGCAAGCCTTCATGCCCAACCGCCACGGCATTGGCGCCAGCCACTACATACAGACCTTGCTCTACGATCTGATGGTGCGCTCGGTCTTTGGCAAGGAGGTGGAGCCAGCAAGCTACATCCTCTATAGTGGCTTGGAAATGAACCAGTTGAAATATGCACCACCCATCGTTGCGGAGCAACACGAAGCCCTCCAAATCCGCAACCGCCTCGTGGCCATTGACCGAAGGTTGGCTGCCGTTGGCGCTGAAAACGTGTCGCAAGTGCCCCTGCTGGAGCGCATCGCCCGTGGTCGCTTCCCGCACCTGAAGGGCTATCTGGCGGAAAGCATCAGCCGTTTCGAGGCCACTTACGCCGCCATGAACGACTTGGAGCGCCGCTATTTCAATGCCTTCACGGGACTCATCGCACGGGAGCACCAATTGGCCAAAACGGGCGACCAAGGCAGCGCCGCTTCCAATGGCCTCGCCGCACTTTGGCTCGACACCCCCGCTGAAAAAGAAGCCTGTTTTGATTTGTTCAAATCCCTTAAAATCAAGGAAAACCGGGCCTTCGAGGACGAACCCATCATCGTTTTTGAAAAAACCGCCGACACCAGCCTGTTGGCCAACTTCCGGGTGGGGGATATTGGGGTGCTCTATCCAGTTGGCAGTTGGCAGTTGGCAGTTGGCAGTCAGGGCCTGGAAGCAACTCAAACCCCTCGAACAACTCAAACCCTTCAAACCCAAATCTTCAAAGTCACCCTACTCGAAATCACCCCCGAGACCATCACCGTGCGGCTACGCTATCGTCAATTCAATACGCTGATTTTCAAGGAATTCGAGCTATGGAACCTCGAACACGACCTGATGGATTCCGGCTACAATGCCCTCTACCAAGGTCTCTTTCGTTGGGCAGGTGCTGAACAGCGCAAGCGGGATTTGCTGTTGGGAACATCGGCCCCAAAACTGCCACCCAATGTCGTCGAAGTGGAGTTTGGCACCCCTAACTCGAAACTCGAAACTCGAAACTCGCAGCTAACCTCCGAGCAAGAGGAAATCCTTGCCAAAATGCTCTCCGCCCCCGACTACTTCCTGCTCTGGGGGCCGCCAGGCACGGGCAAAACCAGCCAAGTGTTGCGCCATTTTGCGAAGCATATTTTTGAAAACACCGATGAAAACCTACTGCTACTGGCCTACACCAACCGGGCCGTGGACGAAATCTGCGAGGCATTGGACAGCCTCGGCAATGAGGTGAAGAGCGCCTACCTGCGCATTGGCTCCCGCTACTCGACGGGGCAACAGTTTGAAAATCAATTGCTGGCAAAGAAAATCGAGGAAGTGACCACTCGCAAAGGCTTGAAAGAAGTGCTGGAACGCCACCGCATTTTCGTGGCAACGCTGGCCTCACTGTCCAATAATCTCGAATTGCTCCAACTGAAAAAATTCAGGCGGGTGGCCATTGACGAGGCATCGCAGATACTGGAGCCGGGGCTGGTCGGGCTGCTGCCGCAATTCGAGCAGTGGGTGCTCATAGGCGACCACAAGCAACTGCCCGCCGTGGTGGTGCAGCCGCCCGAAGCATCGGCTGTATTGGACGAAAAACTGCATGAAATAGGCCTGCAAAACCTTCGCAACTCCCTGTTCGAGCGGCTCTACCGACGCTGCACCGAGCAGGGCTGGCATTGGGCCAT
Source organism: Saprospiraceae bacterium (assembly GCA_022841745.1). Lineage (GTDB taxonomy): Bacteria > Bacteroidota > Bacteroidia > Chitinophagales > Saprospiraceae > UBA6168. The sequence continues at coordinate 51,481 of JALHQW010000037.1, read as the reverse complement.
CGGCCACCTGAGCCACCAAGGCCGCATGCACGAGGACATCATGCGCTTCCCCGGCGAGCATTTTTACGAAGGCAAGCTCCGCATTTTACCGAAGGAAATACCCGCTTCGCAAAAACAGTTGGCAGCTTTATCCTCACAAACCATTGAAAATCAACCAGATTGGCTGGCAAAAATCGAAGGCCGCCGCATCGCCTTCCTCGACACCCCGGCCGACCGCCAAAGCCCCAGCCGCAAGACCAACCGACACGAGGCGGAGCTTTTGGCCCAACTCGTCAAGTTCTTTCAGGAGGGCACCCCCAATCCGCCCCAAAGGGGCAAGCAATCCGCAATCCGCAATCCGCAATCAATTGGCGTGATAACGCCTTACCGGGCGCAAATCGCCCAAATACAGGAGGTGATGCAGCGGGAAGGCATTGATTGCAGCAGCATCACCATTGACACGGTGGAGCGCTACCAAGGCGGGGCAAGGGACATCATCCTCATCTCGCTCTGCACCAACGCCGCCTCGCAGATGGAGACATTGGTCTCGCTTTCGGAGGAGGGCGTTGACCGCAAGCTAAATGTTGCGCTCACGAGGGCACGGGAGCGGGTAGTGGTGCTGGGCAACGAGGAGATTTTGATGAAAAACACCGTTTACCAGTCCTTGATAAAGTTCATAAAAGGCTGATTAGTCCATCAAATTTGTGCTGTGGAGCTGCGATGCGAAATGGCCAACAAGCCAAAGAACGTCAGCGCCCCATTCAGCACCAACAACTCGAACCCGAACTTGTAGCCGAAAATCGGGTAGCCGAAATAGCCATTGTAAAGATAGACCCCAGCCGTGATGAGCACCGATGCGATGCAGACCATCAGCGAATGGCGGTCGGCGATTTGGCGCTTGGTGTAGAAGCCGAAGGCGAATAAGCCAAGCAATGGCCCATAGGTAATGCTGGCGGAATCAAAGACGAGCTTGATGACCTCGCCTGTGGCGGCTACGTGGAAAACCATGATGAGTACAAAGAAGATGGCCGAGAAAGCGATATGAACCCAGTGTCGAACACGGGCGTTTTCGGGCGTATTCACCTCCGTTTTTCCGAAACCAAGGAAGTCAACGCACCATGCCGTGGTGAGCGAAGTGAGCGCCGAGTCGGCACTGGCGTAGCTGCTGGCCGTGATACCAAGGATGAACAGGATACCCACTGCTGCGGGGGCATATTTGAAAGCAATGGTCGGGAAGAGCAAATCGGTGTCTGGCACGGAGACGGTACTGGCAACGCCCTCGACAAACTTGGTCACTTCCTTTGTGGGGATGTCTATGCCGTTTTGCGAAGCGTAAATAAACAACAAAACACCAAGCGCCATAAAGAGCAGGTTCATCAAAACCAGTAGGCTGGAGTAGGAAAAGATATTGACCTGAGCTCCCTTGAGGGTCTTCACCGTTAGGATTTTCTGCATGATGTCTTGGTCGAGGCCGCTCATCACGATGGCGATGAATGCCCCGGCGGTGAACTGCTTGAAGAAGTTCTTGGGGTCGCTCCAGCCGCCTTCAAAGAAGAATATTTGCGAGCGCTCATCTTGCGTGACCGTGCTCACGAGGTCGCCAAGGCCGAGGTTCATGTGCTGCCCGACAAGGATAATGGTAAGCACCAGCGAACTGATGAGAAACAGGGTCTGGAGGGTGTCCGTCCAAATGATGGTCTTCACACCGCCTTTATAAGTATAGGTAAAAATGAGCAGGATGGTCACCAGCACAGTTATGAAGAATGGGATATGGAAAATAGGTTCTATGACGAAGGCGTGCAGCACTTTGGCCATTAAAAACAAGCGAAGCGATGAGCCTACCGTGCGGCTGAGCAGGAAAAATGCAGACCCAGTCTTATGCGACACTGGCCCAAAACGCTGCTCCAAATAGCCATAAATGGACACCAAATGCAGCTTGTAGTACATGGGCAGTAGCACGAGGGCAATGACCGAGTAACCGACCATGTACCCCAACACCACCTGCATATAGCTCATGGCCGATGAGTTCACGTAGCCCGGCACGCTGATGAAGGTGACGCCCGAAATGGACGTGCCTATCATGCCGATGGCAATGACCCACCAACGGCTTTTACGGTCAGCAATGAAAAAATCGGAGGTATCGGCGTTGCGGCTGGTGTACCAGGAAATGCCGATGAGCATCGCAAAATAGGCGATGATGATGCTGAGTATGAGGGTCGGTGAGAGGTTCATTAATATCGGTTGACGGTGGACGGCAGACGGTGGACGGCAGACGGAGTGGCAATCAATACCGTCAACCGTAAGCCGTTAACCGTCAACCGTATATCGTCTTTCTTTCCAAAGGAAATACCCCGAAGTGGCGAACACAACTGCCGATGCCAATACAATTGTAATGGGCAAGTCTTCTATATTTCCTTCCTTCAGTTCTTTGAGTTTGCCTTGGTTTTGCCAAGTGATGATGACTTGGACGCCATTGTTGATGAAATGCGCCGCAATGGGTATCCACAGGTTTTTTGTCCAATGGAACAATAGCCCTAGTACCCCGCCGAGGAGCATGATGGCCAAGAAGCGTTGAATCTCGAAATGGGTGATGCTAAAAATCAGGGCAGTAAGCAAAATGCCCAGGGCGGGCTTCCCAGTAATTTCAATCAGCTTTCGTTGGCCGATTCCACGGAACACCAATTCTTCTCCCAAGGCTGGCACGATGGCCATGACCAGCAGGCTGGCCAACATTTCCCACGGGGATTGCATCACGAGCAGGCCTTCCATCAGCTTGATCGTCGTTTTTTCCGTTTGCACCAAGGCGTCTAAAACTGGGAACTGCTCCACCAGCCACTTGTTGGCCACGAAGGCCACCTGCGCCAGTGGAAAAGCGGACATCACGAAGAGCAAGCCTATCAGTAGGGTATTGAGATTGGGAGCAATATGAAGTGAAGCAGCTTTTAGTGCCTTTTTTTTATAAAAAAGCCAGAGCGTCAGCAAGGCGGGCAGCAGAAAACTTGCTGTATGGTTTACGAATAGCGCCGCCCTGACGAAATAGCGGCTACCAAGGCTGCTGTGTTCGTCAATTTCAAGGGCTGCTTGCAACTCCATCCCACGCAGGTGGGCGCCCAAAAGGAGCAAACCGCTGCCAACGATGGCACAAAGGCCAATCAGCAACAGCATGGTCATCAAGACCATGGAGGGCTTCGGCTCGAAAACCTCCGATTCGGTATTCGACTCCAAGTGGAGTTCGTTCATTCGGTAGCGAGTTTATAATTTTGCGCCAAAGATAGTTTTAGTTTGCAGTTCGTCAGTTTGGAGTTTGCGGTCATTAGCTGCTAACTCATCGCTAACTGCCAACTGTTAAACTGCAAACCTATAAGATGACAACCCTCAGCGTAAACATTAACAAAGTCGCCCTAATACGGAACTCCCGTGGCGGCAACCTGCCGAACCTCGTACAAGTGGCGAAAGATTGCGAGGAGTATGGTGCACAAGGCATCACCGTACATCCACGGCCCGACCAGCGGCATATCCGCTATGACGATATCCCACAATTGAAAGAAGTGGTGAAAACGGAGTTCAACATCGAAGGGAATCCTACTCTCGACTTTATGGCCTTGGTGTTGGACAACAAGCCTCACCAAGTGACTCTCGTGCCCGACGCACCAGGGGCACTTACCAGCGACAGGGGTTGGGATACCGTCGCCGATGCCTTTTTTCTGAAAGAAGTGGTGTCAGAATTAAAAGCGGCAGGCATCAGGGTTTCGCTATTCGTTGATGCATCTGAAAGTTTCGTGGAAGGGGCCAAGGCCGTTGGCGCTGACCGCATTGAGCTATACACTGGCATGTATGCACAAGATTTTTCAAAAAATAGGGACAAAGCTGTGAAAGCTCACCGCCAATGTGCTATACTTGCGAACCAAATCGGCTTGGGCATCAACGCTGGGCATGATTTGAACCTCGAAAATCTCCGATTTTATAAGGAAAACGTGCCGGGCTTGCTCGAAGTGTCCATCGGCCATGCGCTAATCTCCGATGCGCTCTACTATGGTCTCGGCAACACTATTCAAATGTACTTGAGGCAACTTCGCTGATGTTTTTTTTCCTTCTAAGGCCGCATTTGAAACAACACCTACGTTTGTTAAGGAAATATTAACACCTTTGCCCCATCCAAACACAAATAATCCCATTCATTTCCCAAAACTCAAGGGAGAATCATCAGCAACCCCAGTGAAATAACAAGGATTGTAGCTTTTCAGGATTGTTCAGCTGAATGACGCATTCAACAGAAATGAAATGAACTGTGCTCCACAGCAGGTATTAGGTTAGGATAGAACGGTGGTTTTAAGCTGAGTGCACTGGTTCGAGTAGGATTTTGGATTTTATTTTTTTCTTTAATACAAAAATTGAATTAGTATGAAAAAACTCTCACTAGCCCTCGTGCTAGCGTTGCTCAGCATATCCGCTATGCTGGCCCAGCGCACCATCAAAGGTACAGTGACCGACCCAAAAGGCGAGACGCTGATTGGGGTCAGTATCTTTGCAAAAGGGACTGCGGTAGGTACCGTGACGGACGTTGACGGAACCTATGAACTGCAAGTGCCCGCGGGTGTGAACACCCTCGTTTTCAGTTACACTGGTTTTACGACACAGGACGTTTCGTTGGGTGCCTCCAACGTCATTGACCTCCAAATGCAGGAATCGTCGGAACAACTATCGGAAGTAGTGGTGACAGCCATCGGAATCCAGCGCGAAAAGAAGGCGCTCGGCTACTCGGTGTCAGACCTGACTGCCGACCAGTTGGCCCAGCGCTCGGAGACCGATGTGCTGCGCTCCATGTCTGCCAAGACACCTGGTGTTGTGATTCAGGGCGGTGGCGGCTCTCCTGGCCAGAGTACCCGTATTAACATTCGGGGCTACTCCTCGCTGACGGGGAACACGCAGCCGCTCTTCGTCGTGGACGGTGTGCCCTTCGACAACTCCGTCAACTCAACGGTAGGCGCGTCGGGTGGTACCCAATTCTCCAACCGTGCCTACGACATTGACCCGAACAACATCTCCTCAATGTCCATCCTCAAAGGTGCTGCTGCTGCAGCACTTTATGGCTCACGGGCTGCGAATGGCGTTGTGGTCATTAACACAAAGGCTGGCCAGAAGACCCGCAAGGGCCTCGAAGTAACCTTCAACAGCTCGATGAACTGGGAAGAGGTATCGAACCTGCCAGAGTACCAAAACAAGTACGGACAAGGCTCGAACCAAGTTTACAATGGCGCATTTGTGGGCAACTGGGGCGCCCCGTTCCCTGAATACGTTGACGAACTGAACAGCCAGTTTGGAACGACTTATTCAAAGACCATCGTGCCGAACTACCCAGAGGGCACAGTTCCACACCCGCTTACTTCCAATGCTTATGCGACTGCTGCTGCTCGGAATTACCCAGCCTTCTTCCCCGAATTGCTGGAAACCATGCCTGACGGTACCAAGCGGGCTATTCCGGTACCTTACCAGCCCCATAATTTCGTCTCTGAATTCTTTGAAACAGGCACATTGCGTGAAAATTCCTTGAACATCAGCGCAGGAGGCGACAATTCCTCCATCAATGCATCTATTTCAAGGATGGACAACACGGGTATCGTACCCGAGTCTAGTGCTGACCGTACCACGTTGGCATTTGGTGGCTCCTCCAAACTGGCGAATGGCCTTACCGTAGGGGGTAACGTGAACTATGTGAACACCAACCAAGCCTCCCCGCCCATCAACGGTGCCATCTTTGACGGTGCCACCAATTTTGGCGGCTTGTTGGAAGGCTCTATTTATTCCCGCTTGTTCTACCTGCCACGTAACTATAACTTGATTGACTACCCATTCGAGGTGCCTGGCACTGGCGACAACGTGTTCTACCGTGCCTTGGACAATCCTTACTGGCTCGTGAAGAACAACCGCTATACCAGCAGCCTGAACAGGGTATTTGGGAATATCAGCCTTGGCTATGACGTGACGCCTTGGCTCAACCTCGCTGCTCGTGGCGGTATAAACACCTACTCCGAATCCCGCCGCAATGCCCGCCGTCCAGGCGGTGTTGCTGATTTCAACGGTGGCGTTTGGACGGATGACTTGAACAATATGGAGATTGACATCAACTATCTCGCTACGGTTTCGCACAAGTTCAGCGATAAGTTCGACGCAAGGCTCATCACCGGTTTCAACCAAAACCAGCGCACATTCAACAACCGCTTCGTGGATGGCGACGGCCTGATTGACAAGAACCTATACAATATCCAAGGTACTTCCACCCAAATCGTACGGGAAGATTTCCGCCGCAAGCAGCGCCTTTATGCAGTTTATGCTGACCTGTTGCTTTCCTATGACAACTGGCTGTACCTCGACATCGTTGCCCGCAACGACTGGTCTTCCACACTGCCCGACAACAACAACAGCTTCTTTTACCCTGGTTTCAGCCTTGCCGCCGATATGACCAATGTGCTCGGCCTTGAAAGCAACACTTTGGGTTTCTGGAAGATGCGTGCCTCTTGGGCACAAGTGGGCAATGAGGCCAAACCCTACCAGACGAACACACCTTACAATTTCCGCACACCATTCACAACAGCTGGTGGCACTGTCGTCAACCGTGAATCACTTTCTGACGTAGTGGGCAACCCATCTTTGAAGAACGAGTTGACCACGGAAATCGAATTCGGTTCTGATATACGGTTTTTCCGCAACCGCCTTGGTCTAGACGTTACTTATTACAAGCGCAATGCGACTGACCAAATCACCGAAGCCCAAGTACCTTCCTCTACGGGTTATTTCAGGGCAGTCGTGAATGCTGGCGAAGTGGAGAACAAGGGCTGGGAAATCGGCGTTGACATCACGCCCATCAAAACAGCCAGCGGTTTTACTTGGAACACTTATTTTGCATTTACAAGGAACCGGTCAAAGATTGTTGACGCAGGTTTTGCAGATGACATCTTCCTTGGTGGTCCTGGCCAAGCTACAGGTGTTATCCACCGCACAGGCCAGCCTTATGGCCAGATTTTCGGCTCGCAGAACGCCCGTACCACCATTGATGGCAAGGAGTACCTGCTCATTGACCGCTCCACGGGCACGACTATCTTCCTGCCCGAATCCGATATTATCGGTGACCCGAACCCAGACTTCATGCTGGGCGTTACCAACTCATTTACTTTCAAAGGGTTGACACTTAGGGCAATCTTGGATTGGAGGCAAGGCGGCGATATGTACTCCATCACGGCAGGTGCCTTGCAGGCCCGTGGTGTAATCAAGCAATCGGAAGACCGTGAGGCGCTCCGGGTTATTCCTGGTTACATTGGCAACCCCCAGACTTTTGAGGCTATCACCGATGAAAACGGTCAGCCAATCCGCAACACCGTGCCCATCACAGCCTTCGACTACCACTTCTCCAACGGCTTTGGGTACTACGGTGCCGATGAAACGATGGTATATGATATTACCAATATCCGTTTGAGGGAGGTTTCCTTGTCCTACTCTTTCCCACAGAAGTTGATGGACAGGACGCCGTTTGGCAGCCTTCGTCTTTCCGTTTCTGGCCGTAACCTTTGGTTCAAAGTGCCCAACATGCTGGAGGGCCTCAACCTGGACCCAGAGGTGTTGACCGAGGTAGCAGACTCCAACGTGCAAGGTTTCGAGTATGGCTCCACGCCAACGACCAAGCGATTTGGTATCAACCTGCAGGTGACGTTCTAAAAAATGCTTTCAATGGCAGCTGCCAGAACAGGCGATGCCATCAAGCTTTTTTTCAAATCAAAAAAGAAATATCGCATGAAATTCTTTCATAAATTTTCAAAATACATCATCCTGCCAGTGTTTGCATTGGCCATGGGAGGGTGCTTCACCGATTTCGAAGGGGTGAACGTTGACCCGAACAACCCTGCAGACGCTTCTGTGGACCTGCTTATCCCACAGATACAATATACACTGGCAAACACGATGGCCGGTGGTGCAAATAATGCTGCGCACGGGTTTGTTGGACTCATCACTTCCTTCGACAATTTTGGGGTGGCCAATACCTCTTTTAGCGGTTTTTGGGACAATATGTACGCCGGGCCATTGAAGGACATCGAAGGTCTCATCACCAAGGCCGAAGCAGACAACTTGCCACACCACTTGGCTATTGGCCAACTCCTGAAGGCTTATGCTTTTAGCAGCATGGTCAACCTTTTTGGCGACGTGCCCTACTCGGAGGCATTCAAAGGTGAGGACATCACCTCCCGTGCACCAACTTTCGACGCTGATGAAGTGGTGTTCAATGATTGCATCGCACTGATTGACCAAGCCATCGCCAACCTTAACCTCACCAGCGGGGCAAAGGCTACCACTGACCTTATTTACAGTGGAAATATTGACAAGTGGAAGGCTTTCGCAAATACGTTGAAACTGAAGCTCGTCATTGAGTCGTGGAAAGCAGACCCTTCCAAGGCGAAGGCTGAAATCAGCAATCTATTGAGCGGAGCCCTGATTACAGCCGCCTCTGGCGACTTCGAGTTCAAGTTCAGCAAGACCATCAACCCGGACAATCGCCATCCTTGGTACCAAGGCCCATATACTGGCGACGAGTTTACCTATATCTCACACCAGCTGATGGTGGAAATGTTGGAAGATGGCGACCCTCGCTGGCCTTTCTATTTCAAACGCCAAAACAAGAAAGTTTTGGACATCACCAACCCGACGGAAGCTGGTACCATACCCTGCTGGACTACCCCTGGCTGCAACTATGGCTATGTGGTGCTGAACACCGAAATCATGGAGGACTTGTACGGCCCTAACCCAACCCAAGACCAGATTGATTTTGCTGCGGGCATTTTCGGGCGAGACCGTGCCGATGCTTCTGGTGTACCCAACGACGGTACATTGCGCACCATTCCTGGTGTTTATCCAGCTGGTGGATTCCACGATTCGGGCGCTCCTGCTACTCCTTCGCCAAATACTGCACCTGGCGGCGGTATCTTCCCAATCTTGTCGCATGTAAACGTGCTGTACTATCAAATTGAGGCCATTCTCGAAGACCAACTCGCCATCGGAGGCGACGCCCGTGCGCTATTCGAGCAGGCCATCCGCAGCCATATCGCAAAGGTGGTGGGCTTTGGTTTGGCAACAGGTGGCGGCTCCGTAGCACCCGATGCTGCAACAACTGACGCTTATGTGGCCCTCTGGCTCGAAAGGTTCGACAATGCGCCTAGCAACCGTGCCAAGCTGAACGTGGTGATGAAGCAACTTTGGTTCTCTTCTTGGGGCAATGGCTATGAAATATACAATGCCATGCGCCGTACCCACGATCCGAACGCTTCCAACAACTATGGCTACAACGGCCTGCCAAGCACCTTGCAGAACCCCGTCAGCCCTACGCCGAGGAAGTGGCCACACAGGTTCCCCTATCCTTCTACCGAGTTGACGCTGAACCCCAGTGCAGCCCCTTGGAAGGACGTGATTTGGGACGACCCAAGCAGCCGCCTGTTCTGGGACACGGAGTAAATGGGCAGGATTGTTACATTGTTGAATTGTTTGATTGTTGCCCGTATTGCGTGGGCCATTTAGCAATCTAACAATTCAACAATCTAACAATCAATCATTCTTTATTTGATTATCAAATCTTTTTGAAAATGAAAATCTTTAAATTATCATATCTCTTCTTGGCAATGGGCCTGCTTTTCTTTGCCGCCTGCGAGGACGAGGAAACCAGTCCCTTCTTCGAGCCGGAAACGGCCGTACACGGCTGGGGCAGGGTTGCCGCTGGCTCGCCCGCCGATTTCGTGTTCCAAGGCGATGAAGCTTTGGAAGTAGCCTTCCAATGGAACTCCATTGAGGGTGCCAACACCGCCAACCGTATTGAGTTTTATGCCTTCTTCGACGAAGCATACGAAGACAACGAAGGCAACGACCGCACCGCCCAGCACGGTGGCGATTATTTTGACTATACCACTACCCGTGGAAAACTGTTCAAGGTCGTTGAAGGCGGCGAAATTCCGGCCAACCGCAAGGACATCACCTTCTCGGTTACCCAGAACGACATCTACCAGCTTTACAAAGATGCCACCTACGACTATGGTGACGGTTCCGTTAAGGTGTTCGAGAACCCAGAGAAGCCGGACCGCTCACCAGATAACCCCTTCGTGGCTGGTGACAAGTTCCGCCTCGGTTGGATTATCTACACCGCTGACGACCGCAAGTTTGACGCTTGGTCGCCATCCATTTGCGCAGCGGAATTCCCGAACTCTTCTTGCTACGTGGAGTGGGCAGTTATCTGCGTGTCTGATTTGGCCGGTGAGTTTGATTATGTTCAAACGGAAATGATTAAAGGTGCTGGCGGCGGTGCTGGTGCGGCATTCCCTGGCGAAATTTCTGGAACAGTTACTTGGTCGCCAGCAACGGATGCCAATGGCAATGTCTTGTCAGGCAAGTACACTTCCACTGATATTACCTTTGGTCAGTTTGCCTTTGCTTGGGGAGACACCCCAGTAGTGCTCCCAACAATCGTGGACGCATGTAACGTAATCACCCTAACTGGCGCTGACCAGTATGGAGACACTTACAAGTACAATTTCTCCAGCATTAACGGTGCAACTGCTACCATCAAGTGGCAGAACACATACGGCGATGCTGGTACAGTAGTATTGACCCGCAAGGATGGCAAAGATTGGCCATCCCTCAAAGGCGGTTAATCAAAGCAAATCAATTGCCTTTTCAAAAGGCGCTGCCACCTCGGTAGCGCCTTTTGTTTTTTATAAAAGTTTTAATAGATTCTCACTTTCTTTACGCATTGTTCAAAAAGTACTCAGTTATTAAAATAACGTGAGGTTTGGATTAGAATTGACATAAATGCCTGATTTTCAGTCCCATAGGGACTCAATGTGGGTAGATTTGAACGTTCCCCTCGACCTCCGTCCCGTTAGGGACGTAACATGGGTAGCAAAAGGGATTGAAGCCTACCCATGTTGCGTCCCTAACGGGACGAAGGTCGATGTTTTATTACCTTTCTACCCACGTTGTGTCCCTAACGGGACGGCTTGATGCCAGGTTTTAATCCAAACCTCACGTTAAAATAGATGAGGGAGGAGAGAAAAAATTCCTTTTTTCTCTCCTCCCTCATTTGGTTGTTTTTGTGGAAAAATTCCAATTTCCTACAAAAACAACCTTTGCTAAGTAATTGCAAAAGCACTTAACCAATGTTCGCATCCACCACCTACACCGCCCGCCGTGAGCGGCTTCGCAAAGACCTCGGCTCCGGCCTCGTCCTCATCCTCGGCAACAACGAAGCCCCGATGAACTATCGGGCCAATACCTACCACTTCCGGCAGGACTCCAACTTCCTCTACTTCTTCGGCCTCGACCAGCCAAGCCTCGCCGCCGTGCTGGACATGGACGCCGGGGAGGACATCATCTTCGGCGACGAACTCACGATGGAGGACATCGTTTGGACGGGGCCGATGCCGACCATTGCGGAGCAAGCCCACAGGGTAGGTGTGCATAAAACATTGCCATTCGGCGATTTAATTGCCTTCGTAAAAAAAGCGGCGGAACAAGGTCGCACCGTCCACTTCACGCCGCCTTACCGCCACGACAATATGATTGCCCTGTCGGAAATGCTCGGCCACCCCGTTGCGAAGCTGAAAGAAATGACCTCCGTGCCGCTCATAAAGGCCATCGTGGCGCAGCGGGCATACAAGACGCCAGAAGAAGTGGCCGAGATGGAACGGGCCGTGGACATCAGCGGGGCCATGCACGTAGCAGTGATGAAGGCCGCCGCCGCTGGCAAAAAAGAGGCGGAATTAGCGGGCATCGCTGCGGGCATCGCCACTGGCATGGGTGGGGCATTAGCCTACGGCATCATCATGACCATCAATGGGCAGGTGCTGCACAACCACCACCACTACAACACCCTACAAAGCGGCCAACTGTTGCTCGGCGACCACGGTGCCGAAACGCACCTTCACTACGCTGGCGACCTCACCCGCACCTGCCCCGTTGACAAGCGTTTCACTCAGCGCCAAAAAGACGTTTACAATATCGTGCTGGATGCCGAGGTAAGCGCCATCGCCTCGTTGCGACCTGGCCTGACCTATAAGGAAGTCCACTTGGCCGCCGCCCGCCGCATGGCCGAGGGCTTGAAATCATTGGGCCTGATGAAGGGTGACCTCGACGAGGCCGTGGCACAAGGTGCCCATGCGCTCTTCTTCCCGCACGGCCTCGGCCACATGATCGGGCTGGACGTTCACGATATGGAAGACCTCGGCGAACAATACGTTGGCTACTCCGACGACGTGCAGCGCAGCACACAGTTTGGCACGGCCTACCTGCGCTTGGGCCGGGCCTTGGAGCCGGGCTTCGTGCTGACGGTGGAACCGGGCCTCTATTTCATCCCCGAACTGATGGACCAATGGGAGGCCGAGGGCAAGTTCACCGATTTCATCAACTATGGGGCGCTCAAGGATTGGCGCTCGTTCGGCGGCATCCGTATCGAGGATAATGTGCTGATTACCAAGGATGGGCACAAGTTGCTGGGGCGGCCCGTGCCGAAGACGGTGGAGGAGGTGGAGGGGTTGAGGGAATGAGGGATATTTGGGTTAGACTACTTTAAAAAGACATGCTATGATAAGGGAACATTACACGTTGGAAAGATTGAATCCTTACAATGCTTACAGGTTTAATAGCATTGGCGTACGTGGCGTGATTCAGAAATTTGTCCTTTTTGAGAAGATGGAAAATGGCAATTTCAACCTCGCCTTCGGAGATATTATTGAAGGACGAACAGTTGACAACGTAGTTTCAAATAACCATGACATTGAGAAAACTGTTTCAACAGTTGTCTTGGCGATTCGATTGTTTTTCGAAGAAAATCCCGATGCCAAAGTTGAATTTGATGGCGTTGACGAGCGACGACTTAAATTGTACAACAGGATTTTTTCGAAGAGGTACATTGAGATTATCAGCGACTTTGATGTTTATGGTTACATGGATGGCATCAAGGAAGCCTATACTCCAAGTTCTTTTTGTACAAAATTTGAAATTAGTCTGAAACGGGCTTAACTTGCCTTTAAATAATATCCAGATGGTTGCGACCAAAGAAGTATTAAAACCAGACGTGGTAGAATATTCAGAAGAGAACAAGCATCTCTTTAGTGAAGAGTCTATTCGTTTCTTTGAGCTTGTAAAACAAGGCAAAATCCACTCCTCCAAGTTCTGGCGCAGAAAGGCCGAGTCCGTCGTTGACCTAACTCGCAAAGCCTTCGCCGAAAACCCGGAGCAGGGCCTTAAACTCGTCATCGTCTCCGTCTTGAACACCTTGCCGGAGCATACCCCTACCGACAAATTGGAACAGTACATCGCCGCCATCATACAAGAATGGCAGGCGCTCCAAGCCGCCCGAATAGAACCAAGTGAGCCAGCGCTCATCCTTCAGTGTTAACCCTCTATATGGAAATAGCGATGCAAGTAGCCTTTAAGCCGAGCTTCGTAGAGGTACTCACTTAGCACCACGTTGCCCTTCATCACAATGGCGTCAATATTGAGCGGGGCTTGTAAATGAAACAATGAATTACCTAACCATTGGCAGGTGCGGGATATCGTCTTCCATGTATTCATCGCCGCTCACCACAAAGCCAAAGCTCTCGTAAAAATTGCGCAAATAGCTCTGGGCGCTGATTTTGATGCTTTCACCGGGGAAGAGCAAATCCATATTGTCCAAGGCGGCCTTCATCAACGCCTGCCCAGCGCCCGTGCCACGTACCGATGGAGACGTGACAATGCGCCCGATGGATACAAAATTATCGTAGGAAACGCCCTTGGGCAGCAGCCGGGCATAGGCCACGAGCTTGCCATCATCATCGTGGCCGGAAAGATGGTAGCCCTTCAGGTCTTTGCCATCGGCATCGAGGTAGGCACAGTTTTGCTCCACCACGAACACCTCTTGGCGCAGCGCCATGATGGCGTAAAGCTGGTGGGCAGGTAGTTCGTAAAAGGATTTGCAGCGGAAGGAAATCATGGGTTTTGCTGTTTAAAAATCAAAATCACGCCAGATGTGAACGAATAGGCATAAGCTCCCGAAATGGTACTTGAAGCTGTTACGGACATAGACTGCATGAGTTCAAACCCCGCCATTGCATTCTCCAAGATAACGGCCTGAATATCCCTTGCGAGTTGGTCACCGTTGGGTTCCTCAAAACTTACGCCCCAAGTCCCTTTGGCCTTGGCCATCGGCGCATCCACGAATACGGTTTTGTATTTCATTGATTATCAAATTTTTACGACAACCTTCCCCGTTGTTTTACCGGACTGGAGCAGTCGCACCGCATCGGGCATTTTGTCAAACGTGAGCACATGCCCCAACCTCGGCCTACCGATGTCCAGCGCTTTTATCTCCTGTACGTACTGGTGCAGCAGGTGCGATTTTTCATAGAGGTAAATGAGGTTGAAGCCCAGCATGCCCCGATTGCCATCAGTCAGTTTCATTGGGTCAATGAGCGGGCGGCGCAAGTACAGCCAAATGATTTTGAACAGGTTCGGGCGGTTGCCGTGCGTGATGAAATCGGCGGCGCTATAGACGATGCTGCGCCCCATCGGGGCCAGCCGCTTGAAGTCGCCCATGAGGATTTTGCCGTTATTCGTCTCCAAAATAAGGTTCAACTCCCTGTCTTTCAATATCTTATCCAGATTGGGAAAGAAGTTTTCGTCCCGGACGATGGGGAAGTCCACGCCCTCCTGTTTCAGCAAATCGAGCTTGGCCGTACTGCCCACCGTGCCGATGGTGGTCGCACCCAGTTGCTTCGCAATGCGGTTGGCGAAGATGCCCGTGCCGCCCGCTGCGCTGTGGATGAGCACAGTCTGCCCCGGCTGCAAATTGCCCAACGGGCGCAGCGCATAATAGGCCGTGAGCACCTGCACGAGGTAGGCCGCACCCTCCTCGAAACTCCAACCTTCGGGAATGGGCATGGCGTACTGCTCGCCCATGTTGAGGTGCGTGGCATAGCCCCCGAAGCGGCAAACGGCCATCACCCGGTCGCCGACCTTCACGTTTTCCACTTCCTTGCCAGCCTTCACCACCACGCCCGAAACCTCCAAGCCCGGCGTGAACTCGCCCTTGGGCGTGGCCGAGTACAGGCCCATGATGACCGACACGTCGGCGAAGTTGAGGCCGATGGCCTTCACCTCCACGGTCACTTCCTTGGGGCCGGGTTCCGGCAGTTCGTCGCTGACGAGCTTCAGGTTGTTGATGTTTCCCGCTTTGAGGCGGTAGGCTTTGCGTTGCATAATGTTTGATTTGTCGCAACTGGCTGTTTGAGGCTGTTTTGGGTGAAAATTGAAAATTTTCACCCAAAACAGCCTCAAAATGTGGGAGGAGAGAAAAAATTCATTTTTTCTCTCCTCCCACACCCGCTCAAGTTGTTACGATTTGTTTCCCATCGGGAAAGCAAAAGTAGGAGAAGCAGCCATACTTTTACGGGGAAAAATAGGAACCACTATATCAACTCGGATTTGATATAAGATATAAGATGTACGATATAAGATTTTAGATTTGGGGGCCGTGCTCGAAATCTAAAATCTTATATCGTACATCTTATATCTTATATCAAAAACTACTACACGAAGAAAGAATGGCCTCCACCTTCCCCGCCAAGCTCCTCCTCTTCGGGGAGCACACCGTCAACCTCGGCAGCCATGCCTTGGCCGTACCGTTGCCCTTGTTTTCGGGTAAATGGGCACATGCTCCGCAACTCAGCCCCTCGGAACTGGCGGCCCGGCAGCAGCAGTTGCCGCAGTTCGCCGACTACCTCGACGATTTGCAGCAACGGGGCGAATTGCTCGTGAAACTTGACATTTCAGCATTCAAAAAGGAACTGCAAAACGGGTTGGTCTTCGAGTCAAATATCCCCACGGGATATGGTGCAGGGAGTTCTGGAGCGCTGGTCGCTTCGGTGTTGAAGCACTGGGTGAAAGAAACTAGGGAGTGGCCTGTTGTTGAGTTCAAAAAAGTGCTGGCGCAAATGGAGGCCTTCTTCCATGGCACGAGCAGCGGTACCGACCCACTGGTTTGCTACCTGCAAAAGCCCGTGCTACTCGGTGGAAAAGAAGGTGCGCTGGTGGTGAAATTGCCAGGCGGCATACAACCCATTACCGCTAGCCCCTTTGGGGAAGGCGAAGTACCGAAAAAAGGCAGCTATACCATTTTCCTACTCGATACGGGCATTCAGCGTTCAGCGACTCCATTGATTGAGTATTTTATGAACCAATCAAAAGGAATGACACTTTCATCCCGAATAGATTTCTCTTTGATACCCGATGTCCAGGACGCCATCCACAGCTTTTTGAACGGAAATTCAGCAGCGGTTTATAAATACTTTAGAGCAATTGGCCTGTTTCAGTACAAGTTCTTGAGGGGGCTTATTCCGGTTAAGTACCGAAAGCTGTGGGCTGCCAGCACGGAAGGCGATTTGTACAAATTGAAAGTCTGCGGTGCTGGCGGCGGTGGCTTTATCTTGGGAATGACGAAGGATTGGGAAGGGGCAAAAGCGGCGCTGGTGGGACAAAAACTGATTCCTGTTTTTAGCCTTTGACAATTTTCAGGTGCATAAAACATTGATAGAACGGGTAATTGGAAATTTTTATTTCCGATTACCCGCTTTACTTCAATGGTTCGTGAAGTTTTCGGGTTTTCGAGTTCTAAGGTTGCGGCACAGTTGCCGTTTTTGAAAAGATCGGTTGCTTTTCCAACCTTGTCAAAAATGATTTACAGTTAGGTTTTGCCCCAAATCCCGAAAACCATAGAACCTTAAAACTTCACGAACCATTGTTACTTTAAATCACTTCGACCGAAGCTTCACCACGGGGCATATCATCTCCTCCAGCGAGATACCGCCGTGCTGGAAGGTGTTCTTGTAATAATTGTTGTAATGGTTGTAGTTGTTCGGGTAGAGGAAGAAGGCGTCCTCCTTGGCAAAAATGAAGGTCGAGCTGATGTTCGGGCGTGGAAGGCCGACCAGTTTCGGGTCACGAAAGTCGAGCACGTCCCGCTTCTCGAACTGTAGGTTGCGGCCCACTTTGTAGCGTAGGTTAGTGGTCGTTTCCTTATCGCCCACTACCCTACTTGGCGTGTTCACCCGGATGGTGCCGTGGTCGGTGGTGACGATGAGTTGAATATCCTTCTCGGCGGCACGTTGCAGGGCCGTCCAGAGCGGAGAATTGAGGAACCAAGAGCGGGTAAGCGAGCGGTAAGCCTTCTCGTCGCCGGCCAGTTCCTTGAGCACCTCCATCTCCGTGCGGGCGTGGGAGAGCATGTCTATGAAATTATAGACGATGACTGTCAAGTCGTTGCGCAGGTAGTTGAGGATGTTATCGTTCAGTTCCTTGGCATGGGCCACGTTGGTGATCTTGATATAGTCGAACTTGATAGGCTTGCGCATGGTGCGCTTCAGTTGCGCCTCCAGGAAATCGGCCTCGTGGAGGTTCTTGCCGCCCTCGTCCGTGTCGTTTTTCCAGAGCGTGGGGTGGTTTTTCTCTATGTCGGCGGGCATAAGGCCTGCGAAGATGGCGTTGCGGCTGTACTGCGTTGCCGTTGGCAAAATGCTGAAGAAAAAATCTTCCTCCTCCACTCGGAACAATTCAGAAATGATGGGTTCAATGACCTTCCATTGGTCGAAGCGAAGGTTGTCGAGCAGGAGCATGATGGTCGGGCGCTCCTCGGTTAGGTTCGGGAACACCTTGCGGCGCATCAAGTTATGCGACATGGTGGGCGCTTGCGCCTGTTCGTTCACCCATTTTTCGTAGTTCTTGGCCACGTAGCGGCAGAACTCCGAATTGGCCTCCTGCTTTTGCGTGCTCAGGATGTCGCTCATGGCCACCGACTCGGAGTGGTCCATTTTTATTTCCCAGCCAATGAGCTTCCTATAGACCTCCACCCATTCCTCGAACTTGGGGCCACTATTGATTTGCATGGAGAGCATTCGGAACTCCTGCTGGTAGTCTGAGGTGGTCTTCTCCCGCACGAGGCGCTTGTTGTCAATGATTTTTTTGAGGGTGAGCAGGATTTGGTTGGGGTTCACAGGCTTGATAAGGTAGTCCGAAATCTGCGAACCGATGGCCTCCTCCATGATGTCCTCCGCCTCGTTCTTGGTAATCATCACCACGGGCATCAGGGGATTGCCCTCCTTGATCTTGGACAGCGTCTCCAATCCGGTCAGGCCGGGCATGCTCTCATCCAAAAAAACCACATCGAAGTCGTTGTTGGTATTGACCTCGTCCAGCGCATCGTGGCCATTGGTGACCGTGACCACATCGTAGCCTTTTTTTTCCAGAAAGAGCAATTGGGGCTTCAGCAAATCAATCTCATCGTCGGCCCAGAGAATCTTTATTTTGTCCATAAATAAATGGTTTGCAAAGGTTTGAATATGTGTGTGAAAAAATTGTGTTATCTGACAGAGAGGTTTGCGTCACAAGGCCACTCTGTATTTTCCAGCAAAACTACCAAATTAGCAGTACCCCGCCAGAAGACATTTTTAGTGTACCCACTCTCATAATCCCTTGGATCAAAGCTCCTAAAATCCAGTTTAGCGTTATTCCGCAAGCAAGAACAATACTATGAACACTGAAGCCCGGCCACCTGGTGTGCCGGGCTTCTTTTTTTGTGGCTATTTCGCAGCGGGTATTTTTTCGGAAAACTATCCTTCTCCCTCAAAATCCAACCCAAGCGGTACGATAGTGGGAAGAAAAAATTTCATTCTCCCTTCTCCCCATAACCACATTTTGGTAGCTAAGAGACTTGAAACGAATTCGGTAACAGGAAGATTGTGCGGCAGAGAAAAGGCTTTCTCAATCCCTAACAACATTTCAAAGCTCAATTTGGCATGGGTACGAGCCTCAAGTCGTGAATTCACGTGAATTCATGTAAACAATTGTGAACAAAGAAGGCTGGGCGGCGCCCAATTTTGCCGCAGAACTTTGCCCCGATAATTGATGATCAGGTTGGGCACTGCGGGGCAAAAGGTTGGTTGGAGTTAACCCGTTAAAGATGGCCTACCGTTTTTCCTGACAAGTGTGGTTGTGTTTTCAGGCCCAGGCGGCCTCCGCTTTTTCGGACGATGCACCGGAAAAGGCAGTGTCGCATTGGCTTTGCTTTCCGGGGCGTTGCCCTGAAAGGCATGGGATTGCTTTACCCTGAAAACGCTTGCCTACCACCTGTTCATTAAATCCTTAAATCATTTTAATTTTTGAGCAATGAAAATTTTGCGCAAACAAGGCAAGAGTGCACTTGCCACCCTGTTCTTTGTTTTTGGGTTGTTGGTAAACGGTTTTTCAGCGCCGCCAACCATTCAATGCAATTGCGACTCACCTACCGTTACCATCACATCGCAGTCCTCCAACTCCGTTGCTTTCTCATGGGGAGCGGTATCCGGGGCCACGAGCTATGAGGTTTGGTACGAGAAGCGAGAGGGCAATTTCACCAGCCAGCCTACCACGACGAATGGTACGTCCATGAATTTCAGCAATCTTTCTGCTGGGACTTACAAGTTCTACTTCAAGGCCATCTGCGGTGGAGAGGGTTCCAACATTTACATCACCGAAGATTTGATTATGATTTAATGTTTTTAGGTGAGCCAATGGGTTTTTGGCTGCCTGAGCACTGAAACCCATTGGGCTTTTTTTAGAAAATGTTATGGCATAGTTGATGTTGTGATTTCCTGCACATGGGTAGCTCCACGTGCAGGAAATCCTTTTTTTATTGGTAGATCAGCGCCTTTTCAAGCAACCAGTCCTTATGGTATAACGGACTTGTATGCTGAATCAAATCGAGAATGGATTCCTTACTGGCTTTGCCAATGGCCATTTTTTTGACGATACCGATAAAATTCCTTGACGCCTCCACCGCCTCCCGCCTTGGGGTTCGTTGCCTTTTCAGGAAGGCTTCAAAGGCAACGCAGTAATCTAAAACAACCGAAGTTTTTTTGCCAAATAGCTCATAATAGCTTCTTAGCACCAGGGACCTTACACGGATGTTGAAGAACAGGTCGTGGTAGGTTGTTTCACGTAGGTCCATCAAGACTTCATCAAATTCCTTTTTTTCAAAATGCACAATTGCCTTCCCCAAGCCGATGGCATCCTTCCTCAGGTCATTTGGCAGCGACACTTGGCTGTTCACAATAAATGAATTGGCCCATGCTATCTCGCCAACGGCGCAAGAAACGCTTACGATATTGGCAAATTGGTTGACGGAAATCCCCCCACTCTTCGAGATAATATTGTGCTCAATGGTAAATTTGTTCAAGCTGTGCGTCATGGCCAAGTAGGCATTGTCCCCCCGACGTAGGCTGTACGCAAGGTAATTGTGCAGGTAGCCGAGAATAGCATGTACTTCCTCAGGATCTATTATGGCGATATTGGCCTTAAGCAAGGATTCTATCTCCGGATACAGCGCCCCGTTCTGGCTGGAAATCAGTTCATAAACCCTTAAATAGAGGGCCAGCAGCGGGTTATCAGACGGCAAATGGTTTTTAGAAAGTTCCACGATAGCGGGCAGTGGCTCTATTTCGAACGATTGCACCATCAACTGCCGCCTGTTGGCCACCTCACAGGCAATCTTTAGCCTTGAAACAGTGTAGAACAGGTCCAAGTCCCTGGCGCAGTCCATCAGTGTCACTATGTCCTCCTTTTCCTTGTCCTGCGTCAAATGGTAGTAGAAGTAATGATTGGCTACCATCCCCTTCATATAGTCCGGGATGCTCGACTTGGGCATTTCTTCCACCTCCCGTTGCAAGAGCGCCGCCTTCCTTGAATATTCGGGCATGAGGCCCCGCTCTTTTAAGATAGACATCCAAAACGTACGGCCCTCAAATGAATCGGACTTTATTTTTTCGAGCAGCAGGAACTGCTTCAACCAAATGTGCAGGTCCGACAAAGCATTCAGCATGTTCAGCCGGTTGGCCTTGCTATCTTCGATGTCCTTTTTGAATATTTTTTGGTAAGCATAGCCGATGACCAGTTTCTTATCGGCACCTTCTTTAGAAATTACTTTTTGGACATATTCAAAAACAGCCAAGGGGGCTTCATCATTGGGGTGTAGCTGTTTCAAGTGCTTGCCGAACCCCTGTAGTTCCTGCTTTTCAAGGGTACGCAGGAGGGTGATGAATTTGCTTTTTATCATAATGTCTGTGTTTATGGCATGGTGAAATATTTTATTGCCCGCTGAATTCAGTTATAGGCTACTTATTCTGACGCAATTTTATAAAAACAACCGGTAGAATGGATGGAATTTTGATATTCAATTGTTTGTGAAGGTTGTCCGGCTGTTTTTCCCAACAACCGCTGCCTACCAAAAAATATTTTAAAAAAACTCTACCCGACATTTTGAAGTTTGCCATTCGTCCGTATCTTTGCACCCGCTTTTGAAGAAAAGCAAAAACGAGTAAAGGGGCGCATAGTTCAGTTGGTTCAGAGCATCCCGACTTGAGAAGTCGGGAGAGTCAGCGGTTCGATTCGTTTTTATCGTTCAAAATAAAAGGGGCGCATAGCTCAGCTGGTTCAGAGCATCCCGACTTTTCAAGTCGGGAGAGTCAGCGGTTCGATTCGTTTTTATCGTTCAAAATAAAAAGGGCGCATAGCTCAGCTGGTTCAGAGCATCTGCCTTACAAGCAGAGGGTCCGCGGTTCGAATCCGTGTGCGCCCACCCTGATTAAAGCCTTCAAGGATGATTCCTTGGAGGCTTTTTTGTTGGTGGGGTTCAGCGCATAGCTCAGCTGGTTCAGGGCATCCCGACTTGAGAAGTCGGGAGGGTCCGCGGTTCGAATCCGTGTGCGCCCAACCTTATACAAAGCCTTCGAGGATAAATTCCTTGGAGGCTTCGTTGTTTGAAGGACTGGGCATCGCCCAACGGGTTCAGGGCATCCCGACTGGGAAGTCGGGAGGGTCCGCGGTTCGAATCCGTGTGCGCCCACCCTGATTAAAGCCTTCAAGGATGATTCCTTGGAGGCTTTTTTGTTGGTGGGGTTCAGCGCATAGCTCAGCTGGTTCAGGGCATCCCGACTTGAGAAGTCGGGAGGGTCCGCGGTTCGAATCCGTGT
>JALHQW010000037.1:0-29425 GCA_022841745.1 Saprospiraceae bacterium | reverse complement strand
AAAGCCTTCAAGGATGATTCCTTGGAGGCTTTTTTGTTGGTGGGGTTCAGCGCATAGCTCAGCTGGTTCAGGGCATCCCGACTTGAGAAGTCGGGAGGGTCCGCGGTTCGAATCCGTGTGCGCCCAACCTTATACAAAGCCTTCGAGGATAAATTCCTTGGAGGCTTCGTTGTTTGAAGGACTGGGCATCGCCCAACGGGTTCAGGGCATCCCGACTGGGAAGTCGGGAGGGTCCGCGGTTCGAATCCGTGTGCGCCCACCCTCTACGAAAGCCTTCAAGGATGATTCCTTGGAGGCTTTTTTCGTTTTTGCACCTTGTTCAATATTTTTTCGCTATCCCACCGAACACTCCCCCCACCACATTCCTTTACATTAGCACTCGATTTCATTTAAAAAACGAAGACAAGGCAATTCGCAACTATTTGGCGAGGGGTGTTTTTTTGGAAAACCTTCAATTTTTCCCAAAAAACAAAGATGGGAGTAGCGTGAAAAAATGAGTTTTTTCACGTTCCTCCCACGCCCGCCTTGCGGTAACGGCATTTCATCCTATGAAAAAGCATCTAAAACGGGGCCTACTCGGGCTGGTGGCGACGGTGGTATTGGTGGTCATCGCAGCAGTAATCATCGCCGCCTTCTTCCAAGAGGCAGTGGGCAAGAAGCTGATTGCCCAAATCAACAAGCAGCTCAAGACGGAGCTGAAGGTGGGCAGTTTCGACCTTTCGCTGCTCCGCAATTTCCCGGATGCGACGGCCAGCCTGCGGGATGTGCGGCTGATGGGCGTGAACAAGAAACCACTGCTCGAAGCCGAGGAGGTGGCCTTCAATTTCAGGTTGCTGAGCCTGTTCGAGTCGCAGGTGAAGGTGCATTCCGTGAGCGTGCGGGACGGGGCGCTGAAGGTCTGGGTGGACAAAAACGGCAAGGCCAACTACGATATTTTCAAGCCGTCAAAGTCGGAAGAGGAGAGCAAGTTCAACATCGCCCTGGAGCAGGCCCGCATGGAGCGGATGGAACTGATTTACCAGGACGACAAGCTCAAGCAGGAGATGATGACGCAGGTGGAATCTGCCACGTTCTCCGGGCTTTTTTCGGAGAAGAAATTCGACCTGAAAAGCCGGGCCAGCCTTGCCTCCAATTTCGTGGACTTGGACGGCGTGCGCTATTTTGAAGGGAAAAAATGGGGCTACGATGCGGTCATTTCCGTGGACCTGGCAAAGGGCAAATACACCTTCGACGACGTGCGGGTGGTGCTGGAAGAGAATGCCTTCGACGTGAAAGGGTTCATCCAAGACAAGGAAAAAGCCACCGATTTCGACCTGAAAGTAGCAGCCGAGGATGCCAGTTTAGAGTCGGTCATTGCCCTGATGCCTTCGCAATTCCTGAGCGCCTTCGGCGATTTCAGCAGCACGGGGCGGTTCAAATTTGCGGCCTTGGTGAAGGGCAAGCTCAGCGCCTCGGAACGGCCCTCCATCAATTTCGAGTTCGGCCTCGACGACGGCAAGCTCTCCAGCCCCCGCCTCGCCGAGCCGTTCCAAGACGTGTCGTTCGATGCCAACTTCACCAACGGCGAAGGGCGCAACAACCAGCAGTCGGTCTTTGAAATCAGCAATTTCAAGGGCTACCTCAACCGCCAGCTCATCACCCTCAGCCTGCGGGTGGAAGACCTCGACGACCCGCAGATTGACCTCAAGGCGGACGGGGCCATCGCCGTCGGGGAGGCGTTCGGGCTACTCAACAACCCGGCCATCACGGGCGGCGACGGCGAGGTGGAAATCCAGCACCTGAGCCTGAAAGGCTACTACAGCGACATGGTGGACATCAAGCGCATTGCCTCGGTGCAGATGAGCGGCGATATCGTCTTCGACGATGCCACGCTCGATTTCAATGGCGAAAAACTCACTTTCGACACGGGAAAGTTCCTGCTGCGTGACAATCAACTCAGTCTTGAAAACCTGAAAATGCTGGGCGCTGGCAGCGAAATCACCCTCCAAGGTTCGGTGCAGAACCTACTGCCCGTGCTGCTGGCCGATTCGCTCAACTCCGAAAACGCCCGCCTTGACTTCACGGCGCAGCTCAATTCGCCCGTCATGGACCTTGCGAAGCTGATAAAACTGACCGACGTACCCGTGAAGGAAGGCGAGGTGCAGGCCGAGGTCTTCGATTCGCTGAAAGTGGATAAAAACGAAGACCGCCACCGCCTTACCGACCTGCTGAACGGCACCTTCAATGCACGGGTGGACGAGTTCTCCTACAACAATATCGAGGGCCGTGACTTCAACGGCGAACTGATTTTCGAGGCCGCCACCATGCGCATCAAGGGTGACGCCGCTGGCATGGACGGCAACTACGAACTCGATGGCACGGTGTTTTTTGAAAAAGAACCCCGCCTCGAAGCCAAATTGGATTGCGAGGGCATTGACGTGAAAAAGTTCTTCCAGCAGACGGACAACGCCGGGCAGACCATGCTGAAGGCCGAGAACATCTCCGGCGACATGAACGCCAAGCTGCTTATCCATGCTTTTTGGGACTCCACGGGCACGTTTTTGATGGACAAACTGCACGTATGGGCGGGCGTGGGCATTCGCCGGGGCGAGTTGAAGAACTTCGAGCTGATGGATGAATTTGCCACTTACGCCAAGATTCAAGACCTGCGCAACATTCGCTTCGAGGACATGCAGAACTGGCTGGAGGTGAAAAACAGCACCTTCTACCTGCCCGTGATGTTCCTCCAGAACAACGCCATGAACCTCACCATCGGCGGTGAGCAGTCCTTCGACGACCGCCTCAGCTACGGCATCAAGGTGAACGCCGGGCAAGTGCTGTCCAACAAATTCAAGAAAAACAACCGCAACGTGGAGTCCATACCCGCCAAGGAGAACGGCTTTTTCAACCTCTATTTCCTCCTAAGCGGTACGCTGGAGAAGTACAAGTACGAGACGAACAAGCGCAAGGTGAAGGATATGTTCGAGCGCAGCGAGAGCCAAAAACGGCGCATCCGGGCGGAACTGATAAAGGCGTTCGGTGCCCCGTTGAACATGGTGCGGGAGCCAAAGGGCTGGGAGGACGAGGGCGAGGAGGCACCGGCGAGCGAGGAGGAGGATGAGTATATTCCGGGGTTTTGAGGGGGTTTTGGCACTACTGAGAAGGCGTTTTTTTTGATTTCAGATATAAGATAGACGATTTCAGAAGTAAGATTTGGGGGCACCGAGCCAAGCCCTGAATGTTCGGATTTTGCGGCAAATCGCAATTCTAATATCATAAATCACCAATTCAATCTAAAATCATATTTCGTCTATCTTATATCTTAAATCAAATCAACTATAATTTTCACCTCGTACCGACTACTTTTCTCAACCAAAAATCTCACCTTCAATTTGTTGTTATGACCACTGGAACCGTCAAATTGGGCATTATCGAAAAAATATTGCCGCTGGATAGTATGGAAGTGCTATTGGAGATACAGTCTTTGATTGATAAAACGTTGAAGGGCAAGTCCGCTTCATTTGGCAACAAGCCCAAGAAGCAGACCTTTGAGGAATGGAACCTTCAATTTCAAGACGAAGAGGAATACCAATCTTGACGAATTTCTACCTGGACATGGCATGACACTGATTCAATTGCGGCGGGCAATATGGGAAGGGGAACAAGGCAAGGAGATGAACTACTCCGAGTTCCTTGCTGACCAACAGACTTGGCGGAAATAGTAGTTAAAACCAAATACACTCCCCTTCAGGCACCACCGCTTAACTTTGCAACACAAACAGGGCTTGTTTTTAGGAAAAACCTTCAATTTTCCCAAAAAACAACCTAAAACATTGGGCGGACATGAAAATTTTATTTTTCATGCCCACCCAATTGATAGTAATCGAACAATATTTTGATGAACAAAACTTTTTTGGCCCTGGCCATTTCATTTTCCCTGCTTTGCCTTGGCCATGCCGCCGCACAAACCGTCTATGGCGAAACCATCCAAGTGCTCGAAGAGCGCCTGAAGGCCGATAGCACCCTTTATGCCCGCACCGGGGCGAGGCTGCTGGCGGGCGACGCCACGTTGACGAACCGGGAACTGGCCGCTATCTACTATGGCAATGCCATGCGCCCAGGCTACAACCCCTTGCAGGAGGAGCGCATCCTCGACGCCATGAACGCCCTGGCCCGCCGGGACAAATACCCCGAGGCGCTTTCGCTTTGCGACAATTTCTTGAAGAAGAACCCCGGCTCGCTGCCCGCTTGGCTCGAAAGGGGCTACACCTGCTGGCTCATGGAAGACAGCCTCCAGACCGTCGAAACCTATCGTAAATACTACCAACTGCTGGATGTACCATTGAAAAGCGGCACGGGCGAGTCCTTCGAGCAGGCCTTCGTGGTGGCCAGCCTGCGTGACATCGAACTGGTGGTGGACAAGCTCGGCTTCCTTGCCAAAGACCAATCGCTCGTGACCAAGGAAGGCCCCGACGGCACTCCACAGCGCTACCATATCGTGAAGTGCATCAAAGAGGGCGACAAGACAGTGAACCCCACTTATTATTTCAACGTAGAACTGCCTTTGGGGCGAGGGATGCAGCAGTCCTTGAAGAAGAAAGGTTGATGAGAGTTGTCCTTTGACAGTTTTTCCCGAACCCAATTAAGAGAGGTGGCTGTATGGATGAAAAATTGAAAATTTTTTATCCATACAGCCACCTCTCTATCATTTTACTGGTAGCTCATCACACATGAAATCCATCAACATCCTACAAATCGGCATCGGGCCGCTCGGCATCAAGGCGGCACAGTTCATTGCGCAGCGCCAAGGCTTGAAGACCATCGCAGCGGTGGACAAGTCACCTGCGCTCATCGGGCGTGACCTCGGTGAGGTCTGCGGCGGCGCAAAGTCCGGGGTGCAAATCAAGTCGAGCATTGCGGAAGCGATAGCCAAGAAAAAGCCGGACGTGGCTGTGCTCACCACCGTATCGGACATGCAGCGCATCGTGCCGCAGATTGAGGAAATACTGGCGCATGGCATCCCCGTGGTCAGTACTTGCGAGGAGTTGAGTTTTCCATGGAAAACAGCGCCCCGGTTGGCCAAACGCCTCGATGAAGCTGCCAAAAAAGCGGGCGTGGCCGTGCTCGGCACGGGCGTAAACCCTGGCTATTTGATGGATGCACTGCCCGTGTTCCTAACGGCGGTTTGCCAAGACGTGCAATCGGTGACCGTACACCGCTTCCAGAATGCGCAGTTCCGCCGCATTCCGTTCCAGCGCAAAATCGGAGCAGGGCTTTCTTTGGACGATTTTCAAAAAAAGATAGCAGACGGTTCGCTGCGGCATGTCGGACTTACGGAGAGCATCCACCTGATAGCGAGCCGCATGGGCTGGAAATTGGACAAGACCGAAGACCTCATCAGCCCAGTTGTTGCGAAGCAAAAAATCACCACCGAGGCCATGACCATTCCCAAGGGCCATGCAACAGGCGTACGGCAAGAGGGCAACGGCTATGTGAACGGGGAAGCTAAAATCCGGCTGGTTTTCCAAGCGACAGTAGGCGAGAAGGAAAGCTATGATGAGGTGGTCATTGATGGCACGCCGAATATTCGCTCCAAAGTCGAGGGCGGCGTGAACGGGGACGTGGCCACTTGTGCCATCACCTTGAACGCCATTCCCCAATTATTGCGGAGCAACCCCGGCCTGCAAACGATGGTGGACATTGCGCCGGTTTCGTTTTTTGGGTAAAGTGGGCTGTAAAGGGTTTTCTTAAAGAAATAGCTATAGCGGGATTTCATGTATATCCTTTGCATTTTTCGAGAGGGCGGGTTATCAAACCCGCCAGTTCCGGAACTGGCGGGTTTGATACCCCCCCCTCTCGAAAAATGGCTGCCAAGCCAAACAAGTTTTCTTAAATTTATATGAGAACCTCTGGAAGTTGTACAACTAACTTGGCTTAAACCGGAAAAGAGCAACAACGCACGCCCCTGACTGCCCACTGCCCACTGTCGAACTGCAAACTCAATCAACCCTAGTTACCGTCTCCACGAACTCCAGCTTTTTCAGGGTCTTCATCACGATGTTCAGCTGTTCCTTGTTGAGCACGAGGAGGCTGATTTTCCCTTCGTAATAGCCTTGGTCGCCGCCCTCGATATGGAAGGAGCGGATATTGACGCCGAGGCCACCGATTTCCTTGGTGAGCCTTTCGATGACGCCGATGCCCTCGTCCACGCCCGTGATTTTCAGGTCGGCCACGAAGGTTGTGTCTGTATTGGCGACCCATTCGGCCTTCATCACCCGGTAGCCGTACTTGGCCAGCAGGTTGGTGGCGTTGGAGCAGTTGGTCCGGTGGATTTTCAGGCCTTCTTTTGCCGTCAGGAAAGCGAAAATATCGTCGCCCTGCACGGGGTTGCAGCAGTTGGCCAGCTTGTAATGGTACAGCTCGGCAGGTTCGCCGTTGACCAGTATTTTTGTTTTGGCTGAAATGCGGGTTCGCTGTTGTTGCTCCTGCTTCTTCTCGGCCTCAGCAGCAGGCACCTCTTTGACGATTTCCACCAGCTTCTGCTCCTTGACCTCAAATGCCCTGAAAGTTTCAATTAAGTCAATCTCCTCCGTTGCAATGGCAAAATACAGGTCAATATGCGAGTTGAAGTTGAAATATTTCACCAAGGTCTCCACGCCTTGGTCGAAGTTGACCTTCATATTGGAAAACTTGCGCTGCAACGACTCCTTGCCTATCTCGCCCGTCTTGCGCCGCTCCTCCTTCATGGCGTTGCGGATCTTGGAGCGGGCCTTCCCCGTCACCACGAACTTGAGCCAGCCTTCGTTCGGCTTTTGGTTTTTATCCGTAATGACCTCCACCTTGTCGCCCATGTTGAGCTTGTAGCCCATTGGCACGATGCGGTTGTTGACCTTCACGGCCCGGCAGCGGTAGCCGATGTCGGTGTGGATATGGAAGGCGAAGTCGAGCGCAGTGGCACCTTTCGGCAGGTTGATCATGTCGCCACGGGGCGTCACGGCGAATATCTCTTCGGAATAAAGGTTGTTCTTGAAATCGCTGACGAACTCCAGTGCGTCGGAGTTGGGGTTCTCCATCAGTTCCCGCACCTGGTCGAGCCATTTCTCATAGACATCGGGCTGGTTGTTGATGCCCTTGTATTTCCAATGCGCCGCAAAGCCCCGCTCGGCGATTTCGTCCATGCGCTCGGAGCGAATCTGCACCTCCACGAACCGCCCGTCTTGGCCGATGACCGTGGTGTGCAGCGACTCGTAGCCGTTGGACTTGGGCACGGTCACCCAGTCCTTCAGGCGTTCAGGGATGGGCTTGTAAATGTCGGTGACAATAGAATAGGCTGTCCAGCACAGCGTTTTTTCCCGGCGGCGCTCCACGTCGAGCACAACTCGCACGGCAAAGATGTCATAGACCTGCTCAAAGGGGGTATCCTTCGATTTGATTTTATTGTAAATGGACGACACCGACTTTGCCCGCCCGAAGCAGCGGTACTTCAGGCCCGCCTCGTCCAATTCCTCCCGGATGGGCGTCAAAAACTTTTCAATGTACACTTCCCGCTCGTCTTCAGAGGCATTCAGCTTCTGGTTTATTTCATCATAAGTCTCCGGCTCCATGATTTTCAGGCAGAGGTCCTGGAACTCCGAACGGATATTGTAGAGGCCGAGGCGGTGCGCCAGTGGGGCGTAGATATAGCTCGTTTCTGCCGCAATCTTCAGCTGTTTGTGTCGGGGCATGGAACCGAGGGTGCGCATATTGTGCATCCGGTCGGCCATTTTTATCAAAACCACCCGCACGTCAATCACGAGGGTACTGATGACCTTGCGGAAATTCTCCGCCTGTGGGCTTTCAGAAGTGGCCGTTCCGTCGAGCTTGGTGAGGCCGTCCACGATGAGGGCTATCTTGTCATCAAAGGCTTCCTTGATTTGCTCGATGGTATAGTCCGTGTCCTCCACCACGTCATGCAGCAGGGCGCAGACAGCGGCAGTTGGCCCCAGGCCAATCTCCTCAATGCAGATGATGGCCACCTCGATGGGGTGGGTAATATAAGGCTCGCCCGATTTGCGGCGCTGGAGCGAGTGCGCCTCGGCGGCCAATTCGAAGGCCTTGCGCACCTGGTCGTGGTCAGCCTGGTCCATTTTGCCATCCAGTGTCCGCAATAGCCGCCTGTAAGCACTGTGGATCAGTGCTTGGTCTTGCTGACTAATTTCTGCGACGAGTGGTGGTGGCATTGAACGAAATTAATGGAAATTGAGAAATTAGGAAATTGGGAAATCGAAGATTCACGTCAGTAAATTGGGTTTTGCAATTTTGCTTCGCCCTTATGGGCAAAGGTAGGGCTTTTCAAAAGAAAAAAACAAAGGAGGCAACATGCAACGCTCTGTGGCTTCCGCCAACCCAATTTCACCCTAACTTTGCCCGCCCCTGCCAGGTTTCACCTTTTCACGCATTGTACCGCAACTTTATGGTCATTAAACTTTCAAAACCCGACCGGCACATCCAAGGCGCCATCCACCTCGACGGCTCCAAGAGCATCAGCAACCGGGCGCTCATCATCCGGGCGCTTTGCGGCCAGCATTTTGAAATAAAAAACCTGTCCACCTCCCGTGACACGCAACTCATGCAGCAGTTGTTGGCTGCCGATGGAGAAACCTTGGACGCAGGGGCCGCTGGCACGACTTTTCGCTTCCTGACGGCCTACTTGGCCGCCCATACCGACCGCACACGCATACTCACTGGCACCGAGCGCATGAAGCAGCGGCCCATCCGGCTGTTGGTGGACGCATTGCGCAAGCTGGGTGCCCATATCGAATACCTCGAAAACGAGGGCTACCCGCCACTGCGCATCAGCCCACATGGTGGCCTCGGCAGTAGCGACAACCGCCTCTCCATCCCCGCTGATACCAGCAGCCAGTACCTTTCGGCCTTGCTGATGATAGCCCCTACCCTGCCCAACGGCCTTGAACTGACCTTGGTCGGCAACCTCGTCTCCCGCCCCTACCTCGAAATGACGCTGCGCATGATGGCCTATTTCGGCATCGGGCACGAATGGGAGGAAGACGTGATTCGGGTGCAGCCAGGAGCCTACCAGCCAAGGGAGTTCACCGTGGAGGCCGATTGGTCGGCGGCGTCGTACCACTATGCCCTCGCCGCCCTCAGCGACACTTGCGACCTTCGGCTGCACGGCCTTTTCGAGGATAGCTGGCAGGGCGACTCGGCGCTGCCCGGCATGATGCGGTCTTTTGGCGTGGAGACCCGCTTTGAGGGGCATACCGCCCATTTGACCAAACAGCCAGGTGCTGCCGCAAAGCCGTTCTTCGAGTGGGACTTCCTGCCCTGCCCCGACATTGCGCAGACCTTGGCCGTGGTTTGCGGTGCAATGGGCGTACAAGGCCTGTTCACGGGTCTCGAAACCTTGCGCATCAAGGAGACCGACCGCATTGCGGCGCTTCAAAACGAACTGGCCAAGGTGCAGGTCTTCCTATCGAAGCTGCCGACTCGTTTTGCCAAAAAATCGGAAAAGGAATATTTCATGTTGGAAGGCAAGGCAGTGGTAGAGGGTTCGCCCGTTTTCCAAACCTACGAAGACCACCGCATGGCGATGGCCTTTGCACCGCTGGCGATGCTGGGCGAGGTGGGCATCGAGGAGCCGAAGGTGGTGGACAAGTCTTACCCGGCATTTTGGGTGGATTTGAAACAATTGGGGTTTTTAATAGGTAGCCATGCGTGAAATTGATGAACGATTTTTTGCAAAATGCAGTCTCTTTCGAGAGGAGGGGTTATCAAACCCCGGTATTCCGGAACATCGGGGTTTGATAACCCCTCCTCTCGAAAGAGACTGCTGTGAACTACGAATCCGTTCCTATTCTTTTAACATAATCCTAACCGCCTACCTCTTTACAACCAGCTATCTCGCCTATAACTTTACCAGCAGAAAAAAGAAAATCCTGGCCGCTAATATTTCATCACGCTAAAACCTACGGCCATGTTAAGCTACCTAAAATCACAGACCCTGCTACTGCTCTCCATCCTACTCGTGGGCTGCGCCAGCCCCATGGAATTCCAGTCTAAGCACGACCACGACACTGTTGTGAAGTTTGCCAGCCGCCGCACCGACAACAAGCGCCAAGGAACCGAATGGGCCAAAGTGCTCGAATCGTCCTTTGCGCAAGCGAACGAAACAGACCTTCGCAAAATCGAGGACTTGAAGGCCCTAAATACTGCGGAAGCTTGGGAGCGCATTCATGCCATCAACCAGCGCATCGAAAAACGGCAAGCAAGGGTAGCTCCGCTAATGCCCATCGTAACCGAAGATGGCTACCGCCCCGATCTCCGGCTGCTGCCTGTGGACGAGATGCTGGCAGAGAGCCGTGCAGCGGTTATTGAACGCTACCTTGTCGAAATCGAAAAAAATATCGGATTGGCTCGCAACGGCCAGCGGTTAAAGGCCCGAACAGCTTTTGACCACATCTATTTCCTTCGGAAAAAATTCCAATGGAAAGCCTCGTTGGGTAAAACGCTGGAAGACGAGGCGTTGGCCCTTGGCAGGGTCTATGTTCTGATGGATATGAACGGCGGGTACGGGTTTTACAGCCATACCGTTGAAAACGATTTTGACTTTTGGGGTTTGAGCAACACTTGGAGGGTCGTTCACCGCAGGCCCCAGCCCGGCATCCGCTACGATTTTCAGGCGGAGGTGGACGTAGTTTATGCTGATGTCTCCCCCAACCGCATTGACCGCAGCAGCCGTACCGTGACCGAGGAAATCGTGGTGAAGCGGGAGCCAGTGAGGGACACCAGTGGCAATATCATCCGCTATGATGAGACGAAGGAGACCATCTGTGCCACCATTGAGCAAATCGAGGCAAGGAAAGAAGCAAGCCTACGTGCCGAGTGCCGGGTGTACGACCTTGCCACGGGCCAAAAGGTGCTCTTTGACTTTGTCTGGGCAAGCGACAGCTTCAGCGAGTCGTTTTGCACCTACTCCGGCGACACGAGGATTAGTGCCACCAATGGCTGCCGCAGCTCCGATTTCGTCAACTTCCCTTCCGACTGGCAGATGCTCGGCAACTGCACCGATGACCTACGATTCAGCGTCGGCTGCCTGCTTGGGCGGGTGGATTTGGAGGAATGAACCTTTTATCAAAACAGTTTCTTAATTTTGCCGCTCATTCATCCTGCTAAGAAAGCTGTGCTGTTTGGCCCGACCGCTGCCCCATCTGAAAGGCAAAAAGGTTTGTAGGCCAAACAGCATGGCTTTTTTCATAAAAGACTTAGACTGCACATGGATTTATTCGAAAAATTCAGGAACCGTGGCCCGTTGGGCAAATACCAGGAAATCGGCGACGGCTATTTCATGTTCCCGAAATTGGAAGGCGACCTCGGCAACCGCATGCGGTTCAATGGCCGTGAGGTCATCTGCTGGAGCATCAACAACTACTTTGGCCTCGCCAACCACCCGGAGGTGCGCCAAGCCGATGCCCAAGCCGCCAAGGACTGGGGCATGGCCTACCCGATGGGCGCCCGCATGATGAGCGGTGCCACCAAGTACCACGACCAGTTGGAAGTGGAACTGGCCGATTTCATCGGAAAAGAAAAGGCGCTGTTGGTCAACTACGGTTACCAGGGCATTCTCTCCGCCATTGACGCCCTCGTGACCCGCCACGACGTTATCGTTTACGATTCCGAGTCCCATGCCTGCATCGTGGACGGCGTGCGCCTCCACCACGGCAAGCGCTTTGCCTTCGAGCACAACAACGTGGCCAGCCTCGACAAGAACTTAGAGCGGGCCACCAAGCTCACTGCTGAAACGGGCGGCGGCATTCTCGTCATCACCGAGGGCGTATTCGGGATGCGGGGCGATCAGGGCAAGCTGCGGGAAATCTGCGCACTGAAGGAAAAATACAATTTCCGCCTGTTGGTGGACGATGCCCACGGCTTCGGCATGATGGGCCCGACCGGCGCCGGTGCCTGCGAGGAGCAGGGCGTGATGGCCGATGTGGACATCTATTTTTCCACCTTCGCCAAGAGCATGGCGAGCATTGGAGCCTTCTTTGCTGGCGAGAAGTTCGTGATGGAGCACCTGCGCTTCACCATGCGCTCGCAAATCTTTGCCAAGTCGGTGCCGATGCCCATCGTCATTGGCGCATTGAAGCGCCTTGAACTCATCCGCACCCGCCCGGAACTGCGGGAAAGCCTCTGGCGCAACGTGCGGGCATTGCAGGGCGGCCTAAAGGAAGCGGGTTTCGACATCGGCAACACCAATAGCTGTGTAACGCCCGTGTATATGCCGGGCGAAGTAGGAGAGGCGCTGGCCCTAATCCATGATATGCGGGAAAATTACGGGGTGTTCTGCTCCATCGTCGTTTACCCCGTGGTGCCCAAGGGCATGAACATCCTGCGCTTGATTCCTACCTCCGTCCATACGCAGCAGGACATTGACGAGACCATCGCCGCCTTCAAAGCCGTGAAGGCCAAGCTCGACGCAGGCGCCTATAAGCAGGCTGCGGAGCAGTACATGGCGAGGGTTATGGCGTGATTGCGGATTGCGAGATTGCGGATTTCGGATTAGAGGCCCTGCTAAGTTGCGAGGGCAATCCGAAATCCGCAATCCAAGAATCCGCAATCGAATCACTCTTCCTCATCCCCAGCTTCCTCCTCCATCGCCATATAGCCACGGTCATGGAGGAACTGGAACCACTTGATGATTTTCTTGATGTCGCTGATATGCACCCGGTCACGGTCGTGGTTGGGCAGCACGGTGGCGAAGTAGGCCCGAAGCACCTCCGATTTTGATGATTCGGCGGGGGGCGGCGTATCGGCCAGCTTGTCGTACATACTTTGGAACACTTCCCTGATTTCCACAGAGTCATCTTCGCCCTCAATGAAGACGGAGATGGTCTCCAGCGGCGAAAACGTGTGCTTGCGGATGGGGGCAAAGCGCACCTTGCCCGAGTCGAGGTCTTCGACGAGCATCCCGTTGTTACGGTTGGCGGCAACTTTTTGAACACCGGGGAAACCGGTCACTACTACTAAGTCTTTCAGTCTCATTTTCAAAGGATTGAAGGATTGAAGGTGGGAAGGATTGAAGGCGGTGAACCGTTGTGTTCATTCCATCCTTCAATCCTTCTTTCATTCAATCCTTAAAAAGGGTCGCAAAGGTAGGAAAATCGGCGAAGCGGGAAAAGGGGTGTCGTGGTTTCTAAATGGCTTAGCTTATGGGGCGGCTGTCTTCCTTCGGCGAGGTTACGGGGACGGGGTTTTTGATGGGCGGGAAAGAAAATTCAGCAACCCTAAATGTGACCTTCCAGCGACAATTGACCATAATACTGTTGTAATAAAAATCAAAAAGAGGGTATTGCTTCCTCAGTTGCCCAAGTCAGGCGGTGACTTGAAGTCACCGCCTGACTTCTGAACACGAATTATTTCCGCATGATGTCTAATAAATACTGAACCATGCAAAACCGCTATCTTTTCTTCGTTCTATTGACGGTCCTTGTAAAACCAGTTTTTGGTCAAGATGGGTGGGGCGAAACTGGAACCAGTTGGTACTACACCGCTGTTTGGGCAGATATTTCTCTAATGACAGCCGTGACGACAGTGGAAAACACTGGGGACACAATTGTACTGGGCCAACAATGCAGCATTTTGGAAACTGACTTCCAGGGGGAGCTCAATTACGCTTGGAACTGTGGCGATATGTCGTCTAAGCGATTTATGTACGCCGATTCGGGCAAGGTATTTTATTATAATGCCGGTAGCCAGGCTTTCGGATTGCTCTATGATTTCAACAGAACGGCAGGGGCGTCTTGGACGGTTCCGGTATGTGAAGCGTTGGGCTGGTGGTTCGATTCCATTGTTGTAACGGTTGACTCCATAACCCACCCAACGGTCAGTGGCCAGGTGTTACAATACCAGCACGTCAGCATCCAAGCATCGGATGGTTCATACGACTTCGGCCAAGACATCATCGCCAAGGGAATGGGCAGCCTTACGCAAATGTTCCTTATTCGGGATGCCAGTACCGCCCATTTTTGGATAACGGGGTTGCGTTGCTACGAATTCCCACAAGGCTCAACCATAAAGTTCACGGAACAACCTTGCGGCTACATTTCCGATACCAGGGAACCAAGCTTAGGAAACGGTTTCAAAATTGCTCCCAACCCAGTCCTTGACGCTGCCTCCATCTTATTTGAAAATCCCATTGAAGTGCCAGCTACTGCATGTGTTTTTGACTGCCACGGGAGGTTGGTGCAAGAACTTGAGTTGGCTGCGGGCACCGCTTCCTGGCAGGTTGAAGGCTTAGTCAGTGGCATATACTTG
The DNA here is from genome assembly GCA_022841745.1 of Saprospiraceae bacterium. GTDB lineage: Bacteria > Bacteroidota > Bacteroidia > Chitinophagales > Saprospiraceae > UBA6168. Next base: position 15,136 of record JALHQW010000037.1, on the reverse strand, counting down.
TTTGCACTGCGTTTAAATGGGTTAAATCTCGGTACGCAGAAATTCATCAAACTATAATCTTAAGAAATGGGTAGCCTATATAATCCTATGGGCTATTATAACTGACAGTCGCCATAAAGCTTCACAATAATATACAAATCAGCGTCGCAGGATGAAAACCCCATTTCCCATTCCACTTGACTATTCCCCCTATTTCCCGCAATTTTGCGCCCACACCAATATAACTTACAACTGCTTCGCAGGGGGTGTTTGGGGTAAAAATTGAAAATTTTCACCCCAAACACCCCAAAAACTGGGAGGAGAGCGAAAAAATTTCATTTTTTCGCTCTCCTCCCACATCCTCAAAAGCAGTTACCGTATTTTCATCATGCAGAAGCAATTCTTAGGTTTCGTGTTCACGGTAATGGTTGGCGCTGCCTGCCCCAATGTGGCAAGCGGTCAGAACGAGCCTGTCGCTACCCCAATGCCCGCCCCAAGCCACAACTACTATGTGGACAACGCCCGCCCCGCCAACCAAATCAAGGCCACCTATCCTTACGATATTCCGCTGCGCAATGCCCAGGGCGATACGCTCAACTCGGCCTCGGCCTTTGCCGACAACGGCAAGCCGACCGTCGTCATGTTCTGGCTGACGACCTGTGGCCCCTGCCGCATGGAGTTGAAGGCCATCAACGAGAAGTTCGAGGGCTGGAAACAGCAGGCCGACTTCAATTTCTACGCCGTCAGTACGGACTGGCCGAAGAACTACCCTGCCTTCGTGAGCCGGGTGGAGGAGGCTAAATGGTTCTTTCCCGCTTACCACGATTTGAACAGGGAGTTCCACCGCATCATGCCCGGCGAACTGAACGGCCTGCCGCAGGTCTTCGTGCTGGACAAAGCTGGCAACATCGCCTACCACACCCGCAAGTATGCGCCGGGCGACGAGGACAAGCTGTTTGAGGAAATAAAGAAACTGGCAGGTAGCTAAAGCCTATCGGATTAGTTTCACCCAAAAACAAAGACGGCTGCGGCATCTAAGATGCCGCAGCCGTCTTTGTTTTTGGGGTTCCGTTGATTGCGAAGCAAAACCAACGGAAACCCATTTTTTAAGCATCAAGCCGTTGCCAAAGCAGGCTGGCGGCCCAGTTCCCGCAGCATGCGGAAGTGCGACACGATGGCCTGACGGGTGGTGCGGTACTCGTTGTAGGGTAGGCCGTACTCCAGCGCCGTCTGCTTCACGATTTCCGAAATCTTCGGGTAGTGGACATGGCTGATGTTCGGGAAGATATGGTGCTCAATCTGGTAGTTCAGGCCGCCCACGAAGAAGGACACGAACCAGTTGCGGCGGGCGAAGTTGGCCGTGGTGCGCAGTTGGTGTACGGCAAAAACGTCATCCATGTTGCCATTTTCGTCGGGCAGCGGGTTTTCTGTATTTTCGACTACGTGCGCCAATTGGAACACCACGCTCAAAATCACGCCAGCGGTGTAGTGCATCACAAAGAAGCCGATGAACACTTTCCACCAAGCAATGTCGAGCACGAGGATGGGCAGCACAATCCAAATCAGCAGGTAGATTACCTTGGTGGTGATGAGGATGGTCCACTCCTTGGTAGGGTTTACTTTTTTCTCGAAGGAAAGCCCTTGGCTGATATAGCGCTTCATCTGGGCGTAGTCCTTGCTGATGGCCCAACTGATGGTCATCAAGCCGTAAAGGAACACACTGTAATAATGCTGGAAACGGTGGAATCGCTTCCACTCGTCGTGGCGGTGCAGGCGGATGAGGCCCTTGGCATCAATATCCTCGTCCATGTCGGCGATATTGGTGTAGGTGTGGTGAAGCACATTGTGCTGCACTTTCCAGTTATAAACGTTGCCGGCAAGGATGTAGATGGAACTGCCCATCAGGTTGTTCACCCAGCGGTTGCGGGAGTAGCTGCCGTGGTTGCCGTCGTGCATCACGCACATGCCCACGAAAGACATCCCCATGCCCAACAAGATGGTGAAGAGCAACATCGCCCACTGATTGAAGTTATTGGAAATGATGAGGAAATAGGGCGTCAAGAAGATGCTGAAAACAACGATTGACTTGAGATACAGCCTCCAATTGCCGTACTTGCTGACGTTGTTTTGCTGGAAATAGGCGTTAACACGGGCGTTGAGGGTCTTGAAGAAGTCCGTGTTGTCCGTTCTAGGAAATCTGATTGCTGAGTAATCCATGATTGCTTTTAAAAAAAATTGAATGCTGAAATCGGAAATCGGGTTTGATTTGATGTTTGACGGCTTTGAAGATGGCGAGCCATTCTCTTTGGCCATTGGTTTCTTTTGATCGGCAGGTCTTTCACAAAGGTTGGTCAGCAAAGAAGCTGGGCAAAAATAGGAAAAGAATTTTTCAGGTAGCCCCCTTTAACAAATATCATCCCATATTATCGGCGAAACGTCGTTTAGGATAGGCACTGTGCTGTCGAAAAGTCTATGAAAAGTAAAAGGCAAAACTATTCCAGCAGCAACTTTTGCCTTTCTGATTTGTAGTTTTTAATTTGAACTTAACATGAACAAGCATTTCAACATCTCCATTCACGGCAAAGTTCAAGGCGTATGGTACCGGGCCAGCGCCCAGAATGCCGCACAGCGCCTCGGCCTGACGGGCTTTGTGCGCAACCTGCCCGACGGCGGCGTCTATGCCGAGGCAGAAGGGCCAGAGGCCATACTGCAAGAATTCATCAAATGGTGCCGCCGGGGGCCGCAATTGGCTTCGGTAGAAGAAGTGACAGTGGAAGAAGGAACATTGGTGGGCTTCGAGGGTTTTGAAATCAGGCGGTAACACGGTCTGGCAGACCGTGTTACCTTTGCAAAAACAACCATTGAGAAAATGAAGTACATCCTGCCCATGTTCCTGCTGTTAGCGCTCGGCTTTAACGCCAGCGCCCAGTGCAAGATTGCCCTCGACAAAATTGACGAGTTCGATTCGACCCGCCTCATCGCCACCAAGCCGTTCAATATCGGCTACCTGGTAGCCACGGGCAACGTGGCCGAAGGCTTCGATGGGAAGGAGTCCGTAGAAGAGGGCAAGGCCATTTTCAGCTTCGGCAACGAGAACAATATCCGCTCTTTCTTCCTCACGTTGGCCGTTTTGGAGCGCAAGTTCTACCTGATTGACGCTGAGTACAACGTCCACCTGAAGCTAAAAGACGGCCAGATACTTACCCTGCTCAACGTGCCCGAAGACGGCGAATTCGACCGCAAAATCATGATGTGGAAGTACGTGCATACCTGTGTGGTGCCGCTGGAGTATTTCCATGCGCTCCGCAATGGGCTGGTCGAAAAAATCCGCATTGAATACACCAACTACAAGCAGACCATCGTGCTGGAGGACAAGCAGGCCCAAGCCCTGCAAGATGCTGTGAAGTGCGTGGAGGAAAGGCTGAAAGCGACGTCGGCACCCAAGCCTTGAAAAAGCAGGGACAGCCAGTTCTTTAAATTGTTGAAATTTGATTTCAGATTTCAGATATACGATATTTGATTTTAGATTTAATTGCGATTATATGATGGCAGAATTCTGATTTACCGCTAAATACAAGTAATTGGGCTTTGCTCGGCCCCCAAAATCATACATCTAAAATCGTCTATCTTAAATCTTAAATCAATCTCCCATTCCTTATTTTTGTTTAATTGTAAGGTTTAAAAAAGTTACACGCAGTCAAAACAACTCACTCCGGCTTCTTTGCAAGTCTCCCCCATCCCCACCGCATCAGCAGCAATAGGCCCGCAAATATCAATAGTCCCTGCCAGAGCGGCATATAGGAAATGACGATGAGGTGCGTCTTGTCCAGCACCCAGAAGAAGGCGAATGCCGCCGCAATCATCATGAACAGCCCAGTGATTTTGTCGAAGCCCGGCACCTCGTCCAAGCTAACGTTGCGCCGGATGAGCATCAGGGTGCCGAACATGGACAGGATGGGCAGCACCTGTGTGTACATATCGGTCTGGAAGATGCTCCGCCGCTCGAAGATGAACACGTACAGGCTAAGGAAAATGGCAAAAATGCCCGGCACGCACACGAGGTAAATCAGCGCTGAGTAGAGGTATTTCCAAGGGTCCATGCCCCCTTCGCCCTTGCCGAAGATGCCCGCCAGCAATGCCGTGAGCGGAATGAGCAGGAAATAGGACAGAATCCAAAATGGGTTGGCGACGATGAACTGGAAGAATTCCTGTAAGGTCATGGCTGGAATGGTTTGTGGGGACAAAGAAAGGCAAAAGCATTGGGTAATGCAATCCATTTTCTGGCTGCAACAGATTGTAGTGATACCTCGATTTGGGTGCTTTTATAAGCCTAGGGGCGACGGCACTGGCTTACCCGTATATTTCTCCAATCCATTTTCAAAGACCATAAGCCACCACGCTCGCCCCATTTCCGACAATCACCACGGGCTTGCCATCGCCAAGCAGGTCAACGATGCCGAACGGCGTAGTGCCCGCCAGCGGGAATTGCGGCAGCAACTCACCCTTTCCATTTAGTAGGCTGATTTGGCTTTTTGCTTCGCAAACTGTGCCGATGAAGGACTTATCCCTACCCGCCCATTGCACCGCAAAAACAGCATCTTGGGGCTGTTCGAAATCGTATTTGAAGGCTTTCTTGAAACTCGTTTTTTCATAAAAATTGGCTGCCAAAGCATTGCCGCCCAAGGCAATATAGTCCTTGCGCTCGTCGCCCGTCACATCAGCAAAAGCGAATTGAACATCAACCCCTGCCCCTGAAGGGGGACGCTTGGCGTCCAAACTTAGGTTGAAGCCAGCGCCTTCAAGGTTCGTCACCGTCACCCGCCCTTTGGCATCGCAGACCACGATGCGGTAACTGTCGCCTTCCGCCTGAAAATCAGGGGCTTGCAGGAATTTAGAGGCAAGGTTTTTTTTCGGAAAGCGGTACTCGCCGTTTTTTTGGAAAACGTTCAGCATCCCCGCTGTGTCGAGCAACACGAGGAAGTCCTTGCCCTTTGCCTGGAAATGCGTGAGCGGGTGCCGCACCACGCCGATGCCCGTCTTGGGCCGCCAGCCTTCCACGGGGCTGCCCCGCTCGTTGAAGCCGTAGGCAACGCCGTTTTCGCAAGCTATAAAAAACTCGTACTCATTGCTGTTGAAAAAATCAATGACCGTGACGCCATTGCTGGCCGAGGTTTGGAGCCGAAGGGGGAACCCCGCCACGTCCTCGCCCTCGTGGTCAACCACATAGATGCCACTGGCCGTGCTGAACGCAAACTGCGTTTCCTCGTCCGAGTTCAGGTCGAGTTGCCAGATTTGGGACAGGATTGGCTCGCCCAACTCCCGCCGCCAGAGGATACGGCCCGCCTTGGAGAGCAGGTAGGCTGTCCGGCTGGCATCCTGCACAAAGACCTCCACCTCACCCGACTGCGGGTTGGTGAAAACGGCAGGCTGAATGGCCACCGCATTGCCGAGCGGCACCTTCCAAAGGATATTGGCGGGTGCCGCTTCTATTTTACTTTCCGTATTGGCCGGGGTGGAGATTTTCAATTTGCAAACTTGCCCCTGACGCACAAACGTGGCTGCCAACTGCTTGAAATCCATCGGGTTGCGGCCAAGCTTCGCTAAAGTCTCCTCGCCAATAAGCGGCGAAACCAGCGGCCATGCCTGCTCACTTTGGAAATAAAGCAAGCCATGAGGCTCAGCATCCAACCCCGTGACCAACTGTTGGAATCCTGCGTCCTTCATACAGGTTTGTCCAGCGAGGTACATGCCCAGCCAGCGTTCCAGCCCGTTTTTTGAATTGGAAAAAAGCACGTAGTCGCCCAATACCGTACCGTAAGGGTCGCTTAGATTGCCGCCCAATCGCAGCATCTTGTCCAAGGGCAAGCCATTGAAGCGACGGACGGTAAACATTTGGAAATCATAAGTTTCCGTGCTTTCGAGACGCTTGGCCAAAGCTCCCAGTTTTGCCTCGGCGGCTTTAGGGTCTTTGGTTTTCAGCATCAAAAACTGCTCGGCAGCACCGGCTTCCAAGGGTTCACCGTAGGCAACGAACACTTCGTCGGACACCCAAGTGGCGAGGTAGGTACGCCAAAGCCCGGTTTCGGCCGCAGCCGTGATGCGGTCGCAGGTGAGCCAAGCAAAGGCGGCGAGGTTATCCGGCAAGTAACTGAAAACCGAACCAAAAACATGTGGCTTGTCGTTGGCGTCCACCAGCGGGTGACCCTTTGCCATGGTAAATGCTCCATCCCAAAGGCCCTTTTTTTGAAGGATTGGTAAATCGAGGCGCAGCCAACGGGCGACGCTGCCCAATCCATCCAAGGAGCGGACACTGTTAGGGTCGAGCAATGGGCTGAACTGCGGGCCAAGTTCGGCGAGGTTGACCAGCATGGACAGGCTGTATTCACCATCCGAATTGTCCTTTGCCACGCCGGAAAAACCACTGTCACGGCAGAGCGAATCGGCAGGGCGGCCCAGTTGGCTGAGGGCATTTTCCACCAAATACGCATGGCGGGCAAAGAGCAACAAATTGCGATAGCGGACAAAGGCAAACTGCTCCCCGGCCAATTTCACCGTAAAAACATCATGTCCCTTAAACAGCGATTTGCGCATCCGCCAGTCCCGGTTTTTGCCCAAGATGGCGTCAAGGTCATTGCCACGCATTTCATCGAAAACGAACATCACGTCAACGCCACGCGTGCGGGTAGGCTGGAGCAGCGCCAGCGTTTCAGCTTGTTTTTTTTGGGTAAAAATGGGTGCAAAATGTTTGACATACGCCTCCCAATCAGCCACCAAAGCGGTGGGCAGGCCCAATTCGGCCATGCTGTTCTTGCCTTCCTCCGATTTCAGTTTTTGTAGTTTTTCAGGGGTGAACTGTACCACCACCGCTGTGTGCCGGGGCACGGCAGCATGCGGATGTACGGGCAGAAAGGGCAAGCGCAGGAATTGCGACAGCACCCAAAAGGCGGCTGCGCCGAGGAAAATGAGTAGGAGGGTTTTCTTGAGTCTTTTCATGCTTTACAAGGGCAGGCGAACTTAACAGCGTAGCTGGTTACCTTCGTTCGAGCGGGTTCTGCTTGGTTATGATGGTATCAAAATGCAATAGTAAATCAACATGGGGCTTTAATCCAAACCTCTCGCTAAATTAGCTGTTTTTGAGTGCCCGCAAGTCTTTTCTGACGAGTTTATTGGTGCTTTTGGAGAGGCGTATTTTGGTTATGTCTGCGCTGTCGAAGCGGACTTCGACAGTACGTGCAGCAGCTCCGTTCGTACCGCCGAAGTCCTCTTCGGCGGCGCAGACGTTGCCATTTTACAAGACACTATTAAGTACCGTTCAAAGAATAACTTCACAGCCCACTAATTTCATTGGACAAAAATCACACTCTTATAAAAATCTTCTTCCTATACAACACCCACGCAATCAACGTATTGACGACAACGTGCAGCAGGGCGTTGAAGAACACAGCGGGGTTGTGCCCCATCCAGCCGAATAGAGAGTCCCGCACCAAGTCGTAGAGGCTGCCTTCGCCGACAGGGATAGCGCTCATAGCAATGGTCAAGACTTCATGGCTGAGGTAGATGGCCAGCGGGTTCATGCCGAGCCAGACAAAGGGGGCAGTCCAGCCTGTTTTACCTTTGAAATCCACGACCCACCAGACGGTGCTGAGGCTGAGGAGGGCGAGGCCGCTGTGGTAGAGGACGTAGCTGCTCGTCCAGAGTTTTTTGTTGATGGGGAATACCTCACCCAAGAGCAAGCCACCCAACATGAGCAGGAAGCCCACGGCGAAAAGCCCAGCCCAACGGGGCAGGTCGTCCTGTTTTTTGCGGAGCCAATAGCCCGTGAGCACCCCGCCGATGCAGGTGCCAAGCGAACTCATCGTGCCGAGGATGCTCTCGGGGTCGTAGGCAGGGTAGCCAGCGTCGGGTTGGCTCGTCCATGTGTAGAGGTGGTTGGGGAATAACAACCGGTCGAGCCAGGCGCCCAGGTCCTTGCCCTCTTCGAGGCTGGGGTAGCCTTGGCCGGGCACGGGGATGAGCGTCTCCAAGCCCCAGTAGGCAACAAGGCAGCCGACGGCAATCCACAGCAGTTGCTTGGGACTGAATTTCATGAACAGCAGCGCCGTGATGCCATAGACGATGCCGATGCGGGTGAGCACACCAGGTATGCGCCAAGTGGCGAGGTCAAATAGCGGAGCGCCGTTCAAAAACACGCCGATGCCGACTATCCAAGCCGTGCGGGTGAGGATTTTGCGGTAAACGTTCTCGCCCGCCTCCTTGCGTTTGGTGAGCGAAAAGGTGATGGCGATGCCCACGATGAACAGGAAAAACGGGAACACGAGGTCGGTGGGGGTGCAGCCGTTCCAAGCAGCATGGACGAGCGGCGAGTCGGCGGGCAGTCCACCTGCGTTGTTGACGAGTACCATCAGGGCCATCGTGAGGCCCCGAAAGACGTCAAGGGAAAGTAGGCGTTTGTTGTTGGATTGCATTGTTTTTCGTTTTGACAAACTTAATTTAACTCCTAGTCAACTAAGGTAGATTTTAGTGTTCGCAATAGCCCAAGGAGTTTCTCATCATGCAAATCTGACAATAAATAATCACGATGGACCTTGTTGCCATTCCAAAACCAAACTTTGTATTTGCCCTGCCCTACCGCTTCAATCTTTATGCACTTTTGGTCTAACCGTAACCCATGATTAACAGAACGTGAAATCACCAAGGTTGACATTGAAGTTCCAATTCGAAAAAAGCTATCATTTCCATTGTCTTTCATTTCGGCTATGAAGTCTCTTAGAGGCTTAATAGGTTCGAAGCCTTTATAATTGTTAATCAAATCGTCATACCTGGCTAAGGTTTCAATCCAAGATTGCTTGAAGCGGTTTATTATTTCTATGGTTCTTTCGTCCATATTAAGTAGGCTACTTGATTATGCTTATCTAGGCTGTCAAGAAAAGTTTGACGCAGTTTTTTTTGACGTAGAAAGACACAGATTCATTGTGATTTTTAATAAAAATGCCGCCTTTGACGGCATCAACGTCTTCAAGAAATTCAGTACCCAAAAATATACTTAACACCCCTAATGCTTGTTTTTAAATGGCGAATTAACCCCGTCGCAAACTGCCAACTGCCCACTGTCGAACTGCCAACTGAGTCACCGCTTCCCCGCCACATAATACATCTCCATCTCCCCCTTGTTCTTCACCGGAATCTTGCCCCTTGACTGGCAATTGAAATCGTATTTAACCAGCCCATAGGTCGTCTCGGAGATGTTCACCCGGCCCGGTTCGCACTGCTGCTCCATGCGGGCAGCGATGTTGACGGTGTCGCCCCAGATGTCGTAGGCGAACTTCTTGAAGCCCACCACCCCGGCCACCACCGGCCCCGTGTGCAGGCCGATTCGGGCTTCAAAATACGGTAATCCGAGCCGCATTTTTTCCGCTTTGTGGTCATCCAGAAATTCCTGCATGTCGAGGGCGGCCTGCACGATGCCCTTGGGCACGGTCTTGTGCCCCACAAGGCCGCTGGCGCAGAGGTAGGCGTCGCCGATGGTCTTGATTTTTTCGATGCCCTTGTGCTGTGAAATGATATGGTCGAAGGCCCGGAAGCATTCGTTCAGTTCGTTCACCAATTGGGCGGGGGTGAGCGTTTCAGCGATTTCCGTGAAATTCTTGAAATCGGTAAAAAGTACGGTCGCCTCTGGGAAATGGCGGGCCGTGGCAGCGCCCTTTTCCTTCAGTTCCTGCGCCACTTCGATAGGCATGATATTGTAGAGCAACTCGTCGGAACGCTGCCGCTCCTCTTCGATGATTTTGTTCTGCTTCGCCAATTGGTTGGTGGACTTCTTCTTGGCCTGGTAGCGCAGGAATAAGGCGATGGACAGTAAGATGGTAAAAAACGCCGCAATAGCGAGTAGGTAGATGATGTACCTGCCCCGCTCCTGGGCCAGTTCGGCGTTTTCGAGGGCGAGGTCTTTTTGCTGCAAGGCCAGCGAGTCCATCGCCTGCCGGGCTTCGAGCGAGTCCACCCGGCGCTTACGAAATTCAGCGAGATAAAGCGCCCTTGCTCGTTCCGCCGAAACGGCCTGTATTTTTTCCTCTTTTTTTGAAATCTCTTCCTCTACCAGTTGCTTTTGCGATTCAAGTTCCCGCTGCCGCTCGGTGAGCACGGTCTTGTCCTCTTTTAAAATGTCCCGCTCGGTGGTCACTACTTCCTTGTCCCGCTTCACGGTGCCGATTTCGCCTTCGAGCCGTTTTTTCTCCCGCTCCAACAGGCGCATTTCGCCTTCCAACTGACTTTTTTCCCGTTCCAATTGGTTTTTCAGCACCTCGTACTGCGCCTGCATCTCGCTGATGCCCTTGCCGCCTTTCTTGCTGAAATAGTCGAACGCCTCCTGCACCACTTGCAGGGCCTTGCGCTCGTTGCCTTCTTTTTTGAGGAGGCGGCTGCGCTGGTCCACGGTGCGGATGATGAGGTCGGCGTCGTTGGCCTGCATGGCGAACTTGGTGGAAGTGCCAAGCCAAATGTCCTCGTTGCGGTCGTCGTTGGTGCGGGCATAAGCCCTGGCCACGAGGTAGGAGGCTTCCGCAGCCATGCCGTTGTTCTTGAGTTCCACGGCCTTCTGGTGAGCGGCCTTGGCGTAGTCGGCGGCCTTTTTGGCGTCTTTTTTCAGGTACTCGGTGCCAAGCTGGTAGTTGAGGGTCATCTTCTCCTTGGGCGTGGAGGCGGCCTTTAGCTGCTGCTCCAATTGCTCGATGCTCTGGGCAAACAACCAGTTGGCCAGCAAGGCAAAAACGATGGACAGGACGGTTCTCGTCATCAGTGAGTGAAGGTTGGGTGAAAACAGGGTCTTGGTTGGGCTGCCAAAGATGCGGTGTTTTTGGTTTTCGCAGCTTGGTTTGTTCGAAATGGCTATTTGATGAGTTGGCAAATGGTTCGGCTTGGTTGAAAAATGCCCGCTGGGAAGTTGCCAACGATTGTTTGGACAGCATCCCAATATTCTGCCATGCTGCAAGAACATTTTTTGGCCAATGATACGATTGGCAAAATCTTTGCATTTCACTTGTTTTTAATGTGTTTATTTTGCTATCTTGGGGGCATCTTTTAACACTTAAATATTTTTCAAGTATGAAAAAACGAACTTTCTTCACTGCGCTTCACTGCGCTTCACTGCGCTTCACTGCGCTTCACTGCGCTTCACTGCGCTAGGCTAGGGATGGCAATGCTGCCACTCTTCGCAATTGCGGGCTGCCAAAAAGAGGAGACCACAAGCACCGAAGGAATAACAGCTGATTCGGCACTACTTGTAAAGGGGGAAAACCCGCCTGCGGCGCACGAGCCACGATGCCAATGCGAGTATCAGATTGTTTCAGTTTCTGTTACAAACAGCCCACCAATCCACCCCGCCAATTTTACACAATTCGCATGCGATGTCTTGACCGTTGAACAGTGCATCAGTACGACGACATGCAAATATTTCAAGGGCATTGACGGTTGCGACTATGATTTAGGAGACCCTTGCGCCAACCATTTTCCTCCTGGCACTCCCCACCCTACACCTTGGACGCCTTTCAATTGTATGGTAGTTTATGACTCTGACTTCACCGTCACGGTTAGCAATGCGTATTGGTGGAATCCTACATGTGATATTCCAAGCCAAGGATTTGAGGTTCCTCAGCCCCAAGGAGAAGCAATAGCAAGGGTAAGATGCAGGAAAACTGAAGGTGTAAGCGATGAATGCGGTAGCGCTTGGTATGAAAGCGCCCTTATTCCGCTTCCATTCATGAATGGTACTTTTCAGTCAAACCTGACACCAGGTGTCATCAAGTTGGAGGGTTGTGGTTGCACTCCAGTTTATTTTCCTACTTGGTAAGATTGTTTGACAGCAACCCGCTTTAAATTAGCTAAATGAGCTATTGCAGAAACATGGTACGACATTCGTTTTTGCAATAGCTTTTTTATGCTATGCAAAATGAATTAACGCAATGAAGGTTCTCCTTGAAACAATATTGATGATTGCTGTTTTGGCAATATTTGCCCAACATCAAAATCAGTTATTAGCCCAATCCCCTTCGTATCAAGTTCGAATGGACTCGTTACCTATACTTGCACGTTACAATGACCTTGCCATCAACGAACAGGACAAAATGGTGATGTTTTTAAATACGCCATTTACAGGTATGTATAATAATTTTTACATTGTCCCAGTCAATGCTTTTGGTGGGCCTTCAACTGCTAATTGGGCTATTCTTCCGGGGGGCAAGCCACAGCGGTTATATAAACTTGTTTACCAGGGTGATAGACTTGCCCTATTGGCGCGCTTTTCAGTCGGGACTTCCATTAACAGGCAAATAGTATCAAGTATAGACTTGACAACAGGGCAGGGTTGGTCAAAGTCGATAAGTCCCGACAACCAATTTTATACCTTATCTATGGATTGGGACGCAGCAGGGAATATCTTAATAGCGAACGGTGCTTTTTTCGGACAACCAAGCCCAAGCTATACTCAACCAAATGTAGTAGAGCTATTCAAACTTGATTCCGATGGCAATACTATCTGGAAGAAAGGCCTGCCGCTAACCAAAAATGGTCAGTCAATTGGCAATCTGATATGCATCCTAAAAGTAATCAATACCACTTCAGACGGCAGCTATATTATTGGACATTTTGCAACTAATATTTCTTATGAAAAAGGACCGCAGTTTATCATAAAGCTCGATACACTTGGGAATCCAGTCAAATGGAAGTTATTCAAGGATGCGTATTTTTATGACATGATTGCCACCGATGATGGCATTTATGTTTGGGACAAGAACTCGCATTTTAGCGTATTAGAAAACTTTAATTTCAAGATTGATGGGTCGTCGGTAAGGCTGATGAAACTCAACCACGACCTGAGCCTTGTTTGGGCGAAAAGCTATAAAGGTGAGAACTTCGAATATTTTAGTGCAAGTTTGACGAGGACGAATTCCGGTAAATTGGTAATGGGGCACACTACCTATGGCAATTTTCCGGCTGTATTGTCAGAAATAGACGGAAACGGCAATCTTCTAAGCCAAAAGGGGTATCCCAATTATTTACCAAACTTATTTGCATTGAGCGATGGCTCCTTGGTCTTGGCCTCGGCTGATTTGACATCGGTAAACGCCCGCAACCCCATCATCGCCAAAACCGACCCCGATGGGAATATAACGGGTTGCCCAATTTTTCCAACCTGCTTGTATTCGGAAGATACCAACGTGGAATTCGAGGATTTTGAAATTGAAGTAATAGACATTGGGGATTTGGAAGATTTTGCGCAAATGGAATTGACACCCGTCACGGCCACTTTCCAACCCTACTGCGACTACCCTTCCGCCCCCGAACCAAGCTTCGTTTTTCCAGACACCATATTTTGCCTTGAAGACTCTGCCGCCACCTCCCTCACCGACGGCAACCGCCTCGCACAGGCCCGTGAGTGGCATCTAATTGGCCCCGGCACAGACAGCCTCCTGCGGGATTCCTTTGAGTTTAGCTATCAATTCCACACTCCAGGAGAGTACCTGCTCAAACAGACCATCTGGGTGCTCGGCTGCGCATACAGCCACGAACGCAGCATCACTGTGTTGCCGCCGTTCTCCGTCTCCGTCAGCGCCGATAGCCTGGTTTGCCCCAACGAACAGATTGCCATAATGGTCGAAGCCAGCAGGGCAGCAAGTTACCTTTGGAGCAATGGGCAAACGGGGCAAACGCCCTTTGTCACCGCCAGCGGCACCTACGCCGTCACCGCCACGGACGGCCATTGCGAAGCAACCGATAGCACCAGTATGGTCATCGTCGCCGACCTGCTAAACGGCAACCCGCCCTTCACCCTCCCTCCCGACACCACCACCTGCTTCCCCTACGACCTCGTGCCGCAGAGCCAGTTCTCAAACTTGTTCTACACCGACGCCGACCCGACGCCCCGGCCCAGCATCCGCTTGGAGGCGGCGGGCAACTACCGCATCGGCATGATGGCCTTCGGCTGCGAGTTCTGGGAGGACTACGAGTATGGCGTGGACTGCCATGTGGACGTTTACCTGCCCACCTCGTTCAGCCCCAACGGCGACGGCATCAACGACGTGTTCATGCCCTTTGGCAACCTGTTCGAGGTGCTGGAAATGAGGGTCTATGACCGATGGGGCGGCCTGCTGCACCAAGGCAGGAACCCCCAAGGGGGCACGTGGGACGGCGGCAAGGCGGGCCAAGGCGTTTACCTCTATGAGCTCCGCTACCTGAACCTCCGCTCAGGCTTGGAGGAGGAGGTGAACGGGCAGGTGCTGCTCGTGAAATGACCCCATGTACTACAGCCCCTACCAGCCTATTCCCCGAAATGGCTGATGTCAAAAACTAAGGCCCAACAACCCAGTTTTTTCCGGGAAAACCTCCCATTCTCCGATTTTCTTCGTTATTTGCAGCAATTTTTCAAACATCACCATAGAACATCCCATGCTGTTGAAACACCTCACCACCGACCGTTTGCGGTTCAGGCCGCTGACGCTTGCCGACAAGCCCCGCTTGATGGGCTTTTTCAGTGACCCCGTCGCTACCGAATTCCATTTCATCAAAACCGACCTCGATGCCTACGCCGATATGTGGCTGAAACGCCAGTTGGGCCGTTACGCCAACGACCAAGGCGGCCTCCATGCCATCGAACTGCTCGAAACGGGCGAACTCATTGGCCAGGCGGGACTGCTCTACCAATGGGTGGACGGCATCCCGAAATGGGAGGTCGGCTACCACTTCTTCCGGGAATTTTGGGGCAAGGGCTATGCCACCGAGGCCGCCCAAGCCTGCCGTGATTTTGCCTTCGAAAACGAGATGGCCGAGACGCTCATCTCCCTCATCCACCCCGACAACCTCCGCTCACAGGCCGTCGCCCAGCGCAATGGCATGACCGAGTGGAAACGCACCACCTGGCGGGAGTTCCCCGTGGTGGTCTATCGGGTGAGGCGCAGCGAATGGGAGGTTGGGAGGTATGAGGTATGAGGTATGGAGGTGTTAGGGTGAGGCGAAACGCCCAAAAAAACACCTCTCTTTCCGCTACATTGCCGTTAGGCGGGACTCCTTGAAGGGGCGGCAAATTGATTTTTTGCCTCAATAAAAAATCAATTTGCCGCCCCTAAAAAAAAAACTCCTCGGCGGCTGGTGGCGAAGCCACCAGCCG
>JALHQW010000036.1 GCA_022841745.1 Saprospiraceae bacterium | reverse complement strand
TTTTTCCGTTGTTTTGAGTTGCCATCGGGTATTGCTCGTTTTTTGTTTCGCAACTCAAACATCGCAAGATTCGATGGCTTTCTTTTTTCCGTCACTACAATCCGTTATAGTCAGGAATTATGAAAATCTGGCCATAGGCTGCCTTCAAGAAAGGGGTCCATGCCGGGGAATGGAGATTTCATCGGAGTTTTTTTTACAAAACTAATGTTTTCAGTTCAATTTCTTACCCTTCCAGTTTGCTTGAATAATAATGCCCTTTTCAACCAGTAAAACATAAACGTGGACACATTCATATAGGGCGGTTTCATCAACAACTGCACCCCTGTAAGCCCGACCCATCCAGCCATTGCTGCAAAAGAAAGGTCGCCGAATCGGGTGAAGCCCCTGAAGTTGTGCATGTTGAGCTTCAGCAGTTCGTACATGACGAAATCGGTGACGATATAGGCACTGTTCACCCAGAACAGCAGCAGCATGACCCTCAGCATCCGGCGCAGCACTAGCGTCTCGTACAACGGCTGCCCGCCTTCCTGCTTTTTGCGCAGCGTTGACAACTGAAAACGGAGGTAGCGGTAGGCGGCAAACTGGTAAGCATAAAAAGTGAAAATATACAGCGCCATTTCCAGCCCCCCGTAAAACGGCGAGTAAAATCGGCGCACCAACAGCCCGTCGGTCAGGAAGAATGCCCCTATGAAATAAACAAACTGGCCGAAGGGAAGGATGGCATGTTTCAGGTCAGAACCTACGAATATGTATTTGGGGAATAACCTCAGTTTCACTGAATAGAACAGCAACACGCCAAATGACAGCGTGAAGTAAAGCGGCAGTGCCGTCAGGTTTGGCAACGCCTGATAGACACCCTTCAGGATGAAGACATGGTGCAAGGCCGTGAGCGAGTAGGTGAAAAGCAGGGCTGCAAATACGAGGTCGGCCCGTTTGTTGGCATTTTTGCGGAGCAGGAACACGGCAGCTACCAACCCGTTGAGCGCAATGGCGGCGCAGAGCAGGAGAAAGGACAGGGTAGTCAGCGTTCCAGTGAAAAAATGCATGGTGATGGGAAGTTGAGGGCTGCAAAAGCGGCTTTGCTTCGCAAGGACAAAGCACCACATTTTTTCGCAATTTGCATGACTTCAACCCGATTGCATTTTCGCTGTTTTAAGTTTGCCGCAAAATAGGCAACCAAATCCATGAAAAAAATCGTGCTCACTGGCCCCGAATCCTCCGGCAAGACGACGCTCGCAGCGCAGTTGGCGGCGAATTTCGGCACGGTCTGGGTGCCTGAGTTTGCGAGGCAGTACCTTGAAAACCTTGGTCGGCCTTACGTCGCTGACGACCTCCTTGAAATCGCCCGTGGGCAAATGGCCTTGGAAGATGAAATGGCGGGAAAGGCGAAGAATGGCCTGGTTTTCTTGGATACTAGCTTGGAAGTGATAAAAATTTGGTCGCAGGTGCGCTTTGGTTTTTGCGATGAAAAAATCGAGCAATGGCACTCACAGCGCTTCCCCGACCACTACCTGCTCTGCCTCCCCGACCTACCTTGGGCACCCGACCCCCAGCGGGAAAACCCCAACGACCGGGATGTACTGCTGGAGCGCTACCGAAAGGAATTGCGGGAGCAAAACCTGCCTTTCAACCAAGTATGGGGTATCGGTGAAGAGCGCCTCGCCAATGCCATCATTGCCGTGAACGATTTTTTAAAATATTGATAATCAACGACCAATGTCATCTAGTATCCAGCATCCAGCATCAAATATCCCCCAAAAGGGCGAGCAGCATCCAATCTTGCTTTTCGACGGCATCTGTAATCTCTGCAACAGCTCTGTGCAGTGGGTCATCGAGCACGACCCCGGGGCGAAGTTCCGTTTTGCCTCGTTGCAATCGGAGGCTGGGCAGGCGCTGTTGCGACAGCACCAGCTGCCTACCGACGAGCTGAACACTGTCGTTTTGGTGGATGCTGGCCGGGCATATACCCGTTCCGATGTGCCGCTGCAAATTGTTGGGAAATTGGGCGGGGCATGGTCGTTGCTGACCGTGTTTCGCATTGTTCCAAGGCCGCTCCGCAATGCGGTTTATGATTGGATTGCCCGTAACCGCTACCGTTGGTTTGGGAATAAGGAGGCTTGCTGGCTGCCTACGCCGGATTTGAAGGCGAGGTTTTTGGCGTGAGCAAAATCTTTTCCTAAAGCCGCTATCTTCCATACTTTCGCCTTACACAAAACCCGCCGCTCCATGACTGACAAGGAACAACTTGCCCGCCTCCAGCAACAAATGGATGCCCTTTTGCAAAAACAGGGCTTGCTTCATGGTGAAATCCTTCGATTGAAAACGGAGCTTGCCGGTTTCCAGCGCCGAACAAGCGAGGAGGAACAGCCTTCCGTGCCCGTTCCACCACCCGTTCAGGACTTACCCCAAGCCCCAGCCCCACCTTCCAAACCGTCAGCGCCCGTCTCACCTGAACCAGAGGCAGCACGTTTCGATTGGGAACAGTACGTCGGCGGCAACTTGGTCAACAAAATCGGCATCGCCGTGCTATTGCTGGGTTTGGGCCTGTTTGTGAAATATGCGATTGACCGTGGGTTGTTTCCGCCCGTGGTTCGGGTAATTTCAGGTTATTTGGCGGGGCTGGCATTGGTAGGCACCGCCTTTTACCTTCGGAAAAAATTTGAGGCATATAGTGCCGTGCTGTTCAGTGGGGGCATGGCAACCTTGTATTTCACTTCTTATATCGGCAGCACGTTTTTCCAACCGCCCATTATTGGTTTGTTTATGGCCTTTTGGTTGATGGGTTTTTTGACGGCAGTCACCATTATTGTGGCCAGTAAATATGAGCACCAAATCATTGGTTTATTGGGCTTGGTGGGTGCGTATGCCGTGCCGTTTTTGGTCAATACAGGGTCGGAGAATTTTACCCTGTTTTTTAGCTATATCACCTTTATCAATATAGGCGTATTGGCCCTTTCAGCCCGCAGGGATTGGCGTTCCATGATTTACACCGCCTGTATGCTCACTTGGTTTATATTCATTGTGTCGTTATTTGCCCAATATAACAAACTGAGCGATTCACCAATTACTTGGATATTCGCTTTAATCAATATTGTGCTATTTTATGGCGCTATCCTCGCCTGGCATTGGCGACGGGAGACCCCGCTTCGAGCAGGTGCTTATGTTATATTGATAATTCAAGCGCTTATTTTTTATGGCATTATAATGACGCTCACGGAGGCGAGTTTTATTGGCAATTATGCTGGGTTGGCCACGCTGCTTTGCGCCATGCCACATTTCTTGGCTGCCTATGCCGTGCAGCAAAGATTTAAAGACAAGCAGCCTTTTATCATTTTAACAGCCATCGGGGTGTTCTTTGTCACCATTTCTATCCCGATTGAATTTGAGTACGAGGCCATTTTATTGCTCTGGATGGCAGAGGTATTGGTGCTGGTTTTTGCTGCAAGGAAAATCCAAAACAACGTGTTCGAGGTAATGGCCTATTTGCTCTTGTTTATACTTGGCGTGGTGCTGACGAGCTATTGGAGGAGCACCTATTATCCCAGCCAGCCAGCAGCCTTTGCACCGCTTTTCAACTTGGCTTTCTTGACCAATCTATTGCTGCTGGGAGGCATGTTTGGCCTGCATTTCCTGCATCAGAAATTCCTCTTGCCCAATGAAGCCACGCTTCGCAACGAAGTCCCGTTTTTGGGCACCATGCTGAAATGTTTGCCAGTGGTCATGCTCTACCTTATTTTTTACCATGAAATATACCATGCTTTTGAATTGGAAGCCACGCAACCTTCCGGCATGTTTGGTCAAGAAGCCTCTGTGCGGATTTTCAGGAACCTTAGCCTGTTCGCCTATACTTTCGGGGCGCTGGCACTGGCTGCCGAGGTCAATTCCCGGCGCTGGAAGTCCACCAATTTGAATTGGTTTATTGCGTGGGCTGGGCTGATGGGCATCCTGCTTTTCCTTACCACCCACTTGGTGGCGCTGGACGAGCTGCGCCGTATTTTTATCACAGACAAAGCAAACTCAACGGCTTGGTTCATCTTGGTAAGGTACCTGTGTTTCGGGGTAATCGGTTATTTGTATTGGCATATCCACAAAATCCTTCAAAACTTGGAAGATATCAAGCCCTATCGCCCTTATGTGCCTTTGCTGTTTCACTTGCTTTTGCTGGTAATATTGAGCAGCGAATTGGTCACGGTCATGCTTTTGGCGATTGGCAAACCAAGTAGCCCACTGCCTTACCGGGAGGGGTTCAGCATTCTTTGGGGCCTATATTCCTTTCTACTCATTGGCCTTGGTTTCAAACAAAAAACGCAAACCTTGCGGGTCGCAGGCATGGTGCTGTTTGCGGTAACCTTGGTGAAGATTTTCTTCTTTGATTTGGTGAACCTGCCCATCCTAAGCCGGACGGGCTTGTTCCTTGCGTTGGGGTTGTTGCTATTGGGAGCGTCCTATATGTACCAGCGTTTTAGGGAAAGGCTTTAGCATCAAATTGACAGGCTTGCTTGCGTTGAATATCGCCCACGGTACTCTCCCGGCGTGAGACCAGTCACCTTCTTGAACACATCCCTAAACGCCTTCGTGTCGGAATAGCCCACGTCGTACATCACCTCATTGATGTTCTTCCGGCTAATTTCGAAGCTGCGCTTGGCCGCCTCCACCTTCACCCGCTGGATGTACTCGATGACTGTGTTGTTGGTGGCTGCCTTGAAGCGCCGCTCGAAACTGCGGCGGCCCATCGCCACCATCTCGGCCAGTTCGTCAATCGTGAACTTCTCCGCAAAATGTTCCTCGATATGCTGCTGTACTTGCTTGATTTCGGCATCGGCATGTACTTTTTGTCCTTGAAAAATGGCGAATGCCGACTGGCTGCTCCGCCCGATGTCAATGGCAAAAAACTTGGCGGCGAGGATGGCCGTGGCCCGGTCGGTGTATTTCTCCACCAGGTGCAGCAGCAGGTTCCAGTACGAGTTCGCCCCGCCGCTGGAGTAGATGCGGCCCTCCTCGGTCACGATGCGCCCATCCACCAGTTCCACTTCGGGGAACATGCGGCGGAACTCGTTGCTGAACAGCCAATGCGTCGAGCATTTCTTTCCGTTCAAAAGTCCCGTGTCCGCCAGCAGGAAAGCCCCGACGCAGAGCGAAGCGACCTCCGCACCCTTGTTGTATTGCTCCACAATCCACGGCACGAGGTTTTTGTTGCGCAGCAATGCCTCCCCAAAATCGCCGAAGAGGGCAGGGATGAAGATGAGGTCGGTGCGCTCCACCTCGCTGAGCATTTTTTCAACATGAACCGAGTAATGGCCGTTGCCGAGCTTGACCTCCCGTGTGGCGCCCACCAGTTTCACGTCAAAAAGGGCAGGCTTCCCCGCCGCTTGCAGGAAGTTGTTCACCGCTGAGAAGAGGTACTGTGGGTCGCAGATGGCCTGCATGACCGATGATTCTGGGACGAGGATGGAGATGTTTTTCATGATGGAAAATTAGATGGTTTTGGAAAAATCTCGCACTGGTGGTGCGAGATTCAGAACCTTTGAAATCTTGGGCCAATGGCGCAAGAATTGTTTCGAAGAGGTGACCCCGATATTTCACCGCTTCCCCTTCGACGCCATCACCGCCCCATACGCCGCTTCCAGCGCCGCCTGCACCACTTCCTCCGCTACTTCCTTCAGTTCAAAGGTCGTCCAACCTTGCAGCCCCCATTTATTGGGGATGGGGAAAACGCAGGGGCCGCCCACTTCGCAAAACTCCGCTTGCTCGACTGGCGAGAGGCAGATATTGACGGATTGGCTCGGCTCGTGCAGCGAGGCGAAGATGCGCCGTTTCACCACCTTGAACGCCGTGCGGTCGAAGTGTGGGGCGGCTTCGGTGCCGGGGAAGGCAAGGGCAAGTTCTTGGAATTCAGTAGCGGTCATCGTTTCTGTTTTTTAAAATTGCGGAGCAAATAAGCTTCACTGACAAAGGTAAAATTGGTTTTGAAATTGACAATTATTTATAAACAAAAAGTTTTGTCATAATTCCCCCTTGCTTTGTCGCAATTCCCCTTTTCGCATTGCTTTTGAAGGAATCAACTTTGCATCATCAAATTTTTAAAACAAAAAATGGAAACAACCATCTTGGAGAACGACAAATTGGTCATGTTTATAGAAGCAGCCTCCTTCCCGAATGGGGTCGGTGCTGCCCATGAAAAATTGCATGGCATCGTGCCGTTTTCTGTGCAGCGGGGGTACTATGGCATCTCTTGGATGGAGCAGGGCACTGTACGCTATTTGGCCGCAGCGGCAGAACTTTCTGAGGGTGAGGCAGAAAAATACGCTTTAGGAAAATTCACAATAAAAAAGGGCAGCTACATTTGCGAGACTGTGCATGAATTTATGAAGCATATCCCGGCCATCGGCGAATGCTTTCAAAGGGTGCTCACCGACCCACGCATTGACCCGCAGGGTTATTGCCTTGAAAGCTATGAGGGCGACAATGTGCGGTGCTTGGTGAAATTAAAGGATTGAACAATGGAAAAGGCAAAAAACATTGGGGAATATATAGCTGGTTTCCCGGCGGAGACGCAAGCCGTCTTGCAGCAAGTGCGCTCGACCATCAAGGCCGCAGCACCCGATGCCGTGGAGTGCATCGCCTACGCCATGCCCGCCTACAAGTTGAATGGCCACCCGTTGGTCTATTTTGCGGGCTATGCGGGGCATATTGGTTTTTACGCCACCCCGACCGGGCATTCACAGTTCGAAGAGGAACTCTCGAAGTTCAAGCAGGGCAAAGGCTCTGTGCAGTTCCCGCTCAGCCAGCCCATGCCACTGGACTTGATTGCCCGGATAGTGCAGTTCCGGGTGACGGAGACTTTGGCGAAGCCGAAGAAGAAGTGAAAATGGTAAGGTCAATGGACTTTGCCCAAAAGCATTTGAATAGCCGCTGAATTTGCATCCGCCTCAAAAATGGCTTTGACCGGAATAGCAAAACCTTCCATCACCTTGCTTTCTATATTGTCGGTGAGGATGGCCTTTTTGTAAAGCTCGTAGGTGTAGGGGTTGTCGGCAGAAAGGAGGTACTGCTCAACGGTTTTTTTCTTGGGGTCAATAATCCAGTATTCTTTTACCTGGTGGGCAGCGTAGTCATGGAATTTGGTCTCGGTGTCCCTTTTGATATTTTCCTTGCCAGGCGAAAGGACTTCGACAACCAAATCAGGAATCGGGTAAACGTTCATGCCTGCCTCGAAGCGGTCGGCAACTTCTTTTCGCCAAAAAGCAATATCCGGCTCATAATCGTTGCGGGTCATGCCGATGAGGGCTTTTTCGACCCGGACTTTGCCAATTTTATGAAAGTCGGCGTAAAGACTCGTAACACGGTAGAGTTGCCCAGTTGCTTCATTGTGGTCATCCGCCGCCGGGGAGTGCATGACGATGCTGCCGTTGATGAACTCGGCTTTCGCATCTTCGGTAAGCCATGAACGAAATTCCGAACGCTTCAGTCGCTCGTCGTCCAAGCGGTGGTGGATACGGTCCAAGAGCAGTGGCAAAGACGGCTCGTTCCAAAGATTTTCCTCAAGGCCTACGTCAAACATGGCAATGAATTTTAAGCAAAGTTAGGTTTTTTGTTTAAAAAAGTACGGTTGACCTAGGTGGCTATGGCAGCACATGGCATTTCATTTTTCAAATAAAACCACTTAAAATGGAAAAACTCACC
Organism: Saprospiraceae bacterium; assembly: GCA_022841745.1. Lineage (GTDB taxonomy): Bacteria > Bacteroidota > Bacteroidia > Chitinophagales > Saprospiraceae > UBA6168. The sequence continues at coordinate 71,242 of JALHQW010000036.1, read as the reverse complement.
TTCACATCCAACATCAACGCCCCAAGGGAGCGGGTCTGGCAAGTGCGCTGGGACGACGCCAGCCACCGTGCCTGGACGGCGGTCTTCCACGTAGGCTCTCATGCTGTGAGCGACTGGCAGGAGGGCAGTAAAATCTTGTTCCTTGGGCCTGACGGCAGCAGCGGCATGACGAGCCGAATCGCCAAACTGGTGCCCAACGACACCATGATTTTCGAGCATCTTGGCGAGGTCAGCAAAGGCGTGGAAGACTTTACCAAAGACTGGGCCGGGGCACAGGAAAAATATTTCCTTCGCTCCACTGACGGCGGCACCGAGCTGTCAGTAGAATTGGAAACGGGCTGCGACTTCGCCGAATATTTCCACACGACCTTCCCTGTGGCCTTAGCCAAAGTGAAGGAATTAGCAGAGGCTTGATTCATCATTCATCATTCATCATTCATCATTTATCATTAAAAAACATGGCAAGCGTAAGCACTTACCTCAACTTCCCCGGCAACACGGAGGAGGCATTCAATTTCTACAAGACCGTTTTCCAGAGCGAATTTGCTGGCGAAATCATGCGATTCAGGAGCGTTCCGCCTACACCCGACCAGCCGCCAATGGCTGAGGCCGATAAGGACCTGGTGATGCACATCATGCTCCCCATCCTTGGTGGCGCTCACTTTCTCATGGGCACTGATGCCGTGGAGAGCATGGGCTTCAAGGTCGTTTTTGGCAACAACAACTACATCTGCCTATCGCCTGATACAAAACTGGAAACCAAGCGGCTTTTCGATGAACTATCTGCTGGCGGCAAGGTGGAGATGGAGTTGCAGGATATGTTCTGGGGCGCATACTATGGTAGTTGCACCGATAAGTTTGGGGTGCAGTGGATGTTCAATTGCGATGAAAAGGTTTGATTCGAAAACATTGACCAAATGAACATCCTCAGCCTATCCTTTCTGCAAAAGCGAAGGGCATTCACTTTTCAAAATAAAACAATCATGCAAAAAATAACTCCCTTCTTCTGGTACGACGGCCAAGCCGAAGAGGCCGCCAATTTCTACACGTCCATTTTCCCCAACTCGCAAGTGGACGGTATTTTTCGCCAAGGCGAAAAGGCGTTGACGGTCGGCTTCTCGCTCAACGGGCAAAAATTCACCGCCTTGAACGGTGGCCCAATTTTCAAGTTCAACCCCTCTATTTCCATCTTCGTACTGCTGGAAACCGTGGCCGAAGTGGATGCCGTCTGGGAAAAACTGTCGGAAGGCGGCACGGCGCTCATACCCCTCGACAAGCAAGATTGGAGCGCTTGGTACGGCTGGGTGCAAGACAAATACGGCCTCACTTGGCAGGTCTCCATCCGCAATGCGGACGACATGGGGCCGATGTTCACGCCTTCGTTCCTGTTCACCGGGGCGCAGCAGTACAAGGCCAACGAGGCAATTGATTTTTACGTGAAAACATTCCCCGACTCGGCCATCAACGTGAACATACCCTACGGTGCCGAAGGCCCAGGCCCGGAAGGCACGGTGATGTATGCCAATTTCAACCTTTTTGGCCAAAACTTCGTGGCCATGGACGACCCGCAAGGCGCTGACTATACGTTCAATGAGGCCGTATCATTGGTCGTCAACTGCGAAAACCAAGCGGAGGTTGACCTTTTTTGGGCAGCGCTCACTGCAAACGGCGGCCAAGAGAGCCAATGTGGGTGGCTCAAGGACAAGTTCGGCGTCTCGTGGCAAATAACGCCCATCGAGATGTTCCAGCTCTTCGCCGACCCCGACCCGGTTCGCTCACAGCGAGCCATGGGCGCCATGATGAAAATGCAAAAACTGGACATCGAGGTCATGCGCCAAGCTGCCGACGACGAAAACGCCATGGCGGTGGTTTCCGTGGAGGCCCTCATCGAAGCCCCAATCGCCAAGGCCTGGAAGGCATGGACCACCCCCGCAGACATCATGCAGTGGAACAACGCCTCGCCTGATTGGCATACGCCCCGTGCTGAAAACGACCTGCGCACGGGTGGCTCCTTCAGCTCTCGCATGGAAGCCAAAGACGGCAGCTTCGGCTTTGATTTCGGCGGCGTTTATGACCAAGTTGTTGAGCATCAAATCATTGCATACACCATGAGCGATGGGCGAAAGGTAGAAGTGCATTTCACCGAGATGGAGGATGGCAAGACGCACGTCTTTGAAACCTTCGATGCGGAAAGCACGAACCCCGTGGAGATGCAGAAGGCGGGCTGGCAGGCGATTTTGGACAATTTTAAGAAATACGTGGAAACGAACTGATAGCGCATTTGCTAAGAAATTACCTGACAATTTGGGCTGTGCCAATACTGGTACGGCCCTTTTTTGTCCTACATTTGCGCCCGCCCAGACCTCCATACCTCATACCTTCATACCTCACAATGGATACCATCATCTTTGACCTCGGCGGCGTCCTCATTGACTGGAACCCCGACTACGTGTTCGACGCCATTTTTGCCAACAACCCCGAACGCAAAAAATATTTCTACGACAATATCTGCACCCCGCACTGGAACGAGGAGCAGGACGCTGGCCGCTCCCTACAGGCCGCCACCGACCTGCTGCTGGATGAGCATCCCGAATGGCAGGATGAGATAAAAGCCTATTATGGCCGATGGGAGGAGATGTTGGGCGGCGCTATCGAGGGTACGGTCCAGATTTTCAGGGAACTGAAGGCCGCTAACAAGTACCGCATCTATGCGCTCACCAACTGGTCGGCAGAGACCTTCCCCGTCGCCTTGGAGAAGTTCGATTTCCTACACTGGTTCGACGGCATCGTGGTGAGTGGCGTAGAAATGACCCGCAAGCCTTTCCCGGAGTTCTACCAAATCCTGCTCGACCGCTACGACGTAGCCCCCGAAAAGGCCGTGTTCATTGACGACAACCACCGGAATGTGCTGGCGGGCAGGGCGATGGGCATTGAATCCATCCATTTTCATTCATCTGAGAAGTTGCGGGAAGAGCTGGTGTCATTGGGGGTCATTGGCCATTGAAGTCATTGGATTCCCCAAAAATGACTAATGACTTCAATGACCAATGATTAAAAGAAAAACAGCCCGCTGGGAGCGTATCCAGCGGGCTATCGAAATCCTGTATGAAATAGTCCCAAAGTTTTCACAGCTTATACCTGGAGTCAAAAACCAGGAGGAAAAAAGGTTGAGCGTGTTTTCGTTTCTGTCTAGCGATTTAGGCGTTGCAATTGTCAGTATTCAAATCAATTGCTTTCATGGTCACAAAGTAAACGGATGCAAAACCTTTCGACTAACCAGATAAGTCCATAAATCAGGTTTCTGAATAGTCAAGTATAGCAACAGCAAACGAATAAACCGCTGTGTTTGGATTTGGCAAGCTGTCTGAACCTGCTACCTTTGCCGCCCGATTGAGCGAACCATAAATTTTTAAAAATCAGGCTTTCGAGCTTCAATAAAACTTGTAATCATACTTTGAAAACGAAAAAAATCACTTCCGCCCTTATCTCCGTATTCTACAAAGACGGCCTCGAACCCATCATCCATGAGCTGCACAAGCACGGTGTCACCATCTACTCTACTGGCGGCACACAGTCGTTTATCGAAAGCCTTGGAGTTCCCGTGAAGTCGGTGGAAGCGCTGACCGGCTACCCCTCCATCCTCGACGGGCGGGTGAAGACGCTGCACCCCAACGTGTTCGGCGGCATCTTGGCAATCCGGGAAGAAGCGCACCAGTCCCAGTTGCGGAAGTACGAAATACCAGAGATAGACCTCGTGATTGTGGATTTGTACCCCTTCGAGGAGACGGTGGCAAAAACACAAGACGAGGCCGAAATCATCGAAAAAATAGACATCGGCGGCATCTCTCTCATCAGGGCAGCCTCGAAGAACTTCGGCGACGTGGCCGTGGTGCCATCAAAGGACGAGTACGGCTTCATTTTGGATTGCTTGCAGCAAAAAGACGGCTCCACTGACCTCGAAGACCGGCAAGAACTCGCTCGTCGGGGCTTCAAAGTGTCGAGTAACTACGACACGGCCATTTTCAACTACTTCAACCGGGGCAGTGGCGAGCTGTTGTTCAAGCACAGCATCCACCAGAGCGAGGTACTGCGCTACGGCGAAAACCCGCACCAGTCTGGCGTTTTCTATGGCAACCTGGCGGAAATGTTCGAAGTACTGAACGGCAAGACCCTAAGCTACAACAACCTTGTGGACGTGGACGCCGCCGTACAACTCATGCGGGAGTTCCAGCAGAGCGAGCCGACGTTCGCCATCCTGAAGCATACCAACGCCTGCGGAGTGGCCTCCCGCCCGACGCTCGTGGAGGCATGGAAAGCCGCCCTCGCCTGCGACAACGTGAGTGCCTTCGGCGGCATTTTTGTTTGCAACAAAACGGTGGACTTGGCAACGGCCCAGGAGATTGACCAACTGTTCTACGAGGTGCTGATTGCACCCGGCTTCGAGGCCGATGCCTTGGCTCACTTATCCTCCAAAAAGAACCGCATCCTACTGAAAATCAAGGATTTCTACGTGCAGTCTCGCTCCTTCCGCAGCCTGCTGAACGGCGTCGTGGAACAGGACACCGACCTGAAAGGCGAGACGCCCGCCGACCTGAAACAAGTCACCAAGTTCGCTCCAACAGCCGCTGAAATCGGTGACTTGCTCTTCGCCAGCACCTGCGTCAAGCACCTGAAATCCAACGGCATCGCCCTCGTGAAAGACCGCCAGCTCATCGGCATGGGCTGCGGTCAACCCAATCGGGTGGACGCCCTGCGGCAGGCAATACACAAGGCCAAGTCGTTCGGCTTTGACCTACAGGGTGCCGTCATGGCCAGCGATGCCTTCTTCCCCTTCCCCGACTGCGTGGAAATCGCCCACGGTGAGGGCATTGACGCCGTCATACACCCCGGTGGCTCCATCAAAGACCAGGACAGCGTGGATTATTGCGATGCCAATGGGATGCGGATGGTGATGACGGGGGTGAGGCATTTTAGGCATTGAGGTAAAAAAAATCTATTTTTGTTGAAAATCAACAGTCATGGATATTCAATTGGAAAAAATCAAAATCATTCAGAAAATCGCCGAAGTGGAAGAAGAATGGGTTTTGAAGGGCATCAAACGGTTGCTTGGGCTTAGCGACAGCGTGGAAGAAGATGATTTCGTGAAAAAATATGAGGCCAGTTTAAAGCCAATGACAAAACAGGAGTTGATTGAAAGGGCTTTGGAGGCAGAGGAGGATTTTAAGGCGGGGAGGTATTTACAGTTATAGTATATTGCTGGAAGTTTAAGATTTTGACAGACGAATCCCTAATCAGACCATTCTATCACGATTAATTACCTATTTCAAATATTCTAAAAATGAGTAGTATTACCGAGTTATGGACAAAAAGTAAAGACACCTTTGATATAAAAAGCCTTTCTCAAATTCTGTCTTTTGCAGGTGATGGCAAACTCAAAGATAGTAATGCCACTTCGACAGAGTTCAGAGAGTTGCTTGAACAGGTTCCCTCAAAACTTCTGAGTCGATTTGCGGATAATTGCCTTTCTGATAAGTTTGATGATAGTGGTTTTGCCCTCCAAGACATTATCAATCAAATTGGAGTAAGGTTAGGCTTTGAGGTTGAACACGGCCTTTATAGGGGCAAGCAAAATGATATTGGCTTTGACGGGATTTGGACATCCAAAGATGGCCATCGAATAGTGGTGGAAGTTAAAACTACCGATGCCTATAGAATCAACCTTGATATAATTGCTGAATATCGAAATAAGCTGTCAAATGATAGCAGACTCGACAAACTTCGTTCTTCAATTTTGATAATCGTAGGTAGGCAAGACACTGGGGATTTAGAAGCACAAATTAGAGGGTCGAGACACGCATGGGATATTAGACTTATCAGCACTGATTCATTGTTAAAACTGCTTGGCTTAAAAGAAACTTTAAACGACGCTAAAACAATTCAGCAGATAAATGAACTATTAAAACCAAGAGAATATACCAGGATTGACAGATTAATTGAATTGATTTTTGAAACATCAAAAGATTTGCAACTTGATGAAATTGATGAAATCACAGAAGAGGATAGCCCAAAAGAAAAAAAGAGGAGAAAGCCGAATGAAGATAAAACAACTCCCGTTTCTTTCCATGAGGAATGTTTAATTAAGGTTCAAAACAACTTAAAGATTAATTTAATTAAGCAATCTAGAATTTCTTACAAAACCAAAAATAGTTCGATTGGTCTAATTTGTGCTATTTCAAAAACTCACATGTCAGGTCAAAACGAAAAATATTGGTTCGCTTTCCACCCACATCAAAAAGATTTTTTATCAGAATTTCCAACATCTTATATATCTTTAGGATGCGGCTCTTCCGATAGCACCTTTTTAATTCCATATTCTGACTTTGAGCCTTTTATCCAATATTTATGGACAACAGAAAAGGATGGAAGAATGTACTGGCACATTGTAATTAATAAACGAGAAGGAAAGTTCTTGCTACAGCAACCTTACAGTGGGAAGAATGTATCAATAGACTTAGCGAAGTATAAAATATGAATTTGGAACAGGGAATTTGAATGGTTGTAGGTTTGCTGCTCAATTTTACCCTACATTCACCCCAAAATCTTAGCTTGTCTGTGACCACTACCAAGTCCATCCTCCCACTCCTGCTGCTCACCATCAGCACCACCGTCTTTTCCCAAAAGAAAAACGCCGCCATCAACTACCACATCCACCGAACAACGACGGCCATCACCGTGGACGGCGACGGCAGCGACCCCGCTTGGCAGCAGGCCGAGTTGGCCACGGATTTTTACCAAGTATTGCCAATGGACACGGGCCGGGCAGCCGTGCGCACCGAGGTGCGGATGCTGTATGACGACCAGTTCGTCTATCTGCTGGCGGTGAACCACGACCTTGCCCCTGGGCCTTGGATGGTGGAGTCGCTGCGGCGGGACTGGAACTTCCTGAAGAACGACAATTTCATCTTCTTCCTCGACCCCTTCGATGACCAGACGAACGGCTTCACCTTCGGGGCAAATGCCGAAGGGGCGCCCTGGGACGGCATCCTGTTCGACGGCGGCAAGGCTGACCTCAGTTGGGAGAGCCGCTGGTGGTCGGCGGTGAAGGCCAGTGACGACCGTTGGGTGCTCGAAATCGCCATCCCTTTCAAGACGCTGCGCTACAAGCAAGGAATCAAGCAATGGGGCATCAATTTCAGCCGGAACGACCTGAAAACCACCGAAAAATCGGCTTGGGCACCCATTCCCCGACAGTTCCCAACTTCCTCGCTCGCCTACACGGGCGTGCTCGTATGGGACGAAGCGCCGCCCGCCGTCGGCCCGAACCTGTCCGTGATACCGTATGCGCTCGGCGGCGTGAGCAAGGATATTGAAAAAAACGGCGACACCCAATACCGTAAGGAAGTGGGCGTGGATGCCAAGGTTTCGCTCACCTCTTCCCTCAGCCTCGACCTGACGGTTAACCCCGATTTCTCGCAAGTTGAGGTGGACGTGCAACAGGTTAACCTCGACCGTTTCGAGCTGTTCTTCCCGGAGCGGCGGCAGTTTTTCCTCGAAAATGCGGACATCTTCGGCAATTTCGGCTACTCGTCCATCCGGCCTTTTTTCTCCCGCCGAATCGGGCTGCAAGCCCCTATCAAATACGGCGCTCGCCTAAGCGGCAAGCCCAATAAAAACTGGCGACTTGGCGCCATGACCATGCAGGCGGGCAGCTTCACCGATAGGGACAGCCTTTTTACGCCAGAACAGAATTTCAGCGTATTGTCGGTGCAGCGGCGGGTGGCGGCCCGTTCGTTCATTTCTGGCATTCTCGTGAACAAGCACACGTTCGACTACGACAAGGTGACGGACACCGACGCCATACGGGAGTACAACCGCAACCTCGGCTTGGAATACAATCTTGCTTCGCAAAACAACCTTTGGGCAGGGAAGGCGCTCTACCTGAAATCAATCAGTCCTGGGGTGAGCGACGACAACGCCATCTTGGCGGGCAACCTGGCCTATACTGCCAAGCATTGGGCATTCAATGGTCAGTTTGAAAACGTGGGTAAAAACTTCCGGGCAGAAACGGGGTTCGTGCCCCGCAACGGCTTCAACCGGGCATTGATGACGGGCGAGCGGCTGTTTTTCCCAAAATCAAGTTGGCTATTGAGCCACGGCCCAAGGGTGAAGGTGGAGTTTATTTTCGATGAAAACATGCGCTACATCGAAAGCGAGCCTGTGCTGTTTTACAAATTCACCTTGCTCAACCGCACCGAGGTGACTTTCTGGACGGCCTACAACTACTGGGAACTCCAGCGCCCATTCGACCCCGTGAACCCCGTGAACCCCACCGACACGTTGGCACAGGGTACCGTACATAAGTGGAACAGCTTCGGGGGCGATATCAACTCCAAGCCGCAGAGCCGCTTCACATGGGCGTTCAGTGGGCGGTATGGTGGCTACCTGGCCGATGGCACGAGGTTGCGCTTGGGGGGCGAAATGGGCTACCGTTTCCAGCCCTATGTGGCCGTAAACCTGGCGGCTCAACTCAACCGCATTGAATTTGAAGCAGACGACCGTTTGCCGGAGGCACTCAAAAACTCGAAGCACGACATCTGGCTCATCGGCCCCCGTATAGACGTGACGGTGACCAACAAACTCTACCTTACCAATTTCGTGCAGTACAACAGCCAGACGGAGAACGTAAACCTCAACCTGCGGCTGCAATGGCGCTACAGCCCGGCCTCCGACCTGTTCGTGGTTTATACCAACAACTATACCTCAGATTTTGGTGCCGTGCGCAACCGGGCACTGGTGGTGAAGCTGACTTACTGGTGGAACGTTTAAGACTTAAACCCGCTCCAACACCACCGCATATCCCTGTCCCACGCCAATGCACATCGTTGCCAGGGCATAGCGTTTTCCCTGCTTATGCAATTCAATGGCGGCAGTCTGCAACAGGCGGGTGCCCGACATGCCAAGTGGGTGGCCAATGGCAATGGCCCCGCCGTTGGGGTTCAGCCGAGGGTCGTCGTCGGGGATGCCCCAGGTACGGGTACAGGCAAGGGCTTGCGCCGCAAAAGCTTCGTTCAGTTCGATGATGTCCATGTCGGCGAGGGAGAGGCCGGCCCGGTCGAGCGCCATCTGGCTGGCCGGCACTGGCCCAATGCCCATAATGCGAGGCTCCACGCCCGCCACGCCCGTGCTTACGATGCGGGCGAGGGGTTTTAGGTCAAATTGTTTTACGGCGGCTTCGGAGGCCAGGAGCATTGCGGCAGCACCATCGTTGAGGCCGGAGGCGTTGCCCGCCGTCACGGTGCCGCCGTCTTCCAGTTTCTTGAAGGCAGGTCGAAGTTTTGCGAGCACCTCCATCGTAGTGCTTGGTTTGATGAATTCATCTTCGGAAAAAAGGATGGGGTCGCCCTTTCGCTGGGGAATTGCCACGGGGCTTATCTCTTCGGCCAGCCTTCCGTTGGCTTGCGCCTTGGCCGCTTTTTGCTGCGAACGCAGCGCAAAAGCATCTTGGTCTTCCCGGCTTATTTTATGTTGTTCCGCAAGGTTTTCGGCGGTGTTGCCCATGCTGTCCACGCCATAGAGTGACTTCATGCGAGGGTTGATGAAGCGCCAGCCGAAGCTGCTGTCGTGCATCTCGGCATCGCGACCGAAGGCTTGGGAGGTCTTGGAAATTACCCACGGCCCACGGGTCATGTGCTCCACGCCGCCAGCGATGAACAGGTCGCCTTCGCCGCAACGGATGGCTCGGCTCGCCTGCACCACGGCGGCCATGCCGCTGGCGCAAAGCCGGTTGACGGTCTCACCCGGCACGCTTACGGGCAGCCCCGCCAGCAGTGCTGCCATGCGGGCAACGTTGCGGTTGTCCTCGCCCGCTTGGTTGGCGCAGCCAAGAATCACGTCGGCATAAGCATCGGTCGGGATACCCGGGTGGCGAGCCACGAGTGCTGCAATGGCATGGGCGGCCAAATCATCGGCCCGAACGGTGGAAAGGTTTCCTTGAAAATTTGCAACGGGGGTGCGGATGGCGTCAACGATATAAGCGGATTGCATGAGGATACGAAGGATTGCTACTACTTAGCAAGAGGTGCTTTTTTGGTAAAAATTTCCAATTTTCACCAAAAAAAACACCTCAAAATGTGGGAGGGGAGAGGAAAAATGAAATTTTTTCTCTCCCCTCCCACACCTTTCTAAGTATTGAAGAAGGTGCAAAGATGCGAGGAATTGAGGATTCGAGTACCAAATCCTCAAACCCTACAACTTCACTTTCATCCCCATCCTTATCTCAACGTCTTGGTCGGAAAATATTTTGACGTTGGTCTGGCCGTTGTCGGTGGTGGCCAACAGCGCATGGATTTCCAGCTTTGTGGCTTTTCGGATACCATCAAATCGGACGGCGTCGAAGTTGACGAAAGTTACGGTGGTCTGTTTTCCGGTCACAATGCCGTTGGCATCAACTGGGGCTCCTTCTATGGGGTAGCCAATGGAATCGAACAGCGAATCGAGCACGACCCCGGTTGAATCCAGAAAATAGCCCTGGGTAGCAATGCCAATGGGCATATTGTTATCAGCGACCAATTTGAATTCGACCTCCTTGAGTACATCGTAATCGCTGAAATCAATGTCGAACGAATCCACGGCGTCAAAGCCGCTGGCCCTGCCATGGAGGGGGATGTCGAATAGCATACTGACGCTGTAAAAACTAGAGTCCGTGATGAACCCCTTTAAGTTAAGGTCATTGGCGGGGTTGGCAATAGCATCCACTTGGTAGTCAATGCCGACGGGTTTTGCGCTGAGCAAGTCTTTGACATTGGAGTTGTCGGCACTCATGGTTAGCATCGTGTTTTTTGACTGGCCCACCTCCGCCAAGGTTGGATAGGCAAAGTCAATCACACCATTATTGATGAAATCGCTTTCGATTGGGATGCTTGGGCCATTAGTGGTCAAAGCATCGAATACCTTGATGTCGGAGCGGGTAGGGATGCCAAAAGAATTTTGGATGTCGAGCTTGATGCTGGGGTTCTCAAAATGAACATTGCTTTGCTCCCAATCCTGGAAGAAGTCAATGCTCACGCTGTCCCGTTCGCCCTCGAACTTGGTATTGCCGAAGTAGCCCTCGAAGTAGGAGAACTGGATATTGACATTTTCGAACGCAACATGGTTGGGTTCGAGTTGCAGTGTGTCGCCAGATGCTGTAAGGGCGGCATATTCGATATGCACTTTACCATCAACGGGCCTAAGTTCGTAACCTTCCACTGGCACGGCGGTGCTGATATTGCCTTGCGGCAGCGGTACGCCCTCGAATATAACCCCGATAGGTGACATAACCTGAAACTGTATAGTTAGGGGTTGGCCATTCTTGACCGCTTCATGAACGGTCAGGGAGAAGTTTATCAAGCCTTCGTATTCTGAATAGATTAGCGCATTGACAAGGCCACTTTTATAGCGGGCCACATCAATCTTAACCTCGTCGCTCAGGGTATCGAAATCAATGGTGAAATAAGAAGAATCAAGTGGGATAAGGGGCAGGAGCACCGAGTCTATTCTATGAAAAAACTCATCAGCGCTTTGCGAAAACACTTCATCTTCATAAACAAAATGGATGAGGCCCGTGGAGTCCACCTCGACATAATTGTAGGCATCGAAGTTTTCGAGCAACTCTTGGATGGAGACCCGGGATTTCCCCAATGGGATGGCAAACTCGGCACCTTCCGACTCAAAGTCCGCCTTCTCGAATTCATCGTATTTCTGGCATCCAAACAGCCCCGACAGCAAAAGGGCAAGACATCCAAACCGGAACAATTTCATTTCAAGGATTTTATAAGTCACCAACAAAGTTTCACTGGGATATGTTGGCTACAAAAATACAAAGGCAAGCACCAATTTCATGCCCCTATCCAAAATACGACGGATAAGGTACAATGGTTGGGTTGCCTTTTCCGAACCTTATGAGCGGACAAGCGCCTGTTTTTCACAATTAGATTCACAACACCTTGCACTCGACCCTTCGGTTCTGCAAGCGGCCAGCTGCGGAACTGTTCGGTGCGATGGGCTGACCCTCGCCATAGCCTTTGTGGGTAATGCGTTTGTTGGCTATGCCTTTGGAAATCAGGTAGTTAACTACGGCCTCCGCCCGGTTTTGCGAAAGCAATTGATTGGCTGTATCGTCGCCCACATCGTCGGTATGGCCACCGATTTCGACCTTAACAGTTGGGTTTTCCTTCAAAAAAGCGGTGAGGTTGTCCAATTCTGGCAGAGCGGGCGGTAGCAGGTTCCACTTGCCTGTCTCAAAGTTCACGTTGCGGAAGGTATAAGATTTTTTTGTTTTCAAGACTGTTGAAATGTCTGGCGGTGGGGGTGCATCGGCTGGCACGATGCGGATGTCGTCAATGAGGTAATAGGCTACCCGTTTTATCTTGTCCACGCCATTGTTTTGCCGCAGGTTGAAACTGTCTATTTGCGTTGAGTTCTGAAGGGTGGTTGGTGTTTCATCATCCTTGGAAAAATTGCCGATGAAAAAATTCATGTGCTCCCGGTCAGCGGTAAAGGTGCCGCTGATGAGCTTCCATTCATCCTTGGCCGTGATGATGGGTTCCTTTACCACGAACTGCGGTTTGTCGTCCCTGTCCACATAATGGTTCTTGTCATAAGTAAACAGTACGCCCAGGTTGCCTGCAGCCGTTGGGCGGATGTCCCGTTTTTCACCATAGATGCTCTGCAAATGGTGCAAAGCTGTTGCCTCGGACAGGTGTACATACATTTCAATTCGGTATTTTTTGCCATAGATGAGCGGCATTCGGAGTTGGCCTTGGATGATTTCGTGAAAGTCACCAGGGCGACCCGTATCATGACCAGGATGATAGGTGATGATGCCCACTGCACGGTCGCCACCATGAGGTTTAGGGAAGAAACAATCGCCGTACTTATCTGATTTCCAGTCAATTAGATCAGGCGTCATGCTTCGATAGGTCGTCCAGTTGGCCACAGATTTATCGAACGATTCGCCGTTTTGGATATAAGAACACGGCTGGAGTGGGGCGTTTGGTAGCAGTTTTTCGAAGCCGGGATTTAACACGAGGTTGCCATCTTGTGCAGTGGCGAACAGGGGCAGGAGCAGTAGGCAAGCAATATTTTTCATGACCATTTTTAAGCAATAATTTGGAAAGCAATAAAAGTTACATGGCGGCAATTTCTATCTTCACGCCTCATCCAATCATTTGAAGTATGCGGTTAAAGATAGCATTGTTTTTCATCCTGTTTTCTTGGGCCAACCTGTTTGCCCAAGCACCTACCCAAGCCCCAACTACCCCCGTTTCTATCAAGAAACAGCTCGAACCCGCCGACCTCGTGCGCTGGAACCAAGTACAGTCGGCCAAAATCTCCAACGATGGCACTTGGGTGGCCTACACCCTTAAGGCCGAGGAAGGCGACGGTCGCTTGCTCGTTTGGGATGCCGTTAAAGGCAATACCCGCACCTACCAACGTGGTGAAAGTCCAGCGTTTTCTGCCGATAATCAGTTTCTTGCCTTTAAAATAAAGCCGTTGGAGGACACCCTCAAAGCCCAGCGCCGCCGCAAGGTGAAAAAGGAAGACCTGGCCAAGGACTCGCTCGGCATCCTGCACCTTGGCTCTGGCAGCTTGAAGAAAATACCCGATGTGAAGTCCTTCGCCATGCCCGAAGAATGGGATGGATGGCTGGCGTATCAGTTGGAGCCGTTCAAGCCGAAGGAAGAAAAAGCGGATACCACGGCAGTCAAACAGGATTCCATCAAAACGGAGAAGCCCGATTTGCCGAAGGAAAAAACCAAGAAGAAAAAAGAAAAAAAAGAGGGCAAGGACAATGGCTCCAAGCTCGTGCTGTTCCAATTGGCTTCGCAACGGACGGATACCATCCATTTCGTGCGGGACTACAAGCTGGCCAAGGCAGGCGGGCGCATCCTCATCAATACATGCGGCACCCCCGACTCGTCGCTGCTCGAAGGCGTCTATGTTTTCAACTGTGCCTTGCGGCAATTGCGCCCGTTGTGGCAACAAAAAGGCGATTATAAGCAGTTGATTTTCAACGAGAAAGGAACGCAGTTGGCTTTTTTGGCCAACCTCGATACCACCAAGGCGCAGGTGCCGCCCTTCGGCCTCTGTTATTGGGAAGAAGGGATGGAAAAGGCTAAACTCGTCGCTGATTCCACGGCGAAGTACCTGCCCAAGGCATGGCGGGTGAGCGAGAATGCAGCGCCCGTTTTCAGCAAGGATGGTTCGAAACTCTATTTCGGTGTCGCCCCACCGCCCATTTTGCAGGACACCACCCTGCTGGAGGACGAAATCGTCAACGTGGAGGTTTGGACCTACACCGATGGGCGGCTGCACACCAACCAGAAAACCCTCGTGGAGCAGGAGCGCAAGCGTGCCTATGATGTGGTCTGGCATATTGCGCAGGACAAGTTCGTGCCACTCTCCTATACCGATTTGCCAGATATGGTCTATGCACCCGACCGCAAGGGCAGCGTGGCTCTCGGCCTGAACGACCAGCCTTACCTCAAGCAGCTTTCATGGGAAGGGGAGGGACGCAAGGATGTGTGGCTCGTGGACGAAACCACGGGCAGCCGCAAACTCGTGACCAAGGCCCTGCGGGGCAACCCACGGCTCTCACCCGATGGCAGTTTTGCTTTTTGGTACAATGAAGTGGACAGTGCTTGGTTTGCTTACTCTTTGAAAACCAGCGAGTTGCGCCGCCTGACCAGCAACCGCCCGACCGCTTTTTATGACGAACTCAACGATGTGCCAGACCATCCCTCCAGCTATGGCTTCGCTACTTGGGTCGCCGACTCGAATGGGGTTTGCTCCAGCCTATTGGTGAACGACCGCTACGATATTTGGCAATTGGATCCCAACGGGAAGACCCAGCCTATCAACCTGACCAATGGCCGGGCCAACCGAACCAAGTACCGCTTCCTACGCCTCGACCCTGAAGAGCGCTACGTGGAGCCGGGACAGCGCCTTTTCCTGCATGTTTTTGATGAAAAAACAAAGGCTGAGGGCTATGCCCTGCTGATGCTCGGCGCAGGGCAGCCAATTCAATTGGTGAACGAGGCTTTTGCCTACTCCACTTCGCCGCAGAAGGCAAAGGATGCCGACAAGCTCCTTTTCACCAAGGAAAACTTCCAGACCTTTCCCGACTTGCTGTACAGTGATTTCACCCTGCAAAAGCCCCGAAAAGTGAGCAATGCCAACCCCCAGCAGTCGGATTATAAATGGGGCAGCATTGAGCCTTATGAGTGGACATCCTTGGACGGACAACGCCTACAAGGGCTATTGGTCAAGCCCGCCGACTTCGACCCCAAGAAGCAGTACCCGATGATTGTCAATTTCTACGAGCGCAGCAGCGATGAACTGCACCAATACCGGGCACCTTACCCCTTGCGCAGCAGCATCAACTACTCGTACTATGCGAGCCGGGGTTACCTCGTTTTCAACCCAGACATCGTCTATCGTACGGGCTACCCCGGCGAGAGCTGTTTGAACGCCGTGGTTTCTGGTGTTACCTCCCTGACGGAAAAAGGCTTTGTGGACAAGGGCCGCATCGGCGTGCAAGGGCATAGTTGGGGTGGCTATCAAGTGGCCCATTTGCTGACTAAAACCAATATCTTCAAATGTGCCGAAAGCGGTGCCCCCGTGGTGAACATGTTCTCGGCCTACGGCGGTATCCGCTGGCAGACGGGCCTCAGCCGAATGTTCCAATACGAACACACACAGAGCCGCATTGGCGGTACGATTTGGGAGTACCCGATGCGCTACATGGAGAACTCGCCCTTGTTTTCGATGGATAAAGTGAACACGCCCGTGCTTATCATGCACAACGATGCCGACGGCCACGTGCCTTGGTACCAGGGCATAGAATACTTTACGGCGCTGCGTCGCCTCGGCAAGCCCGCTTGGATGCTGAACTACAATGACGAACCGCACTGGCCCGTCAAATTGCAAAACCGCAAGGACTTCCAACTGCGCATGAGCCAGTTCTTCGACCATTTTTTGATGGACAAACCAATGCCGCAATGGATGGTACGGGGTGTGCCAGCGGTGGAGAAGGGAATAAGGCAGGGGTTGGATTGAACCTTGTTGAGCAGGAATAAAAAAGGGCTTGGATGCAGTTGCATCCAAGCCCTTTTGAATCTTGAAAACAATCAATTACGCACTTTCCAAAGCCGCCGCACCCCCCACGATTTCGAGGATTTCGCCAGTGATGGCCTCTTGGCGGGCCTTGTTGTACATCAGTTTCAAGTCTTTCAACATCTCGTTGGCATTCTCTGTTGCCTTGTCCATGGCCGTCATACGGGCGCCGTGCTCGGAGGCATGGGTGTCGAGGAGGTATTTCTGGAAAGTAGTCTGGAGGATGCTCGGAACGAGCTCTTTCAACAAACCATCCATGTCCGGCTCGAACACATAATCGGCCTTGGGACCACTCTCGGCGACTTCCATTTTTGGCACCGGCAGCCACTGGTCCGTTTCAGGGAACTGGGTAGCGGCATTGCGGAAGCGACCAAAAGAAACAGAGATATGGTCGTAGCCGCCTGCTTCAAATTCATCCATCAGGCGCTGAGAAACCTGTGCCACATGCTCAAAGCTGAGGTCGCTAAACAGTTCAACGTAATCACGGATGAAGTTGGCTTTAGGATACCGCTTGCGCAGCACATCGTACCCTTTCTTGCCGATGGGGATGATGGTGAGCTGGCCTTCACGTAGCACCTCTGCATATTTCTCCTCGATGGTGACAATGGCAGATTTGGTGACATTTGTGTTGAATGCACCACAAAGGCCCCGATTGGAGGTCACTACCACCATGCATGCCTTCTTTATCTGCCTTTCCACGCCAAAGGAAGTGCTGGCCTGCCCGCCGAGGTTCGACAGGATATTGCGCAGCATCTCATTTTGCTTCTCCGCAAACGGGCGCATTTGTTGGATGGCCTGCTGCGCCCTGCGCAATTTGGCAGCCGAAACCATTTTCATGGCCTTGGTAATCTGCTGCGTATTTTGAACGGAAGTGATGCGCTCCCGTACTGCTTTTAGGTTTGCCATTCTTGGTGATTCGTGAATGGTGATTTGTGATTCGTGAATGGGGATACCAATCACGAATCACGAATCACGAATTACTTCTTGTATTGCTGTACCAATTCACCAGCCAGTTTTTCAACAATAGCCAGTGACTCGTTGCTGAGGCCGCCTTTGCGGAAGTCTTCCAATACGGCTGGGTGGAACTGCTCCAATTTGAGGAGGAAAATTTCTTCAAACTCCTTCATTTTAGCTACTGGAACCTCCTTCACCAAGCCCTTGGTGCCGAGGTAAATCATGGCTACCTGCTTTTCCACCGATACTGGGGAGTACTGTGGCTGCTTCAGGATTTCCACGTTGCGCTTGCCCTTTTCGAGCACGGCTACGGTCGAAGCGTCGAGGTCGGAACCGAACTTGGAGAAAGCCTCCAGCTCTCGGTACTGCGCTTGGTCAATCTTCAGCGTACCAGATACCTTCTTCATGGACTTGATCTGCGCCGAACCACCTACCCGGCTCACGGAGATACCCACGTTGATGGCCGGGCGGATACCTGCGTTGAACAGGTTGGTTTCGAGGAAGATCTGGCCATCGGTGATGGAGATAACGTTTGTCGGGATATAGGCCGAAACGTCACCAGCCTGTGTCTCGATGATGGGGAGCGCCGTCAGCGAGCCACCGCCCTTCACGATGCCAGCGTCCTTGAGGCTCGGCGGCAGGTCGTTCATGTTCTGCGCAATGGCGTCGTTGTTGATGATCTTGGCGGCACGCTCCAAGAGGCGGCTGTGCAGGTAGAAGATATCACCTGGGTAAGCCTCACGTCCCGGTGGGCGGCGGAGCAGCAGCGATACCTCACGATAGGCAACGGCCTGCTTGGAGAGGTCATCGTAAATGATGAGTGCTGGGCGGCCCGTGTCACGGAAGTACTCGCCGATGCAAGCACCTGCGTAGGGGGCGTAGAAAATCAGCGGCGCAGGGTCGGAAGCCGAGGCAGAAACGATGACAGTGTAAGCCATTGCGCCAGCATCTGCCAGCGTCTTCGCTACGTTTGCTACCGTAGAAGACTTTTGGCCAGAGGCAACATAGATGCAATAAACTGGCTCGCCCCGGTCGTAAAACTCCTTCTGGTTGATGATTGTATCAATGGCGATGGCCGTCTTGCCAGTCTGGCGGTCGCCAATGATGAGTTCCCGCTGGCCACGGCCAATGGGAATCATGGAGTCAATGGCCTTGATGCCCGTTTGCAGCGGCTCGTTCACTGGCTGGCGATAGATAACGCCCGGTGCTTTGCGCTCCAATGGCATCTCGTACTTCTTGCCGCCGATTGGGCCTTTACCGTCAATGGGTTGTCCGAGCGGGTTCACAACCCTGCCCACGAACTCCTCACCTACCTCGATAGAGGCGATGCGGCCCGTGCGGCGCACGGTAGAGCCTTCCCGGATACTGTCGCCAGAACCCATGAGCACGACGCCCACGTTGTCTTCTTCAAGGTTGAGCACCACGGCCTGAACGCCCGTTTCGAACTCGACCAGTTCACCAGCCTGTGCTTTGTTCAGGCCATACACACGGGCGATACCGTCACCTACTTGGAGTACTGAGCCTACTTCTTCCAGTTCGGTGGCGGAGTTGAAGCCGCTGAGTTGCTGCTTGAGTATCGCCGATATTTCGTCAGGTTTTACGTCAATCATTTTTTTTGAAGGATTGAAGGACTAAAGGATTGAAGGATTGAAGGAAAGGGCATTTTTAACCCTTCAATCCTTCAATCCTTCAATCCTTTAATCCTTATTTTAAGCCATGATTTGCGATATATAAAGGTTGCCTTTGAAGTTCTTTTTCATTTGCTCCAGCTTGTGCGCCACACTGGCGTCGTAGAGCCTGTCGCCAAATTCGATGACAAAACCGCCGATGATGTCGGGGTCAACTTCGGTCGTAAGTTCCACGTTCTGGTCGGTAGTGTTGCTGGCCAGCAGTTTTGCATGGATGGCCTTGACAGCCTCATCGCTAAGCTTGACCGCCGTCGTCAACTTCACGGTGGTGATGTGCTTGATGACCTTGTACTGTAGGTCAAATTCGTTGGCGATTTCTATCAAAAGCGCCTCTCGGCCTTTGCGCAGCAATATGCGCAGGAAGGCAAGCGTAATTTCGTCGTATTTGCCTCCAAAAAGCTGGTTGAAAATTCGCTCCTTGGTATCGGCTTTCACCACTGGGCTTTTCAGCAGCAGCGCAAAATCCCTGTTCTTGGCCACTTGGCGGAACGACTCCACGTCTTCCAATACCCGTTCGAGCTTGCCCTTCTCCCGGGAAAGGTCAATCAGCGACTTGGCGTACCTCGATGCTATTCTTTGAGCACTCATTTTGTCGGTGATTAGTGATTGGTGATTGGTGATTGGAGCGTAAAAGCCGATTCCATTCACTAATCACCAATCACCAGTTACTAATTGAGCTTGATATCTTTCACCAAACCATTCACGAAAGCCTCTTGCTCGGCATTGCCACGGAGTTCCTTGCGGATAACCTTCTCGGCAATTTCGAGGGAGATGGCGCCTACCTGGTTCTTCAGGTCGGTGATGGCGGCCATTTTCTGGTTTTCGATTTGTTCCTTGGCTGAAGCCACGATTTTTTGGGCTTCCTCCTTGGCCTTGGTCTTGGCTTCTTCCACGATTTTGGTGCCAGCGTCCTTGGCTTCCTTCAAAATCTGGGCACGCTCCTCACGGGCTTGAATCAGCAGGGCTTCGTTTTCAGATTTGAGGTTGGCCATTTCTTGGCGCACCCGCTTGGCTTCGTCGAGCGAGCCTTGAATGTCTGATTCCCGCTTTTTCAAGGCTTGGGCGATGGGGCGGAAAGCGAACTTGCCAATCATCAACCAGAAAATGAGGAAGATGACGGTCGTCCAGAAAATGAGGCCGAAGTCCGGCTTGATAGGTGTAAAATCTATAAGGAAAATCATGATGATTTGTTATTTCTTACGATGAAACTGGCTTTTGGACTTGGCCCTGTCTTCACTGCAATCCCGAGTATTCGGGACAAAACCTGCCAACCGTCTAACTGCCAACTTAAAATCGGCAGCCCCAGCGACCAACCGTCGCCGTAGGCTGCCTTTTCTGTAGGTCGCTGTAATTAAGCAACAAGGAATGCTACCACGATGGCGATGAGCGCAGCACCCTCAACGAGGGCCGCAGTCAAGATCATGTTTGCACGGATGTCACCAACTGCCTCCGGCTGACGAGCAATGGCTTCCATTGCTTTGCCACCGATTTGGCCGATGCCGATGCCGGCACCGATTACTGCGAGACCCATTCCGATAGCGGCGATTGAACCACCCATAATTCGAAATATTTAAAGGTTAAGAAATTCATTGTTTCACTGTTTCATGGCTTAATGGCTTCATGGTTGTCGCTATGCGGGGAAACAATGAAGCCATTTGACAATGAAGCCGTGAAGCCATTAATGGTGCGCCTCCTCCGTGGCTGCTCCAATATAGGAGGCAGTCAGGATGGTGAACACGAATGCCTGAATGAAGGCCACCAACAACTCGATGCTCATCATGAACAGGGTGAGGATGGTGGAACCAACGGCCGTCCCGTAGCCAGCACCAGCGTTCTCGCCGCTCTTGCTGAACACGAAGATGAGGCCCACGAAAATCACCATTACCATGTGGCCAGCGGTGATGTTCGCAAAAAGACGGAGCATCAAGGTCATAGGCTTGATGAACACGCCGAGGACTTCAACCGGGGTCAAGATGGTCTTTACCCAAGCAGGTACACCGGGCATCCAAAAGATGTGCTCCCAGTAGTGTTTGTTGCCGCTAAGGTTGACCACGAAGAAGGTGATGAGGGCCAAGACCATTGTCACGCCGAGGTTGCCAGTCACGTTTGAGCCGCCAAGGAAGGGAATTTGACCGAACAGGTTCAAACCCAGGATAAAGAAGAACAGCGCCATCAAGAACGGCAGGTACTTCTCCCATTTGTGGCCGAGGAACGGCTTTGCCACTTCGTCCTGTATGAAGATGAAAATAGGCTCGATGAAGCCCTGCAACCCTTTTGGGGCTTGGCCATCACGGTTTTTATACGCTTTCGCAACGGAAAGGAATGCCCATGAAAGCAGGGCCAAGATGAGCATCATGGAGACGACGTTCTTCGTCAATGAAAAATCGTAGAACGACGTGATGCCACCGCCGAACAGCCCACCATCGGCAGTGCTTCGGGCTTCAGCGGGATATAGTTTGGCTTGGTAGCAGATGAAAGGCACGTCTTTTTCTTTGCCATCATCCTGCTTCACTTTTTGCCAGTAGGGGTGGTGGCCGACTTCCACTTCGCCATCGGGGAAGCTAGGGTCGTTGATGCGGTGTACCATACCGTCCACCAACACATATTTATCTATGGCCTCATGGCCGTTACCGTGATAATCTGCATGGAATTTTGCGGAGGAAAAACAAGACCAGCCGTGCTCAGGGGCGTAAAGGATGCAGCGGAGCGGCAAGCTCCAAGGGCCGATGCTGTAGATGTTCTGGTCGGCGATGTGGTGGAAGGCCGTTGCGCCGGGGTTGAACTCATGTTCTTCTTGTGGGCCGCAGCCTGCGTCGTGGTCATCACTGTTGCCAGCCTCTTGTCCCTGTGCATCGCCCTGTTCTGCACCACCGTCAATGGCACCGGGTTGGCCAGCCTCTGTTTGGGCGGGTTGTTCGCCAGTAGGTTGCTCGTGGTTGGCTTGGGAGAATGCAAAAACGGAGAAGCAAAAGAGGAAAATAAAACTAAGTATATTGCGATGCATCGGAATCATATTTTGCGGCCTTGCGGCCCCCTTTTTGAAAAGCGGTGCAAAGGTAGGCATTCATACCTGTTTTCCAGTAAAAGAATTTGATTTTTTTCTTGATAAAAAAGGTGTTTCTGTCCCAGCAAAAGGCATCACCATGGGCTTTAGGGCATTGGACAAGTCGCCCCAATGGCCACGGAGGGTGTTTTGCGTCCGATTCCGTTCCATTATTTTCAAGAAATCAGCCCTGTGGATGGGCCTTGCGCCCAAGCTTTGAAGGTGGGAAGTCGCTTGCTGGCAATCAACCAACCAGAACCCAAGTGCCTCCAATATTTTCACCATATATATAAAGCCAAACTTCGAGGCATTGCTCAAACGGGTGAACATGCTCTCGCCAAAAAAGCATTTTCCCCATACCACCCCGTATAGCCCACCCACCATGTCGTCGCCCTGCCACACCTCAACAGAGTGGGCATAGCCCAGTTCGTGCAAGCGCACATAGGCTTCCACCATGACTTCGGTAATCCAGGTGCCGCCATTCATGCCTCGGGGCTGCTGGCAGTTGCGCATCACGCCTTCAAAGTTTTGGTCAACGCTGACGGTGTACTTGCCTTGGTTGAAATAGGGCCTCATGCTTTTCGAGACCTTCAATTCGGAGGGGAAAAGCACCATGCGTGGGTCGGGCGACCACCAGGTAATCGGGTCGCCTTCGTTGAACCAAGGGAAAATCCCCAATGAGTAGGCAGTCAGCAACCGCTCTGGCGAAAGGTCGCCACCGACGGCAAGCACGCCCTCCTCCGATGCATGGTCAGCAGGCGGGAATTGGTGCTTGTCATCATTCAGCCAGTAGATTGGCATGGTAGGCTTTATGAAAAACGGGCAAAGAAAAAATTCTCTTTGCCCGTTGGGTTGGAAATCTCAGGTACAAGTGATGAAACCAATGTCGCAATATGCGGCCTGTCGCAACATTGCTTCAGCAGTTCCTAGTTCTCGATGACTGCCGAAAGGCCACGGTCCACCAAAGCATCTTTTTTTGGGCGAAGCTCTTTGAGTGGTGCCGTTTTCACGGTCGCCTTGCCCTTGGTGTGGATGATGACGGACAACTGTTCGGCCTGTTCGTTGCTATGCTTCAAAACCTCCTCGAAGCATTGGATGACCCATTCAAATGTGTTGTGCTCGTCATTATAGACAATTAGTTGAGACAACTCTCCCGTTCCGGTGTCGTCGGTCACTTCCTCTTCGATGAGTACGTCTAAGTCCTCCTCAAAAAATGGGTTGTATGGCATGGCTATTAGTGGAAATTTTGAAATTACGAAATTCAGAAATTTTAGGTTCCTGCCCCTGATTTCTCAATTTCTCAGTTTCCAATTTCTTGAAGTGTCGCTTTTATGGCGTCAAAGTTCGGCAAATCTCCCGCACTTTCCAAAACTTCTGCGTAGCGAATTATTCCATTTTTATCCACCACGAAGGCCGAGCGCTTGCTGACGCCCTTCATGCCCAGAATCCAGTCATCGTAAATAGCATCGTAGGCTGTTGACATTTCCTTGTTGAAGTCCGACAACAAGGGGAAGTTCAGTTTTTGTTCCTCTTTGAATTTGCCAAGCGTGAAAATGGAGTCCACCGACACGGCCACCACATCGGCGCCTACGTTCTGGTAGAAGGCGATGTCGTCCCGAGTGCTACAAAGCTCCTTGGTGCAAACGCCCGTGAAGGATTGCGGGAAGAACAAGATAACGAGGTTCCTACCGGCATAGTCGCCTAGCGACACTTGGGCCTTTTCTGTGTTGTAAAGTTTGAAATCGGGCGCTTTGTCCCCTGCATTGAGTGCCATTTATTTTGTTTTTATGGTGAAATATTGCGCAAGCCAAAACAAGCCTATAGCCGCAAAGGTCATTGGCGCAACAGACACCACCAACAATCGTTTGCTTTTTTTGTTCTTTTGCGCCTTCGCAAAATGGGTTACGGCATATTGGTGGCAATCCGCAATCCATTGTCATTCCCGAAGGGAGCCTAATCCGCAATCTAGTGTCACAGACCCGTGCCTATCTCGAACTTCATCTTGCCGTGTTCCTTTGGGGCTTCACGGCCATTCTCGGCGACCTGATTCAATTGTCAGCGCTGTCGCTGGTTTGGTGGCGGGTGCTCATTACCAGCATCAGCGTGCTTTTGTTGCTGCGCAACGGCCTTACCTTCCGCAAGATGACCCGCCGCAGCATCGGGCAATACGCCGTTGTGGGCGTGCTTACGGGATTGCACTGGATTGCCTTCTATGGGGCCATAAAACTCTCCAATGCCAGTATCACGCTCGTTTGCATGGCGACCTGCGCCTTTTTCACCTCGCTCATTGAGCCGTTTTTGCTCCGCAAAAAAATGAACTGGCGAGAATTGCTGCTGGGTGCGCTCATTATACCGGGCATGGCGCTCATCGTCCAGAACGTGGACGTAAAGATGCACCTTGGCGTTGCGGTAGGGTTGCTGTCCAGCCTGCTGGCCGCCGTGTTCAGCACCCTGAACAAAAAATGGATTGACAATGCAGAACCACTGCCCATCACCTTTATAGAAATGTCGAGCGCATGGCTGTTCCTGAGTGCCGTACTGCCGTTTTTTTTCTATGCCGAACCCAGTGCTGCCTTGTTGCCTACGGCAAAAGACTTTGTCCTGCTCCTGCTGCTTTCGTTGCTCTGTACCACCCTGACCTGGGTACTTGCCCTTCGGGCCATGAAGCATATCACCGCTTTTGCATCCAACCTTACCGTGAACCTCGAACCCGTTTACGGTATCTTCCTCGCTTGGCTCATCCTCGGCGAGCAGAAAGAGCTTTCTCCGGGCTTTTATGGGGGCGTTGCGCTCATCTTGGTAGTGGTTTTCAGCTACCCTTTTTTAAATAAAATAACCTCGAAAAGCCCAAGTAACCAAGCCAATTGAGGTTGTTTTCCCTTCTTGTTTTTACTTGAAATAAATCAATTGAGGTAGTGATAAAAATCTTATTCACCAGTTCATGGGGTGGATACCTTTACCCTCACAGTAAAAAATGCAGCCACAGCATCAACCATCCGCCATGGAAAACAAAGTTCAGTTGCTCACAAAGAAAATCTACGAAGAAGGGGTCGTAAAGGCCAACAAAGAGGCAGCCAAGCTACTGGCCGAGGCTCATGAAAAAGCAGCGGCGTTGGTCAAGGAGGCCGAAGAAAAGGCTTACCATATCAACGAACAGGCAAAGCGGGCTTCGGAAGAACTCCGGGCAAACGTCCAAGCTGAAATCCAACTTGCAGCAAGGCAAGCTATCAGTTCGCTCAAACAGGAGGTGGCCGCTATGATTACTTTAAAGGCCAGCAGCGTGCCACTCGCCAATGCTGTCAGCGACCAGGATTTTATGAAGGAAATCATTGAAATAGCCGTGCGAAACTGGAGCCAGAACGGCCATAGCCAAACCGACCTTGCCCTGATTTTGCCAGAAAATGCGCAGTCACAAATGGACAACTACTTGACCACTTCCGTCAAGTCGCTATTGGACAAGGGGCTGGAACTACAGTTCAGCAAACGGCTCGGAAACGGTTTCCGCATCGGCCCAGCCGATGGCAGCTATGTGGTGTCCTTTGCTGAAAATGATTTCGACACCTTGTTCAAGGAATACCTGCGGCCCAAAACGGTAGAACTTTTATTCGGCAATAAATGAAAACGAAACGGGAATACCACTACCTCGTCGCTAGCCTGCCCGACATCGTGATTGACCAAGGGAAGGTCAACCTCAAGGTCGCCTACTTCAAGGAAGAACTAAGGGAGCACCTGCATCCCGACGATTTCAAGTTGGTAGAAATACTGTTTCTCCGTTTCGACAACCTGAACCTGCTCAACCTGCTCCAGAAGAAAAACGAGCCTTGGGACATCATGGGCAATTATTCTGAAGAACAAATGATGCAGGGCCTTGATGACCTAAGTGTGGGCTTGCCAAGTTATTTGCCCGTCTTCGCAAATGCCTACCGAGAAGGGTCGCCCATCGTGAGCAGCATGAGTTGGGAGAACCAATTGGCAAAGCTCTATTATGAATACGTACAGGCAAGAACCCAAGGATTCCTGAACGAGTGGTTCACCTTCGACCAAGATGTTAAGAACCTGCTCACGGCTATCAGCGCCCGCAGGCACGGCCTCTCGCTCAGTGGCCAACTCGTAGGGCGGAACGACGTGACAGACGCCATCAATAAGCGCCACGCCCTTGATTTTGGCCTCGCCAATGAATACCCGTACATCGAGCGGCTGCTGAAAATTGAAGAGCAACCCGACATCGTGGAGCAGGAGCGGGACATTGCCCACCTCAAATGGGACTACCTCGAAGACCTAAATACCTTTAATTATTTCACCATTGACAAGATTTTGGGCTTCCTGCTCAAGCTAATTAGCTACGAGCGCTGGGCCATGCTCGACCCTGCACAGGGTAGGGGCATTTTCAAGCAAAAAATCGAGTCCATGGAACATAGCCTTGAATTCCCAAAGGAGTTCAGCGTGTGATAAAACGAATAGAAGTGACACCTTTCTAAAATGGCGTCGCCTCTTGAAGCCAATGAAAGTATGAGCACCACAACCGAAAACATCACCACCGGCAAGGTCTCCGGCATCATCGCCAACCTCGTCATCGTGCAGGTGGAAGGGCCATTTGCCCAAAACGAGATTTGCTACATCGTCCACAACGGCGTTCGGCTGATGGCGGAGGTCATCAAGGCGTCAGGTGGGTTGGCTTATGTGCAAGTCTTTGAAAGCACAAGGGGACTGCGACCCGGTTCGACCGTTGAATTCACTGGCCACATGCTCGAAGTGAGCCTCGGCCCTGGCCTGCTCTCCCGCAACTACGACGGCCTGCTCAACAACCTCGATACCATGTCGGGCGTGTTTCTGAAAAGGGGCGAATACACCGACACCCTTGATGCCAAAAAGAAATGGGATTTCGAGCCTTTGGCCAAGCCCGGCGACACTGTCATTGCTGGCGATTGGCTCGGCGAGGTGGACGAAAACGGCATTGCGCACCGCATCATGGTGCCTTTTAAATTGGAAGGTCAGTTTACCGTGAAGTCCATTGCAGAAGCAGGACAATACACCACTAACGAAACCATTGCCATGCTCGTGGATAAAAACGGTGAGCAAATCAGCGTGACGATGACGCAACGCTGGCCCGTGAAAAAAGCCGTCAAAGCATACCGAAACAAGCCCCGGCCTTTCAAGCTTTTGGAAACGGGCGTCCGCATCATTGATACCCTGAACCCCATCGTTGAAGGTGGTACTGGCTTTATCCCTGGCCCATTCGGTAGCGGCAAAACGGTGATGCAGCAGGCCATTTCAAAGCAAGCCGAGGCCGACATCGTCATCATGGCCGCCTGCGGCGAACGGGCCAACGAGGTGGTGGAGCTTTTCACCGAGTTCCCCGAACTCGACGACCCCTGGACGGGCCGCAAGCTCATGGAGCGCACCACCATCATTGCCAATACCTCCAACATGCCCGTGGCCGCAAGGGAAGCGTCTGTTTACTCGGCCATGACCATCGCCGAATACTACCGCTCAATGGGCCACAAGGTGCTCATGCTCGCCGACTCGACCAGCCGCTGGGCACAGGCCCTGCGGGAAATGTCGAACCGGATGGAGGAACTCCCCGGGCCCGATGCCTTCCCGATGGACTTGCCTGCCATTGTCTCCAATTTTTACGCCCGTGCGGGCTATGTGTACCTGAACAATGGGAAAACGGGGTCCATCACCTTCATTGGTACAGTGTCGCCCGCAGGTGGCAACCTGAAGGAACCCGTTACCGAGGCGACCAAAAAAGCGACCCGCTGCTTTTACGCCCTCTCACAGCAGCGGGCCGACAGCAAACGCTACCCGGCCATTGACCCCATTGACAGCTACTCGAAATACCTCGAATACCCAGAGCTGCAAAAAACCTTGGCCGAGGCCATCTCGCCCGAATGGACAGGGCAGGTGAACCGCCTCAAGAACATCATGATACGGGGCAAGGAGGCCGCCGAGCAAATCAACATCCTCGGCGACGACAGCGTATCGGTGGACTACCACCTCACTTTCTGGAAATCGGAAATCGTGGACGCCGTGCTGCTGCAACAGGATGCTTTTGATGCTATTGACGCCCGCACCCCGCTACAGCGCCAGCGCTACATGGTGGACTTGCTACTCGAAATCATTGACACCCCGCTGCATTTCGACGGCTTTGAGGAAGTGCAGCCTTTTTATAAAACAATCATAGACAAGCTGCGCCAGATGAACTATTCGCCCCATGGGTCGGAAGCCTTTCAGCGTTACCGCCATGAGTTGATGGAGATGGTGACGGAGCGGACGGCAGTGGGGTGAGGTGGTGATTTAGTTTGATTTAAGATATGAGACGTGAGATTTAAGATTTATGGAGGATTGGCAATAATATAATTTCGATTTAACACCACTGAAACCCTTGTGAAATAAGGTTCAACCTCCCCAAATCTAAATCTAAAATCGTCTATCTTATATCTTAAATCAAAAAATAAACCCCCTTAAAACAAAAGAACAACCTTTTATCATGGAAACAAAGGCTCTTCAGCGCATTTATACCAAGATTGGTCAAATCACCAAGGCCACCTGTACCTTGAAGGCGACGGATGTGGGCTACGAAGAACTGGCCCTCGTGGATGGCCGCCCGGCGCAGGTGGTGAAAATCGTCGGCGACAACGTGACCCTGCAAGTGTTCTCCGGCACAGAAGGCATCCGCACCAATGCCGAGGTCGTCTTTGCGGGCAAGCCGCCAACCCTCAAGGTGGGTGACGAACTGGCTGGGCGTTTTTTCAACGCCTACGGCGACCCGATTGACGGCGGCCCAAAAATCGAGGGCGAGGAGCGGGACATTGGCGGCCCGTCGGTGAACCCCGTGCGGCGCAAGCAGCCCTCGGAACTCATCGCCACGGGCATTGCGGGCATTGACCTGAACAACTCATTGGTGACAGGGCAAAAAATCCCCTTTTTCGCCGACCCCGACCAGCCGTTCAATCAGGTAATGGCAATGGTGGCGCTCAGGGCTGAGGCCGATAAAATCATCCTTGGCGGCATGGGCCTCACCAACGACGACTATTTGTTTTTCAAGGATATTTTTGAAAACGCCGGGGCCTTGCACCGCATTATCAGCTTCGTGAACACGACAGAAGACCCTCCCGTGGAGCGCCTGCTCGTGCCCGACATGGCCCTTACCGCCGCCGAGTATTTCGCCGTTGACAAAAAGGAAAAAGTGCTCGTACTGCTGACCGACATGACGCTATACGCTGACGCACTCAGTATCGTGTCCAACAGGATGGACCAAATCCCGTCGAAGGACAGTATGCCCGGCTCGCTGTACAGTGACTTGGCGAGGCTGTATGAAAAAGCTGTTCAGTTCGCCGACGGCGGCTCCATCACCATCATCGCCGTGACGACGCTCTCCGGCGGCGACATCACCCACGCCATCCCCGACAACACGGGCTATATCACCGAGGGGCAGCTCTTCCTGCGCCGTGACACGGAAATCGGCAAGGTCATCATTGACCCGTTCCGCAGCTTGTCACGCTTGAAGCAGTTGGTCATCGGCAAAAAGACCCGGGAAGACCACCCGCAGGTGATGAACGCTGCCATCCGCCTCTACGCCGACGCCGCCAACGCCCGCACCAAGCTGGAAAACGGCTTCGACCTGACGGAGTACGACAAGCGGACGCTGGATTTTGCAAAAGCTTATTCTGATAAACTCCTTGCCATTGACGTGAACATCGGCACCACAGAAATGCTCGATACGGCCTGGACGCTGTTCGCCAAGCATTTCTCCCCCGCCGAAGTAGCGGTGAAGAAGGAGTTTGTGGAGAAGTACTGGAAATAGAAGTGATTAGTGACTGGTGATTGGTGATTGGGGAAGCAGTCACCAATCACCAATCACCAATCACCAGTTACGAATGAATGTCCATCAAATTTCAATACAACAAAACCTCGCTTCAGGAGCTGAACAAGCAACTGAAGACCCGCCAGCGGGCGCTACCAGTGTTGAAAAACAAGGAGGCAGCGCTACGCACGGAGGTGAAGAAGGCTCGGCATGAAATCCGACAATTAGAGACGGAGCAGCATGGCTTCATTGCGGAGTATGAGACCATGGCGAGGCTTTGGGCAGAGTTCGACCCCTCGTTGGTGGATGTCTGCGGGGTGCAAATGGGGGCGAAGAAAATAGCGGGGGTGAGCACGCCCTTGTTGAAGGAGGTGGATTTTGAAGTGAAAGAGTTCAGCTTTTTCAACCAGCCACACTGGTTCATGGACGGCATTGAGGTCTTGATAAAATTGGCCCGCATCGGTATTGAAAAGCAGGTGGCCATCCGCCGGATGCAGCTTTTGGAAAAAGCCCGCAAAAAGGCCACGCAGAAGGTGAACCTCTATGAAAAGAACCAGATACCAGCCTACGAGTCGGCCATTTTGAAGATAAAACGATTCATGGAAGACGAAGAGAACCTGGCCAAATCGGCGCAGAAAATCCTGAAAAACCGGCAACAACAAACCGAAGCGGCAACATGGTAGTACCGATGAAAAAATATGCCTTCCTCGTCCACCATCTGGACTATGAGGACTTCCTGACAGGGGTGCGGGAAGTAGGCGTATTGCACGTGCAGCCCCGCAGCACCGACCCGACGCAGGAGGCGGGGCGCATGAAGCTGATGCACAAGGAGGTGAGCAATATCATGGCGCAGCTAAAGCACAGAAAAGTGAAGGCCGAAGAAGTAGCAATTGCCAACGACCTGGATGGCCTTGCCGTGGTAAGGTCGGTACTCGACCTGAACGAACAACTGGAGCGCACCCGCCGTGAGTTGGCCACTCTGAACAAGGAAATAGGACAGATGGAGCCTTGGGGCGATTTCTCGCCTGCCATGGTAGCTCAATTGGAGCAGGAAGCTGGCCTCGACCTGCACTTCTTCATTTGCCCGGAAAAGAAATTCAAGCCGGAGTGGCAAGAAAAATACACCCTCGAAATCATCAAGAACGACCCGCCGGACTGTTATTTCATCGTGTTTGCCCGCAAGGGCGAACCCGTGGAAATAATTGCCGAAAAGCTGCCTGACCCTGACTTTTCGCTGCCGGAACTTTTGGAAAAAAGGACGGCATTGGAGGCGATGATTGAAACAGCCAATGACCAACTCGACCGCCATGCTGCGCAACACCTGCCTGCCTTGGAAAAATCGCTGTGGGAGATTGAAGAAGCCAAGGAACTGGCCGATGTACAAGGCCACACCGCCCTCGAAGCCGATGAGAAAATCATGCTCCTGGAAGGCTTCGTGCCAGAAACGAAGGAGGCGGAGTTGATGGCTTTTTGCGGAAAAATGGACATCGTTTGCCACGCAGAAAAGCCAAGCCCAAAGGACGAGCCACCCGTTTTGCTCCATAATAATCGCTACGTTAGCCTTTTTGAACCCATCGGAAAGCTATTCGCCCTGCCATCCTATGCCGAGCTTGACCTGACGCCGTTCTTTGCACCTTTCTTTATGATGTTCTTTGGTTTCTGCCTCGGCGATGCGGGCTATGGCATCGTGCTTTTGCTCAGTGCGACACTGTACAAGCGGCGGGCAAAACCGGAAATCCGCTCCGTTGTGACCTTGGTGCAGTGGCTTGGCTTGGCGACCATTATTTTGGGGACAATTACTGGTACCTTCTTCGGCCTGAATTTACTCGAAGACCGGTTTGCTTGGCTCGGCTCGGTGCGGAATTTCATGCTGAACAGCAACCAAGCCTTCAATTTTGCCCTTGTGCTTGGCCTGGTGCAAATCCTGTTCGGCCTTGGCCTGCAAGCTGCCAACAATACCAGGCAATTTGGGGCGAAATATGCATTGAAACCCATCGGCTGGATTATCATCCTGCTCAGTATTGTGGACATTACCGTACTGAAATTAGCTTCCCCGTTCTCCACTTGGATAGCGTGGTTGGGGGTGGGTGTCATCATGCTCTTCAACGACCCCGATGCTGGCCTCTTCGGGCGGCTGGGAAAGGGACTTTGGGAGCTATACGGCATCACGGGTTTTTTCGGCGACCTGTTGAGTTATATCCGCCTCTTTGCGCTGGGCATTTCGGGGGCCATACTCGGCTTCGTCATCAACGATGTTTCGCTACGGATGATGGGCGTGCCTTATATCGGCCCCGTGCTGTTTGTGCTGCTGCTCGTGGTCGGCCATGCGGCCAACTTGCTTATCGCCTGCCTTGGCTCCTTCGTACACCCCTTGCGCTTGACCTTCGTGGAGTTTTATAAAAACGCAGGTTTCGCCGGAGGCGGAAAGGCTTACAGGCCTTTTGGGAAACGAACGTGATGGTGATTCTTGATTGGTGATTCGTGATTGGCTGGCACAGAGCATTGATGATAAAGTATCTGGATACCTTAAAGCGTCAGTTATAGCTAACTCCGAAAACTCGAAAACCTTTGTCATTCCCGTAGGGAACCTAACCCCAGAACCCGAAAACATTCAGAACTAAACCTTTCAACATGACAACCGCATTAATTCTAGCCTACGTCGGCCTCGGCCTCATGGTCGGCCTCTCAGGTGTTGGCAGTGCCATCGGCGTTTCGATTGGCGGCAACGCCACCATCGGAGCATTGAAGAAAAACGATGCCGCCTTCGGTAACTACATGCTGCTGAGTGCCTTGCCGGGTACGCAGGGCCTGTACGGCTTCGCCGGATTTTTCATCGTCAATAGCAGTGGTGTGATCACGGAAAACATGACCGTGTTGCAGGGCATGGCCATTCTGGCGGCGGGCTTCATCCTTGGGCTGGTCTGCCTGATTTCGGCCATCCAACAGGGCCGGGTCTGTGCCAATGGCATTGCGGGCATCGGCGCTGGCTACGATGTGTTCGGCAGGACGATGGTGCTGGCCGTGTTCCCGGAGTTGTACGCCATTGTTGCTTTTGCAACGACCTTCTTGATTAGTTCTGGGCTTTAAGTGAGTGGGCTATAAGCATCACCCGGCCCAGCCCTCCTTGTCAAGGCTTCGGTATTGGATGGCTTCGGCAATATGCTCGATTTTAATATCGGGGCTTCCCACCAAATCGGCGCTGGTGCGGGCCACCTTCAGGATGCGGTCGTAGGCACGTGCCGACAGTTTTTGCACTTCCATTGCCTTTTTCAGCAGGGCTGTGCCAGCTTGGTTCAGTTGGCAGACCTCCCGCACAAGGCGGCTCGGCATCTGTGCGTTGCAAAACACACCTTTATATTCCTTGAAACGCTCGGCTTGAATCTGACGGGCCTTCACCACGCCATCGGCAATCTCCTTGCTGGTACGGGCGGGGGCATCGTACTTGGCCAATTCCTCATAAGAAACAGGCGTCACCTCCACGTGAAGGTCAATACGGTCGAGCAACGGCCCACTGATTTTGCTCAGGTAGCGCTTCACCACGGCGGGACCGCAGACGCAGTCCTTGGTGGGGTGGTTGTAATAGCCGCAGGGGCAAGGGTTCATGCTGGCCACAAGCATGAAATTGGCAGGGTAGTCAATGCTGACTTTTGCCCTCGAAATCGTCACCCTGCGCTCCTCCATCGGCTGGCGCAACACCTCCAACACCGAGCGTTTGAACTCCGGCAATTCGTCCAGAAATAGCACGCCATTGTGCGCCAAGGAAATCTCGCCCGGCATCGGGTTGGAACCGCCGCCCACGAGCGCCACATCGCTGATGGTATGGTGTGGCGAGCGGAAAGGCCGGTTGGAAATCAGGGACGCCTCTGGTGGAAGTACCCCAGCAACGGAGTGAATCTTGGTGGTTTCCAATGCCTCGAACAGCGTCAGTTGTGGCAAGATGGTCGGCATGCGCCGGGCGAGCATGGTCTTTCCTGCGCCCGGTGGCCCAATGAGGATGGCATTGTGGCCACCCGCAGCGGCGATTTCGAGCGCCCGCTTCACGTTGTCCTGGCCTTTTACATCGGAAAAATCCACATTGAACACTTCTTGGTTCAGGGCGAACTCCTCACGGGTATCCACCACGGTAGGTTCCAGTGTCTTTCGACCATTGAGGAAGTCAACGGCTTCGAGCAGGTTGTTCACGCCATAGACGTCGAGGTTGTTCACGATGGCGGCCTCCCGTGCATTTTGCTTCGGCAATATGATGCCCTTGAACTTCTCCACCCGTGCCTGTATGGCGATGGGAAGCGCCCCCTTGATGGGACGCAGGCTGCCATCGAGCGACAGCTCGCCCATCATGATGTACTTGTCCAATTCCGAGTTGTTGATTTGCTCTTGGGCAGCCAGTATGCCTATGGCAATGGGCAAGTCATAGGAAGAGCCTTCCTTGCGGATGTCGGCGGGGGCGAGGTTGACCACCATTTTCATGCGCAGCATCTGGTACTGGCTGCTCTTCATGGCAGACTCTATCCGCTGGAAGCCTTCCTTCACGCTGTTATCGGGGAGGCCGACGAGGAAGTACCAAGGGCCTTGGGTTGGAGGCTGCCCGCCTGCGTTTACTTCTACGGTAATGGTTTGTGCATCAACGCCATGGACGGCGCTGGCGTAGGTCTTTACGAGCATTGGGTTTTCTCATGGTTGTCAATGAGTGGGGAATGGGGAAAGGGTCTTTGTTTCACGAACATTCCAGCCAGCCACCGATTGTTTTTGTTTTGTTTGAATCAGAAGCATCAAATATCCATCAAAATCTGGAAAACCAAAGTGCAGGTGGGTGAATTTTATCGTTACTGCGCAAAAGGCTGTGCGAGGTGTAAAAAAAACGGCGGCGACATCCTTATGGTGCCGCCGCCGTTTTTTAGACCTTTAGTTTAATGGCCGAATTAATCCCTACTGCTCAAAATGGACAATAACCTAAGCAGCTCGATATAAAGCCATACCAGTGTTATCAGCAAGCCCATGCCGAGGTACCACTCCATATAAGCCGGGGCACCATATTGTTCGCCTTTGTCGAAATTATCGAAGTCGAGCAACAGGTTGAAGGCTGCCACGCCGATGATGACGACGCTGATGCCGATGCCGATGGCACCGCCTTGGTGGAGGTAGGGCATATTGATGCCAAATAATCCGAGGATGATATTCACCAAATAGACCAGGGCAATCCCTGCCGTTGCCATGATGACCCCCGTGCGCAGCTTGTCTGTCACCTTGATCATGCCCGTTTTATAGATAAAGAGCATGGCGAACAGGATGCCAAAGGTGAGGGAAATCGCATTGAAGACGATGCCGCCATAGGACCCGGCAAAATAGGCAGATATTGAGCCAACGAACAACCCTTCGAGCAGTGCATAGATAGGCGCCACCGTAGCCGAGGTATGCGGCTTGAAGCTGGCAATCAGCACGGCGATGAGGCCACCGACTGCGCCTACAATCATAAACAATGGATTGGCATAAACATAGCTTGCCACTGAGGTCAACAACATCAATCCAAAAAGGATGAAGGTCTTGTTGACGGCCCCGCTGACAGTCATGCGGCCTGCGGAGGCTTCGGTAAAATTACTGTCGAGCGGGCTATTTGAATTGTTTTGAAAGGCCTCCTCCCGCATGAAAGGATTGCCAGAGGACGAGAAAAAACTTCTTTTTGCCATGTGGTATGAATTTGTGGTTTAGAATTTTCGGATAAATAAACGAGTTTTCAGGCACATATCAAACATATGGGATGCAGTTAGGTTGATATGCGAAGTTGACGAGCCGCATTTTTTCCAATATGACCCTAAGCGCCTGCTATTTTTTCAGCGTCATGGTGTATTCTGCCACCGCCTTGATTTTGTCTGCCGATAGCAAGTCCTTGAACGGCGTCATGGCATTGCGGCCATTGGTGATGACGTTGATGCGCTCTTCGACAGCCAATGCCGAAGTTTGGAGATTGAAGGCACCGCTAGCGCCCATGTCGCCGTAGAGGCCGTGGCAGGTGACACAATAGGTTTTGTAGATTTTTTCGCCGTCCACTTTTTTCACCTCGGCGGTGGGTTCGCTGGTGGATTTTTCGCCATCGGACTGACTGCATGCGAAAGTAAAGGCAGCTAAAAAGCTGAAAATGAGTAATTTCTTCATGTTTCTAAAAAGTGATTAAACAAGTTCGCTTCGTTGGTCGCAGGCCTGCCATCTGGCGGGGCTGTCTCTTCCGTAACGATAATGGGGCGAAAATAGGTTCTTGGCATCAATTGGCCCTTAAAAAATTCATCTTGGCGTCAAACTATAAAGATTCGCTTTGGTTTTATCCAAACCGCATTACATTTGCGGCCAACCCGTAAGGATAGCCACTTTTTTAGAACAACTATGGCAAAAAAATATGGTGTGACGTGGTGGGGGCAACAGTGGCTACATTCTCTTTCCCTGATTGATTATAGCAACCGCCTACCACGAGGAAAGGCACTTGCCATCACTGGCAAGGTTCGTTCGATAGAATTTAAGGGTAATCAAATCAATGCGAAGGTACAAGGTGACAAGCCGGTACCCTTCCGTGTTGGTATCAGTGTGCCACTTTTCACAATTGATGAAAAAAGGCGATTATTGGAAGCCATCTTCCAACAGCCATCCTTATTGGATAAAATAAGCCGAAGGGAACTTCCGCAGGAACTGCTGAAAATCGCCGAGAACGAACGTATTAAGATTTTTCCAGAATCTTGGAGAGATTTCTCGCTCCACTGCTCCTGCCCCGAATCCGGTGGGCCATGCGAACATGTGGCAGCCGTTATTTATGAAATAACGGAGGAAATGGACAAGAACCAGTTCCTTATCTTCGAGATGCACGAGATGCACTTGATAAAGGAACTTAACGACTTCTACAACCAACTCTCGGAGAAAAAATCGGAACAGGTGACGGCCATCAGCAACCTGCTACAGCCCTTGCCTCCGACCCCCATCCAAGATGAGGACGACGACGAGCCCAAGCCCAAAAAGCCCATTGCGGTAGCACCCGATATTGATTTTACGCTGTTGCCAGAGGTGGGCGTCCACTTGATGCGCCTGTTCAAGCCGCAGCCCGTTTTCAAGGAAATAGACCTCATGGAAGCGGTGATTGAGTGCTACGAGAGCGCATCGGCAGCCGCTGAAATGTTCCTGAAGGGCGACTATCCGCCAGCTGATATCACTGGCAGCATCGTAACGGGGGATAAATTGCAATTGGTGCTCGACCCGCAGCTCTTCCCCAAGAAACTGCACATCCTGGACGAGAAGAACAAGCCCGCCAAGGCCCATGCCGATGAGCTGCTGCACTTGCTGCTGGAATATGACCTCGAAGCACAGGGCGATACGCACCCTACCGTTTCGGCTATGTTGGATGCCATGTCCTTCTCGCTCAACCTTGCCGAGAAAGGCGCCATCCTGCCCCAACTGCTGGCCTGTGGCCAAGGCGTTTACCGCATTCGCTGGGTGCCGTTAATGGCGGTGGAAGAGGTGCGGTTGGCGTTCGATAAACTGGCAGAGTCGCTGCCACCCAGCCTGCTAACGGTAGAAAAAAATGGCGTTCCTTTTATCTTCTCGCCAGCCGAGACCTTGAACACAATTTGCTCGCTGTTCATCGGCGATTGTGTGCGGGAAAACGTGAACCCCTATTCCCATTTGGTGGTGAAAATGCTGCACGGCCAGCCCATTGATGCCGTACAAGCCATTGAAAATGAAGAAGAGGCGCAGTTGCTCCAGAAATGGCTCCAGCCCTTTTACCCGCCAAGGAAAGACTTTGCCCCCGTGCTGCGGGTGGAAGACCTTGATGGCGAATATACCATTGAGCTGCTGGTAGAGCAGCGCTCGGCCCCACTGGTTCCGCCCGTGACGTTCAGCCAGTTTTTACAGCAAAAGCGGTTCGAACACGTGAAGGACGACGTGGTGAAGGACATCGCCCCACTGGCCGACATTTTCTCCCACATTACGAAAATCTTGGCCACCGACGGCAAATACATACCCAGCTACAACCCCACCCGTTTCCTCGAATTCATGGTGCAAACCCAGCCTGTGGTGGCAGTTTTTGGCATCAAGACCATATTGCCGCAAGGCATGGAAACAGCAGTGACGCCTAAGGCAGCACTGCTCGCCAAGCGCCTCAGCCGCAAAAAAACGACGGGGCACGTGCCCATAGAGGAAGCCATCGGTTTTGAATGGCAGGTGCAGATGGGCAATGAAATGATGCCCGTCAAGGAGTTCGAAAAATTGGTGCGAAACGAAGACGGCCTCGTGAAATGGCATGACAAATACGTGCTGCTCGACGAGGATGAATTGATGCGCCTTTTCGACAAACTGGAGGAGCCACCCAAACCCGTTGGCAACGAGCTGTTGCAAGCATTATTGGCGGAGGATTATATGGGCATGACTGTTACCGTTTCCTTGGATGCAGCGACGGTGCTGAGGGAATATACCCAACCCATC
The DNA here is from genome assembly GCA_022841745.1 of Saprospiraceae bacterium. Classification (GTDB taxonomy): domain Bacteria; phylum Bacteroidota; class Bacteroidia; order Chitinophagales; family Saprospiraceae; genus UBA6168. The sequence continues at coordinate 33,135 of JALHQW010000036.1, read as the reverse complement.
AAGACCAACCTGCCCCGTGGCCTAACCGTTGACCCCTACCTGCACCAGCTTATCGCCTTTGACTGGTTGTTGAAAAATGCCCGGCTCGGCTACGGCAGTATCTTGGCCGATGATTTGGGGCTTGGGAAAACGCTCCCAGTCATTGCAGCCATCTCAAAGTTCAAGGAAGAGGGATTGCTCAAGACCCACAAGGCGCTCGTGGTAGTGCCACAGGCTTTCCATGCAAACTGGCTGACGCAATTGGAAAAATATGCGGGCAAAGTAAAGGTGGAAATGTACCGTGGCGAAGCGCCTTCCACAGAGGCCGACATGGTGCTGGCTTCCTACAATGACCTTCGCAACGATGTAGATTTGCTTCGTGAAATGAACTGGCACTGCATCGTGCTTGACGAAGCGCAGCGCATCAAGAACCCTCATGCGGGACTCACAAAAATAGCGAAGTCGTTGGGTGTTCCAGTGCGCATCGCCGTTTGCAGCACAGAGGTGGAGAGCAGCCTTGCCTCGCTCTGGAGCCTGATGGATTTTGTGAACCCCGGCTACCTTGGAACCTGGCGGGAGTTCACTGACCACTTCGTACACCCCATCCGGCGGGAGCATGAGCAGCGCCGGGCCGTACACCTGCGCAAGATTTCAGCCCCGTTCGTGCTGCGCCGCCGCAAGACCGACAAGCTCGACCTGGCTGATATGCCCAAAAAGGTGGAGCACCGCCAGTACGCCAACATGATGCCCGGACAGGCCGCCCTGTATGAAAACATTGCAAACCAGGGGCTTAAGGCCATCATGGCCGAAAAGGAGCCACAGCGCCGCCAGAACATTGTGGTGAAATTGGCGACCGCCCTCAAGCAGGTCTGCAACCACCCCTACCAATACCTGAAAAAAGGAGCCACTGTGCCGGAACTCTCCGGAAAGGTGGAACTGCTGTTTGCGCTGCTCGACAATATTTACGAGAACAAAGAAAAAGTAGTGATACTGACGCAGTACCAGGAAACGGCAGAACTGCTCGTGCGCTACCTCAAGGACGAGTTCCGCAAAGAACCGATGCTACTGCTCGGCAGCACCAACCGTCTCGTTAGGGAGCAAATGGTGGATGCCTTCCAGGCAAAACCAGAGGCCGACACCATCATCGTCTCATTGCGCATGGGCGGCCCCGACCTCAACTTCTCCACGGCAAGCCACCTCATCCACTTCGATACCTGGTGGAACCCCCTGCTCGAAGCCCATGCCAGCCGCTCCGTGCTTTCCCCCGACATTATGACTTGGCGACTCATCACCAAGTACAGCCTAGAGGAGCGGATTGACGACATGTTCCATTGGAAAAAGGAACTGGCCGAGCTCACGGCCACCGATGGGGAGACATGGTTGGGTGGATTGAGCGATGGGGAGTTGGAGGAGGTTGTTTTGTAGCTATTACCGCTCCGGCTTGTACTTCGACTTATCCATAATAAACTGCGCATCCGTCATCGCCATCAATTGTTCCAACGAGGTATTCGGATTCTTCTTCATGAACGCTTTCACGATTTGCAGGCCGAGCCAGTTGGCGGTGCGGCCGGGCGCTTCCTTGGGCATGCCGGGCGAGTTCGGGCTGTGCTCCACAAACTTGCGAAAGGTGCCAAAATCAGTGGAATAGAGCAGGCTTTCGGAGAAAAAATAGGCCCAGATGTTCGCCTCATTCTCCTCGCACCATTCCACCTGCGGCTGCGAAAATTCAAACTTCACGCTGTCGGGCGAGTATGGCAGCAGTCGGTCGAGCACATATAGTTCCTTCCCGTTGTGAATCATGTAATCAATCATGCGGCTGCCCTTAGCTGGGCCGAGCAGGTCCTGCACCAGCATCCGCATGGATTTCGCCACGATATGGTCACGGTTGAAAGTACGGGTCAGGTAGGCTGAGAAATTGGGGTTCGATGGGTTATAGGCCAAGTAGGGGTAGTTCTCGCCGAGGTAAAAATCAAGGCCGACGCCGATGGAATTTTCGCCATACAGGAAGCCGCCCACCGTGTATTCCGACAGGTAGGTGACCACCTCGCCCGATAGTGGTTGTGTCGGGAAATAGTATTTGTAGAACTGGAAAGCTTGTTTGAAATCCTTCTCTAACCATTTCAAATCGGGGAAAACGATTTGGCAGGTATCGTACAGTTTGCGCACGGTGGGGTGGGTGACGAACCCCTGCACATATTTTTCGTGCCCCTCAGGGGCAATGGTCGAGTCGGTGGAACCGAGCACCTGGCCGAAGAAGACGGGGGCGAAGTCTGGATAGTCAACTTCCAGCTTTTCAAGGCTGGAAGCCACGTTGTTCGTGTCAAGGCCGAAAAGACCTTGGTCGAAGCGCCTCAACTTGACCTCCACAGGTATGCCCGTAACATTCGGAATATCTTTACCTTTGCCGCATTCGCAGGCAGTTACACAAAGCAGCAGTGCGAATAGAAGAAATAGACTGGTTCTGACGTTCATAGATTCATTGATACATGGCTTCATGGCTTCATGGCTTCAATGTTTCATGGTTCTGCACGGCATTGGCCATGAAACAGTGAAACCATGAAACAGTACAGCCATGCGGCAATGAAGCCATAAAAAACAAAGTTAGATGAAAAAAATTGTTGCAATCACCGCCTTTTTTGCGCTCGCTATGAGTGCAGCATTTGCCCAGGACAAAGACCTGCGGCTGGGTTTTCAGGTCAGCCCAACCTTCTCCTGGATGACCACCGATGCCGACGAAATCGGCAACAACGGTACGAACCTCGGCCTGAAATTAGGCGCACGGGGCGAAATATTTTTCCGTGAGAATTATGCCTTCACTATCGGCCTTGGCTTTGGGTTCAATCAGGGCGGACAGTTGTTGCACAAGCTACCCTTGGAGGTTTGGCAACGCTCAGAAATCCCAAATGGGGTTATATTCAAGCCCTTCCCTGCAAATACAGACCTACGTTACAAAATACAGTACGTGGAGATTCCATTTGGCCTGAAGGTGCGCACCAATGAAATCGGCTTCTTGCGCTATTACGCAGAGCTACCCATCATCACGTTGGGCTTCAAGTCGCAAGCCAAGGGGCAGATTCAATACCAAGACATTAATGAGGACGTGAAGGATATCAAGAAGGAGGTCACCCCGCTTGCGCTCTCATGGGGCGTTGGGGGTGGCATTGAGTACAATGTCAATGAATCAACGTCACTGGTAGCTGGTGTCAACTACCAGCGGATTTTCACCGATGTGACCAAGGACTACAACAACGCCGAGTCCAAGGCGACGATGAATGCCATCATCCTGCACTTGGGCGTAATGTTTTAAGTGGATTTAATTCAGATGAACGCATTTCAAGTTGATAGCAGTCACTTTAGAGAGGAGGGGTTATCAAACCCCGGTGTTCCGGAACACCGGGGTTTGATAACCCCTCCTCTCTAAAGTGACTGCTAAATAGGTGAATCAAGGCATCAATTTTAAAAGCGAGTACTTCAAAACAAACATTTTGATGCTCTCACACTCAGGTAGTGAGGGCTTTTCTAATTTATAAAACGCATGAACGAACAACAACTCCAAGGCTACTACGACAAGGCAATAGACTTTGCCGTCACCTTTGCCCCCAAGTTGGCGGGAGCCATTATACTACTCATAGCGGGTTTTTGGTTGGCAAAAAAAATAGCCAACCTCTTCGCCCTTTCGCTCGAAAAAGCCAATTTCAGCAAAGATGTTGGGCCGTTCTTCGTCTCCTTTGCGGGCATTGCCATGAAGGCCGTTGTACTGCTCGCTGCGGCAACTATCATCGGCATCGAGACGACGAGCATCGTGGGGATACTGGCGGCGGCGGGCTTTGCCGTGGGGTTTGCCTTGCAGGGCAGCCTCAGCAATTTTGCCGCAGGCATCCTCATCCTCGTGTTCAAGCCTTATAAAATCAGCGATATCGTGGAGGTGGCGGGCAAGTTCGGTAAGGTGGAGGACATCCACATCTTCAACACCATCCTTGTGACACCGGGCCTGAAAACGCAGATAGTGCCCAATGGAAAGGTCATTGACGGTACCATCACCAATTTCAGCGCAAAGGGAGCCATCCGCATTGAGTTGAATGTAACGATGCCCTATATGGAGAGCTTCCCAAGGGTAAAAGAAGTGCTTCTGAATGCGATGCATGCTGTGCCGCTCGTGCTGAAAACACCTGCCCCAGAGGTGGGTATTGAGCGTTTCGACAGCCATAATATATTGGTAGCCGTGCGCCCCTTTGTGAAGCCGGACGACTATTGGGATGGGATTTTTGAGATACACAAAGCCATCAAGACAGCTTTTCACGAAAACAATGTAACTATCGCCTACTCGGATGGGGTGGAATTGGGTGAGATAGGCGCTTGAGAGGTATGAGGTGTGGAGGTATGAGGTATGAGGTATGGAGGTATGAGGTATGGAGGGGAGTGATTTTTTTCAATTTTGATAAAAGGCAATGCTATGGGGGACAATTTCAGCGACAAAATCAAGCAGCTGAGGGTCAAGCACTTAGGTGAAAAAGCCGCTAATTCCGAAAGCGGAAAAGTGGTGAAGGCGAAGAGTTTTGCCTTTGCGGTTAGGGTCGTAAAACTGAGGCAATACTTGAATAAAGAGAAGAAAGAATATTCGATGAGCGGCCAATTGCAGGATGCGGGCACTTCGGTCGGCTCAAATATCCGGGAAGCCTACCGGGGCGAAAGCGGGCCTGATTTTGTCCATAAATTGGGCGTCAGCCTCAAGGAATGCAACGAAAGCCAATATTGGCTGGAATTGCTCTACGCAACCTCCTACCTCACCGAGGCCGAATTTGAGTCCATCTATGTGGATGCACTGGAATTGGACAAAATCATCACCTCCATCATCATGACCAAAAAAAACAACCTTGCCAAGAAGTAGCGCCCCCAAAATACCTCATACCTCACACCTCATACCTCTAACCGTGCAGCACCAATATCGGCAGCTTGGTGTTGAGTGCCATAGCCTTGGTCACGCTCTTATGGAAGAGTTGTTCCCAGAAATTGCGGTGCGGGCAGACCATCACCACGAGGTCAATATTGTGCTTGAGGGCGTAGTCGTTCAAGCCATCCACAACGGAGTGGCCTTCTACCTTTGTGAGGCTGAAAGCGAACGATGGGTCTTCGCCGTTGAAGAGCACGTTGAAAAGCCGGTTTTCAATTTCCTGATAGCTCCTTGTATCGCCTTCTTCGGCCACGTGTACAAAGTGGATGTCGGCATGGAAGGCATTGGCCACATCCACTATCCTATGCAGGGTGGGGCGTTCGGCGGCCTCGTAGTTGCTGGCGTACATGATGTGGCGGAACCCACGGAACTGTACACCGTGAGGCACGAGCATCACGGGGCACTCGGCCCGCTGCGTGACGTTGGTGGACACGCTGCCGAACATTTTCTCTAGGAACCCCTTCTCCCCCGTGCTTCCCATTACGATTAGGTCAACCTCTTTTCGCTTCGAAATTTGGAGGATTTCGTCAACGGCAAACCCCGTGATGACCTCTTGTTCCACTTTTACGTCTATAGCTACGCCACCAGCGGCGGCGTAGTTGAGTTCTTCTTTCACAAAGGCGTCAAGCCGCTCTTTAGCGTTGCCTACGCCATCCAAAAAGCTGTTGTTCAGCCAACTGCTGTCTGGGTCGAATTCGGGGTGATAAACATGTACAACCTTCACCTTGCCGTCTTGCAGTTCGGCAAGGTCGAGTGCGAACTGGAATGCCCCCTTTGCAGCAGGCGAGAAGTCGGTGGGAACGATGATGTTTTTCATGGCAAATTGTTTGAAAGCCCCTTCAACGAAGGCGTTTAGCAAAATCTTAAGATCTTCGGCGGGCGGCACGAGCTTTTGAAGCACCACCGTTCCGTCCACCACCAATGCCGGAATGCCATTGATACGGTATTTCATCAGCCTTTCCATCCCTGACACGTTTTCCACAACAGCCCTGATGCCTAAAGCGGCAAGCGCCTCTACCAGGTTGGAGCGGAGTTGGCGAGTCTGTGAACTCCCCTCGATGCCAAGAATTTTAATTGTAGTCATACTAAAAACAAATGGTTAGTGCATTTGTTGCGCTTTCTTATAATCTTCAAGCGGTATTGGTTCGTTTTCAATGGCCCTGATGATGTCGAAAGTGGTCACGATGCCCACGAGTTCGTCGTTGTCCACCACGGGTATGGCGTGAAAACGGTTGACGAGGAACACTTCAAGCGCCGTGCGAATAGGGTCAGTGCTTTCTACCTTGGCAAGGCCCTTGGTCATGATTTCCTCGGCCCTCCAGGAACGGAGCCTTGTTTCATCAATGAACTTGTCCATCTCGTTGCCCTTGAAGCCGTGCAAGAAGTGCAGGAAGTCAGTTTTGCTGATGATGCCCTCGATGTGCTTGTACCGAACAACGGGAATATGGTGTATCTTGTGCTGGTCAAAGATGGCTTTGACCTCCATCAAGCTGTCGTCAGGTGCGACTGTCAACAGCTTGGATGTCATAATGGTGGAGATTGGTGCGATGACGTTCATTTTTCATTCTTTTGTGCGCTGCAATGTCCTTGCTTCCTAAAGCGTCAATTCCATTGCTTTGCTATAGTGATAGGTAATCTTTCGAGGCAAAGTTGCGGGCAGCCAAAGCCACCCACGATGACTTTTGTCACCCTGTTTTCGTGATTAAATGCATTTTGTCAGTTGGGAGAGCTTAGGTACTTTGCAGTGTTTTAGAAGAGGTAAATGAGTGAAACTGTTGAATATCAGCAGTTCTGCCGGATAAAAACTCAACATTGAAGAATCAGTTGCCATATTTAAAGAGTCCAGAGGACGTGGCTGCCTATTTGAATGCAATATTCAATACGGCCATTGATGCAATTTTCACCATTGATGAGCGGGGCATCGTTGAGAGCATGAACCCAGCAGCTGAAAAGCTCTTTGGGTACCAAGCCAGTGAGGTATTGGGCAACAATATATCCATGCTCATGACCAGTACCGACCGTTCCAGCCACGATGGCTATATCCGGCGGTATATAGAAACGAGAGAGCCCCGCATCATTGGTATTGGAAGGGAAGTGACTGGGCGTCGGAAAGATGGCGTTGAGCTGCCAATCCGCCTTGCTGTGAGCGAGACGAATGTAGAGGGTCGTCGAGTATTCACAGGTATCATCCACGACTTGACTGCCGTGAAGCTTGCACAGGAAGAAATACGAAAACTGAACGTGGAGCTGGAACTGCAGAACGACCGCTTGGAGCAAAAAGTGGTGCAACGAACAGAAGAACTTTCCGATGCCGTCAATCGGCTGTTGAGCCTCAACCAAGAATTGCATCAAGAAGCAGAAGAACGCCGGGCAGCAGAGGAGGCGCTTCGCAAAAAAGAAGTTGAACTCCTCAAGGCCCTTGAAAAAGAGAAACAACTGAACGAGTTGAAGTCCCGGTTCGTCAGCATGGCCTCGCATGAGTTCCGAACACCGCTCAGCACGGTACTTTCCTCTGCTGATTTGGCAGAATCCTACTCAGGAGGTGAAGAACACCAAGAAAAGCGTGCCAAGCACCTGAAGCGAATAAAGAACGCCGTTACAACCTTAACGGCCATTCTGAACGATTTTCTTTCACTTAGCAAATTGGAAGAGGGAAAGGTGCAGACACAAGCCGTTTATTTCCGGCTAACTGAGTTCTGCACGGAAGCGGAGGATGAAGTTCAGGGACTATTGAAGCAGGGGCAGCACATCGTTCAGGAACACGACCATTGCGATGAGGAAGTTTTTTTGGATAAGAAAATCCTAAAAAGCATCGTCTATAACCTTATATCCAATGCCAGCAAATACTCCGAAGCTGGCAAGCCCATCCACTGCCGTATTCGGGTAAGCGACCAACAACTGCTCCTAGAGGTCGAAGACCAAGGTATTGGCATACCAGAGGAAGAACAACCGCACCTCTTCGAGCGGTTTTTCCGGGCGCACAATGTCGAAAACATTCAAGGCACCGGCCTTGGCCTTAATATCGTAAAGCGTTACCTAAATCTGTTGAACGGCTCCATCTCGTTCGAGAGCAAGCCGGGCAAAGGCACCATTTTCAGGATAAGTATCCCGTTAACGGTGGACGGATAACGATGGACGACTGACGGTTTACGGGTTATATTGGCCGTCCATCGTCCACCGTCCATCGTTATCCGATTAAAATCAATTGCCATGAAAAAAATTCTCGTCATTGAAGACAATCTCGAAGTGAGGGAAAACCTCCAGGAAATCCTCGAAATATCTGGCTACCAAGTCATGGCTGCTGAGGATGGTACCGTAGGTGTGGAACTTGCCAACAAAGAACGTCCCGACCTCATCCTCTGCGATGTGATGATGCCAAAACTCGATGGTTTTGGGGTGCTCAATATCCTCACACGCCGCCCGGACACCTCCGATATTCCGTTCGTTTTCCTCACTGCCAAAACGGAGAAAGAAGACTTCCGCCGAGGTATGAACCTTGGAGCTGACGACTACGTGACCAAGCCTTTCTACAAAGATGAACTATTGGCCGTTGTAGAAACCCGTCTCAAAAAAAGCGAGCGGCTCAAAAAATTCAACCGGACGGAAGAGGGCCTGACCAGTTTTATCAACGAAGCAAAAGGCTACGAAGAGTTGAAAAAACTCTCGGTGGACAAGCGAAGCAAGGACTACAAAAAGCGGGACACGCTTTTTGAGGAGGGCGACACACCCCGCTACCTTTATTTTATCAGCAAGGGGCAGGTTAAAATTTACAAGACCAATGATATTGGCAAGGAATACATCATCAATATCCGGAATGCAGGCGAGTTCATTGGCTACACAGCCCTCATCAAGGGCGAGCCTTACAGCTTCTCCGCAGCGGCCTTAGAAGACACAACTGCCAGCCTCATCCCAAAGGATGACTTCCTGAAACTGCTCCATGCCAACCGTGACGTGGCCAGCCGCCTCATCAAGATGCTGGCCGATAACGTGGCCGAAAAAGAGGTTCAGTTGCTGCAACTTGCTTACAACTCCGTGCGCAAGCGGGTGGCCGAGGCCGTTCTGCTCCTCCACGACCGTTATTCCAAAGAGGGCAAGGAGGACATTCAAATCCTGCGGGAAGACCTCGCCCATATCGTCGGAACGGCCAAGGAAAGCGTCATCCGTACCCTCACCGAGTTCAAGGAGGACGGCTATCTTGACATCAAGGACGGCGCTATCCGGATTTTGAACAAGAAGAAATTGGAGGGGCTGCCGACTTGAGAAAGTAAAAAGGATAAAGTAAAAAGTAAAAAGGGCTGGCAACCTGCCAGCCCTTTTTTGTTGCCATACTAGCTGCTGCGCAACATTACATGTGTACCTTTGTTGCCTCTGACAAAGCAAATTGAACGAATGGACTGGCATCCGTCCACCGCAGGCCGTCCACCGTTCGCCGTTTTCCAACATGATTCAAAGCGACCTACTCGTGCTCGGCTCCGGCATTGCCGGGCTTACCTTCGCCCTGAAAATTGCGCAGGAGCGCCCCGACCTGAAAATCACTGTGCTCACCAAGACCAACGAGACCGAGAGCAATACCCGCTACGCCCAAGGCGGCGTGGCCGCTGTCTGGGACTTCAAAACGGATAGCTATCAAAAGCATATCCAAGACACCCTCATTGCTGGCGATGGGCTTTGCGATGAAAAAATCGTGGAAATCGTAGTGAAGGAAGGCCCCGACCGGGTGCAGGAAATCATTGATTGGGGTGCCCGATTCGACAAAAAGAAGGACACCAACTACGACCTTGCCAAAGAAGGTGGGCATAGCGAGAACCGCATCCTGCACTACAAAGACCTCACGGGCTGGGAAATGCAGCGTACCCTCAGCGAACAAGCCGACCTCACGCCCAACATTACGGTGCTGGAGCATTATTTCGCCATAGACATCATCACGCAGCACCACCTCGGTCATACGGTAACGAGGGTGACACCCGGTATCGAGTGCTACGGGGCTTATGCGCTAAACAAAGAGACCAGCGAAATTGAGACCTTTCTCGCCCGTATGACCGTGTTGGCCACGGGCGGCGCAGGGCAGGTCTATCGCAATACCACCAACCCCGTCATCGCCACAGGCGATGGCATGGCGATGGTCTATCGGGCCAAGGGCCGTATCCAGAACATGGAGTTCGTGCAGTTCCACCCAACGGCGCTCTACAACCCAGCGGGCGACAACCCAGCCTTCCTTGTATCGGAAGCGGTCCGGGGCTTTGGCGGCATCCTGAAGACGCCGCAGGGCGAGGAGTTTATGAAAAAATACGACGAGCGGGGCAGCCTCGCTTCCCGTGACATCGTGGCGAGGGCCATTGACCGGGAGATGAAAATCCAAGGCGCCGAGTACATGTGCCTCGATTGCCGCCATTTGGACAAAGAAGGCTTCGTAGCGCACTTCCCCACCATTTATGAAAAATGCCTGAGCATCGGCATTGACCCCATGAAAGACATGATACCCGTGACGCCCGCCTGCCATTATATGTGTGGCGGCATCATGACCGACGAAATGGGCCGCACGAGCATCAACCGCCTCTATGCCGCTGGCGAATGCACCTGCACGGGTCTCCACGGTGCCAACCGCCTCGCCTCCAATTCGCTGCTGGAAGCAATGGTCTTCGCCCACCGCATTTATTTGGAGGTGAAGGAGAAAATTGACGCAACGCACCTGCCTACTGCCAGCATACCCGACTGGAACGCACAGGGCACCACCGACCCCAAGGAGCTGATTCTCATCACACAAAGCACGAAGGAACTCAAGGATGTAATGAGCTACTACGTGGGCATCGTGCGCTCCAACGAGCGTCTAAAAAGAGCCACTGACCGACTTTATATATTGTATAAGGAAACGGAAGACCTCTATCACAAGACCACTATTTCACCACAGCTTTGCGAGCTTCGCAATTTGATAACCATGGCCTATCTCATCACCCGCTCGGCGACCATGCGCAAGGAGAGCCGGGGCTTGCATTTCACGACCGACTACCCGGATGAATTAGGGTTCATTGACTTGACGATACTTTAAAGCGTCACTGTTCACTGGGGGCGTTGGTCATTTTGGTAGCTGCAAAAATGACCAATGACCATCAATGCCCAATGACCTCTTCAAGGTAACGCTCCACTTCTTCCTTCATCAATTCGAGCAAATGGCGGGTGACAGGCCCAGGCTGGCCGCTGTCAATGGTCACGTCGTCCACCTGCACCACGGGCATCAGCAGTCGGGTGCTGCTGCTGATGAATGCTTCCGTGGCAGTTCGCAATTCTTCTAACGATGGGCGGCGCTCCTCCACAGCATAGTGATGGCTGGCTATGCGCAGCAAATGCTTGCGGGTGACGCCGTGCAGGATGCCCTCGCTGGCTGTTACAATGGTATTGTCCTTTGTTACAATGAAAAAATTCGCACGAGTAGTCTCATAAATATGCCCTTCGGAATGAAAAAGCACGTCTTCGGCATTGGCAGCCCTTTGTTGCGGCAGCAGATAAATGCCCACGAGGTAGTTGATGGTCTTGGCGCTGGGGAAGGTGCGGTGGTACTCGTACAGCATGAGCTTCACCCCCTGCTCGAATTTGCTGGCTGGGTAGCTCGGCGGCGGCATTTCCAATATGACCAAGTTGCAGCGGTCTGGTGAGTAGCCGTCTTCGGAGTAACCTCCCGTGAGGATGATCTTGATGCCTGCCTCCTGCTCGCCATTGGCCCGAATGAGTCGCATGACTTGTTCCCGAAGTGCCTCCCTTGTGGCAGGGAGTTCCAATCGCAGCCACTTGGCCGACTGCTCCACCCGGTCGAGGTAGTCGTCGAAAAAGACGGGCTGCCCCTTTTTCACCACAAAATAATCGAAGAGGCCATAGCCCCGCTGGATGGCAAGGTCGGTGACGCCGAGGGCGGCTTGCTCCTTGGGCACCAGTTCGCCGTTGATGGAATAATATTTTATCATGAAACGATGGACGGTTGACGGTAGCCGGTGGTTATTCTAATTGCTTGATTTTCAGGCCAATGGACTTGATGCCCGGCAGCGGGTTCACCCGCATGAACTGCTCCACGATGATGCTGTGCTTGCCCGGTTGCTTGAACTTGGCCTTGGCTTGCAAGAGGATTTCGATGGTGCATTCGTTGCCGCTGCATTCACCGTTCCAGATGCCCGATTGCGCTGCCAGTTCGAGGCTTACGGGCTGTTTTTTCTCCTCGCCATTGGGGAAGCGGGTGGTGATTTGCACGTAGCAGTTTTGGTAACTAAAGTCGCCAGCATGGGTCAAGTCGAGCAGCACTTGATAGGCTTTGGTAGTATCTTGTACCTCGAAATCAAAGCCAATAGGCGTATCGTAGCTCCAAGTGGCGTTGGGAATGTCCTTGCTTTCATCGAAGATGAGGTCGGTGTTGCAGGCTGTCAGCAAAAAACAAAACAAGGCAAGGGGCAAGCTTCGGGCAAGATTGATGGATGTCAATGGAAAGTGGTTTAGAATGTTACGTTGCAAAGGTAGTCCCCCAGCCGCAAATTAGCATTCATCCAAATTCCCTTTCATTCTTCCTAAACTGACGCCATGACCTACCACTTCCCATCCAACGCCAAAACCTTCACCTCTATGCGGTGGTTGAACATGTGCTCGTCCATGCTGCAAGTCTCGCCGTTGCGGCAATGATTTAGCGGCATCGTTTCGCCGCAGCCCTTGGTCATTATCCGGCGCTGCGCAATGCCTTCCCTGAGCAAGTAGTCGAGGATGCTGGCTGCCCGGCTTTCGGAGATGCGGAGGTTGTACTCGTCCACACCAAGCGCCTCGGTATGGGTGCTGATTTCGACCTGCAACGAAGGGTAAGTCTTCAGCAATGCCACCAATTGGTTCAGTGGGCTAATGATACGGGGCGTCAACTGCCAAACGCCAACGTCGAATGCGGCACCATCGAGCCGGAATCGTTCACCTGCGGTCAGGCTGTTGTTGCTCAATTTTCTTGAAAAATCGCCGAGGGCACCCAATTCGGCAATATAGGTTTGCTCCGGCTGGTTGTTCGATTGGGTTGGCTTGATGGTTTCGGTTGGCGCAAACGGGTCTTCCACGGGCTTTTTTACCACCACCTCCTCAACGGGCGCAGGCTTGATGGTTGCCGAAGGCAAAACAGGGGAAGGATCCTTGGGCTTCTGCATCGGACTTGGGGAAGGTTCCTTCGCTTTTGGTGCCTGCTCCGTCGGTTTCACGGGTGCAGCCGTGACCACTTTGGGCGTTCCTTCCGGTGTGCCGACCGTCAACATCACTGCCACATCTTCCTCCTTCGGGAGGGCAGGCGCAGGTTTTTCTTCAAGCACAGGAGCAGGCGGTGGCGGAACTATTTCCAGTTTATTTTCAACAATAGGCGCTGGCTCTTCCTTGACGATAGGCGGAACCACAGTGGGCTTCGTCTCTACGACAGGCTCTTGCACCGCAGGAAATTCAGGCGCCATGTCCATCACGGTGAAGATGTATATATCATCGTCCCCGCCGCTGCGGCTGCTGGTGAAATACCCGCTCCGCTGGTCGTTGGCGAGGTAAATCGAGATGTCGTCCAACGGGCTGTTGATGGGCTTGCCGAGGTTGGTCGCCGACTGCCAAGCGCCGTTCTCGTCCTTGTAGGTCACAAAAATGTCGAAGCCGCCAAAGCCGGGGTGGCCCTTTGAGCAGAAGTACAATTTCCCATCCAAGGCCGCAAAAGGGAAGCCCTCGTTGGCGGTGGTGTTCACGGCAGGGCCGAGGTTTTCAGGCCTGCCCCATTCGCCGTTCGTGCGTTCTGACACCCAAAGGTCGGTGCCGCCGAAGCCGCCCGCCCGGTTGCTGGCAAAAAACAGCGTTTTGCCATCGGGCGAAATGGCCGGGTGCATGAAATTATGGTTGGAGGAGCAGAAAGGAAGTTTCTCCACGTCCTTCCAACGCTCCGTTTCGCCCGATTTTGCGGAAAAAAGCTGTAGGCTGTAGGTGTTCTGCTTGTTCAGCACATTGTCGTTGCGGGTAAAGAAAATCTCAGTGCCGTCGGCGGTGATGGAGGCGTTGCCCGTGTTCTTGTTCACCTCGCTCAGCTTGGAGGAGTACTGGATTGGCTCCGCAAAACTGCCGTCCGATTTTTTCTCACTGATATAAAGGTTGAGGTAGTCACGCCCGGTCCAGCCTGATTTTTCCTTCATCAGTTTAAGCCCCTGCTTGCGGTCGGAGGAGAAAATCAGGCCCTTTCGGCTGGCGATGGGGGCATTGTCGTCTGCATCTGAGTTGAATGGAAACTCCTTGATATCAATGTATTGGAAATAAGGTTGTATGAGCGGGGCGTAGTCGCAGGCCCGCAGCATGAGGCCCGCCTTTTCGTCGTCTGGGTTGAGTTTTTGGTAGTCGGAGAACCACTTGCGGGCCTCATCGTACTTGCCGTTGCTCATCAGCGCCTCGCCGTAGTAATACATGTTTTCGTCCTTTGCGGTCTCGTCCTTTACCACGTCCGCATACAATGCTTCCGCCATGTCCATTTTATTGTTCATGCGGTAGCAATAGGCCAGCTTGCTCTTGACCAAACTGGCATTGCGAGCCTGTTTACCTTCGTTCTCCATCGCCTGCAAGGCTTGGCGGTACAGTTCGGCTGCGTCGGAGAACTGGTTCAATTTGAAAAGTTCGTTGGCCTTGTCAAGGGTCTTGTTTTGCGCCAGCAAAGGGGCAGTGGCACTCATGGCGACAACGGCAATGCAGGTAAGGGCTATTTTGCGGAGCAAATTATGGAACGGTAGAATTCTCATGACGGTCAGTTTTAAGGATTCAGGGGGATTGGCAAAGCAGGACAAAAGTAGTGATGATGAGGGCAATGGCGATAATGCACAAACCCTTTCCAACTTTTCCATGCTGGCTAACTTGGTTTGTAACTGCTTAGATGGGTGTGGGAGGAGAGAGAAAAAATTTCATTTTTTCTCTCTCCTCCCATGTTTTGGGGTGTTTTTCGGGTAAAAATTGAAAATTTTTACCCGAAAAACACCCCCTGCTAAGTAGTTACCTTGGTTTTATTTCAAAAATTGTGCGAGAAGGCTTTTTGCGGGGCAACAATAAAATTATTGCAACCTTTTTAAACTTTGCCTCCTTGCATGAGTCTATTCCACCAAACCCTCACGCAAGACTTGATGGTGCCAAACAGCGAAATCGTGGACGAGAAGATTCTTTCGCTATTGCGGGAGGGTGGCAGTCAGGCCGACCGTGGCTTCCGGCTGCTGATGGAACAATACCAGGAGCGGCTCTATTGGCAAATCCGCCGGATGGTGCTTGACCATGAAGACGCCAACGACGTGCTGCAGAACTGCCTCGTGAAGGTCTATCGGAGCCACCGTAGCTTCGAGGGCAAGTCGAAGCTGTTCACTTGGCTCTACCGCATAGCGACCAACGAGGCCATCACGTTCTTGAACAAGCGGAAGCAGAACGCTGCCACCCCGCTCGACGCAGGCGAAAGCCCCTTGGCCAACCGCCTGCGGGCAGACGACCATTTCGACGGCGACGAGGCGCAATTGAAACTCTTGGCCGCCATCGAGACGCTGCCCGACAAGCAGCGGCAGGTGTTCAACCTGCGCTATTTCGATGAAATGGGCTACGCCGAAATGTCCGAACTGCTCGGAACTTCGGAGGGGGCGCTGAAGGCGTCGTTTCACCATGCGGCGAAGAAGGTTGAAGGGTATTTGGTGAATTGCGATTGAGACCTCACCCCCGGCCCCTCTCCTGCGAGGAGAGGGGAGTGGTGTCAGCCTTAATTGCAAAAGCAAGGCAATCGCAAATGAAGCAGTTTCCACCCCCTCTATTTCAAGGATAAAGGGGGAGTAGTTTTAGCTTTAATTGCAAAAGCAAGACAATTGCAAATGAAGCAGTACCCACCCCCCCCTCTCCTCGTAGGAGAGGGGTCGGGAGTGAGGTAAAACAACGACGATGAAAGAAGAACTAAAAGACGAACTCAACGACCTGCCGTTCCTCAAAAAAATGAAGGAACAGTCGGCAAGCGGGCTACAGGTGCCGAAGCACTACTTCAAGCACCTGCCTGACGAGGTCTTGCGCAAGGCGAAGGAGCCTGTGCCCCAACCCGTGCGGCAGCCAAGCTGGTTGGAGCGGGTGGAGCAAATCGTGGCAAGTTGGCTCCAGCCTCGCTACGCTTTGGCTTATGCCTCTGTGCTGGCCTTGGTAGTAGCGGGTATTTGGTTCCTGAACAAAGGTGTTTCGGAAGCAAACCAACCAATGGCCGCCGTTAGCTTGCAGGAAATCAGTGACGAGGAACTGTTCGCCTACGTCTCGGACAATATTAGCGACTTCGACCACGACCTCGTGATGGAAACCGCTGGCCCTGAACTCCCCGAAATCAAACCACAAGTAAAGACAAAGCCTTCCCTTCCAAAAATGGCGGCCCCAAAGCCCGAAGTGGAGGAAATGGAGAAATACATTGACGAAGTGATTGACGAGATTGATGTAGAGGACTTGGAGGAACTTTTTTGAGTTGGCAGTTCGTCAGTTGGCAGTTGGCAGTCAGGTACTGCTCAAATTCCTAACCAGTTTTCAAACAGTAAAACCCTTGCCTGCCAAATAAATTTGGCGGCTACGAAATTTAAAGCAATGAAAAAAATAAGCATCGCAATTCTGTTTTTGTTCGCTTTCGCAATGGCAGTGATGGCGCAGCCCGGACCTGGTGCCGAGAAGCGGCAGGAGAAAATGGAGGCGTTCAAGATTGCCTTTTTCACCGAAAGGCTGCAACTGACGCCCGACGAGTCAAAGGCATTCTGGCCGCTGTTCAATCAGTTCGAGAACGAACGGGATGACCTTAAGGACAAGTTCGACCTGGAGGACAAAAAGCTCGAATTCCTCTCCGACAAGGAAGTGGAAGCCGCCATCATGCAGCATATCGAAATGGAGGAGCAATTGGTGAAACTGCGCCGTGACTACGTGCGCCGCTTCATGGAGGTGCTCCCCGTGCGCAAGGTAGCCCTGCTCCAGCGCATTGACCGTGACTTCAAGGTCGCCCTGCTCGAAGAAATCAAAAAGCGCCGGGAAGCCCGCCAAGGCGGCATGCCCGGACGAAACTGAGCATTCTTACATCCGAGTTTTTACGATTCCCCGTAGGGGCAAGAAAAGACCTGTGGCCATTGTGCGCTGCGGGTCTTTTTATTTATTCCAAAATGTACCTTTGCCCCCCGTTCAA
The DNA here is from genome assembly GCA_022841745.1 of Saprospiraceae bacterium. GTDB lineage: Bacteria > Bacteroidota > Bacteroidia > Chitinophagales > Saprospiraceae > UBA6168. Next base: position 16,021 of record JALHQW010000036.1, on the reverse strand, counting down.
GGATTGAAGGATTGAAGGCATGAAGGATTGAAGACAGCCCATTGCCCAACCTTCAATCCTTCAATCCCTCAATCCTTCAATCCTTCAATCCCTCCTTCATGAAAATACTCGTCACTGGCGCCGACGGTTTCGTCGGCAGCAACCTCGTCCGGGAACTACTGAAGCGCAACCACGAGGTCGTCGCATTCATACAAAAAGGGCTCAACCCCGTCACCCTCGAAGGGCTGCCCATCAGCTTTTGCTACGGCGACCTGCTCGACCCCGACAGCATCCGTGCGGCCATGCAGGGCTGCGAGGGGCTGGTACATTCGGCGGCACACCTCGGTGTGTGGCCCTACTACTCCGAAATTCAACGAAAGGTGAACGTGGACGGCACCCGCCACGTCATGGACCTGGCGCTGGAACTCAGCGTGCAGCGCATCGTCTTCGTCGGCACGGCCAACAGCTACGGTTATGGCAACCGCCAAAGCCCCGGTGACGAGACCCGGCCCTACAACTCCGGCCACTACGGCCTCGGCTACATGGACACCAAGCGGGAAGCGCAAGACCTCGTGCTGAAAATGGTAAAAGAGCAAGGACTGCCCGCTGCCATTGTCAACCCGACTTTCATGTTCGGCCCGTTTGCAACAAGGACTGGTGCAAACTTGATGATTGACAATATCCTGCACGGAAAACTGGCAGGCTACACCCCCGGTGGCCGCAACTACGTGGCCGTGAAGGATGTCTGCGTCGGCATTGCCAATGCGCTCGAAAGGGCCACGCCCGGCGCTTGCTACCTGCTCGGCAACCAGAACCTAAACTACCGGGAAATCTTCAACCTCATCGCTGAGGTGCTGAACGTGCCGCCGCCCAAGCGGGCCATCCCCAGCTTCGTGGTGCTGGCGTTCGGCATGGTTGCTACGACGATTGCCCGGCTAACGGGCAAAGCGCCCAAAATCAGCTATCGTATGTGCCGCATTTCGATTGACGAGAATTTTTACACGCCCGAAAAGGCCCGGAAGGAGCTGGGGCTGCCGCAGACGCCGATAAAGGTGGCGGTGGAGGAGACGGTGGAGTGGTTGAAGGAGCATGGGAAGATATAATAAAAAAGCCGGACGACCATCAAGTCATCCGGCTTTTTCATTCAAAAACGCCTTGTCTCAGCCAGCGGGTGGCGTTGGGGGCGGTGTGGGCGTGGAGCCGTTGCTGCTGGTGGTATTGAAGTTGACCTCGAAGCCCCAGTCGCCGAGCTTCTGCTCTTGGCCCCGGTAGATGCCGAGCAGGATGTCACGCACCGAGCGCACTAGGTAGGCAACCGTGCCGGGCGTCTTCGTGGTCTGGCCCTTGGCCGTGCCGAGGGCAAGGTTGCGGGACTGTGTGGCTTTTTCCTTGTTGCGGTTGGCGGCCTCGGCGTCGGAGCGTTTTTTGGCAGCGTCGTCGTTGAGGGCCTTGAGGGCGGCCATATCGAATATTCTGAGCAAACTGGCTTCTTTGTCGGTGTCGTGTTTTTTCAAAATTTCGGCCACGAGCTTGGTGAGCTTGTCCGGGTTGCGGGGGATTTCGACCTGCACGACGCCTTTGGGGGTGTTTACGGTGAAGCCCCATTGGCCAAGGTTCCGCTCCGAGCCACGGAAATGGCCGAGCAGGAAGTCACGGATGGAGGTCAGGTGGAAAAGCACGGTGCCAGCGGTCACGGTCGTTTGCGAGGGATGGATGCCCAATAGCTGGTTGCGTTCTTCTGTCAATTGTTCACGGGTGCGTTCGAGGTCCTTCTGCAAATTGTATTGGTTGTCGGCTTCGGTCAGTTTGCCACTGAGTAGGTTGGCAGTGGCGGCAGGTATGGGGCTGGATTCCCCGTCGTTGGTGTGCTTGGTGGTGATGTTTTTGCCAAGCTTGTTCATGTCGTCAGGTTGTCTCGGTATCACAACCTCGTAATTACGTCGAGCCATAGTTTTATTGTTTAAAATGGTGAATAATATCGTATCAATACATGCGTGTTTTTTGTCAAATGTAAACGGATTATGCTTGTTTTGCAAGCCTATTCCAGAAAATAGTAATTGCCTAACTCCACGATGGCCTTCGCCGTCAATGAAAGTTGACTAGTTGGCAATCAAAGCCAATGCTATGTTTTCAACATGCCATTTTATGTTTTCAATAGTTCATTTGCTGGAAATTAAAGTCCATTTGTCGTCAATGATAAATGGGATTTGAAAAACAAAAAATGGGGTGTGGTTGCCAATAAATGAACTTTGATTGAGCACAAGTCAAGTTTGATTGCCGCAGCATTGACTTTGATTGACAACAAATGGGTTTTTATTGGCGCAGCTTGGACTTTGATTGACGACACTGGGGGGGTTGAAACAGGGTGTTGTGAAATGGTGGGAAAACAGGGGTTTTGGACGAAAAAGAAGGGTTTGGGGGAGGCGGGGAGAAATTATTTGGTTCTGCGGGAAAAATGTAGGAAAGGCGGTAGGATTTGGAGATTTAGGGGTTTAGATTAACTTTACAACATCAAAAATAAATGGTATCTATGGAAACTGCATCAATACTAATATTATCCCTTTTAGTTGGAGTCGCATTAATGTTTATAGGAGCTAAGGTACAGGATGACGGTGACAAACCAGGTGCAAGTGACCCTGGAGGAACTTATCGTACTGGAACTATTATAGGTCGCTTAGGCTGCGCCTTGATTGGTTTTTTCATTATTATGCTGGTGATTACATTTGTGAAATGTGCTTCCTAAAAAAATATGGCCATTCTGCTAATGCCCACCGCAGCAGCCTCAATACTATCCCATTCTTTACTTATCAAAAGGATTCAACACCTCCACCCCGTGCAACCCTGCAAAATCGGACACATTGCGGGTGACGACGATGCAATCATGCAAAAGGGCGGTGGCGGCAATAATGGCATATGGCAGTTTCATGCGGCGTGTTTGCCTAATTTCAATAACCTTTGCTACGATAGGGTCGGAAATGCGCAGTCGCAACAGCACATTCAGGAGGGCTTCGGTTTCTAGTTTTTCCGTGGCATCGGAGAAGGGGTAACCCAAAGTTTCCATCAAGGAAATATCCGAAACGAAGAGTTGGTCATCTGTGAGGATGAAGTCATCGGGCATCAGCTTATGCTGAGCGATATAAATAATGGTTTTGGAATCGAGCAACAGATTACGACCACTCATCACGTTGCTGTTTTTGCCAAGCGGCAGGGTCGGCTATTTGTTGGAAAAGCGGTCGGGTCTGCTGCTGGAGCACTTGTTTCATCAAAGCCAACTGGGTAGGGGCGTCAGCCTGGTTTTTGGATCGCGAAGCAAGGAGGCTTTTTTCCTGCTTTACAATCCTCACGTAGTCCAAAGTGCTGAGGAACTTCAACAGCACTTGGTAGCGGCTTTCTTCAATATCCAAAATAAGTTGTTGCATATCAATGGTTTAGTGCAAAAATAGGACAAGCTCGCTACAATAACAAACAGAGAGATATAATGGAGCGCTATTTCCCCCCAAAATTAGCTGTATTTAAAACGCATCCGCTTTCAAGCCATCCTCCCAAACTTCTCCCTACCTTTGCGCCCCGAATTTTTACCTTATGAGCTTAAAAGAAGAAATCGCACGGCGCAAGACCTTCGGCATCATCTCCCACCCCGATGCCGGGAAGACCACCCTCACGGAGAAGCTGCTGCTTTTCGGCGGGGCCATCCAGACCGCCGGGGCTGTCAAGTCCAATAAAATCAAAAAGACGACCGTCTCCGACTTCATGGAAATCGAGAAGCAGCGGGGTATCTCCGTGGCCACGTCGGTCATGGCATTTGAGTACAAGGACTTGAAAATCAATATCCTTGACACGCCCGGCCACCAGGACTTCGCCGAGGATACCTACCGCACCCTCACGGCGGTGGACAGCGCCATCGTGGTCATTGACGTGGCGAAGGGCGTGGAGACCCAGACCGAGAAATTGGTCAACGTCTGCCGGATGCGCAACACGCCCATCATCGTCTTCATCAACAAGCTCGACCGGGAGGGCAAGGACCCCATTGACCTGCTCGACGAGGTGGAGCAAAAGCTGGGGCTGCGGGTATGCCCCTTGAGTTGGCCAGTGGGACAGGGCGGCACCTTCAAGGGCGTTTACAGCATGTACGAAAAAAAGCTTGTGCTCTTCCGCCCCCATGCCAAACAAGAGGAGGAGGATGTGGTAGAAATCAACGACCTCGCCGACCCAACGCTTGAAAAACACATTGGCGAGCGGGCGGCCAATACGCTGCGGGAGGAGGTACACATGGTGCAAGAGGTCTATCCCGCTTTCGACCAGGCGGCTTACCAGCGGGGCGAGCTTTCGCCCGTTTTTTTCGGCTCCGCCGTCAACAACTTCGGGGTGCGGGAAATGCTGGACTGCTTCACCGACATCGCCCCGACGCCGCTGCCACGGGAGACGGAGGAGCGCATCGTTTTACCGGAAGAAGAAAAATTCAGTGGGTTTGTTTTTAAAATCCACGCAAATATTGACCCCCGCCACCGTGACCGCATTGCGTTCCTGCGCATTTGCTCCGGCAAGTTTGAGCGCAATACCAACTACCTGCACGTGCGCAATGCCCGTCAGATGCGCTTCGCCAATCCGACGAGTTTCATGGCCTCCAAAAAAGAGGTGATTGACGACGCCTACCCCGGCGACGTGGTGGGCCTCTACGACAGCGGCAATTTCAAAATCGGCGACACACTCACCGATGGCGAGGTGCTGCACTTCAAGGGCATCCCGCATTTTTCGCCGGAGCAGTTCAGGTACGTGGAGAATGCCGACCCGCTCAAGTCGAAGCAATTGGCCAAGGGCCTCGACCAACTCATGGACGAGGGCGTTGCGCAGCTTTTTACGAAGGAAATCAATGCCCGCAAAATCATCGGCACGGTGGGTGCGCTGCAATTCGAGGTGATTCAGTACCGCTTGCAGCACGAGTACGGGGCGTCCTGCTCTTATGAGCCCGTCAACCTTCACAAAGCTTGCTGGGTGAAATGCGACGACGAAAAGGCTTTCCAAGAATTCCGCAGCCGCCGTAACAAGGACTTGGCCAAGGACAAGGATGGTCAGTTGGTTTTCCTTGCCGAAAGTGCCTGGGCGCTGAAGATGGCGCAGGAGGCGCACCCAGCGGTGGAGTTCAGGTTCACGAGCGAAGAATAAAGTTGGCAGTTCGACAGGGGGCAGTTGACAGTCAGTCAGCAGGCCTTGTCCCGATTCTTCGGGATGTTTAGTCTGCGTACAGGCTAATTGAAAATGAAAAGGAAATTTGACAGGTGGCAGTTCGACAGTTGGCAGTCAGTCAGCAGGTCTTGTCCCGATTCTTCGGGATGTTTAGCAGTGACAAGTACAAACGACGAGAGGTGGTACCTTTTTCAAGGATACCACCTCTCGTATTTAAGGCTAGTAGTTGACTAAAAGACTGCTGACTGACTGCCCACTGCCAACTGTCAAACTGCAACCCCTAAAAGGCTGCGGACTCAGAAAAATTCCCTTAATTTTGCGGTGTTTTTAGTGCAAATGCGCCAATTCATGCTCTTTTCACAACTTGTTATTGAGCGTCCATTAAATTGGCACATAAATGACCAATGACACCAATGACCACCCCATAGGGGCAAAATGACTATTAAAATTACATCCATGAAATCCTTGGCAATTGTTTTCTCCACAGCCCTGCTTACCCTTTTCAGCTTTGCATTTGTCCCCACCGACAAAGGCGAGGTCAGCCTCACCTGCAACGTGAACGCTTGCGAGAAGGTGGACTCTATCTTCCTGTTTGAGTTCAACGGCATCAGTTTCAAGCCTGTTAAAGCTGCCAAGACGACCGATTGGACGACCTACAAGTTCAACATGCCCGCCACCACGCCCCGTTTTTACTACGTAGGCTTGGATGGCCAGAACATGAAGCCCGTCATTCTCGGCACGGAGAACAACCTGACGCTGAACGGCTCCTGCATGGCCTTTCAAGGTGCCCAATTGCCCGATTCCGACCTCAACCGCAACTATGAGGTGGTGAAGAATACGCTGAACGGCCATAAGAACGAGTTCAGCCAACTGCTACAACAAATGCAGGCCGCCGACCGCCAAAACAACGTGGATATGACGAACAGCGTCATCCTCAAGCTGGCCGACCTCGACAAGCGCCGCCTCGGCTACCTCGACTCCCTGAAAAAAGTAAGCCCCTACCTCGCCAAGGTTGCCGCCATCAATACCTACGCCAGCTACCAGATCCATGGCAGCGGCGACATCACCGAGCTGGAGTATTTTGCCACGCAATACTTTAAGTTCGTGGACTGGAAGGATGCCGACTATGCCTATATGCCCTGGGTATTCGAGCAAATGAAAAGCTGGACGCAGACGCTGTCCAGCATCGGCTTCCCAGAGCCTGTGCAGCGTGATTTTATGGATAAAATGCTGGCGCAAATCCCCGCCGATAGCCGTACCTATTTGCTCGCCATGGGCGGCATGATCACTGGCTTGCAGGCAGCCAAAAGCCCCGTGCTCGGCACTTACGCCAAGCGTTATGTTGAGAAATACCAAAAAACAGAACCCGAAGCCGCTGCCCAAGTTGCGCAACTGCTGAAGATGTCGGCCAGCTTCATCACTGGCAATGAGGCCCCCGACTTCACCATGAACGACCTAAACGGCAAGCCCGTGAAACTCTCCGACTTCCGGGGCAAGGTGATGCTCGTTGACTTCTGGGCAAGCTGGTGCGGCCCCTGCCGAAGAGAGAACCCGCACGTGGTCGAACTTTACCATAAATACCACGCCAAGGGCTTCGACGTGCTCGGCGTCAGCCTCGACAAGACCCGTGAACCTTGGCTCGCCGCCATCGAAAAAGACGGCCTCACCTGGCACCACGTCTCCGACCTGAAAGGGTGGAGCAATTCCGCTGCACAACTCTACGGTGTCTCCTCCATCCCTGCTACGGTACTGGTGGACAAGGACGGGAAAATCATCGCAAGAAACCTGCGGGGGGAGCAGTTGACGGCGAAGTTGCGGGAAGTATTGGGGGAGTAAGGGTGGGAATGTTTGTCCTGTTTCCAAGGTGAATATGTAGCCTAAGTGTAGCCCGAAAAAAATTCACGTCTATTTTTTGCTGAAAAACTCCAAACTCTCATGGATTTTTCAAACCTTCGCACTGCTGCCATGCAGTGAATGATTCGCTGGGTTAACAAACACTGAACAAACAATATATGAAGCCCTCCACTATCCTTGTCTTGCTTTTGGTTTTTACTTGGGTAATGTTCGTTCTCATTTTTAGAGCTTTCGGCCACGACCCGAGTTCAGAAGAAGTATCGCAGTCAATATTTTCTTTTTCTAACTATAGTGCTTCTGGTAGTAGCTACAACTCCACAAGCATTTGGGGCGGTGGAGCTTTCCAGAGTTCCGACGATTGGAGGGGATATTCTAGGGGGTCAATGGAATCCAGTTCCCATTATAATTCCAATTCTTGGGGACAAAAACCAAGTAATGCTTGGTCAAATGGTGGGTTTTCGGTTGGATTACGTTCTTATTGAAGGCTGGAAAAGAAATTGCCCAATGCAAAAATACGATGCCCAACCCAATGGCTTCGATTTGGTGGCTGCTAAACTTTTGGTTAGCCCTTACCTATCTTCTCACCGTTCTTCGCTACTTGTTAGCCTGGCGTAAGCTACCTGATTTTAATCCGCTAATAAGTGGTGCATATTGCCCAAAAACAAAGCTGTCCATCATAGTGCCCGCCCGCAATGAAGCGGCGAAACTGGCTCTCTGCGTTACCTCCATTGCGCAGCAAGATTTTCCAACGCATTTATTCGAAGTGCTGGTAATAGATGATGCCTCCGAAGATGGTACGGCGACAATTGCAGCAAGTATTGCAGAGCAGCACGACAATATTAAGCTAATAAGCTTGGCTAAAGCAGGCACCAGTACCCTATCGGGGCATACTGCCTACGGCAAAAAAGCAGCCATCGAAGCAGGCATAGCTGCAGCAAGCGGCGAACTCATTGTCTGCACGGATGCCGATTGCGAGGTGCCACCAAACTGGTTGATGTTGGTTGCCCATTTTTATGAAACAAAACAGGCGAAGTTCATCGCAGCGCCCGTCAATTTCCACGGGGAGGGCAATTGGCTCCAGCGCTTCCAGTCGCTCGATTTTTTGGGCATGATGGGCGTCACCGGGGCGGGCTTCCAAACGGGCACCGGGCTGCTATGCAACGGGGCAAACCTCGCTTACCCAAAGGCCGTGTTTGAGGAGGTCGGTGGCTTCGAGGGCATTGACGGGCTGGCCAGCGGCGACGATATGCTGTTGCTGCACAAAGTGGGGAAGCGCTACCCCAATCAAGTTTTTTTCCTGAAAAACAAGGCCGCCACCGTGCTCACCGAGGCGCAGCCCGACCTCCGCAGTTTTCTTTCCCAACGACTCCGTTGGGCCACAAAATCAAGGAGTTACGAAGACTGGCGGGTGACGCTTCGGCTCGTCGTGGTCTTCCTGCTTTGCTGGGCAATCTTGTTGAATGGGGTGCTGGCCATTTGGTTTGGCTGGCCATTGCTGGCTTTATCACTGGCCTTGTTGTTGTTGAAATGGGCAGTGGATTGCTTTTTCCTTCGGGAAATGGCCACCTACTTCGGGCGGGTGGATTTGATGCAGGGTTATTGGCGGTCGCAATTGGGGCATGTAGCCTATATCCTCGTGGTGGGCACTTGGGCCAATATTGCGAAGCAGTACGAATGGAAGGGAAGGCGGGTGCGGTAGGGGGATTTACGATTGCGGATTTACGATTTACGATTGGTGTAGCATTTAACGTCAAATCATCGTTTTATGGCGTTAACTTAATGTGAGGTCTAGATTAGAAAACAGGCTTTCTTAGCGTAAAACAGGGGTTATGGTTCTGGCTGTGCCTTGAAACGAGAGGGCGGGTTATCAAACCCGCCAGTTCCGAAACTGGCGGGTTTGATAAACCGCCCTCTCGAAAAATGACTGCATAACCACTTTAGCACTCACGTTTTCAAAAATAGGCTGATTATCAAATAATTATAAGAGTCTTAATCCAAACCTCACGTTAACTTAAAGCTAAACTCATCGTTCACCTTCCATCATCACCCGTTGCCAAATCACCCGCCCTGAACTGGTATTCACCCTTAAAAAATACAGGCCTGAAAGTGCGGGACTAATTTCCAATTCGACCATTTGGCTGTTCAGCCCATTGCGCAGCAACTGCTGCCTACCATTGGCATCCACCAATTCCAATGCGGTGATGGACTCATTTTGCGAAGCGATGGAAACGGTCAAATGATGGGCCATTGGATTTGGGTAAACACGAATAGCTGAATCGGATGCTTCGGCCTCCGCTGTGGCGGTTGGTGGTTGGTTGACGGTGCCAGGCGTGGGCTGAACGGGTTGGAACTCGCCCGTTCCATTTGGCAAGCGGCCAATGGCTTGGTCGGGCTGCACCTCGCCAAATGCGTAGCGGTCGCAGAGCGAAAAGTCATCGCCATTTTTGCGGTAAAGGGCCAGGTATTCGCCCTCGGCAGACAACTTAAAATTGGTGTGCATCTGTCCCTGGGTCTCGTCGCTGTCCGCCCAGAAAACCCGGTAGCTTTCCGGCACCATGAGGCTGTCTGGCAAGCGCCACTTACCCGGCACAGCCTCGTTGTCGGTGAGGTAAAAACGCTGGATGGAAAAGGGCCAGGGGCCGGGGTGGTACAGTTCCACCCAATCCTCAAATTCGCCCGCCGCATCGGGGTAGTAGCTATTGTTGCTGGCCATAAACTCGTTGAGCACGAGCGGCCTTGCTGCTTCTCCAACGTAGATGACCCGCCAGCCGCAGGTGGGCATTCGGCTTGTTTTCCCGGCGTTGTCGGTCGCTTCCACGTAGTATTCCAGCAAGCCAGCTTGCCCGGCAAGGTCGAGGTTGAGGCCAAAACTGCCATCGTTGGCGGAGCTATCGCCGCTCAACCCATCGTCGAGTAGTTCGAGGCAGGCCTGCGCTTGGCCGTCCCATCGGTAGCAGACCTGTAGGGTCGCTATTTGCTGGTCGTCCGTTGCGGCAGCAAAGAAAGGTATGCTGGTTGCCGAAGGCAAATAGCCATGCCCAGCCCGGTGCAGGATGGGCGCAATGTCCACGGATTGCAACTGCTGGAGGGCACTGGAGCGGCGGCCTTGGATATAGGGCTTGAGGCCAACCGGCGTCTGGTTAAATGGCAGGTCGGTGAGCCAGGCGTCCTCGAAGTCGTCGAGGTCGAAGCCATAGTCGAGCGGATAATAGGGGTCGGACTGAATGGCCGGGGTGATGAGCGCCTTTAGGTTGTCCAAGTATGGGTACAGGGATTCCGTTGTGAAAACGGTTTGCAAATACCCCTTCATATAGTAGCTGAACCGCTGCTTGTACGCTGGTACGGCCAAAATGCGCTGGTAGAGTGGCCGAGGCTCGTTGTTGGGCAACCAGTTGTAGATGTTCTTAGTGACCCAATCCTGCCCCAGCCAGTCAATGCCGAGCGTATTGTCGAGGTCGTAGGGGATGTACTCAAACTTGTCGGTGGCGGGGTTGTGGTAGAGGTAAAAATTGTTCTTGTTGTAGGCATAGCCGTCCCAATTGCCGTCGAGGATGTCAAAGGCGAGGGTTTTCAGGTAGGCATCCACGTTGAAGACTTTTTCCAGTTCGCAGGGCAGGTCGGCGATGGGCGTGTTGTTGAGCACGGCGATAAAATGGGCGAGGTCGGAATAGTCGTCGAGGGCAGCGTTAGTGACTAATTCGTAAGCCCTGCGGCCGCTGAACACTTCCTTGTACAGGTTGGGGTTGTTGCCCTTGAAAACCAAGTCGGCGGGCCAGAGGCATTTGTACAGGTTGCCCTCGTCGCTGCCATAGCGCAGCTTGACGAACTGCTCGTCCACGTGCTCCACATTTGTATAAAGGCCGTAATAGCTGCCGTTGACGTAGAGCTTGACGTGGTTGGCACGGGAGCCGATGACGCCCATGGAGCGCATCAGGTCGCAACTGATTTTGGAGCGGGCCGAGGTGGGGTCGTTGTGGTTGCCGTTGAGGTTCAGCTTCTCCAAGCCCTGCCATTTTCGCCCCTGCTCGTAAGTGTTGAACGATACCCGAAAGGATTTTTTGTTGGCCCAAATGGAGGTGTTCCCCTTGATTTTTATGCCGATGTTTTCAACGGTGTCCCTGATTTGCCCATTGTCGAAAATAAATTTTGCGTGCCAATGGTATTCGCTGCCGGGCACGAGCATCTGGGCCAGCGAGTCGGTGGGCATGAGGATGTCCACACGGGGAATCAAGTCGTCCCGAAAAACAGGTGGCAGGTCGGGGAAGGGGGTTTGAGCCAACAGCAAAAAGGGGAATAGCAGCAAAAAGCAAAGGCAATTTTTCATGGTGCAATATTGGACACCAAGTTAGGCCTTATGCGCCCACCTTATTATTGGCATGGCAAAAGATGACACCTGGCACACAAAATTAACCCGTCACCTTCCCTTCATTTTCTCCATTAATGCCTCTTTCAGGCCCTCGCTGATGGGCAGTTTCTCCTTTCCGATTTTCACCAGGTTACCTTCGATGAACTCAATGGCAGCCAGGGCGATGATGTACGAGCGGTGGATGCGGAAAAACAGCGCTGGCGGCAACTGCTGTTCGATGGTGGCGAGGCGTTCCTTGGTGAGCAGCATTTTATCCTTCGTGAAAACCTTTACATAATCGCCATAGGCTTCGAGGTAGCTAATATCTTGAAAATCAACCTTGTAGAGTTTTTTGTCGGCTTTTACGAAAAGGAAAGAGGAGCGCTGTGGCTCCTGCGTGGGCGCTGCGGCCAAGCGGTCGGCGGCACGGTTCACAGCCTTGATGAAACGCTCCAATGAGAAAGGTTTCAGCAGGTAGTCCACCGCCTCCAACTCAAAGCCCTCTACAGCGAACTCTGGGTAGGCCGTGGTGAAAATGACCAGCGGCTGCCGTTCTAATGAGCGCAGCAGGCTGATGCCCGATAGTTTGGGCATGTTGATGTCGAGGAACATTAGGTCAACCGGGTGCTGGCGCAATGCTTCCATTGCTTCGAAGGCATTGTTGCAAGTGGCCACGAGCTGCAATTGTGGCAGGTCGGCTGTGTATTTTTCGATGATGCGGAGCGACAGCGGCTCGTCGTCCACGGCGATGCAGCGGATGGGGTTCATGTTAGGTCAATTTTTAGTACGACCGTGAATGTGGCGATGCCGTCCACGATGTCGAGTTGATGCTTCCTGGGGTAGAGCAAGTCGAGCCGACGGCGCAAGTTCTCCAGCCCGACGCCGCCGCTTTGGTTGTCCCGAACGGTTTCGTCTAAGGTGCCCTTGTTGTTCTCTGTTTTAAAAACTAATTGATTGTCAGTCACTTGCAAGTGCATTTTAATGAACGCCCCTTCCGTGTCGCCCTTGATGCCGTGCTTGAATCCATTTTCGACGAGGGGCAGGAAGAGCAGCGGGGCAATCTGTTTTTCGCCCACTTCCCCCTGCACCTCGAAGCTGATACTGGCTTTTTCACCCACCCGAAGGCGCTGCATTTCTACGAAGTTTTGGAGGTGCTCCACTTCTTTTTCCAAGGGCACGAAATCGGCGTTCGACTCATACAGCAAGTAGCGCATCGTCTGCGAGAGGCGGAGGATGATGTCGGGCGTGCGCTTGTCATGGTCGAGGGCGAGCGAGTAGAGGTTGTTCAGGCTGTTGAACAGGAAATGGGGGTTTACTTGCGATTTGAGGGCGCTGAGTTCTGTGGCGGTTTTTTCGGCTTCCAAGCGGCGCAGCCTGTCTTGCATTTCCCGGTATTTGAACCAACTTTTGGATAATTTAATGAGCGATGTAATGACAATATATGCGACAATGAACTGGGCTATTTCCCAAAAACCATAATAAGCGATAAAATAATAGCCGGGAAATAATAAATCTGACAAATAATTGAATGTCAGTAGGTTGAAGCCAATTGCTGTGCAAATAATGGCCGCCAATAAGAAAAAATAAAGTGCATATTTTCCGACCCTTAAATAATGAGGTATTAACCAATTTAAATTGAAATATACCGCTGGCCATATACTGAGGTGAAACAAAAAAGTATAGATGATATCTACCTTCGTTATTTCATCGGAGTAGGCGAACAGCCGTAACAGCACATAAAAGGACAAAGCCCAGAACAGCAGGTGCTGGAACCACCTGTTCTGGGCAATGCGCTTGATGGAAAAGATGCGCTTCATGGCGGCTTACATTTTCAGGTTCAGCACGACAGGTTCATCAAGAAAGGCCGATTTTTCTTCGGCATATTTCTCCACGAACTTCTGCAAATCGGCAGATGAAGCCGTAAGCAGGTAGCCTGCCTCGGTTTTTTCGTGCTTGATGCGGATTTGCTGGTTTTCCAACAGCTTCCGCAGGAACTCTGGGTCGAACATATTGATTTTCAACGTCTTTCCCGACAGTTCCACCTTCGCAAAAGTATGTACGGCCAGCAAGTGCGACTTCAGGAAATTGTTCATGACCTCTGGGTCGCCTACTTTCCCGTTTTTGAAGTCTTCTGGTAGGCTACCAGGGTAAAAATCCATGAAATAATGCGTGCCGAGCTTCACTACATGCACATCAAAGGCAGCGACGAGGCCATCTTGGTCTTGGTGAACCAGCAAATATTTTTTGTCTTCGCCCTTTCGGAAAGTCCAGGTTTCAGGCTTTTTCTTGTTGGTAGCGTTCTGCTGTTGGCCGAGGTCTTCCTGCCATGCCCCAACCACGCCGTTCAGTAATACGAGTTTGTCGGGAGTGTATAGTGGCTGAAGGGAAGGGATACAGCCATTCAAAAGAAGGATGACCAAGCCGATAGCAGCAATGGTGGCCAATTTCAAATACTTTTTCATGTCGTCAGATTTTAAATTGTGAAGATAATTGGATTTACGAATTGGGATTTACGAATTACGATTTCCCAAGTCGTTGAGAATGAGAAGTTTAAATTATTCATGGTTGATTTTTGGAGGTTTATCAATGCTGGTTTTGATGGAACAAATTTGCCTATGCACATGCCCGCTTTGCAATTTTCATCGTTGAAACCCGCCAAACCGAAGTTGAAACCGCCGTTTTCCTACCTTTGCCCAAAAACCAACCGCTAATGGAAATCGCACTGGTCTTAGGCTTGCTCGTGGTCGCTGTGGTACTCTTCGCCACGGAGAAGGTGCCCGTGGATGTCATCACCATCGGGCTGCTGCTGGCGCTTACCTCGCTCGGCATCCTTACCCCGGCTGAGGCATTTTCGGGCTACGGGAGCGATTTTATTATCATGTTGGCCTCCATTTTTGTGGTGGGGGCGGCCATGCAAAAAGCGGGCGTGCTCGACTTGCTCGGCCACCGGCTGTTCTCGCTGACCCAAAAACGGGTGAGGACCCTCCCCTCCATCCTGATGGCCGCCGTGAGCCTCACGTCGGCCTTTATGAACAATACCACGGTGACGGCCATGTTCGTTGCCCCAGTGGTGGGGCTGGCCCGGCGGCTGCGCATCAGTCCTTCGAAACTGCTGATGCCCGTGGCGTTTGCCAGCATCCTCGGCGGCACCTGCACGGTCATTGGCACCAGCACCAACGTGGCCGTGAACGCTTACCTCGCCAAGAACGGCTATGAGCCTTTCGGCATGTTCGACTTTGCGCCCATCGGACTTGTGCTTTGCCTCATCGGGGTGCTGTTCCTTGCCACGGTCGGCATGCGCTTGTTGCCTGATTACCAGGAAGTTGACATGCTGCAAGACCTCAATCAGCAGCAGTATTTCACCGAGATTTTGGTAAAAAAAGGCTCACCGCTCGTGGGCAAGAAGATACGCCAGACGGTCATCAGCCGCATCGGGCTACGGGTGCTGAACATCATCCGGGGCAAGCAGAACATGATAGCTGAGGCTGACTCAATTGTACAAGCCGACGACGTGTTGCTCGTGGAGGGCAGTTTGGCAGAACTGATGAGGGTAAAAGATGCCAACGGCATTGACATCCTCGCCGACGCCAAGGTGACGGAAGACCTCCAAAGCGACGATATTCAGATTGCCGAAGTGCTCGTGCTGCCCACCAACGACTTCGTAGGGCAAACGGTGAAAGAGGCTGAGTTCAAGCGGCGCTTTGGCCTTTCGGTCATTGCCATCAACCGGGAGGGGCAAACGCTCTCGGAGAAAATCGGGGCCACGGAAATCAAACCTGGCGACCGACTACTGCTGCAGGGTTTGTCGGAGACCATCCGCTTCCGGCGGTCGTTCAGCGACTTCATAGTGCTGCAGGAGCACAACTATGAGCCAAGCCCTGGCAGCCGTAATGCCCTGCTTTCGGCCAGTTTTTTCGTAGGGGCCATACTCGTTGGCAGTTTGAACTTGATTCCGCTCTCGGTGGCGTTTATGCTGGCGGCGTTCCTCTGCGTCGTTTTCAACTGTATCAAGCCAGAGGAAGCTTATGAAAAAATAGAGTGGAACCTGCTGGTGCTTATCGGCGGCATGTCGTCGTTTGGGGTTGCGCTGCAAAAAACGGGGGCTGCGGACTTCCTTGCCGACCACATCAACGACTGGTTCGGGGGCATGGGGCCGGTTGCAGTGCTGGCGGCCTATGTGCTGCTCACCATGCTGCTCACCCAGCCCATGTCGAATGCGGCGGCAGCGCTGGTGGTGCTGCCAGTGGCACTGGAATCGGCGCAAGCACTTGACATAAATCCAATTTCTTTTGCACTTGGAGTCATGTTAGGTGCATCCGTATCGCTCATTACACCGTTTGAGCCAAGTTGTATATTGGTCTTTGGGCCAGGGCGCTACAAGGTTGCCGACTTTTTCAAGGTCGGTATCTTGGTGACACTGTTGCTGTTCGTGGCAATCATGGTGTTGGTGCCTTGGTTCTATCCGTTTTGAGTAACTACTTAGCAGGGGGTATTTTTTTTGAAAAATTGAATATTTTTCAAAAAAAACACCCCCTTAATGCCTAAGGAACAGATTTTAAATAAAGTAACAAATTGATTTTCTTTGCCGGAAACAAAAACGGCATGACAAAATATAATCAGGAGACGGAGACTTTGATGTTGGCTCACTATGCTCGGTTA
>JALHQW010000035.1 GCA_022841745.1 Saprospiraceae bacterium | reverse complement strand
ACTGGTGCATTTGCACCAGATAAGCCTTTTGATTTGATGCTAAAAATTGAATTTATGTGGCAGCCTTTTTCGAGAGGAGGGGTTATCAAACCCCGGAGTCCCGGGACTCCGGGGTTTGATAACCCCTCCTCTCGAATAGACGCTGTATTGACAAATGACGTTCATTAACTTCAAAAAAGTATAGTAAAACGAAATGCACATCACCATCCAACGCCTCAACAACGCCGTCCACTTCGAGGCAAAAAACGACGACGGCAATACCATCCACCTCGACGGCAGCCCCGACATCGGTGGCGAAGGCAAGGGCGTACGCCCCATGCAGGCACTGCTCATGAGCCTGGCGGGATGCAGCAGCATTGACGTTGTCACCCTTTTGAAAAAAATGCGGCAGCCCCTTGATGACATTCGGGTGGAGGTGAACGGCGAGCGGGTGGACGAGGTGCCAGCCGTTTTCAAAAAAATCCACATGCAGTTTTTCCTGAAAGGCGATTTGGACGAGGCGAAAGTGAAAAAGGCCATCGGCATGTCCGTCGAAAAATACTGCTCGGTGGGGAGGATGCTGGACAAGACGGCGGAGATTACGTGGGGCGTTGAAATTGAATAAATTGGCTAATAAACTGAAAACCAATACTTTATGTCAAAACAAAAAATCTCGGTGCTTGGTTTGGATATCCTCATCGAACGGATTGACAGCGAAGACTATATTTCTTTGACCGACATTGCGAAGCAAACGGAACGAAAGCCCGCCGACTCCATTGCTGACTGGCTGAGAAATGCCGCGACGCTGCTTTTTCTTCAGACTTGGGAGTTTTTGCACAATGAAAAATTTAAAGTCGGGCAAATGCACGACTTTAGAATGGGCGCCGTGGACAATCGAAAATCGGTCAGCCCGCAGCGATACGTGGAAGAAACAGGTGCCATCGGATTGATTTCCAGGTCGGGCAGGTACGGTGGTACATTCGCCCACTCCGACATCGCCACAAATTTCTGCAACTGGCTCAGCCCTGAGTTTCAGGTCTATTTCATCAAGGAATTCAAACGGTTGAAAGAGGAGGAGGCCGAACGGCTGGGGCTGACTTGGAACCTGCGGCGGGAACTGGCCAAGGCCAACTACCCCATACACACCGAAGCCGTGCGCACCAACCTTGTGCCGATGATAGACTGGAACACGAAACGAGAGGGTATGCACTTCGCCAACGAGGCCGACTTGCTGAACCTCGCTGTGTTCGGCACAACGGCCAGGCAGTGGCGGGAGGCAAATCCTGATGCCAAGGGTAACATCCGTGACTCGGCGACCGAGCAGGAATTGCAAGTGTTGTCAAATATGGAAAGCGCCAACGCACTATTGATTGACAATGGGTTCAACAAGGAGGAACGTTTTGCCATACTTTCAAAACGTGCTGCACGTGAACTGGATATTTTGGGGGAGGTGAAGGCTGCGCAAGTGTTGAAAAAATTGAGATAATTGCGATTTCCCGTATGACAGGATGGTCACACGGATTAGGCGGATGTGACGGATTTAGACGGATTTTTTGATTGCCTTCGGCAATCTTTTTGGCGGATTTATTCACCATTAAATACTCATACTATGCTACTGCACGAAGAACTTACCAAACAAATTTTAGCCGCTTTTTACGAAGTTTACAACGAATTGGGCTACGGCTTTTCGGAGCGTGTTTACCAGAATTCACTTTTTTTTGAGTTACAGGACAGAGGATTCGATGTTGTTGCCCAACAGAAATGCACCGTCCATTATAAGAAACGGAATGTCGGCGACTACTTCACCGATTTGACCGTCAACAACCTCGTCATCTTAGAATTGAAGGCTTGTGAAACCATCGTCGAAGAGCATAAAATCCAACTCCGAAACTACCTTCGAGCCACTACTTTGGAAGTCGGTTTGGTGCTAAACTTTGGTCCAGAACCTCAATTCTCCCGAAGAATTTTCACCAACGACAAAAAGAAGCTGCCGAAAAAGTGATTGCCGAAGGCAATCAAAAATCCGTTTTCATCCGCCCAATCCGCCCAATCCGTGCAACCATCCTGTAATGCGGGAAGTCACGGATGAGCAGCTTGGGACTCAAAAATCATACGTGAATTTCGAAACCATCGCCATCCGCACCCAGACCGACCGCACCCAGCAACGGGAGCACAGCACGCCCATTTTCCCCACCAGCAGCTTCGTTTTTGACGATGCCGAGCAGATGCGGGCGCTCTTTGCCGATGAGCAGGAGGGCAACATTTACAGCCGTTTCACCAACCCCAGCGTGCGGGAGTTCGAGGAAAAAATGGCACTGCTTGAAGGCGTGGAAGATGCCGTGGCCACGGCCACAGGCATGGCAGCGGTCTTTGCCTCGTTCCTTGCTTTTTTAAAAACTGGCGACCACCTGCTGGCCTCGAAGGCGGTCTTTGGGTCGAGCTACACCATCATCACGCAGTACCTGCCCAAGTGGGGAATCAGCTTCGATTGGCTACCGACCGACACGGCACAGTGGCAGCCGCTGGTGAAGCCAAACACCAAAATGCTCTTCCTCGAAACGCCCTCGAACCCCGGCCTCGACGTGATTGACCTCGCCTTCACCGGCCAGTTTTGCAAACATAACTCCTTGATTTTCAATATAGACAACTGCTTCGCAACGCCTTACCTCCAACAGCCCGCCCGCTTCGGGGCCGAGCTCATCTCGCATTCCGCTACCAAGTGGATTGACGGGCAAGGGCGGGTACTTGGCGGCGTAGTGGCGGGCAGCAAGACGATGATTGCCGAGGTGAAAAAACTCTGCCGCAGCACGGGACCAACGCTGTCGCCCTTTAATGCCTGGGTACTGTCAAAAAGCCTCGAAACGTTGGCCGTTCGCATGGACCGACATTGTGAGAACGCTCTTTTGCTTGCGCAATTTTTAGAGAAAAACGGGCAGGTGGCACGGGTGATTTACCCCTTCCTCGATTCGCACCCGATGTCAGCCGTTGCGAAGCAACAAATGAAAAAAGGCGGGGGCATAGTGGCCTTCGAGATAAAAGGCGGGTTAGAGCAAGGCCGCAAATTTCTAAATGCTGTCGAGATGTGTTCCCTCTCCGCCAACCTCGGCGATACCCGCAGCATCGTCACGCACCCGGCCAGCACGACCCACGCCAAACTGACCGAGCAGGCCCGGCAGGACGTGGGCATCACGAACAGTTTGGTGCGGGTGAGCGTGGGGTTGGAGCATATTGACGATATCATCAAAGATATTGATAATGCATTGAAAATCAGTGTTTTATAACAAATTTCACTTTTGATTTTGAAAAAACCTATTTTTGTAAAAAATCGGGACAAATGATAATTGAGGCAAAATATCCAATCACTAATCTGGAGCGGCTCGAACTCGGCCCGGACACCGTGCGCTACCCTGCACCATGGTCGGAGTACCTTGATTTGCTGAAAGATTGCGAGTACCAAATCGAATATGACAATCACGAAATCATACTTATGAGCATCGCATCAGACCCCCACGAGGCGATTGTTGCCAACCTTATTCAGCGGCTTGGCAATGCCCTTGACGACTTGCCAGAGATGTATGTCCGAGGTAGCAACCGCCATGTTTTTATCCCGGAATTCCAAAAAGATTACGCCCCAGATGTTCATGTGGTAAAGGGCGAGCCACAAATCCACCTGCTCCGCAAAGGCTTGACGGCCAATTTGAACCCGTGGTTGGTGGTGGAGGTGCTTTCGCCAAGCACATACGTGCGGGACATGAACGAGAAGCTGCCCGCCTACAAGAAGATTAGCTCGCTGCGACATATTGTCTATGTTTATCAAGACCGCCCATTGGTGTCCATTTACAGCCGCATTGGCGATACTTCCGTTTGGGAAAACACCGACTTCGACCGACTTGAGGATAAGTTCGAAGTGGTTGGAAAGTCAATTTTTTTAAAAGATGTTTATAAAAAAGTCATTTTCCCAGAACCGAAAAACGGTAAGCGGAAATGAATCCTAACGCTGGCAGGGTTCAAAACCCTGCCAGCGTTTTCAGCTACTATGCAGCAAACAACTTACACCATCCCTGTCCACATCCCCAACCTGAAATTCTTACACTCCCCCCTACCTTTCCCACTGGAAGCTGGCGGCGTTTTGCCGGAACTGACCATCGCCTATCACACCTACGGCACACTGAACGCCGAGCGGAACAACGTCATCTGGGTCTGCCATGCGCTCACCGCCAACTCCAACGTGGCGGACTGGTGGGCAGGGCTTTTCGGGCCGGGCAATGTCTTCGACCCGGCGCGGCATTTCATCGTCTGCGCCAATATCCTCGGCTCGTGCTACGGGACCACCGGGCCGCGCAGCATCAACCCAGCGACGGGCAAGGCTTATGGGCTGGACTTCCCTTTGGTGACCATCCGGGACTGGGCAGCGGCGCATGATTTGCTCCGCAAACACCTTGACATTCGGGAGGTTGCGCTGTGCATCGGCGGCTCGTGCGGTGGGCATCAGGTGCTGGAAATGGCGCACCTTTTACCGAAGGAAATCAAAAAAATGGCACTGCTGGTGACGAGCGCACGGGAGACGGCCTGGGCCATCGCCATCCACGAGGCACAGCGTATGGCCATGCAGGCTGACCCCAGTTTTTACGAAGACAAAGACACAGGCGGCGCTGCCGGAATGCGGGCGGCAAGGGGCATGGGGCTGGTGACCTACCGCACTTTTGATGCGTACCAGCACGACCAGACGGATACCGACGACAAGCTGGACGACCTCAAGGCGGCAAGCTACATCCGGTATCAAGGGGTGAAATTGGAGCGGCGGTTTTATGCGCAGTGCTACTGGTATTTATCAAAGGCGCTGGACTCGCACCACGTCGGGCGGGGGCGAGGTGGCGCAGCGACAGCATTGGCTATGCTGGACATGCCTGCGCTCGTGCTCTCCATTGACACGGATTTGCTGATTCCATCGTCGCAGCAGCAGTTCCTGGCGGCGCATTTGCCGCAGGCGGAATTCGTCATGCTGGAATCAGCGTATGGGCATGATGGTTTTTTGATTGAAACGGAAAGGATTGGGAGGATTTTGAAGAAATTTGGAAATTGAGAAATTAAGAAATTGGAGGCACTATGCCCTACAATTTCTCAATTTCCAATTTCAGTGCAGCGTCCTTTGTCTCCAGCAGCGAACTTCCCATCAAGTACTCGTCCACCTTGCGGGCGCACTCTCGCCCCTCGCTGATGGCCCAGACGACCAGCGACTGCCCACGCCGCATATCGCCTGCGGCAAATACTTTGGAAATCGTGGTCTGGTAGCTGCGCTCCGAGGCCCGCACATTGCCGACGCCAGTGGTCTCCACGCCGAGCTGGTCGAGCATACCTTCCTTTTGTGGATACAGGAAGCCCATCGCTAGCAGTGCCAGTTGGCAGGGGATTTCCCGCTCCGAGCCGGGCATTTCCGCAAAGCTCGCCGGGCGACCATCCTTTGCGCCAGTCCATTGAATATCAACGACTTGCAGTGCTCGTAGCTTGCCGTTTTCATCGCCCAAAAACGCTTTGGTCAATATGGCAAACTGCCGCTCGCAGCCCTCTTCGTGCGAGCTTGTCACCTTGAAAGTCATCGGGTAAGTTGGCCAGGGCATGTTCGGGGTGCGCTCCATTGGGGGTGTCGGCATCAGTTCAAGCTGGGTGACGGAAGCAGCCCCCTGTCGGTTGGAAGTGCCCACACAGTCACTGCCCGTATCGCCGCCGCCGATGACGACGACGTGCTTGCCAGCCGCCAAAATCTCGCCCCGGTCCCCGACTGCCAACTGCCGACTGTCGAACTGAGGACTTACTCTTTTATTCTGTTGTTTTAAAAATTCCATCGCAAAATGGACGCCGTCCAGCTCCCGTCCGGGCACGGTCAAGTCCCTCGGAATGGTGGAGCCGCCCGCCAGCACGATGGCGTGGAACTCTCGCAGCAGGTCGCCAACGGGGATGTTTTTGCCCACCTCAGCATTGCAACGGAACACCACGCCTTCCTCCTCCATCAGCCGGATTCGGCGGTCAACGACCGATTTTTCCAGCTTGAAATCGGGTATGCCATAGCGAAGCAGGCCGCCAGGTGCGTCGTCCCGCTCGAAGACGGTGACCAAGTGCCCGGCGCTGTTGAGTTGCGCAGCAGCAGCCAAGCCTGCTGGGCCGGAGCCGACCACGGCGACCTTCTTGCCCGTTCGGACAATGTGCTGTTTGGCCTGCACATAGCCCCGTTCAAAGGCGATTTCGACGATATGCCGCTCGATTTCCTCAATGGCCACTGGCGGCTGATTGATGCCCAGCACGCAGGCGCTCTCGCAGGGTGCCGGACAGATGCGCCCCGTGAACTCCGGGAAATTGTTCGTGCTAGCCAGTATCTCGTACGCCTCGTCGAACTTGCCTCGATACACGGCGTCGTTGAACTCCGGGATGACGTTGCCCAGCGGGCAGCCGTTGTGGCAGAACGGGATGCCGCAGTCCATGCAGCGGCTGGCCTGTTTGTTGAGGTCGGCGGCGCTGTACTGCTGCACGAACTCGCCGTAGTGCTGCAGCCTGTTTTCCACGGCTTCCTTGGCAGGAAGCTGGCGGGTATTTTCTAAGAATCCGGTTGGTTTGCCCATTGGATGCGGGTTGATAAAGGTTATAGGTTGATAAGGGTTGATGGGGGCGGCGGATAATTTGGTGAGACTTGGTGGGCGGGCGAGAAGTTCTACAGATTAATAATCCAGTCGCAAATCGTAGTCAATTGTTCATCACTGTTAAGGTTTGCAGCATTATTTAAATTGCCAAATTCAAGCTGGCTAAAAATCTCAGCAGCCATTGAAGCTTCTATTGCTGCAGCGACGAAAAACGCCTTTGGGCTTATATTTACTTTCTCGAAGCTTGTCCTGATTCGGGTTAATGCAAAGTTCGCTGTTTTCCAATGTTCATCTGCACCTGCCGGGTCAACACCACCCTTCAATTCTCCAAGCGCAACATACTTTTCAGGATAATGGACAATCGAATCTTTGCCAGCCTTGAGGTCTTCTATTTTGCCTTGAAGAATCGAGAGGTCAACATTTTTGTTGACCAATGGAACGTTGATATTCAAAACCATCAGCCTGTCAGCCTTCTTTTTCCAATAAATTGCTTTTATGCGCTTCTCAATATCGGTATCATCGGTAGGCTTGTCAAGCCATGTGTTGGAATCACTATCTTTCCATTTATAGTTGATACCTGCAATGTTAAAAACAGATATTAGGCATCGCAAAAACTTCCTTTCACCAAGCGTACCTGCCAAGTTTCTTGCTTTGCCGCCAAGCGCATCGCCTTTTGTCAAAAGGTAACGGTAAACCAACTCATCAATAAAATTTTCCCCTGCTGGTTCAAGGAATTTTTCGATAAGCCCTTTAATTGCAAAGGTTTTGTCATCATCAGTCAAATATTTCAAAGACTTATCAGAAAGCCCGGAAGCTGTGAGCAAACCCACTCTAACATCACTTAGGTTCAATAATTCAGAAGGCTTTTTCACCGCTGATGCAAGGGCTTTCAATGCTTTGGCTTCTTCAATGTACGGGACAGCAATATAGTTTTTCTCCAAAGCCATAGAGATGAAACCCGCCCTGGTTTCTTCCCTCGAAGTGACCAAATCGGCAGCCGATTTTACGTGGGGATTTGCGGTTATTTTTTTTGCCATAGGTAAACGCATTTGCGGGTTTCGGTTCGTCCATAGTTCCCCATTTGCTGGCTGCTATTGCCCTTACCCTTGGGCAGAACAAAAATCTTGTTGATATTGAAACCAAAGTTTTCTGCAAACTCGGATAAGATTAAATCAACTGGAATTTCCTCGCCGCCATAACGCACATTATCGTTCACCATAACGCAGTACCCCCCACTTTTGGTGATTCGTGCCATTTCATAAACAACAAAGCACATTTCCAGAAAGTAGTTTTTCACCATTCTTGGGACGTTCTTGTTGTTCAGCTTTTCGAGTTTGTTGAGTTCTGCAAGGAGTGAATTAACTTCAGTCATTGCCGCTGAACCTTGATAAACTTCGATTATTTCTTCAAATATATTCTGCTTGCCGATTGAAGCATAAAAACGTTCTAAGTAATCAACTTTCTCCTTGTTCTCCACCGTGCAGGACAACATGGACTGCCGAAGATGTGTAATTTGTTCCCTGTTGTTTCCGAGATAAATCAACTCCAAAGCATAAGTCCGAGTATAATCATATCGGTTGCAATAAGGTGGTGACGTGACTATAAAATCAAAGCTATTGTCTTCAATTTTTGGCAATTCTTCCAAGCAAGACCCTTCAATGATATTCACGGGAAATTGCTCGTGGCCATTTCCATTGGTAGGATATTGGTCAAACAGCGTGAAGGGTTTATCCGGTGAAAGGTCAGTCAGTATTTGGTTCAATTTATGTTTAAGCGCCTCCTCAAACGACAGGATTTTTCCTTTGTCAAATGGCTTGCCCGAAAGGTCTCTTTTGCTCCTGTAATCCCACCTCAAATATTGTCCATCTTTCCTTGTATAGCTGATTTCCTCCAAAACTGAAATAGCAGCAAACCGCAAAATCGTTTTTATTCCAGCATTTTCAATACTTGAGCAATAGCTCAAGTATTTATTCAATAACGTTTCCGTCTCATCTGGAAAAGCAGCTTTCGTTATTGAAATATGCTGGATATGCAGCTCATAATTTTCAACCTTGGCAAGCTCCCCCCAAAGGTTTTTCACAACAGTTCGGAGTAAGGGAAGGTCAATTTCATTGAGTGCCTCTCTCGTTTGCATGACAAAAACACCAACGGGAAGAATCTCGATTCCGTGAGCCTCCCAACCAAGTTCCTGCCCAGCAAAGAGCGTCGTGCCAGCCCCTGCGAATGGGTCTAAAAGTTTGCCTGGCTTTTGTCCATATTCGGTCAAAAAATACTTTACAAGCGCCGATGAAAAACCTTCTTTGTACTTGAACCATCTATAAATTGGCTCTTCCTTGTTTGCTTGGAAACTTACGACTTTCCTATTCAGATTGAAAGCGGTTTCCAGTCTGTCAGCCAGACGGTCGTAAAGTATTTCTCTTTCAGATGCTATTTCTAATGTTTCTGTCATTCGGCAAATGTAGTTTGTTTGGCATCAAGTTTCCGAATATATGCTATCAGCTCTTGCCTCATTTCAAATAATCGAGTTTCTCTTTCCACTTCACGACGAATCTCTTCCATGCTTTTGGAGAAGAGGTCAAACAATTCACCTAGCTCGACTTCGTACAATTGAGAAATGCTTCTCACAATCCCAAAAGTAAACTCTTCGTACCCACGTGCATCCTCGTTCACAGGCACCAAGTATTGGAAATCCTTGTCATCAAAGACCATATCAATTGGAGGATTCATGCGAAAATAGACTTTGTCCGTCTTCTCCAATACCCATCCTTTTGACTTTAGGAAGGCTATAATAGTCTTGTTCCGAGGCTTTTTATTGTAAGCAGTCATTGATTAGAATTTGAGACTTTTGAGACCAATAGATTTAAGCACAAATCTACAATTTCCCAATTTCCATTTCCCCAATTTCACGTTTTAGCGCCTTCTTATAATCCTTCGGAAACACCTTCACGAACCGCCCCACCTCGCTCTCAAAATCGCTCAAAACGAACCTCGCCACTGTGCTTCCCGTCAGGTCGAAATGCAGTTGAACCAAGCGCCTCAATTCCAAAGCGTCTTCGTCGCCCAGCGGGTCGAGGTCAATCATTTCGGGGTTGCAGTTCTGGGCAAAGTCGCTGGCCACGTCCCAGACGTAGGCGATGCCGCCGCTCATGCCCGCCCCGAAATTGCGACCCGTGCCGCCGAGGATGACCGCCCGACCGCCCGTCATGTACTCACAGCCGTGGTCGCCGATGCCCTCTACTACCACGTTTGCGCCACTGTTGCGGACGCAAAAACGTTCGCCCGCTTTGCCCCGGATAAACGCCTCGCCGCTCGTAGCACCATAAAATGCCACGTTGCCGATAATGCTGTTCTCCTCCGGCTTGAAGCTCGCCGTGCGGTCGGGATAGGTGATGAGCCGTGCGCCGCTCAAGCCCTTTCCGAAATAGTCGTTGGCACCGCCCTCCAGTTCCAGCGTGACGCCACGGGTGTTGAACGCCCCGAAGCTCTGTCCCGCTGTGCCCTTGAATTTGAAGTGAATCGTGCCATCTGGCAAACCCTCGCCACTGTATTTCTTTGTGATTTCATTCGACAATATCGCCCCAATGGTTCGGTCGG
Organism: Saprospiraceae bacterium; assembly: GCA_022841745.1. Classification (GTDB taxonomy): domain Bacteria; phylum Bacteroidota; class Bacteroidia; order Chitinophagales; family Saprospiraceae; genus UBA6168. The sequence continues at coordinate 69,110 of JALHQW010000035.1, read as the reverse complement.
TGTTGATGACTGTAAACTCAGCAACCACGGGCGTTTTGGCCTCCAAAGCAGGTTGCGCAGCAGCCAACAGTTTCCAATCGAGAACACCTACCAAGCCGTGGTCTTGCTCCTCTTGTTTGTAAAGTCCGACGCTTGAATCGGCGGGTTCTCGGTACAAAATCGGCGACAAATCAAGCCCTTTGATTTTGAAATTGTCGGCCAAGCCTTCCTTCTTGATTTCCAAATTTTCAACTTGTCCGACCATCTCGTCAACGGTCCTGAAGCCCAAATCCGCCATGATTTCCCGCAGCTCCTCGGTGAGGAATTTGAAGAAATTGACCACATGCTCCGGGTCGCCGTTGAAGCGCTTGCGTAGCTCCGGGTCTTGGGTCGCCACGCCGACGGGGCAGGTGTTCAGGTGGCATTTCCGCATCAAAATACAGCCCTCCACCACGAGCGCCGCCGTGGCAGCGCCCCATTCCTCCGCTCCCAAAAGCGTTGCAATGGCAATGTCACGTCCTGTTTTCATCTGCCCGTCTGCCTGCACGACCACCCGGCTTCGGAGCTTGTTTTTCACCAAAGTCTGGTGCGTTTCCGCAAGGCCGAGTTCCCACGGCAGGCCCGCATGGCGGATGCTGCTCATGGGCGATGCGCCCGTGCCCCCGTCGTGCCCGCTGATGAGGATGACATCGGCCTTTGCTTTCGCAACGCCTGCGGCAATGGTGCCCACGCCCGCTTTCGACACTAATTTCACGTTGATGCGGGCGCTGCGGTTGGCGTTTTTCAAATCAAAAATCAACTGCGCCAAGTCCTCGATGGAGTAAATATCGTGGTGCGGCGGCGGAGAAATCAGCCCCACGCCCGGCGTCGAGTGGCGCACCTTGCCAATCCATTCGTCCACCTTGTAGCCGGGTAGTTGGCCGCCCTCGCCGGGCTTTGCGCCTTGCGCCATTTTGATTTGGAGCTCGTCGGCCTCGGTGAGGTAGAGACTGGTGACCCCGAAGCGACCAGAGGCCACCTGTTTTATTGCACTGCGGAGCGGTTTGTTTGAGGGGTTTGAATTGTTTGATGAGTTTGATTTGCTTCGCAATACGGCCAGCTTGTCGGAGTCGGCCTGTTTTTGAAGTTCGTCAAAATCCAAATAACGAAACTCGTCTTCGCCCCCTTCACCGGTATTGCTTTTGCCGCCGAGGATGTTCATCGCAATCGCCAGCGTCGTGTGCGCCTCCCACGAGATGCTGCCGAAGGACATCGCACCCGTTGCGAAGCGCTTGTAAATGTTCTCGGCAGGTTCGACCTCCTCGATGGGGATGGACGGGCGCAGCTTTTTGAACTCAAAAAGGCTGCGCAAGGTGACGGCCCGTTCGCTCTGTTCGTTGATGACCTTCGAGTATTTTTTGAAGGTCGGGTAATCGCCCGTGCGGGTCGAGAGTTGCAGCAGGTGGACGCTGGCGGGGTTCCACAGGTGCGCCTCGCCCTTGCGTTTCCATTGGTAAATGCCGCCGACAGGCAGGCGGTCCACTGGGATTTCTTTTTTGGAAAAAGCGAGGTAGTGCTTGGCCAATGTTTCCCGTGCGATTTCGTCCAGACCCATGCCCCCGATGCGGCTGGTGGCCCCAGTGAAATACTTGTCCACGACGGAATTGTTCAGGCCGATTATCTCGAAAATCTGCGCCCCCTGATAGGATTGCAGTGTGGAAATGCCCATTTTCGAGAAGACCTTGAGCAGCCCCTCGTTCACCGCTTTGATATAATTGTATTCGAGTTGCCCTTCGGAAAGCTGTGTTTCGATTTTGCCGCTCCGCCTCATGTCACGGATGGTCGAGAGGGCGAGGTAGGGGTTTATTGCGGTAGCACCAAAGGCCAACAGCGTGGCGAAATGGTGGACTTCCCAGGCATCGCCCGCCTCCACGACGAGGCCCACCTGCCCCCGCAATCCCCGCCGGATGAGGTGGTGGTGGATGGCCGCCGTGGCCAACAGCGACGGGATGGCGGCGTGGGTGGAATCCACGGCCCGGTCTTGCAGCACGAGCACTTGAAAGCCATCGGCAACGGCGTCCTCGGCGTAGCGGCAGATACGGTCGAGCGCTTTTTTCATGCTGCCCGGCTGGCCGTCGGCACGGAAGTACATCTGAAGGGTTTTCGCTTGGAAATTGCCCGTGTCAATGCTGCGTATCTGCTCCAGCTCGCTGTTTTTCAGCACGGGATGCTTGAGCGCCACGGTGTGGCAAACATCGGGGCGCACCTCCAGCAGGTTGCCGATATTGCCTACGAAGGTGGCCAGCGACATCACCATCCGCTCCCGAATTGGGTCAATCGGCGGGTTGGTCACTTGCGCAAACAACTGCTTGAAATAACTGCTCAGGTGCTGCGGCTGGTTGCTGAGGACGGCCAGCGGAACGTCCGTGCCCATTGAGCCGATTGGCTCTTTGCCATCGAGCGCCATCGGCGCAATGATTTCCTCCAAATCCTCGCTGGAATAGCCGAATGCCTTCTGGTACTTGAACACCTGCGCCGTTTCGAGGTCGCTGAACGTGACCCGCGGTGGCGGCAGGTTTTCGAGGCGGATTTTATGCTTTTCGAGCCACTCGCCGTAGGGCTGTTGAGCGCAGATTTCAGCTTTCAGTTCCTCGTCGCTGATGATGCGGCCTTTCGACAAATCCACGACGAACATCCGGCCCGCCTTCAAGCGGCCATGCTCTTTCACGAGCTTCGGGTCAATGATGAGCGCCCCGCTCTCGGAGGCCATGATGACCCGGTCGTCGTGGGTGACGGTGTAGCGACTGGGACGCAGACCGTTGCGGTCGAGCGTTGCACCGATGATATTGCCGTCGGTGAAGGAGATGGAAGCGGGACCGTCCCAAGGCTCCATCATGGAGGCGTGGAACTCGTAAAAATCCTTGCGCAGTTTTTCCATGCGCTCGTCGCCGTCCCAGGCTTCGGGGATGAGCATCATCATCACATGGGGCAGCGAGCGCCCGGTGAGGGTGAGCAGCTCAATCATATTGTCGAGGCAAGCGGAGTCGCTGGCGGCCTCGTCCACGATGGGCAGCAGCATGTCCATTTCTTCTTTGGAGAAAAAGGGCGACTGGAAGCCTTTTTCGCTCGTGCGCAGCCAGTTGAGGTTGCCCTGCAAAGTGTTGATTTCGCCGTTGTGTGCGATGAAACGAAAGGGTTGCGCCAGCTTCCACGACGGGAAAGTGTTCGTTGCGAAGCGGCTATGCACAAGGCCGAAGGCGCTGACGAGCCGCTTGTTGCTGAGGTCGGGAAAATATTGGCGCACTTGGTGGCTGGTGAGCTGCCCTTTATAGACCACGATTTTATGCGACAGCGAGGCGATGTAGCAGCCAATATTGTCCTTCGGTACGGTGTCCTTGGCGAGGTGCGTCGAGTAGTTGCGCAGCACAAACAGCTTGCGCTCGAAGTCCTCCGGCGTGGTGATGCTGTCGGGTCGGGCAACAAAAACTTGCTCGATTTCCGGCTCAACCGAAAGTGCCGTTGGGCCGATTCCTTCAGTGTTTACTGGCACTTTGCGCCAGCAAAGCACCTCCAGCCCCAGCCGTTCAGCGGCCCGCAGGAAGATGGCACGGCATTCTTCCCGCAGCCTGATTTCCTTTGGGAAAAAGACCATACCAACGCCGTACTTGCCGTAAGTAGGTAAGTACGTGCCGAGCTTTTGGCACTCCTCGAAAAAGAACTCGTGCGGCACCTGGAGGAGGATGCCCGCCCCGTCGCCCGTGTTTTCCTCGCAGCCGCAGGCGCCGCGGTGCTCCATGTTTTCCAAGACCGTCAGCGCATCGCTCACGGTTTGGTGGTTTTTGTTGCCTTTGAGGTTGGCCACGAAACCGATGCCGCAGGCATCGTGCTCGAATTTGGAATCGTACAGACCGAAGTTTTTCATCGTCAATTTGTGTTTCGGTTCTATCGGTTAGGTCCGTACTTGGTTGGTTGATACAGTTGATAAGGGTTGATAATCAGCGAGTTGTGTCAATGTTTTATATTTCAAACGAATTGAACTACATTTGTAAAGCTAATCCAAAAGTTATGACAGCCGTTTTAAAAATCAATACGCAAGACCTTGACGCCCGTTTCATCGAAAAAATGAAAGCGGAACATGCCAAGTCCGACCTTGAAATCCACGTGGTGGACGCTGCTGGCGATGCGCCTTCGTTGGGCGAACCGGGCTTTTGGAAGGTCATTTCAAAACTCGACTGGAACAAGGTTGGCGATGATGCCGCCGTGCTCGAACCTGCGGTTGATTTTTTGTCAGGACAGCCGCTCTCGCAAATCTATCAGTTCGTTGACCAGCTTGCCGAGAAGCTGCACCAACTCGATACAAAATCCCATGCCCAAGTCTTTCTGGACGATGAAGAAGCCGAGGGCTATCTCTCTGCCGATGACTTTCTTTACGCCCGTTGCGCCGTGGTTGCCAGTGGCGAAACTGCTTTCAAAACCGTCCTCACCGAACCTGCCAAAATGCCCACTGAACTCACTTTTGAGCCGCTTTTGCATTTGGCGAATGCCGCCTACCGTCGGAAAACAGGCAAGGAAGCAACCTTGAAACCTGCCATCAGCTACGAAACTTACAACAATCGAAACGGCTGGCTTTCTTAGAAATTTGAAATTGAGAAATTAGGAAATTGTTCCCGACACCCTAATTTCTCAATTTCAATCAATTTCCCAATTTCCCTCCCGATGTTTCACGGCAATTCCAATAAAAACGAAAAGCTGCACCACCTCTACGAAATCCGTGACTCCACGGACGATGATGTTTTCAAATATGGTATCAGCCACGACGAAATAGGTACTGACGGACTTTCAGAACGCTGCCGGGAACAGGTCAACTTTTTGAACCTGGGTGTGAATTGGCTTCGGTTTTTTGGGCGTATCCTGCTTTTCAATATCCCTGGTCGCCGGGAAGCCAAGCGCATCGAACGGGAACACATCAAACGATACGAACAGATTCATGGCCGCAAACCACGGGGCAACCGTGATTAAACCAAATACCCAAACAACGTATCATCCTTATTAATCTCCGTAAAGTCCACGTTGTACTGTCGCATGTTCTCTAAAAGCTGCTCATAGTCGCTGCGCTTTTGCAGCTCGATGCCCACCAGCGCCGGGCCGGTTTCCTTGTTCGTTTTTTGCATGTACTCGAAGCGGGTGATGTCGTCCGTGTCGCCGAGAACGTGGTTCACGAACTCCTTCAGCGCCCCGGGCCGCTGCGCAAAACGGACGAGGAAATAGTGCTTCAAACCCTCGTACTGCAGCGACCGCTCCTTGATTTCCGGCATCCGGTCAATGTCGTTGTTGCTGCCGGACACCACGCAGACGACGGTTTTCCCGACGATTTGCCCGGCATAGTTTTCCAACGCCGTGATGCTCAAGGCCCCGGCTGGCTCGGCCACGATGGCATCCTCGTTGTACAGCTTCAAAATCGTGGTGCAGACCCGGCCTTCCGGCACCAGTACCAGGTCGTCGAGGGCGGTGCGGCAGTACTCGAAGGTCAAGTCCCCTACCCTTTTTACCGCAGCGCCATCCACGAAGCGGTCAATGCTCGGCAGTGTCACGGGCTGCCCCGCTTTTAGCGCCTCGTACATGGCGGGAGCGCCTTCCGGCTCTACGCCCACCACTTTTGTTTGGGGTGAAAATGTTTTGAAATAAACGCCCATGCCCGCACTCAGCCCGCCACCGCCGACGGGCACGAAGAGGAAATCCACGTCGCTGATTTCATCCAAGACCTCCAGCGCCACCGTGCCCTGCCCCTCAATGATGCGGTGGTCATCGAAAGGCGGGATGAAGGTCGCCCCGTGCTCGGCGGTGTACTTCTTCGCTGCCACAGCGCACTCGTCGAAGTTGTCGCCCACCAGCCGGATTTCCACGAAACCATCGCCGAACATCTCGGTCTGCGACACCTTCTGCCGCGGCGTGATGACGGGCATGAAGACCACGCCCTTTGCCCCCAGTTTCTTGCACGAGTAGGCAAAGCCCTGCGCATGGTTGCCCGCACTGGCACAGACCACGCCCCGCTGCAACTGCTCCTCTGGCAGGCTGCTCATCAGGTTGTACGCCCCCCGCAGCTTGTACGAGCGGACTACCTGCAGGTCTTCTCTTTTCAAAAAAACCTGACACCCGTAGCGCTTCGATAAGCCTGCGTGGAGTTGCAACGGCGTTTTTTTAACCACCTTTTGCAAACGTCGGGCGGCTTCGTGGATGGCCAATGCTGGCTGATTCGTGGTGGTCATTTTATGTTCAATGTGATTGCGCGTAGTATCATTGGGCGTTGCCCCATGCTAACATATTGCGCCCCTTCAGGGCTATTCATTCGAGAAGCCCTGAAAGGGCGAAATATCCCAGCATGGGGTATCGCCCCATGCGGAATGAAAGCATGGGGTATCGCCCCATGCGGAATGAAAGCATGGGGTATCGCCCCATGCGGAATGAAAGCATGGGGCAACGCTCTATGCGACTATAGGCCATTCGGGATTCATTCCACCTCAACAGGTTGGTTCTCCGGTCGCAAACTCCGCACCGTCTTCCCCGCCTGCCACATCTCGCTTTCCCGCAGTTCGGTCAGTTCCACCTCCAATTTTTCCCGATAATCTGGCTGGCTATTGGAACTGATGGACTTGGCGGCCTCTTTGCCTTCGGCAACGCTGGTGTAGAGTTCGTTGAAAACGGGCAGGGTGGCGTCCCGGAATTTCTTCCACCAATCCAACGCGCCGCGCTGGGCGGTGGTAGAGCAATTGGCGTACATCCAGTCCATGCCGTTTTCGGCGACGAGCGGCATGAGCGACTGCGTGAGTTCTTCCACCGTCTCATTGAACGCCTCGCTGGGCGAGTGACCACGCTGGCGCAACACCTCGTATTGCGCAGCGAAAATGCCCTGAATAGCGCCCATGAGCGTGCCCCGCTCGCCCGTCAAATCGGAGTAAACTTCTTTTTTGAAGGTTGTTTCAAACAGGTAGCCACTACCGACGGCAATGCCGAGTGCGATGGCCCGCTCCCAAGCCCGTCCCGTGGCGTCTTGGTGGATGGCGTAGCTGCTGTTCAGCCCCCGGCCTTGCAGGAACATCCGGCGGAGCGAGGTGCCGCTGCCCTTCGGTGCGACGAGAATCACGTCCACATCGGCTGGCGGAACGATGCCCGTCTGGTCGTTGTAGGTGATGCCGAAGCCATGCGAGAAGTACAGCGCCTTGCCAGCCGTGAGGTGCTTTTGCACGGTGGGCCAGAGGGCTATCTGCGCCGCATCGCTGAGCAGGTAGCAGATGATGGTGCCCCGCTGGAGTGCCTCCTCGATTTCGAAAAGGGTCTCGCCCGGCACGAAGCCGTCACGGACGGCCTTATCCCAGGTCTTCGAGTCCCGGCGCTGCCCGACGATGACGTTGATGCCGTTGTCGAGCTGGTTGAGCGCCTGGCCGGGGCCTTGCACGCCGTAGCCGATGACGGCGACGGTTTCGTTGCGGAGGACTTCTTGTGCTTTTTCCAACGGGAATTCCTCACGAGTGACGACGTTTTCGACTGTTCCGCCGAAGTTTAATTTTGCCATTTTAGTTGCTTTAAGTTGTTGATTGTCAATTTATTGTTGATTTGTCATTACCGAAGGTAATCTGTCCACGCCGCTCGTGTGCGCTGTTTTTGTCATCCCGAGCCATCGGGACCCGCAACATCTTGCGTGATGTCGCAGTTTGCCTTCGGCAATGACAAAAGCGGCGAGTACCGTGACATTGCGGTTTCCCTTCGGGAATGACAAAGTGATTTACATCGAAAACACCTTCTCCCCCTCGTTCAAAAACTCGTTCTCGGCCGCCTCGCTGCTCGGCTGCATCTCCTCGAACTCCCGCAGCCGCTCATGGAAACTATGGCTGCCTTTTATAATTGCTACCCGTGCGCTGCGCACGAATTCAATCAGCCCATAAGGTTCGAGGGCGCGGAGCAGCCCGTCCGTTTCCTCCCGGTGGCCGGTCGTCTCGAATACGGTGTAGTCCTTGCGGATGACCACCGCCCGTGCACCGTGCTCCCGCAGCAGCCGCTCGACCTTCACCTTCTCGGCGACCTCGTCGGTGGGCACTTTGTACAGCGCCATTTCCTGCCAGATGATTTCCTCGTTGGTGCTGAAATAGACCTTCAGCACGTCCACCTGCTTTTCGATTTGGCGGGCCACCTTGCGCACCACCTCCTCCGTCTCGTCCACGAGGATGTTGAAGCGGTGGATGCCCGGTATCTCGCTCGGCGAGGTGTTCAGGCTGTCAATATTGATTTTCCGCCGGGAAAACATGATGGCGATGCGGTTGAGCAGGCCGACCTGGTTCTCGGTGTAAACTGTTATGGTGAATTCTTGCTTCATTTTGTCAATTTTGAGAGGCCGGGTTATCAAACCCGGCGGTTTCCATATTTTCTTTGAAGTCGTTTTTCAATTTTGGAGTTCGGAACTGCCGGGTTTGATAACCCGGCCGCTCGAAGGGGGCATCGCAAATTGGCACGACCCGCTCTTCGATTTTTTCCGATAGTTTCAAATCAACCCGGTCGCCCACGAGCAGCGGGGTTAACAAACCCCGCTCTTCCTAAACGACAATCAATGAACGCCCTTCTTTTCGGCCCCAACCCGCCAGGTTTGATAACCCGGCCGCTCGAAGGAGACCGTTTTTCAAACAAAAGACGATATTCGTTGCACATTTTTCAAAATGAGAAAACTATGTCAAAGCGCATCTACATCAAGAGAGCGGCCTACCACCTAACCACCTGTACCCAGCACAGATACCCGTATTTTCAGGAAGACATTTTTTGCAATGCCTTGATTGATGTCATTGCCAACTCCATGAAAATCAAGCAGTTTAATTTGCTCGGCTTCAAAATCAACCCCGACCATGTCCATCTTACCTTGCAACCGACCGGACGTTTCAGCTTCTCGGAAATCATGCACAACATCAAGCGCATCAGTTCTGTCCACATCAATCTCATCCTTTGTTTCGATTTAACGAACAGCCAATACAGGGAATTTGAACTGCCAGACAACGTCAAATTCTATCGCCAATGCCTTCAAAGAAAATACAGCCGTGGCCATGAATTTCCTCCCTTCGACTGGCAAGACGGTTTCGATGACCAACTCATTCGTTCCGAAAACCAACTTCAAAACACGCTCGGCTACATCGAAAAACAAGCACTCCACCACAACCTAACCAATAACCACTTTTTGTTCATCAACGACACTATTCCTAACGATTTGGTATTCATCGGCGAAGAACCTACACCCCCATGAGCGGCCGGGTTATCAAACCCGGCGGTTCCGTAATCAAATTCAATGAACGGCCCCTAAATCCGCCATTCAAACCCAGCATTTCAATAAAACCCGACACCCTCCGAGAGGCCGGGTTATCAAACCCGGCGGTTCCGTAATCAAATTCAATGAACGGCTTCCTTTTTGGCAAATGCAACGCTGGGTTCGATAACCCACCCTCTCACTGGGACCGTGCCCCGATTTTCACGCATCGCCATCATTTCAACCGTATCTCCGCCACCCCGCAACCCTGCGGCACCATCGGGAACACATTATTCTCCTTCCCGACCATCACCTCCAGCAGATAGCCGCCGGGCGTGTCGAGCATGGTTTGCAGCGCATTTTTCAAAAAAGCCCGCTCCGAAACCCGCTGCCCGGGGATGCCATAGGCGTCGGCGACCTTCACGAAATCCGGCGAAACCATGTCAGTGAACGAGTAGCGGCGCTCGTGAAAAAGCTCCTGCCACTGCCGCACCATGCCGAGGAACTGGTTGTTCAAAATCACGATTTTCACCCCGACACCGTACTGCTGGATGACGCCGAGTTCCTGGATGGTCATCTGGATGCCACCGTCGCCGATGATGCCGACGACCGTGCGGTCGGGTGCGCCGAACTTGGCACCGATGGCCGCCGGAAGCCCAAAACCCATCGTGCCGAGGCCGCCGCTGGTGATATTGCTGCGGGTTTGGTTGAAACGGGCGTAGCGGCAAGCGACCATCTGGTGCTGCCCCACGTCGGTGACGATGATGGCGTCGCCGCCCGTCAGTTCGTTCAAGAGGTTGACCACCTCGCCCATCGTGAGGGTGTCGCAGGTCGGGTGCAGCTCGTTTTGGATGACGGCGGCTTGCTCCTGCACGTCGTGCTCCCTGAATTTGGCTACCCAGTCGTCGTGTTTTTTCGGGGAAACGAGCGCCGTGAGCATCGGCAGCGTCTCTTTGCAATCGCCCCAGACGGGCACGGTGGCCTTCACGTTCTTGTCTATTTCCGCCGGGTCAATGTCGAGGTGGACGACCTTTGCCTGCTTGGCGTATTTGTCGAGGCGGCCCGTCACCCGGTCGTCGAAGCGCATGCCGATGGCGATGAGCACGTCGCACTGGTTGGTGAGCACATTGGGGCCGTAGTTACCGTGCATCCCCAGCATCCCGACGTTCAGCGGGTGGTCGGTGGGCATTGCGCCAGCACCGAGAATGGTCCAAGCGGCGGGGATGCCCGATTTTTCAATGAAAACCCGAAATTCGGCTTCGGCATTGCCCAAAATCACGCCCTGCCCGAACAGCACAAAAGGCCGTTCCGCCGCATTGATGAGCGCCGCCGCTTCCTCCACGTATTCCTTGCGGACAATGGGCTTCGGGCGGTAACTGCGGATATGGTGGCACGGCACATATCCCTCATAATCAAAGGTTTGCAACTGTGCATTCTTCGTGATGTCCACCAGCACGGGGCCGGGCCTGCCGCTGCGGGCGATGAAAAACGCCTTGGCCAGCACCTGCGGGATTTCCCGTGCGTCGGTCACTTGGTAGTTCCATTTCGTGACGGGCGTGGTGATGTTGATGACGTCCGTTTCCTGAAAAGCGTCCGTGCCGAGCAGGTGCGCAAATACCTGCCCCGTGATGCAGACCAGCGGCGTGCTGTCAATCTGCGCATCGGCCAGCCCGGTGACGAGGTTGGTAGCGCCCGGCCCGCTCGTGGCGAAGACGACCCCCACCTTGCCGGAGGCACGGGCAAAGCCCTGCGCCGCATGGATGCCGCCCTGCTCGTGCCGCACGAGGATATGCTGCAGCTCGACACTGTAGTCGTAGAGCGCATCGTAAATGGGCATGATGGCCCCGCCGGGGTAACCGAAAATGGTCTGGGTGCCTTCGGCGATGAGGGCATCCAAAAGGGCTACTGAGCCAGTTACGACGGTGGTTTTGGGCTTTGCGGGTGCATCGCCGTTGAGTCGCTTTTCAGCTTTGGGTATTTCTATGGTTTGCTCCATGATTTGAGCTTTTATTTTGCTTCGCAATTGTTCACATCACGGTGTACGTCGCTTTTGTCATTGCCGTAGGCAAACTGCGGCATCTCGCGAGACGTTGCGGGTTGCCTACGGCAATGACAAAAGCGACACATAGCGGGGCGTAAACGTGGACGACAATTGGGACGTCGCAGTTTGCCTACGGCAATGACAAAGCGGCGCACAGCAGGACTTGGAGCGTGACGCACACATTTTACAAATCCGTCACACACCCATCACTGGCAGACGAAACCTGCTTCGCATATTTATACAAAACCCCCTGTTTCACCTTCAACGCTGGCTGCACCCAAGCCTTCCTTCGCTCCGCAATTTCCGCCTCTGTCAAATGCGCCACCAGTTCGTTGTTTTCGGCGTCAATGGTGATGCGGTCGCCGTTTTGCACGAGGGCAATCAGGCCGCCGTCGTAAGCTTCGGGGGTCACATGGCCGACCACAAAGCCGTGGGTGCCGCCGCTGAACCGCCCATCGGTGATGAGGGCCACGCTGGTGCCGAGGCCCTTGCCCATGATGGCGCTGGTCGGCACGAGCATTTCGGGCATGCCGGGCGCTCCCTTCGGCCCCTCGTAGCGGATGACGACGACGTGCCCCGCCTTCACCGCTCCGCCTCGGATTCCGTCAATGCAGTCGAACTCGTTGTCGAAGACGATGGCCATGCCTTCAAACTTCTGGCCTTCCTTCCCCGTGATTTTTGCGACAGCCCCGCCCTCGGCGAGGTTGCCGCCGAGGATGCGCAGGTGGCCGATGGCCTGTATCGGGTTGCTGACGGGCGAGACGACCGTTTGCCCCTCGGTCAGGCTGGGCAATGCGGCGAGGTTCTCGGCGATGGTTTTGCCAGTGACCGTTAGGCAGTCGCCGTGCAGCAATTTTTCCGACAACATATACTTCATCACGGCGGGCACGCCGCCCACTTCGTGGACGTTTTCCATATGGTACTTGCCGCTCGGTTTGAGGTCGGCCAGCACGGGCGTTTTCCGGGAGATTTCCCGGATGTCGTTCAGCGTGAACGGGATGCGGGCAGTGCGGGCGATGGCCAGCAGGTGCAGCACGGCGTTGGTGCTGCCACCGAGCACGGTCACGAGGCGCAGGGCGTTCTCGAAGCTCTCCCTCGTGAGCAGGTCGAGCGGTTTTAGGTCTTTTTCCAGCAAAAGGCGCATGGCCGGGCCGATGGAAGCGCATTCTTTTTCCTTGGCTTCGCCAACAGCGGGGTTGCTGGCGCTGTACGGCAGCGAAAGCCCTAATGCCTCGATGGCGCTGGACATGGTGTTGGCGGTGTACATGCCACCGCAAGCGCCCGCTCCGGGGCAGGCGTGGCGGATGATGGCCTGCACTTCTTCGGCGGTAATTTCGCCCGCATATTTTTTGCCGTGCGCCTCGAACGGCGAGACGATGTCGAGGGTGCGGCCCTGCCAATGCCCGGTGGCGATGGTGCCGCCATAGACCATGAGCGAGGGGCGATTGAGGCGAATCATGGCCATGACGGAGCCGGGCATGTTTTTGTCGCAGCCGGGGATGGTCACGAGGGCGTCGTAGTAGTGCGCCCCCATCACCGCCTCGATGCTGTCGGCGATGATTTCCCGGCTGACAAGCGAGTAGCGCATGCCCTCCGTGCCGTTGGAAATGCCGTCGCTGACGCCGATGGTGTTGAACTCCAGCCCGGTCAGCCCCTCCTGCCGCACGCTTTTTCGGATGTCGGCGGCGAGGGTGCGGAGGTGTCGGTTGCAGGGGTTGCCCTCGTACCAGTTGCTCACGATGCCGACGAAGGGCTGGAGCATGTCCTGCTCGGTTAGGCCCGCGCCGTAGAGCATGGCCTGGGAGCCGGGCTGGGTGTCGGAGGTGGAGACGAGGGAGGAGTATTTTTTTAGGTTTTGGCTCACGCTGGTTGGTGTTTTTTGATTTGAGATTGCAGATTACATGATTTAAGATTTCAGATTTGGGGGTGCCGTGGTCAATCTTAAATCTGGAATCATGTAATCTTGAATCTTAAATCGAATTTTATCAAAATGAAAAGCGCCTTTCCCGATTGCTGTCGAGAAAGGCGCTTTGTTTTTTCGATGAAAAAACGTCCTTTCTCAACCCGGTGGGATGACGACGATGATAATGTTGATAATTGTGGTTAGGTTAGGCATGGTGTAAAAATTTGGTTGTAAAATGACGATTCGTGCTTTTATCAGGAACTCGTCCAATCTTCAATAATAATCCCTTCCAAACGGTCAAAATCGCTCACGTTTTTGGTCACTAAAACGAGGTCGTTGCAAATGGCCGTTGCCCCGATGAGCAAATCAAAATCGTCCAAAATTTTACCTTTCGTTTTTAATCGGGCTTTTTCTTTAGCAAAGATGTCAAGTGCCGGAAAAATGGGCAGTATGCCAAATTTGGACTGAAACGCTTCGAGGTTTTTCCTGTTCTTCTCTTTCTGTGTGCTGTTTTCGGCACCGTATTTCAGCTCCGCAATTGTTATTTCCGATAAAAGGCATTTTTCCTCTCCGATGTCTTGAATTTTCTGGTACAGGTCAAACTGTCCTTTGAGGAAGTAAATGCAAATGTTCGTGTCGAGAAGGTATTTCTTCACAGTTCTTCCCGTTGACGGTTAAAGTTCCTTGCATTTTTCAAATCCTGCACGAGTTCTTCTGCTGACTGCTCAGATTCCCAGGAGCCGAAAAGCGATTTCAGCGAAACTTCTTTCGCCTTTTTGGTGGTCTTCATTGATTTTGAAAGCCGTGCGATAAGCTCCAATTTGCTGTTTGGGCTTAGGCTTTTCAGCAAGGTGAAATAGTGGTCAATCAAGTCTGTATTTATGTCTACGGTATTCATTTTTTTCAGGTTTTATTATGACAAAAATAAGCAACTCGCCAAAAAATGGCTTCATAATGCGACCCCTTCCTTTTTGATGTTTTGAAATAACGGCGTTGCTTTCAACTTGCCGTTCCAATCCATTTTTGAATAAACGAAAGTGGAAATCGCCAGTCCATACTCCAATTCCAACTCAAACAGTTTGTGCCGAAATTGCTGCTCTGTTTTTAAATCAACCGGGTAGGGCGTCAAAATCAGGATGTCCCAATCCGAGTCGGCCTTTGCCTCGTTCCTTGCACGGGAGCCGAACAGCAGCACTTCTGCTTGCGGCTCGACGCTCTGGGCGTAGGCTTTTATTTTTTGTAAAATTTCTTGGCGCTTCATCATTTGCATGAAATCGTATTTGTCTCAAAAAAGGCCAAGTTAGGGGAAAAAGCAATTTCACGCCACTACCCCCGCCATCTCCCCCACCTTCCCCGCCACCAAATCCCCCATCTCCGAACACCTTGCCGTCTTCTCCGCTTGCAAATCGGAAGTCCCATACCCCGCTTCCAGCACCGCCTTCACCGCCTCCCGCACCGTATTCGCTTCTTCGCCGAGGCCGAGGTGGTCAAGCATCATGGCGGCGCTGAGGATGGCGGCCAAGGGGTTTGCGATGTCCTTCCCGGCGGCCTGCGGGTAGCTGCCGTGTATCGGTTCGAAGAGCGCCACTTTTGAGCCGACCGAAGCCGAGGGCAACATGCCGAGCGAACCCGCCAGCACGCTGGCCTCGTCGCTGAGGATGTCGCCGAACATGTTCTCCGTCAGCACCACGTCGAAGCTGGTGGGGAACTGGATGATTTGCATGGCGGCGTTGTCCACGTACATCCAGTCGAGCTGCACGTCGGGGTACTCGGCAGCGCCGAGGTCGAAGACGATTTTCCGCCAGAAGCGGCTGGTTTCCAACACGTTGGCCTTGTCCACAAGGGTCAGTTTGTTGCGGCGCAAACGGGCGTACTCGAAGGCCAGCCGGGCGATGCGCTCAACTTCTATTTTGGTGTAAACGCAATGGTCGTAGGCGCTGTCCTCGGTCTTGCCTTTTTCCCCGAAATAGATGCCGCCCGTCAGTTCCCGAAAGATGACGAAGTCCACGCCCCGCACTTTTTCTTCCCGCAGCGGCGATAGGTGCAGCAGGTTCGGATAGACGGTCACCGGACGGATATTGGCGAAGAGGCCGAGGCTTTTGCGCAAGCGCAAGAGACCCTGTTCGGGGCGCACCTTGGCCGTCGGGTCGTTGTCGAACCGGGGGTGGCCGATGGCACCGAACAGGATGGCGTCGGCGGCCATGCAGGTGTCCAATGTAGCCTGCGGCAATGGGTCGCCGTGCTTGTCAATGGCGATGGCGCCCATGTCGGCGAAATGGCAATCGAAGCGGTGGCCGAAGGCCGTTTCGACGGTTCGGAGCACTTTCAGCGCTTGTTCGGTGACTTCTGGGCCGATGCCGTCGCCGGGGAGAACTGCGAGTTTGAAATTCATAGAAATTTGAAATTAGGAAATTGAAGCATTGGCAACTGGAGCAGTATTCTCGGTCAAGTTCTTTTTCTCGAATTGCTCAATTTCATCTTTTAGGCTCAACAGGTAATCAATGTCATCATACCCATTTATCATGCAAACCTTCCTAAACGGGTCAATATCGAATTGCTCCTCCCGTTCCGTACCAGCGATGGCGATGGTCTGGTGCTCCAGGCTCACGATGAACTTCACCTGCGGGTCGTTTTCGATGGCTTTGAACATTTCATCCAAAAACGCTGGCGACACCTGCACGGGCAGCAGGCCATTGTTCAGGGCATTGCCCCGGAAAATATCGGCGAAGAAGCTGCTGACCACGACCTTGAAGCCATAGTCCGTCAACGACCAAGCGGCATGTTCCCGGCTGCTGCCGCAACCGAAGTTCTTGCCCGCTACGAGGATTTTGCCGCTGTACGTCGGGTTGTTCAGCACAAA
This sequence comes from Saprospiraceae bacterium, assembly GCA_022841745.1. Classification (GTDB taxonomy): domain Bacteria; phylum Bacteroidota; class Bacteroidia; order Chitinophagales; family Saprospiraceae; genus UBA6168. The sequence goes on along the minus strand of JALHQW010000035.1, from coordinate 53,068 downwards.
ATCGGCCTTGGGGCTGCCGTCGGGGTGGTAGCGCCAATCCCGGAAAAGGTTGTCGCCAAAGCCCTCCCTCGTCGTCGCCTTCAGGAAGCGGGCGGGGATGATTTGGTCGGTGTCCACGTCCTCCATGGGGAGGGGGACGGCGGTGGAGATTATGTGGGTGAATTTTTCCATTTGCTATTTTTTGTCATTGCCGATGGCAATCTGCAAAATCGTGATTTTTCCCTCGTCACTTCCCGCATGACGTTGCGGTTTCCCTTCGGGAATGACAAGGGGCGTCGGTTAATTCAAAAGACTTCTCACATCTACAATCTTTCCCTCAACCGCAGAGGCTACAGCCGTCAACGGACTCGCCAAAATCGTCCTCGCACCCGGCCCTTGCCTTCCTTCAAAATTGCGGTTGCTCGTACTCACGCAATACTCCCCCGCTGGCACTTTGTCCTCGTTCATGCCGAGGCAGGCGGAGCAGCCCGGCTCCCGGAACTCGAAGCCTGCTGCGATGAAGATTTTGTCTAATCCCTCAGCCTTGGCCTGAGCCTCGACCTGCTTGCTGCCCGGCACTATCATAGCGCTGACGTGCGGGGCCTTTTGTTTCCCCTGCACGAATTTCGCCGCCAGGCGCAAGTCCTCGATGCGGCTGTTGGTGCAGGAGCCGATGAAAACATGGTGGATGGGCTTGCCCAGCAGGTTTTCGCCAGCGGCGAAGCCCATATAGCCAAGCGATTTTTCAAAAGACGCCAAGCTGTCGCCGGGCGTGGGAGCAGTTGGGATAGCCTCGTCCACGGGGATGCCCATGCCGGGGTTCGTGCCGTAGGTAATCATCGGGGCGATGTCCTCCGCCCGGTAGTGGTATTCCTTGTCGAAAACAGCGTCGGGGTCGGAGTAGAGTTCCCGCCATTTTGCGACAGCGGCCTCAAAGGCTGCGCCCTGTGGGGCAAACTCCCGGCCACGCACGTACTCGAAAGTGGTCTCGTCGGGGGCAATGAGGCCACCCCTTGCGCCCATTTCGATGCTCATATTGCAGATGGTCATGCGGGCCTCCATCGAGAGCGAGCGGATGGCGCTGCCAGCGTACTCGACAAAATAGCCCGTACCCCCGGCGGCGCTGAGCTTGGATATGATGTAAAGGATGATGTCCTTGGAAACGACCCCCTCGGCCAACTCGCCGTCCACGGTGATGCGCATGCGCTTGGGGCGCTTGAGCAACAGGCATTGCGAAGCCAAAACCTGCTCCACCTGACTGGTACCGATGCCAAAGGCAATGGTGCCGAACGCCCCGTGGGTGCTCGTATGGCTATCGCCGCAGACGATGGTCATGCCCGGCTGCGTGATGCCCAGCTCCGGCCCGATGACGTGGACGATGCCCTGCCAGCGGTGTCCTAGGCCGTAGAGGTCAACGCCGAACTCGTTGCAGTTTTCCGTGAGTTTTTCCACTTGGAAACGGCCCAGTGGGTCGGCGATGGGCAGGTGCTGGTTCTGCGTCGGCACGTTGTGGTCGGCGGTGGCGACGGTGTTTTTCGTGCGAAAAACAGGGATGTTGCGCTGGCGCAAACCATCGAATGCCTGCGGACTCGTCACTTCGTGGATGAAGTGCCGGTCAATGTACAGCACTTCCATACCACCCTCGACGGGCTTGACGACGTGGGAGTCCCAGATTTTATCGAAAAGTGTCTTTGACATTTTTTCTTCGAGATTGATTTAGGAAACTGTGGCGTGAGCGGTTTTTTCCTGCTCAATTTCCCAATTTCTAAATTTCATAATTTCCACTAAATCCTCGTCACCCACTTCCTTTTTCCGGTCGGCCACCACGAGGAAATTGGTGTAAACCGCATCCAGTTCGTCCTTCGTCAAATTGTAGCCGAGGCACTTCGCCCGGTAGGCCAACGCCGCCCGGCCGCTGCGAGCCGTGAGCACAATTTTCGAGTGGTCAACGCCGACTTCCAGCGGGTCAATGATTTCGTAGGTCTCGCGTTTTTTGATGACGCCGTCTTGGTGGATGCCAGAGCTGTGGGCAAAGGCGTTCGCCCCGACGATAGCCTTGTTTGGCTGCACCACGACGCCCATTTTCTCCGAAACCAAGTGGCTGATAGGATTCAAAAGGCGAGTGTTGATGCCCGTCGTGTAGCCGAGGTCGGGGTGCTGGCGCAAAATCATGACGACCTCCTCCAATGAGGTGTTGCCTGCCCGCTCGCCAATACCGTTGATGGTACACTCGACTTGCCGGGCACCACCGATGACGCCGCTAATGGAATTGGCGGTGGCCAACCCAAGGTCGTTGTGGCAATGCGTGGCGAGGATGGCCTTTTCGATGCCCCGCACGTTTTCGTAGAGGTACTTGATTTTTGCGCCGTACTGTTCCGGCAGGCAGTAGCCCGTCGTGTCGGGTATGTTGAGCACGGTTGCCCCGGCCTTGATAGCGGCTTCGAGCACACGGGCCAGGAACTCGTTGTCGGCACGGCCAGCGTCCTCGGCGTAGAATTCCACGTCTTCGACAAACGATTTGGCGTATTTCACGGCAGCAGCTGCACGGTAGAGGATGTCCTCCGGCGTGGTTTGCAGCTTGTAGCGGATGTGCATTTCCGACACGCCGATGCCCGTATGGATGCGGGGGCGCACAGCACCTTCCAACGACTCGGCGGCGGTCTTGATGTCTTTTTCAATGGCCCGGCTGAGGCCACAGACAGTTGGCCTTCGCACGGCATTTGCTACCCTGCGGACCGCTTCAAAATCGCCGGGGCTGCTGATGGGGAAGCCTGCCTCAATGACATCCACGCCCAATTCTTCCAGCGCACGGGCTATTTCGATTTTCTGAATGGTGTTCAATTTACAGCCGGGCACCTGCTCGCCGTCGCGGAGGGTGGTATCGAATATTTGGATTTGGTTTGTCATTGCTTGATTGTTGGATTGCTTAATTGTTGGGGTTGCGGTGCTTTCTACAATCAAGCAATCCAACAATCCCAACAATTCTCATCTTTGAGTTTTCAAAATTAGCCCTACCCTACCCTACGGGGAAATCAAGTTTTTGGCGTTCTCCTATTTCAAGTTAGCATTGATTTGATTCTATTTTATTGAAAATCAATCACTTAACTCATTGTCATCTACGATGACAAACACGCGAGGAGGATGGTTACACGGATTGGGCGGATTTGGCGGATAAACACGGATTTTATACATAGCTAATCCGTAAAAATCAGTCAAATCCGCCCAATCCGTGTAACCATCCTCCTCGCGGGAAATCAACCTCATAAACCGTTATCAACCGTTATCAACCATAAAAAGTGGCCAAACAGCGCACCGACGACCTCATCCAGCTCATCCGCACCCTGACACAGGGCGAGAAGCGGCAGTTCCGGCTGTTTGCGAAGCGCAACTCGTCTTCGGACGACCTGCTGTTCCTGCAGCTCTTCGATGTTTTGGACAAAAAAGGCGAGTACGACGAGGCGGCCATTTTGAAGAAAATACCCACGCTGAAAAAGGAACAGCTACCCAACCTCAAAGCGCACCTCTACGGCCAATTGCTCACCAGCCTGCGGCTGCTGGGGCGCGGGCGCAACGAGGACATTCTCCTTCGGGAAAACATTGACTACGCCCATGTGCTGTACGACAAGGGCCTGTACCGCCAAGCCTTGGATTTGTTGGCAAAAAACAAGGAAAAAGCCCTTGCAGGGGAGTTCAAATCGCTGGCGCTGGAGATGCTCGAATTCGAGAAGCTCATTGAGGGTCAATACATTACGAGGAGCATCGAAGGGCGAGCGCAGGAGCTTTCGGAGCAGACGCTGGCCATCAGCCGGGCACTGTCTCGGACGCACGAGTTCTCCAACCTGGCGCTCCAGATGTACGGGATGTACCTGAAATTCGGCTTCGTGCGCAACGAGCGGGACTACTATTTCGTGAAGGAGTTTTTCAGCGCCCGTTTGCCGCAGGCGAAGTTCGAAGAACTGGATTTCACGGGCAAAATATATTTCTGCCAAGCGCATGTCTGGCTGCACCATATCTGCCAGGAATTTGCGCCGTGCTACCGCTACGCCCAGCGCTGGGTGGACCTTTTTTCGGAGAATCCGGCGATGAAGCAATTGCACCCGGTTTTTTACCTGAAAGGGCTGCACAACCTGCTTTCCACGCTGTTCAACAGCCTCCACGACGAGCGCTTCGAGGTGGGCCTGCGGCAATTGGAGATTTTTCCCATGCAGGTGGATTTCAGCCAAAACCGCAATGTGGAAGGGCTTTACCACCTCTACCGTAACATCCATCAAATCAACGCTTTTTACCTGAACGGCGACTATTCGGAGGGCGTGAAAATTATCCCCGGCCTCTCCGAACTCCTCGACTCGAACCCGTTCAATTGGGACGCCAACCGCATCCTCGTTTTCCAGTACCGCATCGCCTGTCTGTACTTCGGCAACGCTGACCACAGCCATGCCATTGATTTTTTGAACAAAATCATCAACCAAAAAACGATTGACTACCGGGCTGATATTCAGTGCTTTGCAAGGATTTTGAACCTCATCGCCCATTTTGAACTGGGCAATACCGTTTTGGTAGAGTACCAGGTAAAATCCGTTTACCGCTACCTGTTGCACGTAGAGGATTTGCAGCATGTGCAGCGTGAAATTTTCCAGTTCCTTCGGAGAATGCCAAGTACCCGCCCCAATGCCCTTGCCCACGAATTCCGACAGTTGCACGAGCGGCTACTGCCTTTGCAAAACGACCCCTACGAGCGGCGACCCTTCCTTTATTTGGACATCATTTCATGGCTGGAATCGAAACTGACGGGCCAGCCCGTGAAGGAAATTATCCGGCAAAAAAGCCAGAACAGGCAGAAGCGTTAATTGGCTGACCATATCCGCGTAAAGGTTCGGCGGTTGTAGAACTTTCTTATAGCTTAGCGCGGCGTACCTCACCCCCTGCCCCCTCTCCTACGAGGAGAGGGGGTGTTACGATGCCTGTCCTTGCCTTCAAGGAGAGGAGGTATTACGAGGCCTGCCTTCTCCTGCGAGGACAGGGGGTGTTCCAATGTCTACCCCCCCTCCTCGCAGGAGAGGGGGCAGGGGGTGAGGTGCTACCAACGATTGATTTTATATGAGACGCATCCTTGCCCTAACCTTGTTCATTTCCTTGCTTGCATCCTGCACCAAGGATTTCGAGGAAATGAACCGCAACCCGTTTTCCCCCACCCAGACCGACATCGGGCCGCTGTTCAACACCGTGGTACAATCCCTGCGGCTGGGCTGGAACGAGCAGTTTTATCTTCACAATGAGACCCTCTACGACATCACGCAGCAAGGTGTAAAAACGGGTGTCGGTTTCGCCAATATCACCATTGGCACAGAGGAGGTCTGGGCCAATTATTACAAAGCATTGGCCCATATCCGGGAAATCGAGCGGCGATTGGATGAAATGGAAACCGAGCCTGAGGCCCTGAACAATGTGCGGGCGCAACTCAAGGTATTGCTTGCCTACAAGACCTTCCGCCTGACCGACCTATTCGGCGACATCCCCTTCACGGACGCTGGCCGGGGCTTTGAGAGCCTTGACTTTGCACGGCCAAAATTCGACGACCAAGAGAGCATCTATAAGTTCCTTATGGAGGAGTTGAAATGGGTGGAGGATAATATCAATACCATCCCGAACCCAACTACCGCAGCAGGCACGCCCTACCTTTCCTTCGGAAATTTCGATACTTTCCTCGGCGGCGACCTAGCGCGCTGGCGCAAATTTGCCAACTCGCTCCGCCTCCGCCACGCAATGCGCATGGTGGAGAAAGACCCCGCTTTTGCAACCCCGATTTTGCAGGATATCATCCAAAACAACCTGCCCGTGATAAAGCCGGGCGAGGAGGTCATCATGCGGCCAGCGCAGCAGGGCTGGGTAAACGAAGGCGTGAACTGGTCGTTTTCGGAGCATAAAAAACTGCGCATGGGCAGCAATATCTGGCACCAGCTTTCGGAGAACGACAACAAGGACGGCAGCGGCATTTTCGACCCAAGGGCAAGGATTTTCTTTGAAACGAACAACGCCAACGAGTGGGCACCTTACCCGCAACTCCCCGACGCCAACACCCCTGCCGAGGGCGGCATCCCCTACGAGCGCCACCGCGATTTCAACTATGACATCAAAGGGGCTGCCTGCATTTATTCGCCGTTCAATTATTACCTCATCCGCGACGATAGCTATATCCCGGAAATCATCCTGACGGCGGCAGAGGTGCATTTCATCAAGGCAGAGGCATATATGCGGGGCTTGGGCGTTGCGGCCAGTAGCCCTAACGCCGAAATCGCCTTCACGGACGGCCTCGTGGCTTCCATCAAGTTTTGGCAGGGACTCGTCACAGGGTCGGATATATGGGCCAACAAGCCACCCATCTTAACCGACGGAGAAATCTTTGCCGCTACGGCACACCCCCGGCTGAATATCTTCTCTGCCACTGGCGACAAGCTGCAAATGATTTACACCCAGCAATGGCTCGATGCCTTCCGACAGCCTTGGGAAGCCTTCGCCCTTTGGCGGCGAACGGGAGCCACGCCACGGGAAGGCAATCTCCCAGCTTATTACCGCTTTGCCTACCCGCCCTCCGAGGCCACCAACAACCCCGAACACTGGTCGGGGCAGGTAGCAAAAATGGGAGAGGACTCGCCAGCCGTGAAGGTCTGGTGGATGAAATAGACTTCGTTTGAAGGGTTTGATTTGTTTGATGGGTTTGATTTGTACTTGCGTCACAACTCAAACCCTTCAAACAAATCAAACCCATCAAACCACATTGACTTATCAACATTAAAAGAACATCGCATGAAAAAAACAGCTTTACACCTTTGCTTTTTGCTGGCCGCAATTTGGGCGAACGCCCAGACCAACCAGTACCTCCATTTCGACAAGGTAGATGATTACGTGGACGTGCCCAATGCGTCCTCGCTCATTGCCAACTCCAACCAGATTACCATGGCGGGCTGGTTTTACCACGATGCCCTCGGCTACGGCCAAGGTCTGATGAGCTTCCGGGGCGGCGGCTCTGGCACTGGTGAGATGTACCTCATCCAGTTGAACAATGGCACACTGGAATGCCGCCTCATCACCACGGCGGGCTTCCATGAAGTTGTTGCTCCGCAATTCAGTATCGTGCCGCAGACCTGGCAACACATTGCCTGGGTCTATAATGGCAGCACGGTAAAGCTCTATATCAACGGCGTCGAGAAAGGCTCGAAGAACGCCACAGGCACCATCACGAGTACCAACCGGCCATTCACCATCGGTAAATGCGTGCTCGGCGGCTTCAATTTCGTCTTCGGTGGCCGTGCCGACGAGGTAACGCTCTGGAACAAGGCCCTGACCCCCCAAGAGATTCAGGACATGATGGCCAACGAACTCACAGGCGACGAGGCCGGGCTACAGCTCTACTATAAGTTCAACCAAGGCGTGCCGGAAGGCGACAACACCTCCATCATAAAGCTGAATGACGACAAGGGGAATATTGACGGCGACTTGCTCAATTTCGGCCTAACAGGCAGCACCTCCAACTTCGGCGGTACGCTCGATGTGAGCTTTCAGGCCATTACCTTCCCGCAAATTCCGAACAAATTGGTCAGCGACCCGCCCTTCCAACTCAATGCCTCGGCCAGCAGCGGACTGCCCGTGACCTACGAAATCATTTCCGGCCCAGCTACTTTGAGCGGCAACACCGTGACCCTGACAGGGCAAGTGGGCACCGTGACCGTCAAGGCCAGCCAGCCCGGTGGTGGCACCTTCGACCCCGCCGACGATGCCGTCAACAGCTTCGAGGTGGTGGACCCGAACACCTTTGTGCCAAACATTGACGCCCGCAACCCATTGTCTGGCGATGTGTTCATGCCCAACCTCGGCCCGCTGCAATTGGCGGCCATTTCCGACATCGGCTTCCCCGAACTGTTCAACGTGACCGACTTGAAATTCGAGGTGAACGGCGACGTGATACCCGCCAAGGACTGGGACAACAACCACTACACCGCTTGGTGGACGCCACCTTCCTACGGCAATTTCGCCCTGAAAATCACGGCAACCAACAATTACGGCGCTGCCGCAACAAAGACCGTCAACATCAACATCACCGACCAAGCCGAGGACATGAGCGTGGCCGCATTTTCGAATGTTTGGGCCGATATCAACCACGGCCAAGTGACCGTAGAGGCCGAGTTGCCAAGCTATGTGGGTGCCTTCAACGATATTGCAGCTGGCCTCGCCATTGACTGCCCACCCGGCGGCTGCGACCCTTGGGACCGCGTTTCCAGCTTGGAGGTAAAAGGGCATAACGGTAAATGGTACGAGATAATCCGCTACATCACGCCCTACGGTGTGGCTTGCTCGCACCAGATGGACGCCACCGATTTCATGTCGCTCTTGCAGGGCAAAGTGACCTTCCGGGTCAACCTCGGCACGCTCGGCAACGGCTTCCTTTACTCGCTGTTGTTGGACTACACAGCCGGCCAGCCAGCGCACCCGTACAGCACCGTCACCGAGGTTTGGCACGAGACCTACGACTTCGGCAACCCGACCAACCTGCAGCCTGTGCCGGAAATGAACATCCCAATTGCCGCAGGCACCAAAGCCGCCAAGCTGAAGCTGGTATCAACGGGCCACGGCTGGGGCGACAACAACTCGGGCAATGCCGCCGAGTTCCATGAAGACACCCACCACATCTGGGTGAACGGCCTGCAGACCTTCGAGCAGTACAACTACCAGGCCTGCAACCCCAACCCCGATGGCTGCTCACCGCAGAACGGCACTTGGTATTTCCCAAGGGCAGGCTGGTGTCCCGGCGCAATTGCCCAGTGGTTCGACTATGACATGACGCCGTATGCTTCACAAAGCAGCGTGGCTATGAAATACGTCTTCAACGAGGACTATGTTGACCTCTGCCATGCCAACAACCCGGATTGCGTTAGCGGCGTCACCTGCCCCGACTGCAACGACGGCTTCAACCCGCACCTCATCGTGGCTTGCTACCTCATCAGCACGGGCGATGCGCCGCTCGGAGAGGGAAGCGTGGGCGTCGGTGAGGTTGCCACGATTGATTTCAGCGTGTTCCCGAACCCCACATCCGGCCTTGTGAACATTGGTTTTGGTGCTGCCGCAACGGACGTACAGCTCCGCCTCACGAACAGTATGGGGCAAACGGTGCTGGCGCAAAAAATGGAGGGAAGCACCAACAGTGCCAGCTTGCAGGTCGGCCAATTACCGAAGGGAATTTACTTGCTGGAGGTAAAAACAGCAGACGGCATTGGGGCGCAGAAATTGGTGGTGGAGTAAAGATAATTAATGAACGCAGAGACACAAAGGCGCAGAGGAATTATAAAACTCTGCGCCTCCGTGTCTCTGCGTTCATCCTTTTTCGCCGAAGGCGAAACCAAAGACAGCCCTCTATTCAAAAAGATAAAAAAGGTAAAGCGATGAACCTCTACAAGTTAACAGCCCTTATTTTCACGCTATTATTCATGGGCAACCTCTTTGCCCAGCGCCAAGTATCTGGCACAGTGACGGACAATGCCACGGGCGAACCGATGATTGGCGTGACCGTTTTTTTGAAGTCTGCACCTGGCGTTGGCACCACCACCGAGTTGGACGGCAGCTTCGAACTCTCCTTGCCAGATGTGGACGGCAATGTGCTGGTTTTCAGCTTTGTAGGCTACAAAGAGCAGGAGATTGCCGTAGGCACAAACAGCAAGTTTGACGTGGAAATGGAGGCCGATGCGCAGCAATTGGGCGAGGTGGTCGTGACTGCCCTCGGCATCAAGCGGCAAAAGCGGGAATTGGGCTACTCCACTGAGTCTGTCAGCGGCAACGACGTGGTGTTGGCCACTGCCCCGAACCTTGTTAGTTCGCTGAGCGGAAAATCGGCGGGCGTTCAAATCACCTCGCCAAACGGTGTGGAGGGCGGCACCACGCGCATCACCATACGCGGCAACAACAATATCAGCGCCAACAACGAGCCACTGATAGTGGTGGACGGCGTTCCCATCGAGAACGCACCCGGCATGACCGACATCGGGCGCGGCGTGGACTGGGGCTCGGCCATCAACAACATCAACCCCAACGACATCGAAGACATCAACATACTGAAAGGCCCAACGGCCTCGGCGCTCTACGGCTCCCGCGGTGCCAATGGCGTGGTGCTCATCACCACCAAGCGCGGCCGCCAGCAGCCCGGCATCGGCATCAACTACGTGGTGACGCACAAGGTCATCCAGCCCTTCCGCTACCGCGACGTGCAAAACGTTTTCGGGGCAGGCGGCCCCATCAGTCTCAATGAACCTACGCTGCCCAAAAACGCGGACGGCGTTTATATCTATCCAACCGAGGAACATGCCGTGGACGGGCCTTATGGGAAGGCCACAACGGAGCTGTTCGGCTACTATTCGACGGGCGTTTCGTGGGGGCCTCGCATGGAGGGGCAGCAGGTGCTCTGGTGGGATGGCGTCATGCGCAGCTTCGACCCGCAGCCGGACAACCTCAAGCAGTTTTTCAACGAAGGAAACACGACAACACACAACCTCTCGTTTTCGGGGGGCAGCAAGGCGGGCACCATGCGCGTGTCACTCACCCGCACCGACCACGACGCCATCGTGCCCAACAGCAAATTCAACCAGACGACCGTGAACATTGGCTCCCGGCTCGATATTTCGCAGAAATTGCATGCCGATATTTCGCTGTCCTACATCAACTACAACCGCCTTAACAGCCCGACCCTCGGTGACAACAACGAAAGCTCCTTCGGCAAGGGCATCCTCTATTCCTGGCCGCGCAGCTACAAGGGGATTGAAAAGGACATCAACATATTGCCGGACGGCACCCGCAATGATTATGGCGGCAACTACCCCTACACTTTTGCCCCACCCCATCTTTGGTGGAACACCTACAAAAACAACACAGAACTCAAGCGGAACAAGCTCATCGGGGCGCTCGGACTGACATACGATGTGACGGACTGGCTGAACCTGACGGGCAAAATCGGCACGGACTTCAACCTCGACCAGTTCGAGACCCGCAACCAGCCGACGGACAAACTCGGCGTACTCAACGGCTTCTATTCCAATGAGTTAGGAAAGGATGTGGTGCTGAACAACGAGTTCCTCATCACAGCCTATAAGGACAAATTCCGAGGTTCTGACCTCGATGTGCGCTTCTCGGTGGGCGGCACTCGTTGGCAGCGCGAGCGCTACGGGTTGCGGGGCAATAGTGGCCGGTGGGTGAACCCTTGGTTGTTCAATTTCGGAAACTATGATAACCTACAAACCGGGCCTACGCTTGGTGAGTTCCGATTCGAGAAGGCCATCAACTCGCTATACAGCTTCGTGAATCTCGGTTACCGCGACTATTTGTTCCTGGAAGTAACGGGTCGCAACGACTGGACATCATCCTTGCCAAAGGGTAGCAACTCCTATTTCTACCCGTCCGCTTCGCTGAGCTTTATTGCTACGGAAGCATTTGATTTGAGCAAAATAAAGTGGCTGAGCTTCCTCAAACTGCGGGGCGCCTATGCGCAAACGGCGACCGATACCGACCCTTATCAAGTGGATTTTGTTTACGCTACAAGCACATTTGGCGGCAGCCAAACGGCCAGTTTGCCCACTACCATCCCGCCCATTGGCCTCAAGCCACAACAAGCCAACTCCTATGAAATGGGCGCTACCATCGGCCTTTTCAGCGACCGGGTAAACTTGGACATGACCTACTACCATATCCGCTCCTTCGACCAGATACTGAACTCACCGCTGCCTGCCTCGTCGGGTGCAGACCAAATCCGTATCAATACGGGCCAGTTGGAAAACAAGGGCATTGAGGCAATTATGAACGTGACTTTGATGGAACGCAAGGGCTTCTTCTGGCAAACGGGTTTCAATTTTGCCCGCAACCGCAACTCCGTGGTGAGCCTCGGAGACGGTGCAAAAATCCTCGAATTGGCCAATATTTGGGGACTGAACGGCCCGGCCATTGCAGTGCGGGAAGGCGAACAGTACGGCACCATCGTCGGCTATGATTATGTCTATCATGAGGGCACTGGCAAGCCCATCCTCAACGACGACGGCACACTGTACCAGATTTCGGAGAGCCGGGTACCAATAGGCAATTCTTCGCCGAAGTTCATAGGCGGCTGGACGATGCGCCTCGGCTTTAAGGGCCTGACGCTCAGCACTTTGGTGGATACGAAATGGGGCGGCGATATTTATGCCGGCTCCTATATCATTGGCCTCCAGACTGGCCAAAGCCCCGAAACGCTGAAGGAGAGACTTGATGGCGAAGGCCTACCCTTCACCGACCCCAGCGGCAAGACCAGCAATATCGGGGTGGTGCTCGACGGCGTCTATGCCGATGGCACACCGAACGACAAGGTGGTGCATTATTATTTCAAATACATTGGCAATACGGGCGGCTGGGGACGTTTCATCACCACGCCGGGCATCCTGGAGAATACTTGGGTGAAAATGCGGGAAGTTGTACTGGCCTATCAAGTACCTGAGAAATTGCGGAGCAAAACCAGGGTTTTCCAAGACCTGACAATTTCGCTGACGGGCCGTGACTTGTTCTATATCTACACTACCCTACCCGACCGCATCAACCCTGAAGGCTCGAATGGTGCTGGCAATGCGCAAGGGCTGGAATGGGCATCGTTCCCCAGCACAAGGAGTTTTGCGATTGGGGTGAACGCGTCGTTTTGAGGATGGGGATTTTGATATAAGATTTCAGATAGACGATTTTAGATTTAGACGCCATACTTATCTACTTACCATCCTTATGCTCTCCTCCATCGCCTGGATCCTGGGCTGGTATTTCTCCATGATTTCGCTGAAAACAGCGGGGTGTTGGTCAACGATAGCTTGGCGCACGAGGTCTCGAAGCACCTTGTCTTTGCGGTAGTCTTCCAATTCCAAAGGCTTTTTGTTCGACTTTTCCTTTTTCTCCAGAATTACCTTTGCGTAGGGATTGTCCTTAAGGCTGGCAATGGCAAGTGCAGTCACTTCAGGCTGTTCGGTGGTCAGCGCCTTGATTTGGTCATTGATGCGCTGGGCTGTTTCCTCTCGCAGGGACTCCAGTTCGTGTTGGAGGGTCTCCACTACCCTACCCTTCTCGTTGGCAGTCGCCTGTCGCTTGGTTTCCTCTTCTTTCGGGTCGGTGTAACCATTTCGCAGCGCATTGATGAAAAAGCCGGGGATACTGGCCTTGATTTGATTGCTGGCCTTTGCGCGTCGCGTGACTCGGAGCGCTGCGTCCAACCGCTCCTCTGAATACTGGTCGAGCAGCCCCATGAAAACGGACGGCGTAACGCCAAGTTTTTGTACCACTTCGCCATGAAACTTCTCGAAAAGCAGGTCCTTACTGGTCTTAATCAGCACATCGGGCGTCTCATGCACCTCATTCTGTGAGGGAAATGGGATTTCCATCGTCCGCTCCATGCTGGCGCGCATGTGAGGCACTTCGTTGTCGGGCTTGCGGTGGAAGAGGAAGCGGAGACTGACCACCCGCTTGCCTTCTTTCAACTTTTCCACGTCTCGTATTTGGATGTCCGTGTGGTCGTTGATGTCCTTGATGGCGGGTTTGATGACCCATCGGAAAAAATCTGGGAAGCGCGGGTATTCCTTTGTTATCTCGAACATTCGCTTAATTTCTTCCACATCAATCGTGCGCTCGCCGATGCTCTCGTACTGTTTCAAAAGCTCGTAAACGCGAATGGGGTAAGCGCCTAGTTTTACCACGTTCCGAAGGTCGTAGGCGGTGAAATTGCGTTGCAATTGCAGGAAAAACGGCTTCATTTCCTGTTCGATGGTCACATCAATATACTCTTGGTTCTCATTGGCGCTACCTTCCTGCCCGTCCTTCATGTAGTCAATCTTGCGGAGGATATGGTACTGCACCTCGCGGGCCGTGCCCTCCTTCTCGTAGCTGACGTAAAACGACTTGCTCATAATGCTCTTCGCCGCCTCCCGCAGCAAGCTGTAGCTCTGGTTGGATTTCAGGTTGAACGCCTTTATGACATCGCGGTACCATACGCGATACACCTGAAAATCCTCGTCGTCGCGCTTGATTTGCGAGAGAATGCTCAGGAAGAACCGCGTTTCCCAGATATCGAAACGGTAACGCGACTCTATGAGTTGATTGGCTTTCTTGATGACAACGATGCCCCCGCTTTTGCGCCTTTTCTTTGCCATGTCGGTAGTTGTTAATTAGGATTCCCAATTTTCTCCACTTCCAAAGGTGAGGGATTTGGGAAGTTATCGCTAAAGGTGAGATTTTTGGGAAGATTTGGTTGATGTGATTCTTTCCACTACCCATTTTTCTAACCTTTTGACCCATTTTTCTCACGAGAAGCCCCAAATATCTCACTTAATCCCAATTATCTCACCGTTTTTCCTAAAAACCTCACTTTTCTTCCCAATCTCCTCTTTTTTATGCCCAATTCTCTCACATCATATTCCCATTTTTCTCACCTGTTTGCCCAATTCTCTCACAGTAACCCTTATAACTTTTTGAACATCAATAGATTGAGAGGCTATAAAAGAATAAAATAAGGATAAAAATAAAACACCAACAAAAGCGACTGCTTTTGTTGGTGTTGGTGTTCTAATTTTGAAATGAAAAAAAAGCTGTCTTGATGAGCTACAAAAGCCCCAAATCGCGCTCAATCAGCATCTCCACGTAGTGCATGATGTCCGAATCTTGCTCTATAGCCTTGATTTTCAAACGTTTATGCGTTGCAGGATGTATATCAACGGAAAGCCGAACCTTCTTAACAGGTGCTTCCTCCACTTCACGAAGCCGCTTGGCGGGCGAAGGTGGAGGGATTTGGGAAGGTTTATTGACGGCAGCAGGCGCTTGTTTTGCCACCTTTTCCGGCGCTTTGACGGACTTTGGCTTCTCAGATATAGCTTTTGCCGGTGGTGTGGCTTTGGCGTCGTGTATCTGCTTCACAGCGGTCTCAATATCGTCCACGGAGAACTGTTTGGGCTGCACTGCCAATGTGCTCTTGATGTTGAAGGTTTTCTTTGCCATTTCTTTGCTGTTTTAAAGTGGAGGGATTTGGGAAGAAATTCTTCCCAAATCCCTCCATGCTCCCAATTTTCTAACCTTTCGCTTTGGCTACTTGCTTGATGGTCTTCTCCAACTCCTTGACCAAGGCGGCCATTTCAGCTTGGGCGTTCTTATCCTTCAGCTCCGCAACACCGAGGCCCTGCACCGTGGCTTCCTTGTAGGCCACGCGGGTGGACACTTTTGCGTCGAGCAGCTTTACGCCCATCTCTTTGATGGTCTCGCCGATTTCCCGGTCAAGGTTCACGCGGTCGTTGTACTTGTTCAATACCACCCGAAGTTCCACTTTTCCGCCCATTGCCTCTTTGGTGATTTTGGCTTCTTCGAAGCGCTTCAGGAACGTGTCGAGCGCCCAAACGTCGGTGGCACTGGCAAGGATTGGCGTCAAAACCAGGTCGCTCATTATGACGATCCGAGTGGTCAATTCTGTCAAGGCAGGCGTTCCGTCAATGATTACGAGGTCGTATTTCTTGCCCAACTTGTTCAAAATTTGATCTGAAATCGTGTCTGGGTTGATGAGGAAAACGGGCACATCTGCTATGCTTCCCTCACCAAGTGACGCCCGGACTCCCGCCCATTTCATTGAAGTCTGTTGCTCTACATCGGTGTCCGCCACGCAAAGGTTGTAGCCTTTTTGTGCCAGTATTACAGCCAGGTTTTGGGCCAAGGTGCTCTTCCCTACCCCACCTTTTAAGTTCGTTACTGAAATAATCATGTTGATTGATGTTTGTTCAAGTGCTTGTATTTCAATTACTTATAAAATAAGTATGTAAGTACAGTAAGTAGATAAGCTCCAATTCTTTCTTAGCTTTCAACAATACTTAGTACTTGTATAAGTATGGTAAGTATCGCCGCTGATGCCATGTGGCAAAGATAGGTTTACTTAGATAAGTATCCAAGCGAAATGAGTAAATAATTATGGTGAGTAAGAAAGTAAATAATTACGGTGAGTAAAACCGTAGATAATTAACAGCGTATGGTAAGTGAATAAGTATGTAATGATGTAAGTTTTATGATTAGATAAGTAGGTAAGTCGAAAACGTATCTAAGTGCCTTATGTAAAACATTAAATGAGTACGATAAGTAAATAAGTATTAACTAATTTTTAGTAAATACGTGTGGTAAGTATATAAGTAGTAAATTTGAAATTACTTAAACTGATTTACTTGCTGTAAATATTTCCCGATTTTCCCTTTGCTTTGCTACATCAAATCCTATCGCAGCGATAAGTAGCCAAAAATAGGGTAGGGGAGGAACTGGCACCGAAAAAAGAGATTTGAAATACTGGTCTTTGATGAAAAAGAACATTACCATTCAATTGCATTGCAGCAACTTCCCCGGGCGGGTAGTTGCCGACTGCCAGAACGTGTACGTAGGCGTACAACGAGGCGACGAAATCATTTTTGAGGTTCCTGGCGACACCAGTTCACATAACTTCGAATTGACCGTACAAGTAGGCGAGAACAAGGACGGCTCTCCCAATTTTCTCGGCTCATTCGTACATGGCCCTGTCGGTGGACGGTTCCTGTACCTTGTTTGGTTTGACAAAAACGGTGCTGTAAGAATGAGGTTCTGCCGTGCAAAAATAAACCTGCAACACCTCGGATGGCCGGAAATAGAGGCTGCAATTTTGAACCAAGAACCCATCAAGGCACAAGTATTTTTGACCGACAAAAAAGGCGGCCCTGCTTGTGCCACCTTGAAGCCGGAGAACATCAACTGGTTTTGAATCCGGATTTTATGAAAAACACCACACTGAAAGTCCATCCTGCCGACAATATCATCGTCGCACTGCAAGACCTCAAAGCTGGCGAACAGGTTGCCCAGAACGGGCTCTCCATCCAATTGCTGGAAGATATTGCGACCAAGCACAAGTTCGCTGAACGCGATTTCGCCGAAGGCGACGAAATCACCATGTACGGCGTGCGCATCGGGCGGGCGGTGCGACCCATCCCCGCGGGTACGCGCATCAGCCGCGAGAATGTCACGCACGATTCGGAGGAGTACCACATCGGCGATCGTCGGACGAACTGGCCGGCGCCGGACGTTTCCAAGTTCAAAAACTGGACTTTCGCAGGCTACCACCGCGCCGACGGCAAAGTGGGTACGCGCAATTATTGGCTTGTCATTCCCTTGGTTTTTTGTGAAAACAGGAACATCGAAGTCATGCGGGATGCGCTGCTTGAGCCGCTGGGCTACCTGACGGGCCGCAGCTTTTCCGTGGACGTTGCGAAGCTCCTCCAACTGCACGGCGATGGGGTAGGGGAGGGCGAGCTCCTCGCTGCCGACGTCGTGCAGGACGCCGCCGAGGTGCAGCGCCGCCGACCTTTCCCCAACGTGGACGGCATCAAGTTCCTCACCCACGACGGAGGCTGCGGTGGCACCCAACAGGATTCACAGGCACTTTGCCGACTGCTGGCTGGCTACATTCTGAACCCCAATGTGGCTGGGGCAACCGTACTCTCACTCGGCTGCCAACACGCCCAGATTGACCTCCTGAAAACTTCACTGGACGCCTTCGATCCTCATCACGGCAAGCCCATTTTCTATTTGGAGCAACAAAAAAGCCGCTCAGAGCGCGATTTCATCGCCGACGCAGTGCGGCAAACCTTCGTCGGTTTGATGCAGGCAAACCGGCAGGAAAGGCTTCCTGCGCCCCTCTCGAAGCTCGTTGTGGGGCTGGAATGTGGCGGCTCTGACGGTTTTAGCGGCATTTCCGCCAATCCTGCCCTCGGCCATGCCTCCGATTTGCTGGCCGTACTGGGCGGTACGTCTATTTTGAGTGAGTTCCCGGAGCTGAATGCCGTGGAACAGAACCTGATTGACCGATGCACGACCGAGGAGAACGCCGAAAAATTTGCGAAGCTGATGCGCAGCTACTCGCAGCGGGCGCAGGAGGTCGGCTCCGGTTTCGACATGAACCCCTCGCCGGGCAATATCCGGGACGGCCTCATCACCGATGCCATGAAGTCGGCGGGAGCGGCAAAAAAGGGCGGCAACTCCCCCGTGACCGACGTGCTGGACTACACGGAACAGGCCACGAAGCCTGGCCTCGCATTGCTCTGCACCCCCGGCAATGACGTGGAGAGCACCACCGCCGAAGTGGCCAGCGGCGCCAACCTCGTCGTTTTTACTACAGGCCTTGGCACTCCGACTGGCAACCCCATTGCACCCGTGATAAAAATGGCCACGAACACACCCTTGGCTCGGCGGATGAGCGATATTATTGATATTGACGCTGGGACGGTCATTTCCGGGGAGGATACCATCGAAACCAAGGGCGAGGAACTACTGGAGCTGATGATTCGGGTGGCAAGCGGCGAGGCGATGACACACTCGGAGCGGCTGGGGCAGGATGATTTTATTCCTTGGAAACGGGGGGTGTCGTTGTGATGCGGACTGCAATACGTGAATAACCCGCCGGTTTCGACAGGATTAGAACTCGGAAATACTTGTATAAGCGCTATTTCAGCTTTTTTTGCTCACCAATCAATTTCACCTCCTCCAAAATCGCAAACTCCCTTTCTGCTCTTTTCGAAAGGATGAGCAGCCGTTCTTCCTTTGTAAAACCTTGCTCAATCAGGGTGGCATTGATGGTCTCCATATTGGCGAGCACCCGAAGCTTGCTCACGGTTGCAAAAATCCCGGAGGTTTCCTTTCTTGTCGGGATTGGCGGCTTTCCAAGTTTTGGCTGTTGTGCCAAAAACGACGACATTGAGCAAATCCGCCTCGGAGGCGAAGTAAAGCCCTTCCCGCTTCGTGTTCCAATCCAGCACGGGCACGATGTTCGTGCGCACGGCATCTGTATGGATGAAATAATTTCCCTTGGCCAGTTCGCGGCGTAAGTCCCATCGTTCACCAAGCCGGGCCGCCTCGGATTCTCTCAACTCCCTGAACTGCTTCACAAAATGGACATAAAAAGCAGGGCTAAGCCAATTGCAGAAATGGATAGCAATGTCGAAATGCGCAAAGGTGCCGCCGTAGCGGCCAGCGGTCGAGTTCAAGCCGATGGCATAGGTCTTTTCAACCCAGTCGCCGGCAGCAATTGCAAAGCTATTGGAGCCGCTCTCGTTTCTAATAGCGTCGAATTCGACGCTATTAAAACTCGGATTGTAGGCGGCCTCCCAAACACCCAGGAAGTCCACCGTGGCGCGGTTGCGTAGCCAGTTCCGCAACGTATAACTTGTGGGCTGGTCAACTACCTTTGCAATGTCTGATAAACAAATGAAATCCCCTTGTTCCGTTTTTTGCACTCGGACCTCGATACCCTGAACGTTGATGGTGTTTTTGGCCATAGCATTTTGTTTCCGCAAAAATAGCAAAACCGCCGTCCCCCAACTGACCTGCGTTATTTCAGTAATCAAAATTCCCTTTCTTTGCACCCGCCCAAACTCGAAACTCAAAACTCATAACGCAAAACTTGACCTCCATGTATTTAATGGAACAAACCATGCGCTGGTACGGCCCGGAAGACCCCGTTACCCTTTGGCACATCCGCCAGGCGGGCTGCACGGGCGTGGTCACGGCGCTGCACCATATCGAGTACGGCGATGTGTGGCCCGTGTCGGAAATCGAGAAGCGCAAAAAGCAGATAGAGGCCGTTGGGATGACCTGGACCGTGGTGGAGAGCCTGCCAGTCCACGAGGACATCAAGCGGCAATCGGGCAAGTGGAAAAAACAGCTCGAAAACTACAAGACCAGCCTGCGCAACCTCGCCCAATGCGGCCTGAAAGTCATCACCTACAACTTTATGCCCGTGCTTGACTGGCTGCGCACCGACACGGCTTTCCCACTCCTCGATGGCAGCCGCACCTTGCGCTTTGACCGCTCGGCGTTTATCGCTTTCGACCTGTTTTTGTTGAAAAGACCGGGGGCTGAAAAGGACTACCCAAGCGCAGATATTGCGGCAGCAAAAGCCAAATTCGATAGAATGACCAATGAGTTCAAGCGGGTTTTGTATGAAAACATGCTGCTCGGGCTGCCCGGCGACGACGAGTCCTTCACGGCCTCCGAGGTGCTGGAGGCGTTGGATGGCTACGCCAATATCGGCCCGAGGGAACTGAAAAAGCACCTCTTCGACTTCCTGAAAGAAGTTGTGCCCGTGGCCGAAGAAGTGGGTCTGGGCATGGCCATCCACCCCGACGACCCACCGTTTCCCGTGCTGGGCTTGCCGAGGGTTGTCTGTACCGAAAAAGACGTGGAGGAACTACTAGCCGCCGCCCCTTCGCCCGCCAACGGCCTTTGTTTCTGCACGGGAAGCTATGGCTCCCGACCCGACAACAACGTGGCGGAGATGGTTAAAAAATTCGGCGACCATATCCATTTCCTGCACCTGCGCAATACCAAACTGGAACCTGACGGCAGCTTCCACGAGGCCGATCACCTCGGCGGCGACACGGATATGCCCGCCGTGGTGAAAGAGGTGCTGGCCATCATGCAGCGCAGAAAGCTGAGCATCCCCATGCGCCCCGACCACGGCCACCAGATGCTCGACGACCTCGACAAGAAGACCTATCCCGGCTACTCGGCCATTGGAAGGCTGCGGGGGCTGGCGGAGTTGAGGGGACTAGAAAAAGGTTTGGCGTATGCGATGGGGTAGGGGAGGTGGCAGTTCGACAGGGGGCAGTTTTCAGTTGCGTCAGTCTTTGCTTTAAACCCATCCATTTGGAAGGGTTTAAAACATATCTTGAACTGCTAAATAGGAATCCGATTCCTAATTTTCACGTAAAAGGAAACTTCAAACAGTTTATAGATTTACAGCATGCACATCAAAACCATTTTTTTTACCCAATTTTTTATCCTCCTGTTCTCCTTCGGTTGCAAGGAAGGCACCACAGGAGGCAATTCCACCGAACAGCAGGCCTCTGGTAAACTGCTCTCAACTGCCGACCTTGTGGGCTATTGGGTGAACGAAACATGGTGGGAAAAAGTGAAAGCCACCAAGTCGCCAAAACAGGCGGCAGTAGGCCTCAACGGTATATCGGGCGCCATACTATTGGAAAGCGAAGGAAAGGTCATCGTCAACCTTAGCTATAATTGGCATGAAGGCGCACAGTATGGCGTGCGTACACGGGAGGGTAAACAGGAGTTTTATGACCCAAACAATGCCGCCACGGCCTTGCTGCCGCTTATTCCATTGGAAAACGGTACTGTCAAATTTGATGATCAAACCATGGTGCGCCTTGCCACCAGTCTGGAAGGGGCAAAAACAGTGGCTCATGCGGTATTGGGTGGCCAGTACGACCTAAACGGGCAGCAGGTGGTTTTCAACCCGAACGGCACAGTGGTCGGTTTGGAGGGTTACAATTACTACGACATCAAGTTCGACTATATTGACAACATGGTTGACGCTGACCAGATGACCTTGTCATTGGATGGCAGCCAACCCGTTGTCTTTGCTTTCAAGTACGAGGGCGACCACCTTATCATCTCCGAAATCGAGGATATGGGCGGAAGTGGCAAGTTTGATTACAAAGTGGGAAAGGTAAGGTGGGACTTAACCAAGAAATAATTGATGTTGATGGGTGCTTCTGATACTCAATGCTTACGGTGTTGGTACATGGAGGGGACAGGTAAGGTCGGCCATAGGTCGTTTTTTCGATTTCAACCCTTTTGCAATCCTTTGAATTTCAATGATTTGTGCAAAATTCTTTCATAATTTCAATATCAAAAGCCTCATGCCTACATTATCAATTCTGCCCATCACTTAGCATCCAGTATCAATGTAGTAGCCAATATCAAGCATCTTCAAAGATGCTTCACCCTATCCTTGTACATTCCATATAGTTCTTCATTGCTGAAGCCATCAATGTTTTGGCTAAAATAAATGGGCAGCTTCACGCCTTGTGCCGTAGCCAGCTTCATGCCCTCCGTGGCGACAAGGTTTACGAGAAAAACCCCCGAAATTGTGGAGACCGCCCCCACCAAATTGCCGTCAATCTGCATGACGCCGTCGCCGGATGGCACCCGGTTGTCGAGCACGAGGTCGGCGAGGTCCATCAGCTTCTGGCCGCTGGGGTGGCGGGAGGGGTACTTAGCCGACTGCTCCAAGGAAGTGATGGCGATGACCTTTAGTCCTTTTTGCTTCGCAATTTGTGCCATTTCGATGGGCATGGCGTTGCGCCCGGAATTGGAGATGACGAAAATGATGTCGTCAGGGGAGATTTTGTGCTGGTCCCAGATGATTTTCGCCAAGCCCGGCACCCGCTCGATTTCGGCGCTGCGCCTTGCGCCTTCTGCCGTCATCACGATGCTATCAAGCATAGCGTTCACATTGGCGAGGCCGCCCGCCCGCACGAAAAGCTCCAATCCTATCATGTGGGAGTGCCCCGTGCCGAAGGTGTGGATGATGCGGTCGTGGACGAGGGTATCGGCCACCCACTTGGCAGCTTGATGTATGGCGGCCTCTTGGCCTTTCACGAGGCGGTCGAGTTGGGCCTTTATTTTTTCGAAATATTCGAACATGAAATAGATGCTTATAAAAATGACCGAGTGGATAGGAAAAGCCACCCGGTCATTTTTTCTGATAAAACTACCGTAAATATGAAAGGAATTACTGCTTCTTGTTAGGCTTTGCAGCTTTTTTGGGAGCTTGCTGCTTTTTTTCTTCCTCCAAGTTTGCAATGACGGACTTCACTTTTTCGAGCGGGATATCGCCGATATCGGCAATCAGTTCTGGGGCGATGCCTTTGGTCCAGCCTCGCTTAATGACGATATATTCCTTTAGGGCAAAAGCTTCTGCCTTTCCTTCTGCCTTTCCTTCTGCCTTTCCTTCTGCCTTTCCTTCTGCCTTTCCTTCTGCCTTTCCTTCTGCCTTTCCTTCTGCCTTTCCTTCTGCAAGGCCTTCTGCTCTGGCTTCTGCTTTAATTTTTTTCTCAAAGGCTTTTGTTCGCAAGTCAAGCTCGTAATCCAATAAAGTGTATCCAACCATGGCGTTGTTTTTTAATGGTGTAGTAAATGCTGTTAATTCAACGATTTCATCCGCACTAAGTTCTGTGGTTTTGCTGAGATACACAAGGATGGTGGCAATGAATTTTTTGCCCTCGTCCATTACCTCATACCGCTCTGCATAAACAAATATCCTTCCGATGTGCTGCCTAACATAGTCAGAATCGCCGCTGTGCTTGAACATCAGCAAGGCATTGACAAGGAAAAGCGTATTCAACCGGAGGATGAACTCGTCGTCGTATTTTGCCAAGTCAACCAAGATGAACTCGAACAAGGGGTTGAAAGGGGCCAGTTCATCGTCCATCCCATGTAGGTATGCCCCCATCGGCCTGTGCTGCCAACGCTGTTTGCCGTGGTATAGCAATATGGCGATGACGGGCGTCCGTTTCTTCTTTTGCTTTGCTTCCTGCCGCCATTTTTCGCTGATATAATCCAGCAACTGGAAATGTGGGTCAACGGGAGGCGTGCTCTTGTGCTCCTTGATGATGCTGATTTCCACGGACGCTTCGCCGTATTCGCAGCTAAAAACAAGGTCGGAGTAGAAACGCTTCAAGTCAGGTTTAACGTAGGACGAAGGCTCAAGCCGCAGCGTCTCTAATTTCAGCTTTTGCATGGGCAGCTCATCGCCCGCAAAGTTTTTAATGAAACTGGCCGCTACTTCCGTCCTCGAAAAAACCTCGGCAAACAGCAAATCGTGCGGCTGGGGGTG
This sequence comes from Saprospiraceae bacterium, assembly GCA_022841745.1. Classification (GTDB taxonomy): domain Bacteria; phylum Bacteroidota; class Bacteroidia; order Chitinophagales; family Saprospiraceae; genus UBA6168. Next base: position 29,367 of record JALHQW010000035.1, on the reverse strand, counting down.
CGGTTTTTTCTTCATAGTAAGTTTAGTTTGGGTAAAAATAAAACAACGAGGCTGCGATATTACGGCTACGCCACCTCATTTTCTATAGCTTGATAAGAATCTTCTTCTTGTACAGCCAGTAAACCGGCAGGAAAATGACCGCCACGTACAGCAGTGCATAAGTCAGCGAGGCAAATTTGGCCGAAAGGTCAGCCCTCGAAAGCCCATCCACCCAGAGCTTGTTCAAACCGGGGAAATCGCCATAACCGGAGTAGAACACCGCTGTCAGCATCCCAGCAAGCACGTAGGCGGTGATGGAGTTGGCGCCAAAGACCAGCCCCGGCTTAATCCAGCGGGTGCGGCCATGCAGGTCAATCACGAACATGCTCGCCGCCAAGGCCATGAACGCCAGCCCCGAGGTGTGCATCACATAGCTGCTCGTCCAGATGTGCTTGTTAAGGGGGAAAAACCAGCTCCAAACCTCGCCCAAAGTTAGCATCACCAAGCCCCAGAAGAATAGCCAAGTGAGTCGGCGGTAGTCGTCTTTCACAGTGAGGATGAGCTTGCCCGCCAACATGCCCGTGATGCCCGTCACGATAGAAGGGAAGGTGCTCAGAATGCCCTCTGGGTCCCATGTTTTTTGCCAAAGCACGCCCGGCAGGGCGATGCTGTCGAGGTAGTGCGCCCAGTTCTTTTCCGGCACGGAGAGATCGGGTGAGCCGATGCCGGGCACTGGCAAGTAGGCCATAATGAGCCAATAGGCCACCAGCGTACCGATGCCCACCCGCAGCCAAGTTTTCCAGTCCGAGTAGAGGAACAACAGGGCGCAGGGCAGAAACACCACCGAGATGCGCTGCAAAACGCCCGTCCAGCGGATGCCGCCAAAGTCGAACTGTGGCCAAAGCCAAAGGAACAGCCCGACGAGGTAAATCTTCAAAGCCCGCCAAGCGGCCTTTTTGGCCAATGCAGCTTTGTCGGCGTTGGCGTCGAGTTGCTTTTGGTAGGCCATTACAATGGACACCCCGATGATGAAGATGAAAAACGGGTAGATATAGTCCGTCGGCGTGACGCCGTTCCAAGTGGCGTGTAGCAGCGGCGCATAGACGTGGTCCCACGAGCCGGGGTCATTCACCACAATCATAGCCATGATGGTGAAGCCACGCAGGGCGTCGAGGGATATGAGGCGGGATGGAGTGGAGATGGCTGTCATATTTCGTTTCGTTTCAAAATATTTAATTCTTCACCGGCCCTTCAGTCGAAAACCCCGACCGCCCCTTGCTGTTGAAGCAGGCGGCCTTGATGGGCTTGCCCGTGGCGGGTATGGGGCCTTCGTAAACGGGGCTGTCCGTCGTCGGCTCGCTGCCGTCGGTGGTGTAGCGTATGGTGAAGCCAGGGTAGGTCGAGTTCATCACCACCTGCCCGTTTTCGATGGCAATGCCCGGCGATGGGATGCGGTAGTGGTAGCCACCGCTGGCCTTGTCGAGGTGCGGGATTTCCCGCTGCACCACGGTGTTCATGAAACGGTTCCAGTCCTCGTCCCTTTCCGAATCGCCCTTGCCAGCCCAGACCGGCTCGCCCTGCCAGGCCCGGTGGGCAAACCCGAGCAACTTGGGCAGATAGTAGTACTCCAACATATCACGCCCCTTGATGGTCTCGCTCCAAAGTTGTGCCTGCACGCCGTAGAGGTTGGCCTTGCCCTTTGGGGTGAGGCGCTCCATCTTGGCCATATCGGTGGGGTTGTGTTTGCGGCCCATATTGTCAACGGGTGTGGACTCGAACACGTTGTAGGGCACAAAAGAAAAGGCATCCTCTGTGTCCACAAAGCCTGCCCAATAGAGGCCTGGCTCACGGGGGTCTTTGTTATAGGCAAGGTCGAAGTAAAAATTGGACACGTTACAGAGCACAACCGGATAGCCGGCATTGGCGAGGCGGTAGCCGAGGTCTTGGTTGCCCCAAAGGTTGTTCCAGATGTAAGGATAGACTTCTTTGCCGACAAATGAAGGGTTGGCCTTCCATTTTCCATCGTTTTCGAAGAGCATGACAGCCTCCTCCCATGCGCCTGTTTTAAGCCCTTTTTTCCGAAGGATGTCCACCATTTGCCCGAAAAACAGCCCTTGTAAGTTGCGGGTGTTCTTGATTTCTGGGTGTTTTTTCAGAAACTCCTTGCAAATGGGCGACCCCGTCCAGGCTGTTGCGGGCACCTCGTCGCCGCCCGTGTGGAACATATCGAGCGGAACGTTGGCCTCCTTGTACATGCTGATGATATCGTTTAGCGCGAATTCGAAGAAGCGGATGACCTGGTCTTGGCAGACACAGGTCGTGTTGTCGAAATAGCCCTGTGCCGAGATGTAGCGGGACGTGTCAGCAGGGTCAATCAGGCGGTACTGCTCGGCCTCGGCCTTTTTGCCAGCGGCCATGAGGCGGTGGTAGCGCAGTTCCATGGCCTTGATGGCCGCACGGGAATGCCCCGGCAGGTTGATTTCCGGGACGACGGTGATGTGCCGCTCGTGGGCGTATCGGATGATTTCCTTGAAATCGTCACGGGTGTAGTAGCCGTTGCCATGCGACTTGGGGTCATTGGGGTCGGGGCCGGAACCATAGCCGGGCTGCAGGCAGAGGCTATCACGGTACAGGTGCCCTCGTCGGCTGCCCATCTCTGTGAGCTCCGGCAGGCCCTTGATTTCCACCCGCCAGCCTTCGTCCTCGGTCACGTTGAACAGCAGCCTGTTAAGCTTGTAGCGGGCGAGCATATCGAGCAGGCGAAGCACGGTTTCCTTGGATTGAAAATTGCGGGCAACATCGAGGTGCAAGCCCCGGTAGCCGAAAAATGGTTCGTCCTTGATGCTAATGGCGGACATGGATGCTGTACCATCGTCGGTCATTTTTACCAAAGAAAGCATAGATTGTACAGCGTAAAATGTTCCGGTGGTACTGCCTGCTTGGATGCTTACGCCCGTTTTTTCATCAACGGTCAGCATGTAGCCTTCCTTGTTTTTAATGCTCGGGTTGTTTGCCAAAACAACATCACCTTTTGCCCCAGAAGCCTTATCCAAACTGGCATTTAGGCTAAATTGTCGCTTTAGTTCATTCGCCAAATATTGCCCCTCGGCCGCCAGTTCTGGTGCGCAGGCGATACGGCAAACCTTGGGCAACTTGAACTCGCCTTGCCCCCACGTCCACTCCAGTGGTGCGGGCACGAAGGGATAGGTTTCATCGGGCTTCAGCACCCGCATCCGTTGGTTTTGTTGGTACAAAAATGCGGCATGGGGGTATGGCTCCACGTCGTTGTCGTTGCGGGTAAACTGGCTGGGGTCGGTGAGGGGTAGCCGCTTGTACTGGGTGATGGAGGCCGTCATTTCCCGACTGCTCGACTGCCAGGCGATGTAGGGGCCGAGCGGGCCGTCCGTCAGTTTGATGGCGGCGCCTTGCGAGGTGTAGGTGGTGGTGGCCGTGTCGCCGGGGGCGAGGGAGAAGCCGGGCAGTGGCGTCATTTTGTAGTAGTCGCCATTGATGTTCTTCACTTCGAGCTTGCCCGTGGAGGCGGTGACGAAATTGGGCATCTGGTTCCAGTATAGCGTCCAGCCCTTGTCGCCGAGCGGCTCGGTGCCGTGATTGACGAGCCAGAGGGTCTGGCCGTGGGTGGTGCTGCCATCCTTGGTGGTGTTGCCGTCGTGTCGCCAGATGAGTTCGAGGTTGGGTAGGGTAGGGGAGTTGGGGGCGGTTTTGCAGCCAAAAAAGGCCAAGGCAATCAAGCCTATTGCGGAGCAAAAGAAAAAGGTAAGGCGCATGGTGGTCGTTGTTTTGTTTTGAACGAATTGGCGGGTAAGTTAGGGAATGGTTTTGGGTAAAAAAAGAGACAGCCCTAAACTGGCCAGTCTCTCTTTATTCGAAACGATTTTGATGGTCTGATAGATACTCCATTAATAATCAAATCCATTAGCTAGAAATAACTTGGGGTTATACCGGCGAAGCCAGTATAACCCCAAATATATTATGAGAGACTCGATTTATAAATACTGACTGAACCAATTAATTGGTGATAGAAAACCTTTGGGTTTCGCTCTTTCCTTCAATTATGTACTGAACATAATAGATACCTGAAGGGTAATTGCTCGTCTCGATTTCATGCAAGGAATTTTCGCCTTTGAAGGATTTAGCCAAATTGCCCTTAGAATCAAAAATTTTGACCCCAGATTCAGACTTTGAGCTTGCACCAAGAGATACAACCTGGATCCAGCAGAGACTGGGTTGGGATAATATATTGGCAGCCAGCAAAGGAGCAAATCAATCCTTTGCTGGCTTTTTTCATGCAGCAATTTATTGTTGGTAATCTTAGTTATGTTAAACAAGCTAGAGAATCGCTTTGTCTGTACTGAAAATGGTTGACTATTAAAACTGAACGACAACAGGAAGAAAGGCAACAAGAATTCCTTTTCACTCCACCTTCCCAGGTGCCCGCACCTCCGTTCCTTCCACCTTTACCAAATCATCTCCTAACATCCTTCGGTACTTGTCGGCAAGGGCAGATAGTTCCGTTACCACATCGGGGTGCCTGTCCTTGAGGTCAATCGTCTCGGCGGGGTCGGAGCTGAGGTCGTACAGCGCGAGCGGCACTTCGGTTTTGCCCCATTTGCCGGGGAACCCGTCGTCGGCAGTTGCTCCGGGATGAAGGTAGGTCTGTGAAGAGCAGGGAAATACCAGCTTCCACTGACCCTTGCGGATGCCCTTCAGATTGTTGCGGTCGTAGTAATAGACGAATTCCGTTCGGGGGTTGGCACCTGGCTGTGCATCCAGCAGTGGCCAGAGGCTCACGCCATCAATTTTTTCCTTCGGCAAATCGGCCTTGCAGGCATGGGCGATGGTGGGCAACAAGTCCATCGCCGCCACGAGTTTGTTGCAGACCGATCCAGCGGCGATGCGGCCCGGCCAGCGCATGATGCAGGGCACTTTTACGCCCCCATCCCAAGCCGTTCCTTTGCCTTCCCGTAGGCCGCCCGTGCTGCCGGCATGGTTGCCGTAGGTACGCCATGGGCCATTGTCGCTGGTGAAGATGAAGAGCGTGTTGTTGGACAATCCGTGCATTTCGAGCGCCCGCATGACCTCACCCACCGACCAGTCAATTTCCATTAAAACATCGCCGAAAAGCCCTTGCCCGCTTTTGCCCCGGAAGTTTTGCGAAGCAGCCAATGGCACATGCGGCATGGCGTGCGGCAGGTACAGGAAGAAAGGTTTTTCGTGGTTCTCCTTGATGAATCGGACGGCCCGCTCGGTATAAACCTTCGTCAAATCGGCTTGGTCGTCCAGCGTTTTGAGGTAGCGGAGTGGCTGGTTACCCTCCATAAGCGGTAAGATGGGGTAACGGCCTCGATAATTAGTGGTGTCGAGTGGGGTGCCGTCATAATTGACGGGCCACATATCGTTGGAGTAAGGCAGGCCGAAGTACTCGTCGAATCCCTGCTGCAAGGGCAGGAACGGCTCCCGGCTGCCGAGGTGCCATTTGCCGAAGATGCCCGTGCGATATCCCTTTGCCTTGAGCAGTTCAGCAATCGTCTCTTCACGAGGGTGCAGGGCAATCTTGCTTTCATGGTTCAGCGCTCCGCTGATGCCAACCCGATTGGGGTAGCAGCCCGTGAGCAGGGCTGCACGGGAGGCACTGCATACGGCCTGCGCCGCATAATAATTGGTTAAGCGCATTCCTTCCGCCGCCAATCGGTTTAGGTTGGGCGTGTGCTGCGGGTAGCCACCGTAGCATTCGAGGTCGCCATAGCCGAGGTCGTCCATGAAGATGAGGACGATGTTTGGAGGAGGGGCGTCCGCAGGTTTTTCGATACGGAAAATGGCCGTGAGGGCAAAGAAGGTGAATAGGTATTGCATAATGACAGTAAAATTTCGATTCTTATTTTTTTGAAAATCAATGGGTTATTTCAATCCTCTTCTTCCTCTTCCTCCCCAACCTTCACCCATGCCGCCCGCCTTGGCGCTGGCATCTCTGTTCCTTTCAATGCTTTCCATAAAACTTCATTGAAGAGCCTATCCGGTACGGCATCCACTTTGGCGAGGTTGAAGGTCTCGCTGATGCGGCTCAGTTCGTTGTCCACTAGGTTGCGTTCCTCGATGTCCACTTGGGCGGGCAGCGCCTTTATCGGCGTGAAATCTGGTTTTGCGGTAAAACAGCGCCACATCGGCGTTGCACCGGCATCGTACTGGCTCATGGGCAGCAGGCCCAAAATCAGTTCCATCGTGCGCAGCATGGAGGTGGTGGAGTACAGCGTATGGTCAACGTGTTTCCGCTTGATGTACGGACTAACGAGATAGGCTGTGCTGCGGTGCGCATCCACATGGTCGGCGCCGTTTTGGGCATCGTCTTCGAGGATGAAAATGGCGCTCTCCTTCCAGATTTTTGAATGGGAAATATGCTCCACGAGGCGGCCCACTGCTAGGTCGTTATCGGCCACGGAGGCGTAGGGCGAGTAGGCGCCCTTGGCCAATCCCGATGTATGGTCGTTGCCAAAACGGATACTGTTGAAACGAGGTACTTGGTTGATATTCAATAAACTATCAAAATCACGCTGCCAGTCGGCCTGCCGCTTAATGTCTTGGTAGTCCATGTCCCAAGCCGAGTAGCCGGGACAAAAATGTCCCGCGATGGTCGGGTAGTTCGCCTTGCTGTTGTCGGCAAACTCGCCGTAGGTGCGGTAGCTGACGCCCGCCTCTTTGCAGGCATCCCAGATATAGCCACCCTTTGGCCGACCGATGGGGCGGTGCGCCTCGTAGTCGTAATTGCCGCCCCGACCACCGTAGCTCGTGGGCCAGGTCTTTTCGTTGAAATCGTTGGCGTATGCCGCCGTACTCCAGTCGTGGCCATCGGCGCTCACCTCGGCATCCACGTAGAAATTGTCGAGCAGTACGAACTCCCGGGCAAGGTAGTGTTGGTTCGGGGTGATTTTTTCCCCGAAAAGCAGCAGGGAAGTGTCGCCTTTTCCCTCCGGGATGTCGCTCAGCACTTGGTCATACGTCCTGTTTTCTTTGATGATATAAAACACGTATTTTATCGGTGAAATATCGCCGACCCTCATGGGCACTGGGTTTCCGGCTTCGCCTTCGGCCAGTTTTTCCTTCGCTTTATTGTACGGGCAATTTTCATAAACCAGTTTGGAATAGGCTGCCAGCCCATTTGCCGAAGAGCCTGCCCCGATTTTTCGGGGGGGCTCAATCACGCTCAAGGTGCCGAGGTACAGCGCCCCAATGTACTGTGCCGCCTTCTCGTCCGTGGCCTTGCGCAAGGGGCTTGGGCCGTCGGGATTGGCAAGCGAGGTCATGCCCTTGCCGTTGGCCACCACGATTTTGCCTCCGGCAAAGCGCACGCTCGTCGGATACCAGCCCGTGGGGATGAAGCCGAGTGGTCGGCTCTCGCCCCGTTCTTCCGTATCGAAAACGGCGAGGCAATTGTTGTCGGCATTGGCTACGTAGAGCGTTTCCTCATCCTCGGAGAAAGCGAGGCTGTTGGTCGTGGAGCCGTTCGGGGCATCGGGGAAGAGGGCGCAGTTGAGCACTTCCAGCGTTTTTCGGGACGGCAAATCAATGACCGAGACCGAATTGTCGTGCGAATTTGCGACCAGCAACAAGTCTTGTTTTTTGTTCAAAATCATCTCGTTCGGTTGGTCGCCCACGGTGATTTCGCCTTTTTCCGCCAACGTGGTTTTATCGAAAACCAACACCTTCTTCGCTCCCCAAAGCGAGACATACACCTCGTTTTGTTTCGATGAAACCAGCACGGAATAGGCTTCGCCGCCGAGCGGTATTTTCTTTTCCACTTTCTTGCTCCGCAAATCGCAGACGTAGAGTGAGTTGTCCTCCTTCGTGGCGGCGAAGAGGCGGTTGTTCGCTTCATCGAGCGCCAGCCCGGTCGGGCAGATTTTCTCCCCTTCGTCCCAGGTTTTGCCCAAAACGATTTCGCCATCTCGTACAAGTTGTTGATTGTCAATGCGGTAAATCGCCACTAGGTTGTCATTTCCGCCAGAGGCATAGAGTTTTTTATTGTCCTTTGAAAAGGCCAACCCATACCACGCCTTCGGGATTTCCACCTCCGACAGCTGCACCGCATCGCTCGTCCGGAAGAGTTGCAGCTTCTGCGTCCCAACCCCATTGCAGGTGACGGCCATCAGCGTTCCGTCGGGCGAGAGGGCGATTTGCAGCGGCAGGTCGCCGAGTTGCCGATGGACTTGCCCGGCGGGGGTCAGGCTCCATTGGTTGGGCAGTTGCACCCGCTTGGCGGCAAGGGACTTGTACAGGCCGTCGTCAGAAGCGGTGCGGCGGGTGGGGGTGCATTGGGTGAGGAGGAAGGCAAGCAGTAGAAGGAAGGAGTGAAGTTTCATCATCAGTTTTTTTAAATTTCGATGTAAAGTAAGGCGGACTATTTTGTCCAGCAAAGCATCTATTTCACACATCCTCTGTGGCCCTCTGTGTTCTTTGTGCCTCCGTGTTGATAATAAACACGGAGGCACAAAGAACACAGAGGGCCACAGAGAGGCTAAAACCCCACCGTCACCCCCGCCGTCACGCTCCTCCCCACCCCGTTCACGCCAGAGCCGTGGTAGCGGTAGTCGGCGTTGAAGATGTTCCAGAGGCCCGCCCGCAGGGTAAAATTAAACCTGCGTTTTGGAATCGTCCAATACCCGTAAAAGTTCAGCACGTTCCAGCCCGGCGTACCACCTATGGGGATTCGGTTGTCGGCCTTGTCGCCTGCGGCGAGGCGGACTTGCTTGGCTGCGAAGAGCCAGTCGACGTATGCCCCAATGCTTTGATGTGTCCATTTCTGTCGATAGCGCACCATGTCTTTATTATACATGAGTGAAAGATTGCCAAAAAACGGAGGGATGCGCCGCAACGGTTCATTGTCTGTTACGTTTTGGCCATACTGCCACGCAAGGTTGCCATTCAGCCTAAACCCTCTTGTCAAATTGAACCAACTGCTCAACTCTATTCCCTGAATATAGCCTTCACCCACATTCTCTTTTTGATAAACGGGATACCCGGCAATACTGTCCTTCCCGACCCTAACCCTAGTGATGAGGTCACGCAGTTCATTTCGGAAAACGGCCACTTCTGCTCCCCATTGTTCTCGCTTGTGGCGCCAGCCCAACTCCATGTTGTAGGATTTCTCTGGCTTCAAGTCTGCTGTCGGCACCTCATACCGGAAGTCCACGATGCCCAGCGAGCCAAGGTCGTCCACGTTGGGCGCCCGGAAGGCGGTATTGAAACTGGCAAAGGCCGAGTTGAAACGGTCCAATTTGCGGAGCCCCCCCGCATTCCATACCAATGCCGAAGGCGTCAGGTGCGCCTTGCCGATGTTTTCATCGGCTACTTTGATGGAAAAATGGTTGAAACGCAAGCCGCCCGTGAAGTTCCAATCGCCTGATTCCCATTGGTTCGTGCAAAAAATGGCGCTGCTCAAGTAGGTTGCCCCATCTGGGTAGAGGCCACGTTTGGCTGCCTGATTGCCAGTACCAGTGTCCACGTCAATACGGGTGCTGCCCACGAGGTCTTGGTAAGTTTCAACGCCAATGGTCGAAAGCCACCAGTCTGTAAGTCTGTATTTAGCCAATACTGATACACCAATGCTTCGCACACCGTCAGCCTCTTTGCGGAGCGTTGGGCTGCCGTTCTTTTGGCTCTCCCGGTGCTCGTCGGTCTGATGGATGGAAGCAGTCGCTGTGATTTTTTGAAGACCAGTTTTCAATGACCTTCCTTCCACGCCCCAAGCAGTACGAAGCTGCGGTGCCAGCCATTCGTATCTTGCATAGCTCAACTGCCGCCGCTGCAAACTGACGTGGTTACGGGCAAAATCCTCCAACTCGATTTTATGGTAAATAGGCACATCCGTTTGTTGGAAAAACTGGTGCATGACCATCAGTGTTGAAGCAGTGTCAAGCCTAATTTTGGCTTTTACATGGAAGGCCATTTCATCATAGCCTGTGGGACTTTGAACCCCAGTCGTATCGCCTCCCACGAGGTCACCAAAATTGCGAAGCGTACCACCAGCATTAAAAGCTAGTTTTTTACTTGAAAAATTCGATTCAGCGTGTAGGGTCTTTTCCATGTCCTGGCTGCGCCAATAACTTGTTACCTTGTTTACCCACCTTACACGATTAATATTATTGAAGTGTATGTCTCGAGATAAAAGATTCAATGTTCCACCCAATGCGTCCGAGCCATAGCCCACACTGCCACCGCCTTTTAGTACCTCCATGTTTTGGATGGAATATGGGTCAACTGTATTCAAATATTGGTTTGGGCCATAGCGGAAAGTTGCGTTACTGAGGCGGATGCCATCAATTAGCAACAGCGTTTGGTTCCCTGCCAGCCCTCGAACGAAAGGCGAGCCACCGCCGTGGTTGGTCTTTTGGACGAACACACCTGAACTAGTAGTGAGGGCTTCCGGAATAGTGCGGTTACCTTCCCAAAACCTCGACACCACAATGGATGCAGGTGTTTTGCTCGCATCGGTCTCCATACGTTGCGCAGTGACGACGATTGTGGGTAGGGGTGGGTAAATTTTACCGGGAGGTAATTTTGGCTTATCTAGATATGATTCAAAAGGCGTCATAGAATGAATAGCTTTTAAGGGTGGAATCGGCAACGCCTCCGGCACCCGCTCCTGCGCCCTACCCTCCCCAAAGAACAGCATCAACCCGATGAGCGTAATTAGTTTAGTTCTCATACTTCGCAATTAGTTGAATTCCAGTTGATTCAAACATAGCGCATCTTTTTGAACGAAGTGGTTTATCCATGAAAAACTGACAGCCGGGGTACAAATTTTCATGGTAAATATTACCTCACTCCAGTTTTTTCAAGTCGCCCAATTCCTTCAGTGAAGGGTTATTGAGTAAAATCTCCATCTCTTCTATAGCCGTTTCGTTCAGTATTTGCAGGCGTTGTTCTTTGTCGCAGCCCCATTTGAGTAGGCGACCGTTCAGGCTTTGGAGATTCGACAGCACCAATAGCTGTTCGTGCGTGGCGTGGTCACGAATGTTTCCCTTTTCGTCGGGGTTTTGAAGCCGCCAATCCTTCGCCGTCATGCCGAATAGCGCCAAGTTGAGCAAGTCGGCCTCCGTTGCCATCACCAGCCCCTCTTTGTCCGTTCTTTGGAGGAGTGGCGGCACGAGGTGCTTCCTCACGGCCTCTGTATGGATGCGGTAATTGGCGCTCGCCATGATGCGGCGCACGTTCCAGTCGAGGTCAGTTTCCGCCTCTTTTAGCCGTTGGAACTCTTTGAGCACGTAAAGCCTGAACACCGGACTGAGCCATGAACAGAATTCCAAAGCAATGTCTTGATGGGCATAAGTGCCGCCGCCGTAGCGCCCCGCTTTTGAAAGGATTCCAATGGCGTTGGTGGCGTCAACCCACTTCTTTGGCGTCAGGTTGAAGTTGTTCAAGCCAGCCTCCGTTTTAAAGGTCACGAATTCGTGACCTTTAAAATCGGGATTGTGCAATTGCTCCCACACGCCTAGGAATTCCACGGTATTGCGGTTGCGCATCCAAGAATAAATCATCACATCGTCGCCGAAGCGATTGGCAATGTCGGTCAACGAAATGTATTCTTCCTTGTCAACGGACAGCAGGGAAATATCCGAACCATCCACTTGTATGATTTGCCTTTTTGCCATGTACTTGTTTTGGCGGTAAAACTAATGAATGGCATGACAAGATTTAAACGCATCAATTTTGATGCGTTTAGGTTTGGCCCGCTGTGTCAATTCTTCCCCTGCTGGTCATAAAACCACTTCCGCTGCTCCCCCTCGTCGTCCAGCTTCGGCCCCTGCTTTATTTTCTCCCAATTGAAAGTCTTGTTGTAAACGTCCATTGCCTTTTGCGGGTCGAAGATGCGGGCGTCCACTGGCTCCAGGGTGTAGGGCGTGTAGTCCGGTTTATTGGTGAAAAAATCGGTGAGCAGGCTGGCCGTCAGGTCGTAGTGGTTGACGAAGCCAGCATCCGTCAGCGTGTAAATCAGGCGCAGCAGGCTACCGAAATTGGCGTGGGTGTGCGACACGTAGCCCCTTTTCACATAAGGCCCCGCCATGAGCAGCACCGAGCGGTGGGCGTCCACATGGTCAATGCCGCCCTGCGGGTCGTCCTCGGTCACGACCACGAGCATGTTCTTCCAGTAGGGCGTACGACTGAGGAAGTGCAGCAGCCGGCCCAGCGCCAGGTCGTTGTCGGACATATAGCTTTCGAGGTAGGGGTAGCCCTCCGCCGGGCGGGGGCCAGAGCCGTGGTCGTTGGGCAAGATGATGGTCAGCACATCCGGCATGGAGTCCTTGCCGCTGCCCCATTTCACCATAAACTCCTCCTCGAATTTGTCCATTCGAAACTGGTCGGGCACGTTCATATTATAGCCGGGATAAGTGAAGCTCGTACGGTCGAACAGCACCTTGGGCATGGGGTAAACGACCGAGTGCCGTGCCCCGAACAACGTGTCGAACTTCTCCTCCGACGGATCGGTGTATTCGTTGGCTTCACCAAAATTGTAGTAGGTCACGCCGTCCCGTGCGAGGTTTTCCCAGATGCCGCCCCGCTCGTTGTAGTCTTCGGGGTCGGTAGCGCCCGTGGTGCGGGGGAAGCGCCTTCCGGGTGCGCTGCTGAACGGCTTGTGCGCTGCGCTGGTCTGCGAGTTCACCTCCACGTACTCGTTCGGGATGGTGCCAACCATCCATTTATGGCCGTGGATACTGGCGTCCGAGTCACAATAGAAATTGTCGCTGAAAGCCCATTGCTGCGCAATTTTCAAGTGGTTGGGCATGATGTCGGCCTTTGCCACGGCGGGCGAGCCTTCTTTGTTCGCTGGCACGTCCACATCGTTCCCGAATCGGGCAATGGTTGGGTCGCCTTTTGCCTGCGGCAATTGGCCAAACACCTCATCGTAGGTGCGGTTTTCTTTCGTTACATAAACGATATGCTTGATGGGGCTTTCCCGAAGGCCGGGCAGCACTGGTAGCGGATTCTTGCCGTCGTCGGTTATTTGCACTACTTGAAAGGTGTTGTTCAAAACCTCCTTCGTGTAGTTGGCGAGCGTGGCGGCGTCCGGCACATTTATCATTTGGAAAATGCCAAGTTGGATGTCGCCGATGTACGTGCCTTGCGGCGGAGCCGCAAAACCCGCACCGCCATTCGGCCCAGCACCGTAGCCACGGGCCGAGGTGACAAAGATTTGCTTGCCATCGGGCGAAACCTTCACCCTTGACGGCATCCAACCCGTTGGGATATAGCCTTTCACTTTGCGCTTTCTGGTGTCAATCACGGCCACGGCGTTCAGACTGAGGCAGGCCACGTAGAGCGTTTTTTCATCGGGCGAAAGCGCCACACCGAAGGGCATGATGCCCCGGTAGTGGTCGAGGGTTTTGTGAAAACGGAGCGGTATTTCCCGCACAACCTTGTGCTTTTTGAGGTCAAAAACGGAGATGAGGTCGTTCTGCGAATTGGAAATATAGGCAAAGTGGCTGCCCACCGCCACCGAGTTGGGGTGCGCCCCACCGACGATTTCGCCCTCTTCTTCCTCCTCCTCGTTCTCGAACTCGTCGCCGATTTGAAGGCCCGTCTTGAACTTACCCGTCACCGTGTTTTGCTCCAAATCCACCGTCCAGATGCTCATCGCCCGTTCGTCGAGGGGACTGCCGAGGCCGGGTATCTTGCGGCCATCGGAGTAGGTGACGCCCTCCTCCGCCTCCTTTGAAGGATAGCCATAAGCGGGCACTTCGAGGCCCATTGTGCCAATGTTTTCAGGTGTCAAACCCGGCACGAGCGGGTACTCGAAGATGCCGACGTTGGCCACAAAAGCTGTTTTGCCGTCTAGCGAAATAGCAATGCCAAACGGGATGCGACCGACGGGGATGCTGGCCACCAGTTTTTGCGAAGCGATGTCAAACTTGATAAGGCGGTTGTTCGCCCGGTCGAGGATGAGAAGGTGGTTGCGCTTTTTGTCCAAAACAACGTCCGTCAGGTAGCTGTCCTCGTAAGTTTTACCGCCAAACTCGCCATCCACATTAATGGTCTTCAAGTTGCTGTTGTTCGCCACATCGAGCAGCACGACTGTTCCTTTGTCGCCGCCAGAGAGCCAGGCCGTTTTGCCATCAGGCATGAAGGCGATGCCCGTGCAAGAGGAGCCTTCCAGCACAGAAGGCACGGTCTTGTCATAGCTGGGCATTCGAACAGGGCGGTCAGGGTAGCGCAGGTCAATCTTGGTGACCACGTCGTTGTGCAGCACGAGCGCCGTCTGCCCGTCGGGACTGATGGCCAGGCCGTAGGGCGCACGGGTAATTGGCACGGCCTTGCCCGCCGGGGTCACATAGCGCCCGCTTGGCAACACGGAGTAACCCTTCGGGTCATTTTTGCAGAACTCGGCTGCGCCGGGGACTTGGTAGGTAGTGACGGTTTTTTGGGAAAAAACGAGCGTGGAACAAAGCAGGATGGTGGCGAAAACCAATGTAGTGTTTTTCATAAACGGTTGTTGATTGGCGGGTAAAGGTAGGTCGGGCAAGGGTGGCTCAGTCACTTTCAAGTTTATTTTTGGGTTAAATCGGTGGCGGCTATATTTGCCGAATAACACAAAAAGCATTGGCATGAAAAAGCAAACACTTACGGTCAAAGGATTGACGATTACGGTGGAAAGCATCCACGAGGAAGATTATATCTCTCTGACGGATATTGCCAAGCAAGACACCAAGCAGCGTGCAGGCGAGCTGATAAGAAGTTGGATGAAGAACAGTGCGACACTTGAATACCTTGAAGCTTGGGAATACCTGCACAACCCGAATTTTAAAGGTGGTCAAATGGACACCTTTAGATTGAAGGCGTCAGAAAATAGGTATATCGTTACGCCACAAACTTATATTGAGGAGACAGGTGCCATTGGCATTATTTCCCAATCGGGTCGTTATGGCGGCACCTTGGCTCACAAGGACATCGCCTTCAATTTTTGCTACTGGCTGGAACCTGCCTTCCAGTTGTACGTGGCCAAAGAGTTCGACCGTCTGAAAGCGGAGGAATTTGGCCGAAAGTCGCTCGAATGGCACCTTACCAAAATCACCCATAATATTGACGAGGTGCGCAACCTTCTCGACACCATTCCGGGGCAGCGGCAGGACTTGAACCGCTTGAATTACCTCAAAGGAAAAGACGAGGATTAACAACTGTATCATCTGAAAAACTTCCCACTTCATGGACGCCATTTTCAAAAAACTCAACTACAAAGACCAACCCACCATCCATGTGCTGAACGCCCCGGCCTCCTTTGCTGGCAACCTTCAATCCATTGCGCCACTGGCCATCGTGAAGCATGAAATAGGCGAAACTGATGCGATTGAATTTGCCATCGCATTTGCCATAAAACAAGCCGAAGTGGATGCCGCTGCGCACGCCATTTGCCCAAAAATGAAGGGCGATGCCGTGGTTTGGATGTGCTACCCAAAGGGCAGCTCCAAGCGCTACAAATGTGAGTTCAACCGGGACAATGGCTGGCAGGTCATGGGCCAGTACGGCATGGAAGGTGTGCGCATGGTGGCCATTGACGAGGACTGGAGCGCCCTCCGCTTCCGCAAGGTGGACTTCATCAAGAACTTTACCCGCCAATTTGCGGCGCTATCGGAGAGGGGTAAGGAGCGTATAGTTGGTGCATAGCACCGACCAAACAAAAAACGCTCCCCCGCAGGTTGCGGAGGAGCGCCAGCAAAAAAACTAACCAATTTGTCTTTCACTTAAAACGTATAAACTGCGGCCATCAACACGCTTGTGGCCGCTTTGGTAAACCCATCCTCTTGGTCGGTGAAAATCTCCTCCGAAGCCGACTCGAAGCGTACCTCTGGAATAAAAATGAGGTTGCCAGCTTTGAAATTGGCGGAAATCGTGGTCGCCACCAGGCTGCCACCACCGACTGCACCGAAAACGTTCAAGCCTTTTGCATCGCTGAAATACTCCGAACGGAGCGTCAGGCCGAACCAGTCTTTTGGGTCAAAATTGAGGTATAGCGCTGTGCCCCACCAGGTGTTCATGTCGCCGAATTCCTTTTCGGCGTCCTTGAACTGGTAAGTGGCCGCCGTACCGTTCAGACCGAGGCTGAACCGTTCGGCAAGGGCAGCCGTGAGCACGATGTCCACTTGTTTTACCCTTGAGCTGTCGTTGAACTTGCCACCTTGGTAATTCAGGTAAACCTTGACTGCCTCGTTTGCACTTGTCGTGCTCAATTGCCCAATGACGTATTTTTCATTGCCAGCAAACGACTTGAAATCGGTCGGGTTGGCCATGCCAATCATGGCGCCCCAATTGCCGAAGGTCTTCTCTGCCTTGATGCCCGTGTGCGAGAACGGCCCATAGCTGAACATGTAGGACATGCTGTAATTGCGGTTTAGGTAAGGGTCAACCAGTTCGTAGCCGATGTGCGTGGCCCAGTTGCCCGCCGTAAGTTTCAGGCCATTTTTAAAGGAATAGGAAAGGTTCAACTGCTTGATGGCGAGGCGGGTGTTGATGTCCGTATAGGCGAATTCTTCCGCCCGGCGGCCAAAGCCGATGTCGGCGAGAAAACCCACATTGCCAAGGCTGTGCTCCAGCTTGCCGGAGACCATTCCCAGTTCAAAATCATTGTGGCTGTTGGTGAAACTCGTTCGGTTGTTGCCAGCTGTTTTCGCAAGGTCATAGCGATAATAGACGTCTGCAAAACCTGAGAATTTAAAAAGACTTGGTGCTGGGGCTGAGGTGTCGGCGGCTGCCGATTGCGCAGCGGCGGTGGCCAAGAGGCATAGCGATGCCATTCCTGAGAAGAGGATTTTTTGTAACATTGCAACGATTTTATTGAAAGATGAAATCGGTACGGCCTCCGGCTTGTGTCAGAAGCTGGGATGAAGGCCGTACCTTTTTTGAGTTTGATGCTTTGATTGGGAAGTGGGTGGGAGTTTGATTTAAGATAGACGATATAAGATATATGATTTTAGATTGGGGAGCCGAAAACACTTGAGAATAAAGGGGTTTTGCAGATTGACATAGTACCGAAATCTAAAATCGTCTATCTTATATCTAAAATCAAATCATTCTACCAGCGGTAGCTCCGCCACCTTCCCATTCGCCTGTGACACGAGCAGCGTTCCCTGCACATACTTCTCGTTGTGCTGCGTGGCGTCGAGGCCGATTTCCTCGTCAATTGAGCTTACCCGCATTGGCTCGATGAAGTTGATTAATTTAAAAATCAGGAAGGAAACCACCCCACTGTAGACTACGGCTGCCATCATCCCTTTTAACTGCGTAAAAAAGAAGGCGAAGCCCCCATAAATAAGCCCATCGGCACCAGCGGCGTTCACGGTTTTGCTGGCAAAAACACCCGTTAGCAACATGCCGACAATACCGCCCAGGCCGTGGCAGGGGAACACGTCCAGCGTGTCGTCCAGCGAGGTTTTTTGCTTGTAGTAAACAGCTACGTTGGATACAATGGCCGCAAATGCGCCGATGAAGATGCTCTGTGGAATCGGCACCAAACCAGCCCCCGGCGTGATAGCCACGAGGCCCACCACCGCACCGATGCAGAAGCCGAGCACGGACGGTTTTTTGCCTTTCAATACATCAAAGAACATCCAGGAAAGACCAGCGGCGGCGGCGGCAGTGTTTGTCGTTGCGAAAGCGGAAACTGCTAAGGCATTGGCGCCCAGCGCCGAACCAGCGTTGAAGCCGAACCAACCGAACCACAAAAGGCCCGTGCCGATGAGCACATAGGGGATGTTTGCTGGCGGTATTTCTTGGTTGTCAATATGTGCTTGGCGGCGCTTGAGTACGAGGGCACCCATGAGCGCTGCGCAGCCAGCCGAAATGTGAACGACCGTGCCGCCTGCGAAGTCAAGTACGCCCATTTTGAACAAGAACCCATCAGGGTGCCAGGACCAGTGCGCCAGCGGGGCATAAACCAGCAAGCTGAAAAGCGCCGTGAACAATATATAAGAGGTGAAACGGATGCGCTCGGCCACCGCACCCACCACGAGGCCAGGGGTGATGATGGCGAACATTAATTGGAAGAAGGCGAACAGGGTCTTCGGTATGGTGGGCGCAAGGCTCCAAGGCTCGCCGGAGTTCACCCCTTTAAAGAAAAAGAAAGTGGTCGGGTCGCCAATGAAGCCGCCGATGTCTTCGCCAAAGACGAGGCTGAAGCCCACCACAATCCAGATGACGCTGACAATGCCCGCCGCTACCACGCTCTTAATCATGGTGGAAATGACGTTCTTGCGATGAACCATGCCGCCGTAGAAAAAGGCCAGGCCGGGCGTCATGAGGAATACGAGTGCTGTGGCCACGAGAATCCAAGTCGTGTCCGCTGCATTGTACTGGTCTGTGCCCGCAAAATCGGGAAGTGCCGGAACAAAAATGGAGGCCAATGAAATAAGCGCCAGTAGAATGAACGGGGCCGCTTGTTTAGTGGTCAATTTTTTCATAACAAATAATTTATCGGTGTAAAAAGAAATTGGTCAGCGCTTCGGGCATGAGGCATCATGCCTTCTGCAAGAATTTTTTTCCGATTGGAATCTGGCTTTTACTTGATTTGATAAGCGTTCAGTAAGGTTGGCTGCTATTCGGTAAGGTACGATGCAAATATAGGGTAAAAAATACACCATGTCCAAAAAAAATATCATTTTTTGTATCAACCCCTTTATTTTTGATTTATATTTTGAATTAAATGCTGTTTTTTAAGTATTACCCCCATAAAAAATAGGGCATATCTAATTTTTTTATAAAAATAGTTTTGAAAAGGGATTTTAAAATTCTGTGACCAGCCAGTTTGTTGAAACCTATTTTTGGCTGGATCAACAGCAAATTCAAGGGCCATTGCTTATGGTTCTGCTATTTTTTTTGCTTCCCTATTGCATCGTGTCAAAACAACACCTACATTTGTTCCATCAATGACGACGCAGTTCACATATAACCTTTCCATCACGAGCTTGCCGGCACACATGCCGCAGCCTCGTCGTCGTGCGTTCCGTCCAGCCCGTAAGGGCTAATCATTTACATATAACCACCATTGTGGGAAGTTTTTTCCCACCTGCCCTGCCGGGTAAGCCCGCATTTTTTCACAATTGATTCAACTTGATTTTTGGTTTCAAGGACTTTGGAATATTCCATTGACTGAAATCTTTAATCAGCGTCAATTTTTAAAAATCTCAGCAAATGAATGTGAAAGTTCATGTTGCGGGGGAGGCACATGCCTCCTATGCAGAAGAAATCTGTTCCCTCCTCGAAATCTCGGCCCAGCAGCGAGGAACTGGTATCGCCCGCCGGTCACCCGAGTATGTAAGGCGGAAAATCGAATCTGGCCATGCCGTAATCGCCCTGAATGATGAAGGCCAACTCGCCGGGTTCTGCTACATCGAAATTTGGAGTCACGGGAAATATGTCGCCAACTCTGGCCTTGTAGTAGCCCATGAGTTCCGGCAACTCGGCCTCGCCAAGCAAATCAAGCGCAGGGTTTTTGACCTCGCACGGGACAAGTACCCGTCAGCACGGGTCTTCGGCATCACCACGAGCCTCGCCGTGATGAAAATCAATTCGGAACTTGGCTACAAGCCAGTGACCTTTTCCGAACTTACCCAAGACGAAACCTTTTGGGACGGCTGCCAAAGCTGCCCCAACTTTGACATACTCCAGCGCTGTGGCAGGAAGATGTGCCTCTGCACAGGCATGTTGGCTCCGAGCAAATTGGAGGAACTGGAAGCTGCACAAAGCGTCAGCTTGGTGGAGATGATTTTGAAAAACGAATCGGCTGCAGTAGCGGCGTGACACGCGAAGAGGATGGTACATGGATTGGACGGATTTGGCGGATAAACACTGATTTATGCAGTTTGAAATCCGTTTAAATCAGTCTAACCCGCTCAATCCGTACCCCCATCCTCCTCGCGAGAAAAACAATCAGCATGAAAATAACACTCGCATATTCCGGGGGCTTGGATACCTCCTTTTGCATCAAATACCTGACCGAGCAAGGCCACGAAGTCCACTGCGTGACAGTGGACACGGGAGGCTTCACACCTGCCGACGTTGAGGCTATGGAGGCCAAGGCGTTCACACTTGGCGCTGCCAGTTTCCATTGCGTGGACGCCATGCAGGACTACTACGACCAGTGCATCCGCTACCTCGTTTTTGGCAATGTGCTGCGCAACAACACCTATCCCCTGTCGGTCAGCGCCGAGCGGATGTTCCAGGCGGTGGCCATTGCGAAGCAAGCACAACTGATTGGCAGTGAGGCGATTGCACACGGTAGCACGGGCGCAGGTAATGACCAGGTGCGCTTCGATTTGGCCTTTTCCGTCCTTTGCCCAGAGATGCAAATCATCACACCCATCCGTGACCATCGCTTTTCAAGGGAGGAAGAAGTGGCCTACCTCACCAAGCACGGCTTCGAGTGGACGCAGCAAAAAGCCAAGTACAGCATCAACCCCGGCATCTGGGGCACGAGCGTGGGCGGGGCGGAGACGCTGACCTCGCACCTGCCGCTGCCAGAAAGTGCATGGCCTACACAATTGACTAAAAATGAACCGATTGACATCAGCTTGACTTTTGAAAAAGGCGAGTTGGTTGGCGTGAATGGGCAGGTTTTCGAGCATCCCGTGGAGGCTATCCAAGCCTTGCAAGCCCTCGCCGCACCCTACGCCATTGGTCGGGATACGCACGTTGGCGACACCATCATTGGCATAAAAGGCCGAGTGGGTTTTGAGGCTGCCGCCCCGCTTATTATCATCAAGGCGCACCACCTGCTCGAAAAGCATACCCTCGTCAAATGGCAGCAATACTGGAAAGAACAGCTAGCCAACTGGTACGGCATGATGCTCCACGAAGCGCTTTTTCTCGACCCCGTCATGCGCAACATCGAGGCATTCCTGACTTCCACGCAGGAGTCGGTGACGGGCGAGGTATTCGTCAAGTTCCTACCCTATCGCTTTGAATTACAGGGAGTTAAGTCGGATTTTGACCTCATGCAAAGCGAAGCGGGCAAGTACGGCGAGATGAACAACGGCTGGTCCGGCGAGGACGTGAAGGGGTTCACGAAGATATTGGGGAATCAGTTGAAAATTTATCAATCCACCCGAAAGCGGGAAGAGGATTAAGCGATGGAATGAGCGGGTGGATGAACCTTTGCGATGTGGAAAATGGCTCTTTGGTTGATGAGTTGCCAACGGTTCAATTGCAAAGTTGCTACCGTGGCTCTTCCAATCGGAGTAGTTCCAAAGATGACCGTAAAATTTTCATTCCATCGAAAATGAGCAGTCCATCTGTCTTTGCGAGGGTTGAACAATGGCAGAAGTTCGCCAGTTTCTGGGTCAATCCCATGCATCCTATTGTATTTGATATTGTTGCAACCTTGGCAGCAAAAAGCAAGGTTTTCCAAGGCATCGGAGCCACCGAGTGAAATTGGACGAATATGGTCGAGAGAGAAGGTCTTGTTGTCGAAAGCCTCTTGTGTCATGCAGTATTCGCAACAGCCTTTTGCCTGACTTGCAATGGATATTCTTGTAGCTTTTGAAATAGACATCTTAACCAATGGGCTTTGGTTCAAGCTTGTAATGTTTGACAACTTGGGGCAATGTCAAACCCTTAAGTTGAGCAAGTTCCATCATGTATCCAAGGCGATTTGTTTGCAATTCTTCCGATTTTTCGGTTAGCTGCAACAGCTCCTGGTATTCGACATCAGTAAGGGTTTCAAGGTCTCGTTTGGCAATGAGTTGAGCAAAACGTTGTTCCATAGCAAGAGGCATTCTTGCATTAATTTTTTCAAGTAGCGATTGCTCTTTGGCTAATGCCTTGTTGCCCGATTTGCTACGCAAACTGCTGATTTTTTTGAAAAACAAGTCAAAATCCTCGGCGCTCAGTTGCTGCACCCCTTTCAGAAGCTCGTTGACGGACGTTTGAGAAACCATTTGAACAAAATTTTAAACAAAATTAATCGAAAAATAGGAAAGTTGACCGAGGTCTTATCAACCCTCATCAATTTTTATCAACCCTTATCAAAGCATGATTAGAGTCGGCATCATCGGCGGCGCAGGCTACACAGCGGGAGAACTCATCCGCCTCTTGCTGCGCCACCCGGCGGCGGAAATCGCCTTTGTGCAGAGCCGCAGCTCGGCGGGCAAACCCGTGTCCAGCGTACACGACGACCTCGTGGGGGACACCGATTTGCGCTTTGTAGCCGAGGTACCAGTCGAGCCTGACGTGCTGTTTCTTTGTTCAGGCCACGGCGAATCGAAAGCGTTTTTGGATAAAAACAGTTTTTCCAATTCGTTGAAAATCATTGATTTGAGCCATGATTTCCGGCTCCAGCGCCCCGGTAACGACTTCGTTTACGGCCTGCCGGAACTGAACCGAGCCGCCATTTGCGGAGCGCAAAAAATCGCAAATCCCGGCTGCTTCGCAACGGCGATTCAGCTGGCACTGCTGCCACTGGCTGCCGAGGGGCTTTTGAACGACGAGCTACACGTCCACGCCATCACCGGCTCCACGGGAGCGGGCCAGCAGCCGACAGACACGACGCATTTCAGTTGGCGGAGCAACAACCTGAGCATCTACAAGCCTTTTGGCCACCAGCACTTGGGGGAAATCGGGCAGAGCCTGCGGCAGTTGCAGCCCAATTTCGACAAATCGGTGAACTTCCTGCCCGTGCGGGGCGACTTCACGAGGGGCATTTTCGCCAGTGCGTACACCCATTGCAAAGCAACCGAAAGCCAGGTGAAGGAATTGTATCGGACATTTTACCACGATACCCCATTTACCAAAATAACTGACGAAAACCCCTCGTTGAAACAAGTGGTGAACACCAACAAATGCCTGCTTCACTTAGAAAAACACGGTGATAAGCTTTTGATAATCAGCATTATAGACAACCTACTGAAAGGCGCATCCGGGCAGGCGGTTCAGAATATGAACCTGCTGTTCGGGTTGGAGGAAAGTACAGGTTTGAACTTAAAATCCATTGCTTTTTAGGATAAGATTTCAGATATAAGATAGACGATTTTAGATATAAGATTTGTAGGGCCATGCTCCTCCAATCTGAAATCTGAAATCGTCTATCTGAAATCTTAAATCAAAAAAATCACACTCAAATCATAGCAACAATGACCCTTTTCGATGTCTATCCCCTCTTCCCCATAGATATTCAGCGCAGCCACGGCTGCCACGTCTATGACCAGCACGGTAGGCGCTACCTCGATTTTTACGGAGGCCACGCCGTCGTTTCCATCGGGCACTCGCACCCTCACTTCCTGAAACGGGTGAAAGACCAGATGGACAAAATTGCCTTCTACTCCAATTTCGTGGAAAATGAACTGCGGGAGGTACTGGCGGCGAAGCTTGGCGCACTGTCAGGATACGCTGATTATCAACTGTTCATGGTAAACAGCGGGGCAGAAGCCATCGAAAATGCACTGAAATTGGCGAGCTTCCAGAATGGCCGCACCAAGGTTGTCGCCTTCGGCAAGGGCTTCCATGGGCGAACATCGGCAGCCGTGAAAATCACCCACGACCCCAGCATCCAAGCGCCCATCAACCACGGTTTCGAGGTGGAGTACCTGCCTTTTGAAGACCTCGAAGCCGTCGAAAAGGCACTGGCAAAAGGCGATGTGACAGCAGTCGTCATCGAGGGCATCCAAGGTATTGGCGGCATCAACGAACCATCGGCGGACTTCCTGCGGGGGCTTTCGACGCTTTGTGAAGCACACGGAACCTGTCTTGTGTTGGATGAAATCCAGTCCGGCTATGGTCGCACGGGCCGCTTCTTCGCCCACCAGCACGCAGGTATCCGCCCCGACCTCATCACCATCGCCAAGGGCATGGGCAACGGCTTTCCCATCGGCGGGGTCATCATTTCGCCCAAGTTCAAGGCACGACACGGGCTGCTCGGCACCACTTTCGGTGGTACGCACATGGCTTGCGCTGCGGCGCTCGGCGTGTTGGAAGTAATTGAAAATGAACTGCTTATCGAGAATGCAGCCAAGCAAGGCGAGCGACTGAAAGCTGAGCTGCAAGGCTTTGAAGGCATTAAGGAAATACGGGGCCGTGGACTGATGATTGGTGTGGAATTCGAGTTCCCAGCAGCGCCATTCCGGAAGAAATTGATGGAGGATTTTGGCGTGTTCACCGGGTCGTCTTCGAACAAAAACACGGTACGCCTGCTGCCACCGCTCTGCGTCAGCGACGAGGAGATAGAGGAGTTTTTGGGGGCGTTCAAGGCGTGCTTGGAGGCGGTGCTAGAAACAGTATCACTATAAATTGAAACAGAATTAAATGGACCAAAAGCGCATCCAATTAACGCTGTTTGTTGATGAAGAACATTCCATAATAATGGAGAAAATCCGTCGTGAATTTAACCCAGCTCAATATGACTTAATAAAAAGCCATGTCACACTTTGCAGGGAGGATGAATTGGATAAATTAGATAAAATCATGCGAAATTTAATCAGATTAAATCATAGCCCAATCACCATTGAATTTGGCAGTATGGTCAGGTTTTCTGAGGGCAAAGGCCTTATGGTTCCTGCATTTGGCGACAATGAACCCTTCCAAAAATTAAGGGCAAATATTTTAAAAGGAATCGTTGAAAATCCAAGAAAACGGGAGCCGCATATTACCTTGATGCACCCGCGCAATTCGATTTGTACCGATGCAATATTTGAGCAAGTAAAAGCGCATAAGTTGCCCCATAAAATCGAATTTAATAAAATAAGCTTGATTGAACAAGAGATGGGCAAGCAATGGCATATTTTGGAAGAATTTGACTTAAAAACGATTAATTGAATGCAGCATTTCACCAGCATAAACGACGTCCCCAACCCCGACGCCCTCATTCAACGAGCCTTGGAAATCAAGCGGGGACCCAATCGTAAATCGTCATTCGTAAATCGTAAATCGCTCGTCCTTCTCTTCTTCAACCCCAGCCTCCGCACCCGCCTCAGCACCGAGAAGGCGGCGCAGAACCTCGGCATGAACGTCATCACGATGAACGCCGATGCGGGCTGGAAAATCGAGTTCGAGGATGGTACGGTCATGGATGGCGACAAGGCCGAGCACGTGCGGGAAGCGGCGGGCGTCATCAGCCAGTACGCCGACGTCATTGGCATCCGGTCCTTCCCCACGCTGAAGGACCGGGATTGGGACTACGCAGAGGTGGTTTTGAACCAGTTCAAGAAATACGCCACCGTACCCGTCGTCAGCCTTGAATCAGCCACGCTGCACCCACTCCAGTCCCTCGCTGATGCGGTGACGATTGAGGAATTCAAACCAAAAGCCCGCCCGAAGGTCGTGCTCACCTGGGCGCCGCATGTGCGGGCATTGCCGCAGGCCGTGCCGAATTCCTTCGTGGAATGGATGAAAACTTGTGACGTGGAACTCGTCGTGACGCATCCTCCGGGTGCAGAACTTGCTCCGCAATTCGTTGACAGTGTGCAAGTTGAGCACGACCAGCATCGGGCGTTCGAGGGCGCAGACTTCATTTATGCCAAAAACTGGTCGTCCTTTACAGACTACGGCCAAATCATTTCACCGAAAGAAAACTGGATGGTGACGCCCGAAAAAATGGCGCTTACGAACAATGCCCGCTTCATGCACTGCCTCCCCGTCCGCCGCAATGTGGTGGTCGCCGATGCCGTGCTGGATGACCCCCGTTGCCTGATTTTCGAGCAGGCGAAGAATAGGGAGTTTGCGGCACAGGCGGTTTTGGAATGGATTTGAGAATGATGTTCTTGGGTTTTTGCTGCGCAAAAACGAGATATTTTTTGACGCAGAAAGACGCAGATTTATTATGATTGGCTATGATTCTCTCAGGACATAAAAAGGATTTTGCGAAGCAAAATCAAAAACATAAATCATCATAAAAAATCTGCGTCCTTCTGTGTCGAAAGAAAACATTTTGCGAATCAAAATCAAAAAATCATTCTCAAAAAAAACTGATAATCAGGAATTTATGCCAAAATTAACCGTCCTCAAAATCGGCGGTAAACTCCTAGACGACGAGGTGCAACTCGGCTCGGCGCTTGCTACCTTCGCAAACATCCAAGGCCCGAAAATCCTCGTCCACGGCGGCGGCAAAAAGGGCAGCGAAATCAGCCGCCGGCTCGGCATCGAACCGCAAATGGTGGACGGGCGCCGCATCACCGACGCTGCCACGCTGGAGGTCGTCACGATGGTCTATGCCGGGCTGCTGAACAAGACGGTGGTGGCCAAATTGCAGGCCCTCGGCTGCGATGCCATCGGCCTGAGCGGAGCGGACGGCAACGCCATTTTATCGAAAAAAAGGGGCGCTGGAACAATTGATTATGGCTTCGTCGGCGATGTCGAAAATATAAACAACAAGCTGATAATCAATTTTTTAGAGAACAAGCTTACGCCCGTCGTCAGCCCCATTACACACGATGGCCGTGGCCAACTGCTCAACACCAACGCCGACACCATTGCCCGAATGCTGGCCGTTTCGCTGGCGCATAATTTTGAGGTGACATTGAAGTTTTGCTTCGAAAAAAACGGCGTCCTGCTCGACCCTACGGATGATAACTCCGTGCTGCCCTTGCTCGATTCAGTAACCTATGAGCAGCACAGGACGGCGGGTGTCATCAGCGAGGGGATGCTGCCGAAGTTGGACAATGCCTTCGCCGCAAAAAACGGAGGCGTGAAGGAGGTTTGGGTGTGCGGTGTAGAGGGGATTGTGAAGCAATTTGGAACACTTATTAACCCATGACGAACTTAAAAACCGAAGCCATCGAACTGCTGAAAAAGCTCATCGCCACCCCCTCCTTTTCGAGGGAGGAAGCGGCGACCGCTGACCTGTTGGCCACGTTTTTTCACCACAAAAACATCCCAACGGAACGCATGGGCAACAACGTTTGGGCAAGGGCCAAGCACTGGCAGCACGCCCGCCCGACCTTACTGCTCTGCTCGCACCACGACACCGTGCGGCCCGTGGCTGGCTGGCAGCGGGACCCCTTCCAACCGACGGTCGAGGAAGGCAGGTTGTATGGCCTCGGAAGCAACGACGCCGGGGCTTCACTGGTGGCGTTGGCGGAGGTTTTCGCACATTTTTACGAAGAAAAGAACCTGCCCTGGAACCTGATTTTTCTCGGCGCAGCCGAGGAAGAAGTATCTGGTAATCAAGGTGTTGCGATGGTATTGCCGAAATTGGGTCACGTGGACTGCGGCATCGTTGGCGAGCCGACGGGAATGCAGATGGCCGTTGCCGAAAAGGGCCTGCTCGTGGTGGATGCCACCGCCCACGGCAAGGCCGGGCATGCCGCCCGTGACGAGGGCGAAAACGCCATTTACACAGCCTTGCAGGACATCGATTTTTTGAAAAATTACAAGTTTGAAAAAACCTCTTACCTGCTCGGCCCGGTGAAAATGACCGTCACACAAATCGAGGCGGGCACCCAGCACAACGTAGTGCCGGACACCTGCCGTTTTGTGGTGGACATCCGCACGAACGAGCACTACACGAACGAAGAGGTCTTTGCCTTTTTGCAAACAAAACTCCGCTCCAAATTAAAGGCTCGTTCCTTCCGCCTTAATTCGTCAACTATTCCAACCGACCATCCGTTGGTGCAGCGGGGCAAGGAATTGGGTTTGCGTAGCTATGGCTCCCCCACCCTCTCCGACGCCTCGCTGATGCCCTTCCCGACTCTGAAAATCGGGCCGGGGGAAAGCGAAAGGTCGCATACGGCAGATGAGTTTGTGTGGCTGCGGGAAATAGAAGAAGGTATTGATATTTACGAACGGTTGATTTCAGGTTGATAAAGTTAATGAGGTTGATATGGGTTGATAAAGCCCCTACGACCCCATAAACCCTCATCAACCTATTATCAACCCTTATCAACCGTAACATGAAACTCTGGTCCAACACACAGACTGTCAACAACTTAGTTGAAAAATTCACCATCGGGCAGGACAACGTCCTCGACCTTCGGCTGGCCCGTTTCGACGTGCTCGGCACCTTGGCACATATCGAAATGCTGGCCTCCATCGGGCTGCTGACGGCAGCCGAATTGGCCGTTTTGCAACCTGCCCTTCGGGCAATTTTGGGGCAAATCAAGGCGGGCGAATTCACCATCGAACCAGGGGTGGAGGACGTTCACTCGCAGGTGGAACTGCTGCTCACCCGCTCCCTCGGCGATGTGGGCAAGAAAATCCATTCGGGCCGCTCTCGCAACGACCAAGTGCTGGTGGATTTGCGCCTGTTTTTTCGCTCCGAAATCCAGGAGGTGACAGGGCTGGTCGGCGAGCTGTTCGAGGTGCTGATGGCACAGGCAGCGGCGCACGAGGACGTGCCCATGCCCGGCTACACGCACACGCAGGTGGCAATGGTGTCGTCATTTGGGCTGTGGTTCAGCGCCTATGCCGAGTCGCTGGCCGACGACCTGCGGCTGTGGCATTCCGTTTTTGACATTATCAACCAAAACCCGCTCGGCTCGGCGGCGGGCTACGGCAGCAGTTTCCCGCTCGACCGTCACATGACGACCCAGTTGCTTGGGTTTAAAGACCTGAATTACAACGTGTTGCATGCGCAAATGGGGCGGGGCAAATCGGAGCAGTTCCTCAGCTTCGCAATGGCGGGGCTGGCTGCCACGCTCGGCAAGTTCGCCGCCGACGTCTGCCTTTTCAACAGCCAAAACTTCGGTTTTTTGAAACTGCCCGCCGAGTTCACGACAGGCAGCAGCATCATGCCTCACAAGAAAAACCCCGATGTTTTCGAATTGATTCGGGGCCGTTTCAGCCGTTTGCAGACGCTGCCGCAACAGGTTTCCGCCGTGACCGCCAACCTCACGAGCGGGTATCATCGGGACTTTCAAATTTTGAAAGAAACTGTTTTTCCCGCTCTCGAAGAGCTAAAAAACTGCCTGCGCTTGGCCATTTTGAGCATCCCAAAATTTGAGGTGAACGAGCATATACTGGCGGACGAAAAATACCGCTACCTGTTCACAGTGGAAGTGGTGAACCGCCTCGTGCTGGAGGGTGTTCCGTTCCGAGAAGCCTACCGCCAAGTTGCGAAGCAAGTGGAAGACGGCACGTTCCGATTCGAGGGCGAAATCAGCCACACACACGAGGGGAGCATCGGCAACCTCTGCTTGGACGATATCCGCCGGAAATTCGGGGAGGTGCTGGCGGGTTTTGATTTTGAGGCAAGCGTGGGGGTTGTGGAGCAGCTGGGAAAGGTGGAATACCGTTGAAATGGTACTTTTGCAATAATTCCAAACTGGTGCATTTGCACCAGATAAGCCTTTTGATTTGATGCTAAAAATTGAATTTATGTGGCAGCCTTTTTCGAGAGGAGGGGTTATCAAACCCCGGAGTCCCGGGACTCCGGGGTTTGTTTACCCCTCCTCGCGTATATACGCG